>NZ_BAABSV010000003.1:0-612847 GCF_040369775.1 Brucella sp. NBRC 12953
TAATCCACAGTGCAAACCGTGTCAACCCATTTTTTTCAAGAAATTCACAGCCTTATCAACCGTTCCTTCCTCAATACATCAACAAAGCTTTCACCCCGTCAACGCCGCCAAACCAAACAATTAAAACCGAAATCTCAATCGCTTAACTCAACTCCAAGGACGAAACATTCTGTCGCTTGCGACGATCGCCGCCCTCGGTGAGCGCCATATAGACCCCACAAAGCAAAACTGTCAACGTTCATTCATAAAAAAATACAAAGTTTCTTTCCACAGACAAAACCAGGCAACTTTACCAAACATTAAGCAACCAAACCAGCACGATTCCAAACCAAAATCATAAAGCGCGCTCAATGCGATATTTTTGAACGGCATCAAGCTCTGGTAAATTGACGAACAAGCTCTGGATCCTGCTCCAAACTATCTAGCCAGCCGGTATCGAGCTTAGGAACAGACGAGAACAAGAGTCTTGAATAAGGATGGCTCGCCTCCCCGCCCATCATATCCGGGCGCAGCTGTTCCACCTTTCTGCCTCCATACATGACGATGACTTCATCACAAATTGCGCGCACGGTGGAGAGATCGTGGCTGATAAAGAGATAAGAAAGGGACAGCTCCCGCTGCAACTCCTTCAAAAGTTCAATGATCGCCGCAGCAACGACCGTATCCAGAGCCGATGTGATTTCATCACATATTATCATCTTAGGATCGGCGGCCAAAGCGCGCGCCAGACTAATGCGTTGCTTCTGACCGCCTGATAACTCGCCGGGCCTTCGATAACGCATGTTGCGCGGAATACGCACCATATCGAGCAACTGGTCGATTCTGGTGTCCCGACTTTTGCTATCCATGCCGTGATAGAAAATCAGGGGGCGAGCCAGAATATCAGCGATAGATTTGGCTGGATTCAGTGCCGTATCTGCAAACTGAAAAACAATCTGCAATTCACGTAATTGATCGCGACCGCGGCGGCGCAGATCGCTCGGCATTTCCTCGCCTTCAAACAGAATCTTACCTCGCGCCGCAGGCAGAATACCCGCGATGACACGAGCGAGCGTTGACTTACCGCAACCCGACTCGCCGATAATGCCTAGGTTTTGCCCACGCTGAAGTTCAAAACTGACATTTTCGACCGCGATCATCGCCGGTTCACCGGTCGAGCCCACGATACCATAGCCAGCAAGCACATTCTGTACCGTCAATAGTGGCGAGGGGTTCTCTTCTTCGGCAATTTTAGGGTTCGCGTGAGTGTTTGGCTCGAAAGCTGCAAGAAGCTCTTTTGTGTATGAGTGCTGCGGATTATGCAGAATCTCCTCAGTGGTGCCGACCTCCTGTATCTCGCCACCTTTCAGTACCACAATGCGATCCGCGATTTGGGCTACAACAGCAAGATCGTGAGAAACATAAACGCCTGCTATGCGATTCTTCTTCATTACCGATTTGAAAGCCCGCAAAACTTCAATCTGTGTCGTGACATCGAGTGCGGTCGTTGGCTCATCGAAGATTACCAGCTTGGGATCACTAATAAGGGCCATTGCAGCAGAAAGCCGCTGCAATTGCCCGCCCGACACCTGATGCGGATAACGATCTCCGATTGTTTCGGGATTTGGCAAGGCAAGCGCTTTGAACAGTTCTACAGCCTTTTTGCGCGCCTCCTCCTTTGACATCAGTTTGTGGATCTTGGTCACCTCTATGACCTGATCCATGATACGGTGCGCGGGATTAAATGATGCCGCCGCACTTTGCGGTACGTAGGAAACGTCCGTACCGCGCTTCTTCGAACGTTTACGCTCCGATAGGGTGACAATATCCTGGCCGGCAACAGCTATGCTGCCATCCACGATCCGGCAGCCCGGACGCGTATAGCCCATCAAAGTCAGCGCTATCGTCGTCTTACCTGAACCACTCTCGCCGATAAGAGCGACTATCTCACCTTCTGCAATCTGAAAATTGACACCACGGATGATCTCAACGGTGCGGCCAGAGTCGGTCTTTGCATTCACGCGAAGATTTTTGATCTCAACAAGATTGCTCATTCATTCGCTCCTGTCTCGGATCTTCTGCGGGAGATTATCAATCAGCAGATTGACGCTGATGGTCAGGCTGGCAATGGCAATCGAAGGAAACACCACTGCGGGAGCAGCAAACGATAGTCCGCCGATGTTTTCTTTAACCAGCGCGCCCCAATCGGCGAATGGTGGCTGAACACCGAGGCCAAGAAAGGACATGCTCGACAAAAGCAGAACGATAAAGACAAAACGCAACCCGAAATCAGCGAGAACCGGTCCGATAATGCCGGGCAAGATCTCAGACCGAATAAGGTAGCCGATCTTTTCGCCCCGAGCTCGAGCAACAGTGACGTAATCCATAGTGTTGATGTTGATTGCCAGTGCACGCGCAAAACGATAGCTGCCCGGCGTGTAAATGACGGCCATGGTGATGATCAGAATAGGGATAGACGAGCCGACACCTGCAACGATAACCAGCGCAAGAATTTTGCTTGGAATAGATGTAAGCGCGTCAAGAAAGCGGCTCAGTGCGGAATCAAACCATCCGCCAATAACCGCAGCACTCATTCCCAGCGTGACACCAAAGAAACAAGCCAAAAAGACAGCCGCGAGTGAAATGCCGACTGTAAACCGCGCACCATACAAGATCCGCGAGAGCATATCGCGACCCAGATAATCCGTACCGAGAGGAAACTGCGCACTCATCGGTCCGAAAAAATCGAAATCAACGATTTCTCCTACCGGATGCGGTGCAATCCAAGGTGCCAGAATGGCTATGAGCGCCCAGCAAAGAATAATCAGGAACGAAATCACGCCAAGCAGATTGAACCGATAACCGAAGCGTGGAGACTTTGTTTTTCGCTGACTTGGAACGGAAACGGTCATAATTATCGCAGCCTCGGGTTTGAAATGATCGCAATAAGGTCCGCTATCGTAATGAGCAGAAGATAGCCAAAACAGAAGATCATCGCGCAGGTCTGAATAAGCGGCAGATCACGCGTTGCCACTGCATCAAGCATGAGCTTGGCAACGCCGGGATAATTGAAGATGGTTTCAACTATGATCACACCGCCAAGTAAGTAAGATAGCGAGAGCGCGACTGCATTGACGATTGGCCCCAGCGCATTTGGCAAGGCGTGGACGACCACCATACGAGTACGAGATGCACCTTTCAGTAGCGCCATCTCGACATAAGAAGTGTTGAGCGTCTCAAGAACAGCGGCACGCGTCATACGGATCATTTGCGCCGAAATGACAAAACTGAGCGTTATCACGGGCATTGCAAAGACTTTGAGAAGGCCGACGAAGGAAGTGACTTCGTTTGCCATCGACAATGCTGGCAGCCAACCCAAATAAACCGCAAATATGATTACGGCGATTGTTGCGACCATGAATTCCGGTACAGAGATGACTGAGATCGTGATGATCGAAACAATACGATCATAAATCGTGCCACGCATAATCGCAGCAGTAATACCGAGAAAGAGTGCAACAGGTACAGAAATCGCGGCCGTGACACCGGCAAGCTTCAGCGAATTGACCAGTCTGTTGCCGATCAGATCGGCTATCGGCACATTGTTGACATATGAGACACCAAGATCACCACGCAAGAGGTTTCCCAACCAGTAGATAAAGCGCAGAAACGCGGGCTGGTCCAAATTCATGGCATGGCGAAGCCCTGCAACCGCCTCAGGCGTTGCAGCCTGGCCGAGAAGAATTTCTGCTACATCGCCTGGGAGCATTGCGGTCGCAAAAAAGATCGTAAACGCAACGATGAGAAGCGTGACGACTGCAACAACAAGACGTTTGGCAATCAGATTCAGCAAAGGCGACTTCATGGTCATGCGCGGCCCCATTCTCGGGTGAACAGTCGGTTCGGACAAAATCAATGTTTTGCCCGAACCGAACAAGCGAAATAACCTGATAAGGTATCAGGCTTCCAGCCAAGCATGTTCGGCGAAGGTGTAACCCATCATGCCACCAAGCGGATTTGGCTCAAGGCCATTCAACTTCGGCGAAATCGCATCGACGTTAGACATGAAGACCGGAATGACTGTTCCGGCTTCGTTGGAAATCATGGCCTGCATCTGACCATAAATCTCCTTACGCTTGGCTTCATCAAGAAGGCCGCGCGCTTCGAGCAACATGGAATCGAACTTTTCCGATTTGTACTGGCTTTCGTTCCACGGTGCGTCCGACTTATAGAGCAGCGAAAACAGGATATCCGGCGTAGGTCGGGCATTGATATTGCCGTAATGGACAGCATCCTTGAGCCAATGGTTCGACCAGTAGCCGTCCGAAGGAACGCGATCGATTGTGATCTTCTGGCCGATTGTCGATGCCGCCTGCTGCAGAACCATCGCATAATCAAGCGATGATGATGCTGCCTCGGCTGCAGTAATATGAATTTCCTGACCGAGAACGCCAGCCTTCTCAAGCAATGATTTTGCGCGCTCAGGATCGAACTCACGCTGCTTGAGTTCGGCATTAAAGTATTTGCTGGTATCCGGCACGGGATGGTCGTTTGCAATTTCAGCCAATCCACGCAGAACTGACTTCTGAATGACCTCACGATTGGTGAGATATTTGAAAGCTTCTGCCACACCGGCCTTATCGCCAGGCGTCATGTCAAGACGAACATTGAGGTTGGTGTAGGTTCCGAGCTTCGAGATAAACAGCTTTGCAGCCGGATTGTTCTCAAGCACACGCAACGAACGTGGGTTAAGATTGGCACCAAGATGAATGTCGCCTGACAGAACCGCATTCATGCGGGCGCTTTCATCGGAGATCGCAAAGAATTCGAATGAGTCGAGATGTGGACCGCTATTCTTCCAATAGCTCTCATTGCGAGCAGCGATTGAACGCACACCGGGCTGAAATTCTTTGCAGACAAATGGACCTGTACCGTTCCCCTTGGAAAAGTCGGTCGTGCCGTTTGCCACGATCATGAAATGATGCATTGCAAGAATTGTAGGCAAATCAGCATTTGCGCTTTCCAGCACTATCTCTGCCGTGGTGTCGTCAACCTTTTTCACGCCAGTAATCTGCTTGGCAAGCGCATTCACTTTTGAGCCAACAGCCGGATCAAGATGACGTTGAAGCGAGAAAACGACGTCATCAGCGGTCAGCGACTTGCCGTCATGGAAAGTCACGCCTTTGCGAAGCTTGACGGTCCAAACCTTGGCGTCCGCACTTTCAACACTCTCGGCAAGTTCCATCTGTGTCTGGCCACTGCCATCAAGGAAGGTCAAGCGATTGTAGAATGCGCAGCAGCGCACATAATCCGTTGCATTGGAAGCCTTGGCAGGGTCGAGTGTATCGGCGGTTGAAGCGCTGAAGCCTGCAGCTTTGATGAACCCACCTTTTACAGGGGTAGCAGCTACTGCAGAGGTCGCGCGGCCCAGGATAGTCGTTCCAGCAACAGCTGCTACACCACCCATCAGCATCATCTGCAACAATTCACGCCGGGTTGCCCCGCGACGAATAGCATTCTCAATCATCCGGTCGTCGGAAGAAGTCCAGTTGGTAATCTTCTCGCTCATGGCAGTTCCCCTTGTTAATCGTTGCATCTGGTGCGCCGGTTTGTTTTCACCGGGTTCACCGCGTTTTCAGAATGTCAGTCGTTTCAAAACCTCATTGCAGTCTCAGCCGAACAATTCGTGGGCTCGAAGAATGGCTCCATGCACACCGGGTATCGATTCAAAAAAATCAACTCGTCCCGATAGTTTGGTTTTTCATCTAGCCTTTGGTAGCTATGCCAGTGTGTTATGAAGATGTGGATCGATTGCACTGAATTGACGAAGAGCGGCAGCATAAAATTGCGAATCTCGTGCATATACGAAATTCCAGCCCACTCACTCAGGCCGCTATCCATAAAACCTATCCCCTCATCGCAGCTCTGACTTCTTCGTCAGCCAGCGTCTGGTCCAGCGTTGTGCGGGTACGCTCGATGATCGCATCAATGTCGTCGTCCGTGCAGCAAAGCGGCGGTGCGTAGCCCAGCACGCCGTTGGCAAAGGCGCGGATTACCAACCCATTGTCCCATGCCCGATCAAATATGCGACGTGCAGGATCAGCCGCAGCTGGAAGCGGGGTTTTGTTTTCCTTGTCCACCACGAGTTCGATGGCAGCCAACATCCCCCGGCCACGCACATCGCCGACCAGCGGATGATCGGCCAAAGACTGCAGACCTGCCATCAGGCGTTTGCCTGCCTTACGGCCGTTTTCAAGCAATCCATTCTCATAAAGACGTAGGCATTCTAGCCCAACGGCAGCGCTGACCGGATGCGCAGAATAGGTATAGCCATGACCAACTGCTGATTTACCAGCACCATCGGCAATCGTGTTGTAGACATGCTCAGACATGAAGACCGCACCCATCGGCACATAGCCTGAGGTCAATCCTTTGGCTGTTGTGATGAAATCCGGCACAACGTCATCTTCTGAACAGGCAAAAAGCGGACCCGTGCGGCCAAAACCCGTAATGACCTCGTCCGCGATGAACAGAACATCATACTGCTTGCAAAGTGCGTGCATAGCTTTGAGCCAGCCATTCGGCGGCACCAGGACGCCGCCCGAACCCTGAATGGGTTCGACATAAAATGCTGCCACCCGCTCAGCTCCAAGTTCCTCGATTTTTGCTCGAAGCGCCGCAACAGATGCATCGATGATTGCCTGTGGATCTGCACCGACCGGATTGCGATAAGCATAATGCGAAGGAATTTTGTGCTGCCAATCATAAGGCACGCCAAAACCTGCATGAAATGCCGGCAAAGCAGTCAGGCCTGAACCGGCAGTCGATGAGCCGTGATACCCATATTCGACAGATATGAACTGATCTTTCTGCGGCGTACCTTTCGCATGATAGTAATAACGCACGAAGCGGATTGTACTGTCGATGGCGTCCGAACCACCCAGTGTAAAATAAACATGATTGAGATCGCCCGGCGCGCGGTCGGCCAGTTCAGCAGCAAGGCGGATCGCCGGTTCAGAGCCAAGCCCAAAATAGCCAGTCGCATAGGGCAACTCTCGCAGCTGCTTCGTAGCGGCTTCTACAATACTATCCTGCCCATAGCCAACATTCACACACCAGAGCCCGGCAAAGCCATCAAGCAAAGTATGGCCAGACGCATCGGTAACTGTCGCACCTTTGCCAGACTTCAGAACGCGCACGCCAGATGCTTCATGACTGCGGTAAGATGAAACCGGATGCACCAAATGGGCGCGATCAAGTTCGATCAAGGAATTGCTCAGCATGATATTCTCCAAATCAACCGAAAGCCTGGTTCACAAGCGCATAAGTGCGGTATTCAGAACCGCTGTTTTCTTTCAAAGCCCGCACAGAGCGGCGCATGGATATTCCGCCGCCTACGTGGACCAGTCCGCGTTCAGTCAGCCAGCCGCCAAGATTGGTTGCGATATTGGTGTCGACACGGACGAACTGATCCGCGTGCTGCGACAGCAGGAACTCGATGAGCTTCTTGGCCTCGCCATCAGTTTTAGCGACAACAGGACCGATAACCTGCCCACGACCAAAAGGGCGAATTGCAGCAAAGGCTAATATCTCTCTATCGAGGCGAATGACTGCGAACTCCGCCTTGTCTCGCAAAAGCTGCATAAGTGCTGTGCGATCATGACCAAACGCCTGATGGTCCAAGGTCACAATATGTGGAAATTCATCGTTCTTAGCCCAGGAAACATCGCTCGGGGCATCCACCTGTCGGGCTGCGCCCTGATGCTGGATTATCTCGCCTCTCGCAACAAACCCCAGCTTTTCATAAAGGGGGAGTCCATCCTGTGTCGCGATGAGAAGACAGTTGCGCCCTTGAGTAGCGTCAAGTGCTGCCTCCATTAGCTTGCGACCAAGCCCACGCCCGCGCATCGTCTCATTAACTATCACCATGTTGATGGTTGCAATGTCTTCATTCAAAGGTGTGGCCATCGCAGTGCCGACTACATTTTCACCCTCAAGGGCGACCACGCCGTTGCTCAGTGCAAGCACCATCGCCCAATCTTCAAGACGATGTGGCCAACCTGCCTGTTGGGACAGGACAACGGCACCATCTAGATGATCTGGGGTCATCGTTTCGAGAGTGATGTGAGATGCTGTCATTGTCACTTCCAGATAAAGTTCTTGATTGACCAAAATTAGAACGCTGCACGCAGCAGTTCATCCCGACGAACATCCCAATGCCACGCGTTTCGACTTTCCTTTCATGCTCTCACCGCATCTTATGCCGCGGTGGGAGTTAATGGGGGAGCAGAATGCATTCTCATGGCATGTCGGAAACCTATCCAGCACAACTCTCTGCCAAACCGCACGTCACATACGAAACAATCTGCTTTGCATGAGTGCGAATGCAGTGATTAGTCCATGCGTCGCTCATTATTATGTATGAGAACGGCACAGCAGTGCCAGCGAGGCTCGGAAGGATCAAACATGGCCCAGTTTAGACCAAAATACATAACCTTCGATTGCTACGGAACACTGACCAATTTCCAGATGGCTGAAGCTGCACACGATCTTTATGGTGAACAGCTGAACGCAGAGCAAATGCAGCAATTTATCAAAAACTTTGCAGCCTATCGCCTCGATGAAATACTTGGCGACTGGAAGCCTTATAATGAAGTCGTTCACAACGCTGTTGAGCGCACTTGCAAGAAGAACAATGTCACCTTCAAAGCAGAAGACGCGCGCAAGATCTACGAGCGTGTTCCAACCTGGGGTCCGCATCCGGACGTTCCAGCCGGTCTCTCCAAGGTCGCCAAGGAAATCCCGCTCGTCATTCTTTCAAACGCTATGAACGAGCAGATCCATCACAATGTCGAAAAGTTGGGGGCGCCATTCCACGCCGTCTACACAGCCCAACAGGCGCAGGCTTACAAGCCTCGTTTCAAGGCGTTCGAATACATGCTCGATCAGCTTAATGCGAACCCGGAAGACATTCTGCATGTCTCGTCATCGTTCCGCTACGACCTGATGTCTGCACATGATCTCGGCATTAAAAACAAGGTCTGGGTCAATCGCGGTCATGAACCTGCAAATCCTTATTACGGCTATACCGAAATCAAGGATATTTCCGGCCTTGCTGGCGTCGTCGGGCTTTAATCAGGAAAAGCAAGATGCAATTCAAACCCTACTGGCACGACACGACACCGCCTTTTACAGCTGCGGAAAAGACCCCACCGGAAGGGCACTTTGATGTTGTCATCATCGGCGGGGGCTTTACTGGACTGTCGGCTGCATTGCATCTTGCCAAAGCAGGCAGCCACGTGGCTGTCTTCGAGACAGGCCTCGTTGGCTCCGGCGCATCGGGGCGCAATGGGGGACACCTCAATAACGGTCTTGCACACAGCTTCATCGCTGCAAAACAACACCTTGGCGCAGAACGTGCCAAGGCTCTCTATAAAGCCTTTGACGATTCCGTTGATACGATTGAACGGATAGTGACAGAGGAAAATATCGACTGCGCGTTCCGCCGTGCGGGCAAACTGAAACTGGCTTCAAAACCATCTCATTTCGATGGCCTTGCCCGCAATTTTGAAGCCATCCATGCAGAAATCGACCCTGACACCGCCTTGCTGCATCGCGACCAGTTATCGGGAGAAGTCGGCTCTCATGATTTTCATGGTGCCATGCTCTCCAAGAAAAGCGCCATGATGCATATGGGACGTTACGTGACCGGTTTGGCGACGGCAGCAACGCGTCACGGTGCGGTTGTCTATGAAAACACTGCTGTTACCGAGCACAAAAAAATCGGTACGAAACACCAGATCGTTACATCGCGCGGCACGGTGACTACCGACAATGTTATTCTGGCAACCGGAGCCTATACACCGAACAGCTTCTCCTATTTCCGCAAGCGTATAATCCCGGTAGGTAGCTTCATCATTGCAACCCGGCCGCTGACAGAGAGCGAAATTGCCGCGACCATGCCCGGCAACCGCACCTATGTGACTTCCATGAACATCGGCAATTATTTCCGTCTTGCACCGGACAATCGTATGATCTTTGGTGGTCGCGCACGCTTCTCAACTACTTCCGATCAGCGCTCAGACAGCAAAAGCGGTGCAATTTTGCGCGAAAGTCTCGTCAAGATTTTCCCGCATCTCGCCAGTGTGGAAATTGATTATTGCTGGGGCGGACTTGTCGATATGACACAGGATCGCTACCCGCGGGCAGGTTTTGCAGATGGTGTCTGGTATGCGATGGGCTATTCCGGCCACGGCGCACAGATGTCTACCCAGATGGGTATTTATTTGGCCGATGCAATCCTTGGACGGGGTGACAAGAACCCTATTTCCGACCTCGAATGGCCAACCATTCCAGGCTACTCCGGCAAGCCATGGTTTCTACCATTGGTCGGCTTTTATTATAAAATGCTCGATAAGTTTCAGTAACTTGAGGAGCAAAAAGGGCGGTTAAACCGCCCTTTTTTTGCTTGTTCAAAGTCCACCGACATGCAGCGTTTTAACTTCCAGATATTCCTCGATACCGAGCCTTGATCCTTCACGGCCCAGTCCAGATTGTTTAACACCGCCAAACGGCGCAACTTCAGTCGAAATCAGGCCCGTGTTCAAGCCAACCATGCCGAACTCCAGCGCTTCCGCGACACGCCATGAGCGTTTTAAGTTCTCTGTAAAGAAATAAGCTGCCAGCCCAAATGGCGTTCCATTGGCAATTTCAATCGCTTCGTCTTCCGTCTCAAAACGGAAAAGCGGCGCTACAGGCCCGAAGGTTTCTTCCGATGCAAGCAGCATATCTGTAGTCGCGTCACCCAGCACAATCGGACGTGCATATTGACGACCTTCCGGTATGCTTTCGCTTTGTCCAAGAATTTTTGCACCGCGTCCAAGAGCATCACTCACATGGCGTTCAATCTTTTCAATCGCCGCGTGATTGATCATCGGCCCAATCGCAACACCATCTTCCGTGCCAACACCAACTTTCATTTTGGCAACGCGAGCAGAGAGCTTGGCAGCAAACGCTTCATAAATGCCAGCCTGTACCAGAATACGGTTGGAACAGACGCATGTTTGACCTCCGTTGCGGAATTTGGAAGCAATCGCACCCTCTACTGCTTGGTCAAGATCAGCATCGTCAAACACAATGAACGGTGCATTGCCGCCGAGTTCAAGACTCAACCGCTTGATGCTGTCAGCAGCCCCCTTCATCAGCAGCGAACCAACACGCGTGGAACCGGTAAAAGAAATCTTGCGTACAGTTTCATTGGCCATCAGCTCATTGCCAATTTCTGTCGGCATACCAGTGACAATGTTGATAACGCCAGCAGGTATCCCTGCCCTTTCGGCCAAGGCGCCGAGTGCAAGGGCCGAAAACGGCGTAAACTCCGACGGCTTGATGACAACTGTGCAACCGGCAGCCAGTGCCGGAGCAACCTTGCGGGTGATCATCGCATTGGGGAAATTCCACGGTGTAATGATCGCGCAAACGCCGACCGCTTCTTTCAGCACCAGAATACGTCGGTCTTCCGTTGGTGAAGGAATGCTACCACCATCAATACGACGCGCTTCTTCGGCGAACCATTTGACGAAAGATGCGCCGTAGCGAATTTCGCCGAGTGCTTCGTTAAGCGGCTTGCCCTGCTCCAGTGTCAGCAGAAGAGCTAGATCCTGCTCGTGCTCGATCATCAGCGCAAACCAGCGTTCGAGCAGTGCTGCACGTTCGGCGTGAGTTTTCTTTTTCCAAAGTTTGAAAGCTTCCGCCGCAGCATCAATCGCCGCGCGGGTTTCCTTGCCGCTCATGTCGGGGATCGTGCCCAGGGTGCTGAGGCTTGCAGGATTGGTCACATCGACCGTCGCGCCAGAGGCTGCATCTTGCCAGACGCCACCAATAAGACCCTGGTGGCGGAAAAGCGCTTGATCTTTCAATGTGTGCATGACTACCTCTTTATGTCAGAGCTGTGAGCACGGCCTGCGTGATCGCATCCGTCTTGTCTTCACCCGCAACGGTTCCGACACCCTGAGCCGTCGCCGTTTCAATTGCCGTCATCACATCTTTCGCAGCCTGATGCTCGCCAAGATGCTCCAGCATCATCGCTCCAGACCAGATGGCGGCAATCGGATTGGCAATGCCAAGATGTGCAATGTCAGGTGCAGAACCATGAACCGGCTCAAACATTGAAGGTGCGGTGCGATCGGGATTAATGTTTGCAGACGCCGCGTAACCAAGACCGCCTTGAATAGCAGCTCCCAAATCGGTCAGGATATCGCCGAAAAGATTTGAAGCCACGATCACATCGAGGCTTTCCGGCGCCATCACCATACGAGCAGCCATCGCGTCAATATGATAATGCGAGACTTCGACATCCGGATATTCTTTGGCAACATCCTTTGTCACTTCATCCCAGAAAACCATCGAATATTTCTGAGCATTGGACTTTGTCACTGACGCCAACTTCTTGCGACGGAGACGTGCCTGCTCAAAGCCAAAGCGGATAATGCGCTCAACGCCTGTGCGTGTGAAAATTGCAGTTTCGACTGCCACTTCATCTTTCGTACCCGAATGCACACGTCCACCAGCGCCCGAATATTCGCCTTCCGTGTTTTCACGAATGCAAAGAATGTCAAAGCCTTCAGAACGCAGTGGGCCTGTCACTCCCGGCAACAAGCGGTGTGGACGAATATTGGCATATTGCACAAATGCTTTACGGATCGGCAGCAGCAGTCCGTGCAAAGACACGGAATCCGGCACTTCCACAGGCCAGCCAACGGCACCGAGATAAATCGCATCAAACTTACGCAGCGTCTCGATACCATCTGCTGGCATCATTACGCCGGTTTCACGATAATATTCGCAAGACCAAGGGAAACTTGTGCCTTCAAGCGTAAAATCATAGCGCTTGGCGGCAAGCTGTATGACCCGCCATGCAGCATCGGTCACGCTTTTGCCGATACCATCGCCAGGAATTAGCGCAATCGAATAAGTTTTCACTGATAGCTCCCTCAAAGATCAAAAGCCGGGCAGGCTCTGGGCTGCACTTTACTGCCCGACGCCTAAAGCGTCGGGCATGTATTCGGGCCGGAACAACTTATTCGTAAACGCACAAGTAAATTTTGCGAACGGTTTCAATTGTGCGCCACACACCCACAAAGCCTGGTTTCATCACGAAGCTGTCGCCAGCGCGATAGGTTTTAGTCTCGCCGTCCTTTTCTTCAATTTCAACGAGACCAGACAGGATGTGGCAGAACTCTAACGTCGTGCCCTTGATCGAATGCGTTTCACCCGGCGTGGCTTCCCAAATGCCGGTCAGAACCTTGTCATCCTTTGATGCGTCCTGCGCCCAGGTTTTAAAAGAAGGATCGCCGGAAATCAGACGATCTGATGTAGGCAGTGCTTCTTTTGGTGCGAAATCTGGGTTTGGATCAATGGTTATCAGAAGCGACATGTCATTCCCTTTGAAGTTAATAGCCGAGAGTTTGATCGATCAGGCCGATCATGTTTTCTCCGGCACGATGACGCCGGATATTTTCGATTACGGATCTTGCGGCCGTCTCCGGTTGAGTAACTGAAGCGATATGCGGAGTGATAAGCACTTTGGGATGCGACCAGAGGGGGTGCCCGATCGGAAGAGGCTCAGGATTGGTCACGTCCATCATGGCGGCGGAGAGCTGCCCACTATCGAGCGCATCAATAAGCGCTTGCGGGTCCAGCTGTGGACCGCGACCAGTATGAAGCAGGCGAGCACCCTTGGGTAAAAGGGCGAAGAGATCGGCGTTCAGAATACCCTGCGTTTCATTGGTCAGTGGCAAAAGGCAAATCAGAATATCGGTCTGACGGAGAAAACGCGCAAACTGATCCTCGCCGTGAAAGCACTCGACACCCTCGATTTCCTTTCTGCTGCGGCTCCAGCCCGCGAGAGGAAATTGAAATGGCTTCAGACGCTCAATGGCTGCTTGTGCCAACATACCAAGCCCCAAGAACCCGACCCTGCGTTCCTGCACCTGCGGCACTGCGAGCGCACGCCATACATGGCGTTCCTGTTGTTCGCGATATGCGATGATGTCCCGATGCAAGGTCAGCACACCAAGTGCAACATATTCCTGCATCATGCGAACAATGCCCTCCTCGACCATGCGGACAAGCTTCACATGGTTGGGGACGCTGCCGGGTTTGAATTGATCGACCCCAGCGCCAATTGAAAAGAGAACTTCAAGATTGGAGTAACGAGCGATATCGTCCGGGGCCACCCAACTAATCAAGTACCTTACGGTGTCGGGGTCCACGTCATCGCCCGCCTGATAGAACGACACATCGGGTAAGGCGCGTGCAAAAGCCTCTCGAAACACGACACCGCGCGCAGCATCTGAATTAAAGAGAAATGCCATGAAACTCTGCCGCCAATTCGTGTTTAGATAGTTGGGACGCGCCGAGGGAGGTCATCGACAACACATCATGACCATCTCCCCGGCGCGCGTAGGTTCTACGCAGCCTTTGGGATTGCTATCAGCATAAATATCGCGGGCAGCGTTCCGTGCCGAATAAGCCCCAGCTTCAAACAAAGATTGCGAATTCGGATAGCCAGGAAGCAAATCATGCCGACCGCTCTGTGAGATCATGCGGCAAAATACGCCTGCCAAACCAATTGCTTTCATTGGCAGGATCAAAAACACTGCA
This sequence comes from Brucella sp. NBRC 12953, assembly GCF_040369775.1. NCBI lineage: Bacteria > Pseudomonadati > Pseudomonadota > Alphaproteobacteria > Hyphomicrobiales > Brucellaceae > Brucella > Brucella sp. NBRC 12953. Next base: position 14,644 of record NZ_BAABSV010000003.1, read on the forward strand.
TGATTGCAGGCTTGGGTCGTAGGGTAGGAAGCGGATTAGCTGATATGCAGAACTCAGTGCAACTGAAATCATTCGAATTGAGCGCACGCGATATTCAAGAAGTCGACATCAGTCTGCTCCACGGCCTGTCGATGGGCGTTCGATGGCCCCATCGGCCAAATGACTGGGAACTGCTTTTGAAATCCGGTGAAGGTCTCGTGGCCGTCGATGGGATCGGACGTGTATTTGGTAGTGCCATGTGGTTTCCGTATGGCGATAATTTTGCCACGGTCGGCATGGTTATCACCTCTCCCCGTACTCAGGCTCAGGGCAACGGACGTTGGTTGATGGAGCAGGTCTTGGAACGCTGTAGTGGCCGCAATCTGAGCCTTAATGCCACCCATGCGGCTTACAGTCTCTATATCTCTATGGGCTTTATGAAAGAAGCGACTGTCTATCAATGTCAGGGTGAAGTCGCACTGGTGCTTCCACCATTACCGCCCCTTGAAGGAGAGCTCCTTTCGCTTTCGGCTTCGGGGCTGCAAGCAATCGCCCGGCTGGATGCAAATGCATTTGGCACTGATCGCACTCACCTGCTTCAATTGATCTCTGAAAAAGCAGAAATCTATGGGTTGAAGCGCAATGGCCAACTCGTTGGTTATTCCTTCTGTCGGGAATTCGGACGCGGTAAAGTTATCGGACCTATCGTGGCAAGCAACGACCAGGATGCAATTCAACTGGCCGCGATCCACCTTCGAGAGCTTAAAGGTGAGTTTGCCCGCATCGACACTCGGGAGAAAGATGGCGCTTTTGCCGAGTATGTCGCCCAGTGTAGGCTTGGTGTATTCAGCACAGTCACGACAATGTCGAAGGGACAGCCATTCCTAAACAAAAAAGCTGATGCGCCTTGGATCTATGGCTTATCTGCGCATGGGTGGGGCTGAGCGGGTTCCCGATCAGCTTCAAGAGACCTAAGATGCCAAGCGAGATCGGCAAGCTGGAACGCTCTGTGCGACGTTGAGCTCCTGCGTTGGGTTTCCAACACCTCTGAGGCGAGTACGGATAACAACAGCAATAAATTTTCACCTTTTAATCCCAATGCGATTCTCGCCCAAATCCTCAGCAAAAAGCCGGTAAAGAACTCACTTGATTAAATACCAACTGGTTGGTATATTAATACAGAGGAGAATGAGAATGGCGAGAACGCAGAACCCTTCAACGAAGCCGAGCCTGCTGGAAGCAGCACTCACCGTCATCCGGATGAAGGGCTATGCCGCTACGACAGTTGACGACATCTGCGCGGAGGCGAGCTTATCGAAAGGTGCCTTCTTCCACCACTTTACCAGCAAGGAAGATTTGGCCGTCGCTGCAGCAAATTACTGGTCGGAAACGACCAGCGTGTTTTTTGCCGAAGCCCCCTATCACACGCATCCGGAACCATTGGACCGGGTTCTGGCTTATGTCGCCTTTCGCAAAGAACTGATCCAAGGCGAATTGCCAGAGTTTACCTGTCTTGTGGGCACAATGGCGCAGGAAACTTATGGTACAAACCCTGCCATCCAGAAAGCTTGCTGGGACAGCATCTCGGGTCATGCAGACACATTGATCGCAGATATAGAAGCTGCGATGACCCAACACGCTGTTAGTTACGGCTTCACCGCAGAAAGCCTGGCGCTTCATACACAGGGCGTCATTCAAGGTGCTTTCATTCTAGCGAAAGCGAGCGGCGATCCGCAGCGTGCCATCGAAAGCATCGACCACCTCTACCGATATCTGGAATTGTTGTTCAACCGAAAGACGGCCTGACAGGTCGTTCAGAAAAGGCCATGGGAGGAAACTATGCCTAGCACTATTCGTCTGCACCGCGTTATCGCCACCAAGCCCGAAAAGGTCTATCGCGCATTCGTCGAGCCGGACGCAATTGCGAGCTGGATACCGCCATACGGCTTTCTTTGCACCGTGCATGAAATGAACGCGAAGGTCGGTGGCGGCCATAAAATGTCGTTCCGCAACTTCACGACCGGCGAGTCGCATTCCTTCGGCGGAACTTATGTCGAGCTCGTGCCGGGAGAACGCCTGGTCTACACCGACAGGTTCGACGATCCCAACCTGCCCGGCGAAATGAAAGTGACGATTGAGCTGAAAGCTGTGTCGGTCGGCACGGAAATCAATATTACGCAGGAAGGCGTTCCGGACATCATTCCGGCTGAGGCTTGCTATCTCGGCTGGCAGGATTCGCTCGATAAGCTGAGAAGACTGGTCGAACCCGAGATCAACCAGTAGCCCTTATTTTCAAGGGCCAAATAGCACTGTGCCGCCGCATCCTTATCAAGATGCGACGGCACAGATATGTGAGCTAAGCTCCGATTATTCCCACTCGATCGTGCCTGGAGGCTTCGAGGTCACGTCATAGACCACGCGGTTGATGCCGCGTACTTCGTTGATGATGCGGGTTGCCGCATTGCCAAGGAAGTTCATGTCGTAGTGGTAGAAATCGGCAGTCATGCCATCGACCGAAGTCACTGCGCGCAGCGCGCAGACGAATTCATAGGTGCGGCCATCACCCATAACGCCCACGGTCTGGACCGGAAGCAGAACGGCGAATGCCTGCCAGATGGCATCGTAAAGACCAGCCTTGCGGATTTCATCAAGGTAAATCGCATCGGCTTCACGCAGGATTTCAAGTTTCTCGCGCGTGATGCCGCCTGGGCAGCGGATCGCAAGACCCGGACCCGGGAATGGATGACGGCCGATGAAGCTGTCCGGCAGGCCCAGCTCCTTGCCGAGCATACGCACTTCGTCCTTGAACAATTCGCGCAGCGGCTCGACCAGCTGCATCTTCATGCGCTCTGGAAGACCACCGACATTGTGGTGCGACTTGATCGTAACCGAAGGTCCGCCGGTAAAGGAAACGCTTTCGATGACGTCGGGATAGAGCGTACCCTGCACGAGGAAATCCGCGCCGCCGAGCTTCTTGGCTTCTTCTTCAAACACTTCAATAAAGAGACGGCCAATCGTCTTGCGCTTCTTTTCAGGATCGGTTTCGCCTTCCAGCTCACCGATGAAACGATCAGCAGCATCGACGAGAATGAGCGGCAGATTGTAATGTTCGCGGAACATTTCAACGACCTGCGCAGCTTCGTTTTTGCGCATCAGACCGTGATCGACGAGGATACAGGTCAGCTGATCGCCAATGGCTTCATGCGCCAGAAGGGCCGCAACGGAGGAATCGACGCCGCCGGAAAGCGCGCAGATAACCTTGCCGCTACCAACCTGCTTGCGGATCGCTTCGACAGCCTGTTCGCGGTAAGCGCCCATCGTCCAGCCTGGCTTTACGCCGACAATGCGATGAACGAAGTTTTGAAGAAGCTTTGCGCCGTCTGGTGTGTGTACGACTTCCGGATGGAACTGCACGCCGTAATATTTGCGCTTTTCATCAGCGATCGCTGCAAATGGTGCGTTTGGCGAGGTCCCAATGATAGTGAAACCATCTGGCAGCGACGTTACGCGGTCGCCGTGGCTCATCCAAACCTGATGGCGTGTGCCCTTGGCCCAGATACCGTCAAACAGTGGGCTGTCCGACTGCACGTCGAGGAACGCACGACCGAACTCGCGATCATGGCCGCTTTCGACCTTGCCACCCAGCTGGGCGCACATGGTCTGTTCGCCGTAGCAGATGCCGAGAACAGGGATGCCTGCGTCAAATACAGACTGTGGAGCACGCGGCGATCCGATATCGGTCGTCGAGTGCGGGCTACCCGAAAGGATAACGCCCTTCGGTGCAAGCCTTTTGAAAGCCTCTTCCGCTGACTGGAAAGGGACGATTTCACAATAGACATTGGCTTCGCGCACGCGACGCGCAATCAGCTGCGTGACCTGGCTGCCAAAGTCGATGATAAGAATAGTGTCAGGATGTGCCGTGGTGCTCATGCGCAGCATCTAGATAAAAAGTGCCGAAAATGCAATGGACGAAGTGCCATGTTTCAACAATCGCGCATAGGAACCGCGCCTATACTGACATATCCTTGTCAGGAAGTGTCAGCTCTCCTTTCAAAAGAGCCGCCTCCAATTGCTCAACGACACCAGCCATTTTTTTGTCAATGGCATGGAGATACTCGGTCCAGTCACCGACATGACGCAATTCGCGCGCACCATCGGATATGCCACGCAGGCCGATAAGCCCCACACCGAATGTCTGGCAGACGCGCAAGCAGGCAAATGTTTCCATATCGACCATGTCCGCATCGATATCGTCATAGGCTTTGCCGGAAACGATATTCGCGCCTGTTGAAAGCGTAGCTGTTGGCAAATTCGGCATCAGGCAAGGCAGCGCAATCGATTTTGGCAGATCAAGAAATGGCGTGCGGCCTTTTTCAAATCCCAGTGGTGAAGCATCCATGTCGCGATAGGCAACTGATGAGACCTGATAAACTTCTGTCTGTTCAAGCTTTGCCGATCCGGCGGAGCCGATAGAAATCACGAGATCAGGCAATTCGCCCTGCTGTTCCAGCACAGCCAGAACGCGCGTCAGATTGATCGAGGCTTCCACCGGCCCGACACCAATCATCAACGGCAAAAAAAGTGAACTTAAATACGGACCATATTCGGCTTCTGTAGCCATCACATACAGAAGACGTTTATCTGCAATCGTTCTGATCATCCCTGTAGCCCCTTGCGATCTTGAACAACCATCATTGTGCCTGTCATGGTCGCGATGAGACGCACTTCCGTGTCTGTGACAGCGAAAGCCTGTCCATCACTGACCATAATCGTTCGTCCGGGCTTGGTAACTTCGCCTCGGAACAGAAACCGATCACCTCTGCCTGGGGCGAGCAGATTGACCTTAAACTCAATTGTAAGCACCGCAGCCTCGGAAGGCATAAGGCTGAGTGCCGCATAACCGCAGGCCGAGTCCAGCGCTGCGGAAATGATACCTGCATGGAGAATGCCGTGCTGTTGTGTCAACTCTTCCCGAAACGGCATCTCAACTTCTACAATACCGGGCTCGCAGCGCGTAAGCTCTGCACCGATCAACTTCATGGCTGCCTGTCGACCGAAACTTTCTTCGACGCGCTCCTTAAAATCAGGCTCCGCAATTCTGTGCGCTGGCATAAAGCTCCCTGAAGTCAGCCTCGTTTATGTAGAACACTCACATAAAACCCATCTGTGCCCGTTGACAATGGGGAAAATACACTACCTCGAGCCGGGAAAACAGGGGCAGTATCGCCAGCATCAGGAACAACGGCATTCCAGAGTTCGCGAGGCGAAGCTTCTTCGAAATTGCTGTTTTCAGCGAGGAAGCGCTCGACCTGCCTCGTATTCTCTTCCGCAAACAGCGAACAGGTTACATAGACCAGCCTTCCACCCGGCTTTACATAGTGTTTTGCGGCTTCCAGCACTTCATGCTGATCCTGCATACGACGTTCGAGCTGTTGATCGTTGAGACGCCATTTTGCGTCCGGCCTGCGCCGCCATGTACCTGAACCCGTGCACGGCGCATCGGTCAGCACGAGGTCCATGCGCTCGATCAGTGGTGCCAGCGCATCAAGATTGCCATGTATCTGCGTGTTGCGAACACCTGCACGCTGCAAGCGGTCGTTCATTGGCGAGAGGCGGGCGCGCTCAGCATCGTAAGCATGGACCTGCCCGCTGTTCTGCATGGCTGCGGCCAGCGCCAGTGTTTTGCCACCAGCGCCCGCGCAATAATCCAGCACCTGTTCGCCGGGTTTCGCACCCGCAAACAAAGCAGCGAGCTGCGACCCCAGATCCTGCACTTCAAACCAGCCATCAAGGAATGACTGATCCGTCTGGACATTGGGATGACGGCCAAGCGCTTCGATGGGCGGAATACGCAACGCCTGATTAATCAGCGGAGCCTTTGCAACGCCTGCTTTTTCCAATGCTCCGATGACGGCTTCTGGTTTGGCCTTGAGCAGATTGACGCGCAGATCAACCGGCGGGCGTGTGGAAAGAGCCGCAGCTTCTTCCACCCAGCGCTCACCAAACAGCGCTTCAAACGACGGCACGCACCATTCAGGCACATCTGCACGAACATAAGCAGGCGCATCCGTGACTTCGCGGCTTTCCCAAGCCTCGCGGCGAGCTGCTTCAATCACTTCCGGCGCAAATTTATCGCCCTCAAGCGCGGCATCAATAGCAGCAAAATCCATGCCGCCTTCGGAGACCAGCGCGCCAAAGGCCAGCGCGCGTGCATCATCTGCATCCATGCGCCAGGCGATGGATAGTTTTCGACGCAACGCATCATAAACAATATTGCCGATGACGGCACGATCACCCGCACCGGCAAAGCGGTGCGATGCACCCCAATCCTTCAGTGCATCGGAAGCCGGGCGCTTTCCCGCTTCAATATCGTTCAAAACCTCGATTGCCGCCTGAAGGCGTCCGCCAAGCCGCATTGCTGCTCCTTCATATTTGTTAAGTCGGGCATAGCCTTCATTGATGGGAAAAGGCAATCGGCAATTAGACCGTGTAGCGTTTTAACTGGCCTTTAAATCAGAATGTCATTCCTTAAACTGATCCAGGTTTAAGGATGATGTTCTGAGTGCAAAAGCAAAAAGCCGGAACAACTGTCCCGGCTTTTTAGATTGAACGCTCTAGCGCTTACTCGGCTGCGGCGGTCGACTCTTCTTCAAGAGCGATCGTATTGGCTTCATAGCCATGCGCCTTTTTGAGCGCCGCCCGTACACCCGCTTCATAATCCGGATGGATGAGCTTGAAGTGGCCCAGCTGACGTTCAACGATGAAGCCCGGAACACCCGTCATTGCAGCGGCAATGTTGGAGAACAGGCGCAGCTTCTGGCCATCATCGAACAGGTTGAACAAAGCACGCGGCTGCGAATAGTCATCATTACCAATGCGATGATTATAACGATCTGCATTGCCGGTAATGCGCAGCGGTGGTTCCTTGGCTGATGGCTGCTCAACCGGACCGTTGAACGAGTTCGGCTCGTAATACGCATCCGGATTACCCGTTGCGATGCCGCCAAAAGTATTCATCTGACCATCGCGGTGATAGTGATGCACAGGGCATTTCGGCTGGTTCACCGGCATGTTTTCATAATGCGTGCCTAGACGATGACGATGTGCATCGGCATAGGAGAACAGGCGAGCCTGCAACATCTTGTCCGGCGAATAGCTGATGCCCGGTACGATGTTCGACGGCGAGAATGCAGCGTTTTCAATCTCGGTGAAGTAATTTTCCGCATTGCGGTTGAGCTCCATCACGCCAATATCGATTGGCGGATAGTCAGCATGTGGCCACACCTTGGTGAGATCGAACGGATTGTAAGGCGTTTTGTCGGCGTCCAGTTCCGGCATAATCTGCACCTGAACCTTCCACTTCGGGAATTCGCCCTTATCGATGGACGTGAACAGATCTTCCTGCGTGGACTCACGCGTACGGCCGATCACATGCTCGGCTTCTTCATTCGTCCAGTGCTTATGGCCCTGCAGGGTTTTGAAGTGGAACTTGACCCAGTAGCGCTCGCCCGCTTCATTCCAGAAGGAATAGGTGTGCGAGCCATAACCGTTGATGTGACGCACATCGGTTGGCAAACCGCGATCAGACATCAGGATTGTCACCTGATGCAGACTTTCTGGCGAAAGCGACCAGAAATCCCACATAGCGGTAGAAGAACGCAAATTAGTCTTGGGATGACGCTTCTGGGTGTGGATGAAATCCGGGAACTTCAGCGGATCACGCACGAAGAAGACCGGCGTGTTGTTGCCGACCAGATCCCAGTTGCCTTCTTCGGTGTAGAATTTAAGCGCAAAGCCGCGAACATCGCGCTCAGCGTCAGCAGCACCCTGCTCACCGGCAACAGTCGAGAAGCGCGCCAGCATTGGCGTCTTCGCACCCGGCTGCAATGCCTTGGCTTTGGTATATTTCGAAATATCGCCAGTGATGGTCAGCGTGCCGAATGCACCCCAACCCTTGGCATGAACAACACGTTCCGGAATGCGTTCACGGTTCTGATGCGTCAGCTTCTCAATCAGCTGATAATCCTGCAGCAAGACAGGACCGCGCTCACCGGCGGTAAGGGAATTCTGGTTATCCGGAATAGGCGCACCAGCGCTTGTGGTCAAAATCGGACGGTCTGCCATGGGAATTTCCCTCCTAAAATAAATTGGTCGATCCAGCATTCAGCCTGGCTTTTGGCATGAGCAGCCCCGCTGCATCACGCTCTGGCTGGGTAACGAAGGCAGTTTAGACTTGTTCCAATAATAATCTCCAATTGCTTTTTGTGTTATTATTGATAGGATTTTCTTATCATGTTTACGATCAGACAAATGCGCTATTTCGATGCGCTCGCAAGCACCCTGCATTTTAGGAAAGCGGCTGAGCTGGCACATATTTCGCAACCTGCTCTCTCAGCACAGATTGCCGAAATGGAGGCTGTGGCGGGCGCGTCCCTATTTGAGCGCTCGCAACGTAAAGTCATTATGACAGAGCTTGGCCGCGAGTTGCTGCCCGGCATTCGCACCATCCTGAAAGAACTTCATGCACTTGAGGAAATTTCAGCGCAGAGCAAAGGGCTGCTGCAAACGCAATTGCGGCTGGGCATCATCCCGACAGTAGCACCCTATCTGGTGCCGCATCTCATCCCACTATTGCGAGACCGTCACCCGTCATTCCGCCTGCAATTGCGTGAAAGCGTGACAGCCAAGCTTCTGGACGAGCTTCACGCGGGCGAGATTGACGCCATCGTCGCAGCCCTTCCGATCGTCGATGATCGCCTTGCACATCAGAAGCTTTTTGATGATCGCTTTCTGATTGCCACTTCCAGCAATGACCAGACGATCTTATCCTCGCCCATGACACAGGATAATGTAGCGCTCGACCGCTTGCTATTGCTTGAAGAAGGCCATTGTATGCGTGATCAGGCGCTTGCGGTTTGCTCGCTGCCACCACAGCGCCAGCTGGTCAAATACGGCGCGACCAGCATGACGACGCTTTTGCAGATGGTCAGCCATGGCATGGGTCTGACGCTGATCCCCGAAATTGCAGTGCGTGCTGAAGCGCGCAGCAATCATATGCGGATTGTGCCATTTGACGGTGAGCAGCCAAAACGCGAAATTGCCCTGTTCTGGCGCAGGCAAAGCAAACGCCGCAAAGACTTTCAGGCGCTTGCTGATTGCATTGTCGAAAGTGCAGGCCATCTGCTCATTGACGATGCGGAGCTTGCCACATTGGCATGAAAAAGGCGGCCGTAAAGGCCGCCTTGATAAACCATTACATCCGGTATGATATTACATGCCGCCCGGATAGTTCGGGCTTTCACGGGTGATCGCTACACCATGCGAATGGCTTTCGCGCAGACCAGCATTGGAAATACGCACGAAGGTTGCCTTATCGCGGAATTCTTCCAGTGTCTTGGCACCAACATAGCCCATGGAAGCACGCAGGCCACCAGCGAGCTGGTGCAGAACTGCCGAGATCGGCCCCTTATAAGCGACCTGACCTTCAATGCCTTCCGGCACGAGCTTCAGCTCATCACGGACTTCAGCCTGGAAATAACGGTCTGCCGAACCGCGTGCCATGGCGCCAACCGAGCCCATACCACGGTAGGATTTGAACGAACGACCCTGATGCAGATAAACTTCGCCCGGGCTTTCTTCCGTACCGGCCAGCAATGAGCCAGCCATTGCAGCAACTGCGCCAGCGGCCAGTGCCTTGGCGAAATCACCGGAGAACTTGATCCCACCATCTGCGATCACAGGAATGTTGTGCTTGTGTGCAGCTTCGACAGCCGACATGATCGCCGAGAGCTGCGGCACGCCAACGCCTGCAACAATGCGCGTCGTGCATATCGAACCCGGTCCGATACCAACCTTGACCGCATCTGCACCCGCATCGATCAGCGCCTGTGTGCCGCCAGCGGTGGCAACATTGCCTGCAAGAATAGCGACATTCGGATAAGCCTTCTTGATGCGAGCAACTGCATCAAGAACACGCTGCGAATGACCATGAGCCGTATCGACCACGAGAAGGTCAACGCCAGCATCGATCAGGCGTTCAGCACGTTCATAACCATCTTCGCCAACGCTCGTTGCAGCAGCAGCGCGCAAACGGCCCTGCGCGTCCTTCGCGGCATTTGGATTGAGCTGCGACTTTTCCATGTCCTTGACGGTAATCAGACCAACGCAACGGCCCTTATCGTCAACGACCAGCAGCTTTTCGATGCGGTGCGCATGAAGAAGACGCTTGGCTTCGTCCTGATTGACGTTTTCGCGAACCGTGATGAGATTCTCACGGGTCATCAGTTCATAAATCTTCTGTGCCGGATCAGATGCAAAGCGCACATCGCGGTTGGTCAGAATACCAACGAGACGGCCCGGACCCTTGGTGGCATTTTCAACGACAGGAATGCCGGAAATGCGATGCGCCTTCATAAGCGCCTGTGCATCGGCAAGCGTTGCGTCCGGTCCGATGGTGACAGGGTTCACAACCATACCGGATTCAAACTTCTTCACCTGACGGACTTCTTCAGCCTGACGTTCAGGGGTGAGATTGCGGTGAATAACACCAATACCGCCAGCCTGTGCCATTGCGATAGCAAGGCGCGATTCCGTGACCGTATCCATAGCGGCGGAAAGGAGTGGCAGGTTGAGTTCGATGTCTGCAGCAATGCGGGTGCGCAGATCAACCTGACCTGGCATCACTTCGGAATGGCCCGGCTGCAACAACACATCATCGAATGTGAGAGCGAGAGCGCCGGTGGGCGATTCCACGATTTTAGCCATTGCCAATTCCTTTGAATAAGAAAAGCCGCCTCTCCGGAATATGTTCGGGAGCAGCGACGTGTCTGGGTTACTAGGTTGAATTGGCACCGGCTGGTAACATGCTTATGACCAAATGGAAAGTCTTTTACTTACAAGTTTCAGTTACTGATAACGATTTCCATGATAAATCCTTCCCATAATTAAAGCGATTAGCCCGAAAGGGGCATTATGCGTAAATCCTATAGACGTGTTCCGCTCATTCGCCGGTCACGAGCCATGTGGTTGTCGTCACGCTTGTGGAAGCCAAGACTGGTATTCTGGTGCGGCGCAATTGCTATCGGATTGATCAGTGTCGGCTTCGCCCAGGCGGCAGATATCGCTCAGGACTGGTTCAAAGCAATCACCCACAGCAGCGAGAGTGGCTGGCGTAACTGGCTGCCACTCATCATCACGCCACTTGGTTTCATGCTCTGTTCTTGGATCGCATTGCGGTATTTTCCCGGCTCAGGCGGCAGCGGTATTCCGCAAGCAATAGCGGCACGCCATCTGACCGACCCCGAAGACCGTTCATTATTGCTTTCCATCAAAGTGGCTTTCGGAAAAATCCTGCTGACAATTATGGGGCTTTTTTGCGGAGCATCTATCGGGCGTGAAGGTCCCACCGTTCAGATCGGCGCATCGATCATGTTACAATCCGCCCGCTTTGGCGGCATGGAACAAGCCCGCGGCCTGATCCTTGCGGGCTCAGCAGCAGGCATCGCGGCAGCTTTTAACACGCCGCTTGCGGGCATCGTCTTTGCCATTGAAGAAATGGGGCGTGCCTATGCTGCACGGACCAACGGGCTGGTTCTTTCAGCTGTGATCCTTGCTGGCCTCGCATCACTTGGACTGGTTGGAAACTATAATTATTTCGGCCTGACAACCGTCACCGTTACCACACACATTGAATGGGTCTTGGTGATCGCCTGTGGCGTTATTGGCGGTGCCTTGGGTGCAATCTTCAGTGCATTGGCTCTGAGTATTACCAAGCAAACACGTCGGTTGATGCAGAAAGCACCATTGCGTAATAGCATCCTTTTTGCTGGCACATGCGGCTTTATCATTGCAATTATCGGCATAGCAACAGGTGGAGCCACCTTTGGCACCGGCTATGATCAGGCTCGCAGTGCAGTTGAAGGCCTTTCACTGCCGCCCTTCTACTTTATAGAAAAGTTTCTTGCGGGACTGCTTTCCATGGCTTCCGGCATTCCCGGCGGTATCTTTGCGCCTTCGCTTTCAGTCGGCGCTGGCCTCGGTAGCACAATCGGTCTCGTGCTGGGGACGAGTGCCAGCCTTGCTGCGGTTTTAGGTATGGCTGGATACTTCGCCGGTGTCGTTCAGGCTCCGATGACGGCCTTTGTTATCATTCTGGAAATGACCGGCAACCATAATAATGTCATCCCGCTTATGTGCGCTTCCATGCTTGGCTATGGTACGGCACGGCTCATTTCGCATGAACCGCTATATCATGCATTGTCGCGCACTTTTGTGGCCGACGTGCTTCGTCAGCGTCGCGCAAAAGATAGAGCCTAGCGGCCTTTTTAATTCCAACATTTGCTCAGCACACGAACCGAGGGAAGCAAATGTTGGAATCAGGCCAGTAAATTTTTGAATCTGGTGAGGTTTGCGGATTTGAAGTTCTTAACCGTAAGTGCGACACAAATGATGGGAGCTTCAAATCTATAGTACTTGAGCGCCGAGCGCCCTCCTGGGCGCACAAAGGTTGCTCCAACACTCTATATTTACAGCATAATTTTACTTACGACTGATTCAATTTTAAGGAATTATGCTGTAATTATCGACTGATTATTCATTTCAGGGGGAGAAAAAAATGGACAGACGTACATTCGCAAAAACGCTTGCAGGGCTTGGAACAATGCCCTTCATAGTCGGTCAGGCATCAGCGGCAGGTAGGGGAGACCAAGATATGCTGGAACTTATGGGCGGAAGCATCAGTGATGTACCGGGAATCAAACTCGGCCATCACACACTGACAAAGCGCCCGACAGGCTGCACGGTTCTGCTCTGCGAAGAAGGTGCAACTGCTGGCGTCGATGTGCGCGGCTCGGCCCCCGGAACCCGCGAAACCGACCTTCTTGACCCCATCAATTATGTTCAGCAGGTACAGGCCATTCTGCTGTCTGGTGGCAGTGCCTATGGCTTGAGTGCCGCGACTGGCGTTATGCGCTATCTTGAAGAGAATAATCTCGGTTTCAAGATTGGCAAAGGCGTTGTGCCGATTGTACCGGCCGCGATCCTCATGGATCTCGGCGTCGGTGATTTTTCTATCCGCCCGGATGAAGAGGCGGGTTATCTTGCCTGTAAGGCCGCGAAATCAGAAGCATCCGGCGAAGGCAATATCGGTGCAGGTGCAGGTGCCACCGTCGGCAAAATGTTCGGCATGGACTACGCCATGAAAGGCGGCCTCGGCACGGCAAGCTACAAGGTGCCGGGCACCGAAGTCGTGGTCGGTGCGATTGTTGCGGTCAATGCTGTTGGCGATGTCTATGCGCCCAATTCGCAGCAAATTCTGGCGGGCGCGCGTAATGAAGACGGCAAGGGCTTCCGCAATATCATGGATTCGATCATGCAGGGTCGCAATGTCGTCAAGTCTGGCGGCGCCAACACCACCATTGGTGCAATTGCAACCAACGTCCCTTTCAACAAGGCAGAACTTAAGAAAATCGCCGGTATGGCGCATGATGGCTTTGCGCGAACGATTAACCCGATCCACACAATGTGGGATGGCGATACCATCTTTGCGCTCTCGACAGGCAAGGCAACTGGTGTTGAAGCTGATGTAACGGCTATTGGTGCGATTGCCGCAACCGTGATGGCACAGGCCGTTGCCCGTGCGGTGACGCAGGCTGAAAGTCTGCCAGACCTAAACCTGCCCGCCCATCGGGATTATGTTTAGAGCGCATCCCGAAAAGTGCGAAGCGGTTTTCGGAAAAAGATGCGCTTAAAAATAAATGGATAGAGCATTTTCAATGACTCAATCAAAACAGGAAATGCTCTAGAGCGCCGATCTGATCCAATCAGATCAAAGCCCGCTCTCAAGCATAAGTCTTATTGGATTGAAACGAGGATCGACCTGATGGAACGGGATCGATCCTCCAAACGGAAAGTTCTCGATAACCACATCAACACGCAGCAATTGAAACAGTCCGCAATATACGCGATAGGAGAAGTCGCAGTAGATTGATTTTCATCTGAAAAACGGGGTCGGGCACGGTATGACAGGCAATTCCCTCAAATTCGGCACAAGCGGCCTTCGAGGCCTAGCAACCGAGCTCAACGGATTGCCTGCCTATGCCTATTCGCTTGCTTTCGTTAACATGCTGGCAGCAAGGGGCGGCCTGCATCCAGGCGATAAGGTTTTCGTCGGCCAGGACTTGCGGCCCTCCAGCCCCGACATTGCAGCCCTCACAATGGGCGCCATCGAAGATGCCGGTTTCAAGCCTGTCGATTGCGGCGTGCTACCCACCCCAGCTCTCAGCTATTTCGCGATTTCGCAGAACGCGCCCTGCATTATGATCACTGGCAGTCATATTCCGGATGATCGCAACGGGCTTAAATTCTATCGTCGCGATGGCGAGATCGATAAGGATGATGAAGCCGCAATCAGCGTGGCCTACGCAAAGCTTCCGGCAGACCTTGCACCACGCAAAGCAACAAATCTTCCCGTAAGCGCAGACGCGCTCGACGCTTATGCAAAACGCTATACCAAGCTTCTTGGAGCAAACAGCCTTTCCGGTTTAAAAGTCGGCGTTTATCAGCATTCGTCGGTTGCACGCGATCTTCTGATGAAAGTCCTCAGTGAACTGGGCGCTGATGCGGTCGCTCTGGGCCGTTCCGATGTTTTTGTACCTGTCGATACGGAAGCGCTGCGCCCTGAAGATATTCAGCTCCTTGCGAACTGGGCCAAACAGGATCGTTTTGACGCCATTGTCTCGACTGACGGTGATGCGGATCGTCCACTGATTGCCGATGAGCACGGTGAATTTGTGCGAGGCGATCTTGTCGGCGCGATTACAGCCGCCTGGGCTGACGCTGATACAATCGTCACACCCGTAACGTCGAATGCAGCACTGGAAGAATGCGGAAAATTTGCCCGCGTGCTGCGTACCCGCGTCGGCTCGCCCTATGTCATTTCAGGCATGGAACAAGCTTTGAGCGAAAAGGCCAATGCTGTCGTCGGCTTTGAAGCCAATGGTGGCGTGCTTCTCGGCAGCACGGTTGAAAAATCAGGCCATGCACTTTCAGCGCTGCCAACGCGCGATGCGCTTCTGCCTATTCTGGCCTGCCTTTGCACGATGAAAGAAACGCAGAAACCTCTCTCTGAAATCGCAAAAAGCTACGGGTTCCGCGTGGCCCTGAGTGATCGGCTGCAGGACGTACCGCAGGAGAAAAGCGCGGCCTTTCTTTCCGTAATCACGCAGGAAGACGCGCGCATTCATCTTTTCCCGCCAAGCGATAACGTTATACGGCTTGAAACAATCGACGGCGTGAAGCTGTTTTTTGCGTCAGGCAATGCGGTGCATTATCGTGCATCAGGCAATGCGCCGGAACTTCGCTGTTATGTCGAAGCCTCTGATGCAGAACAGGCCGCAAAACTATTGACCATGGGACTTGAAATCGCCCGCAACGCAACGAAGGATGCAAACAGCAAATGAGCTTTATTCCGGTTATAATTAGCGGTGGCTCAGGCTCCAGACTTTGGCCGCTTTCGCGTGACGCACATCCCAAGCCATTTATCGAACTGCCCGATGGTGGCACGCTGATCGGCAAAACCTATGCGCGCGCGTCGCATCTTGATGATGTGGATCAGATTCTCACTGTCACCAACCGCGATTTTCTGTTCCTGACGCTCGACGCCTATGCTGCTGCGGGCGCACGCAAAATCGAAAATACGTTTCTGCTTGAACCGCTTGGGCGCGACACGGCACCGGCTGTGGCACTCGCTGCCCTTCAGGCCGCAGCTGCTTATGGCGAAAACACCGTCCTTCTGGTCATGCCTGCAGATCACCTGATCGAAGATGAAGCCGCATTTGCTGAAGCCGTCAGCAAGGCCCGCTCCATTGCCGAAACAGGCCGTATCGTCACATTCGGCATCGTACCTGATCATCCGGAAACAGGCTTTGGCTATATCGAAGTTGACGGTACCGATGTTCTTCGTTTTGTCGAAAAGCCCGATGAAATAACCGCTCAGTCCTATGTGGACGGTGGCCGCCATTATTGGAACTCCGGCATGTTCTGCTTCCAGGCAGCCACAATGATTGCCGCCATGCAGGTTCATGCACCGGAGGTCCTTGCTGGTGCAAAGGCAGCGCTTGAAGCAGCCCGTCGCGGAAGCAACGGCGAAACCAAAACGCTTGAGATTGCCAAAGATCAGTTTGCGGCCACACCTGCCATTTCCATCGACTATGCCGTCATGGAAAAGGCGCAGAATATCGCCTGTATCCCGGTTTCCTGTGGCTGGTCAGACATTGGTTCATGGGCCGCAATGGCCGACCTCGTGACACCGGATGCTGAAGGCAACCGCCTGCGTGGCGAAACAGTGCTCGAAGATACAACCGACAGCTTCGTTCTTTCGGAAACACGTCTCGTCAGCCTCGTCGGCGTTCACGACCTGTTGGTTGTCGACACGCCGGACGCGCTGCTGGTCGCCCATCGCGACAAAGCACAGGACGTCCGCAAAGTGTTCAACAAGCTTCGTGCGAAGGGCCATGAAGCTGCAAAACTGCATCGCACCGCGCATCGTCCTTGGGGAACCTATACCGTTCTCGAAGAAGGCGATGGCTTCAAGATCAAACGTATTGAGGTGAAATCCGGCAGCCGCCTCAGCCTTCAGGCCCATCATCACCGTTCCGAACACTGGATCGTTGTTTCAGGCACTGCCAAAGTCACCAATGGCGACCGGGAAATCCTGCTGACGACCAACCAGTCGACCTATATTCCGTGCGGCTTCAAACACCGTCTGGAAAACCCTGGCATTTTACCGTTGGTACTGATTGAAGTGCAGAGTGGAGAATATCTGGGTGAAGACGACATCGTTCGTTTTGATGATGTTTACGGTCGCACCTGATTCAAAACGCGCTACGCGAATTGTGATCTGAATCATTAGAGCGCCGTGCGCCCCTCCGGGCGCATGGCGCTCTAACACTTTATATTTAAAGCGTAATTTTACCTTAAACTGATTCAAGTTTAAGGAATCATGCTGTAGCAAATGGTGGTTCTTCGCGTTCGCGAATCCGCTATAGTCACTGCATGACGATCCAGCACTTAAGCGAAACCATTATCAACCAGATTGCCGCTGGCGAGGTGATTGAACGCCCTGCCAGCGTAATCAAAGAGCTAGTCGAAAACGCCATCGATGCGGGCGCAACCCGTATCGAAGTCGTAACGGCCGGTGGCGGCAAGACGCTGCTGCGTGTCACGGATAATGGTTCAGGTATTCCGTCAAATGAGTTGCCACTGGCAGTTTCACGGCATTGCACGTCGAAGCTGACCGATGATGTGCATGATATTCGCGCGCTCGGTTTCCGTGGCGAGGCCCTGCCCTCAATCGGCTCCGTGTCGAAACTGACACTGAAATCCCGCCCACAGGATGCGGAATCAGGATTTGAGGTTGCAGTCAATGGCGGGCATCTGGACGGCCCTCGCCCGTCAGCACTGAACCGCGGCACCATCGCAGAAGTGCGCGATCTCTTTTATGCGACGCCTGCACGTCTCAAATTCATGAAGACGGACCGCGCCGAAGCGACAGCCATTACCGATGTCGTAAAGCGCATTGCCATCGCCTTCCCGCATGTCCGGTTTTCGCTGGCCGGCACTGACCGGACGCCGCTTGAACTTCCGGCAACCGGCACCGGCGCTGAAGCCACGCTTGAGCGTATCGGGCAGATTCTCGGTAAGGAGTTTTCCGAGAATGCACTACATATCGATGCCGAACGCGATGGCATCCGACTGGCCGGATTTGCCGGTATTCCCTCATTCAATCGCGGCAATGCATTGCATCAGTTTGCCTATGTGAATGGCCGTCCTGTTCGCGATAAACAGATTTTCGGGGCGCTGCGCGGTGCTTATTCCGATGTCATCGCACGCGACCGCCATCCGGTGGCAGTTCTCTTCCTCACCCTTGATCCTGCCCTTGTCGATGTCAATGTGCATCCCGCCAAAGCAGACGTGCGCTTCCGCGATCCGGGTCTGGTGCGCGGCCTTATCGTAGGCGCGATCAAGCAGGCGCTTTCACAATCCGGCATCCGCCCGGCAACCAGCGGCGCAGAAGCCATGTTGCAGGCGTTCCGTGCAGAGGGGTTTCAACCGCGCCCTGCAACCAACAATTATGCAGCGCCAGCGTGGCGTCCAGCGACAACGGCCACTCCGAGAACCGAATGGTCGCCGCAGACGGCCCATCCGGCACATAAGCCGCTTGAATTTGACAGCCCGCTTGCGTTTCATGAGGACGAGCAGGCTACGATTGCAACGATAACAATGCCTTCTGCCGATGCACGCGCGACAATCGCTGAAGCACCGGTCGAGCAGATGCAGAAGCCACTGGGTGCAGCACGCGCTCAGATTCACGAAAATTATATCGTCTCTCAGACCGAAGATAGTCTTGTGATCGTTGATCAGCACGCGGCCCACGAACGGCTTGTCTATGAAGCCTTGAAGAACGCGCTGCATTCGCGTCCGATCGCAGGGCAAATGCTGCTGATTCCTGAAATCGTCGATCTTCCTGAAGAGGATGCCGAACGGCTCGCCGCGCATTCCGAAACGCTGGCAAAATTCGGGCTTGGCATAGAGCAATTTGGCCCCGGTGCTATCGCAGTCCGTGAAACGCCCGCCATGCTGGGCGAAATGAACGTGCAGCAGCTCATCCGCGATCTGGCCGATGAAGCTGCCGAACATGATACGTCCGATGGTCTCAAAGCTATGCTCGACCATGTTGCGGCGACTATGGCCTGCCATGGTTCCGTGCGTTCGGGTCGTCGCTTAAAGCCCGAAGAAATGAACGCGCTTCTGCGCGACATGGAGGCAACACCCGGTTCCGGCACATGCAATCACGGACGCCCAACCTATATTGAGCTGAAGCTCACCGATATTGAACGATTGTTCGGAAGGCGCTAGAACATTTCTGAGATTAGAGCGCCTTTCGATCTGTCTCAATCAGATCGGAAGGCGTTCTAAAACCTATTTACATGAAGCATAATCCCATCGATCCTCGTTTCACTCCGATAGGACACATGCTCTGAGGAACTACAAAATGAACAGATTTGAATCCCCGCGCTCGTCAGAAGCAGTGCTGCGTTATCTCGACGGCGATTTTGAAATCGTAAAGCACGGCTCTTATGTTGTCTGCGCGGTTACAAGCACACAAATTCCGCTCGACGAGCTGAAATATTGGAGCGTTGCTCGTCAGGAAGCCTATGCAACGGGCCTGATTTCCTATGAGCGTGAGCTTGAACTCAATCCCGAATTGCGCAGCCGCAAGAAAGCGTAGAGCATTTCCGGCTTTCATTGAATCGTTGAGAATGCACTATCGAACTATTTTTGCGCACATCTTGTTCCGAAAACCGCTTCCCACTTTTCGGGATGCGCTCTAAATCGAGCGGACCTTGTAACGCTCGATTGCCGTATCAAGAATACGGCCAACTGCGTCTTTGCGTTCAAATGCCAGAGCAACATCCAGCACGGCGAGATTTCGAATAAACGCATTCGGAACGTCGCTCATTGTTACAAGGCGCACATGATCCTTGGCTGTCGTGATCAGACCGACGCCAAGCTTTTCTGCCGTTTCAATCAGCTTGGCGATATCGTCCGGTTGATAGCTATAGTGATCAGGGAAGGTTTTCCCTTCCGCAACTTCGCCACCAGCCTGCTGCACACTTGCGAAAAACTTGGACGGATTGCCGATTCCCGCAAAAGCCAGCCAGCGATTGCCTGCAACGTCAGCCGATGATGAAGGCTGCAACTGCGCCTCATAGACGGCACGCCCGGCACGCGAAGCCTGTCGAACAACAAAATCGGCTTCTGCACCCTTGCCGATTCGCAGAACAGCGTCTGTCTTGCGCATCTGATCCGTCAAAGGAGCACGCAATGGACCAGCCGGAATGACTTTGCCATTTCCAATACCGCGTGTTGAATCCACCACCAGCAGAGAAAAATCCGTATGCAGGCGTGCGCTCTGAAACCCATCATCCATGATGATGAAATCGCAGCCGCGCTGATGCAATTCCAACGCCGATTTCAGCCGATCCGGGCAAAGCGCCACTGGAGCATGTCGTGCAAGCAGTAGCGGTTCGTCACCGACATGGCGCGCGCTATCCGCAGACGGGTCAACGATATGCAGGCCCTTGTAATTGCCGCCATAACCGCGCGAAACGATGCCGGGATGCAGACCGCGTTCCTTTGCAGCTTTTGCAAAGGCAATTGCGGTCGGTGTTTTACCAGCACCGCCGACCGTGAAATTACCGATACAAAGAACAGGTGCAGGGACTTTGGGTGGCTCGGCTTTAAGAAGCCTGCGACCCGCAACGGCTCCGTAAATCCAGGATAGCGGCGCCAGACCATAAGCACGCCAGTTAGGCTTATCCCACCAGAAGGGTGGTGCCTCGCTCGCCATGCTCAGATGCCGCCATTGATGAACGGCACTTCACTGCGATTGCCCGGTAACTGCGCCTGCAGGATCAGCGGCTGAATGAAGGGTTCTAGCGAGCTCAGAGTACGATCGAGCGCACCGCGCATGTCCTTCACCGTATTCGCGCCGGCAGTAATCATGCTGCGCAAATGCTGCGGATTGTTGAAAAGGAAATTGATCGCGCCAGCGAGCATGTTGCGATCCTTCACCACGCGCGCGCCACCGTTTTTGATGAGACGCTGGAAAGATTCGCGGAAGTTCTGAACATTCTTGCCGGTGAGTACGGCTGTTCCCATCATGGCGGGCTCTAGCGGATTGTGCCCACCTTCCTTGGTCAGCGAATTGCCGATAAAAGCGATTTCGGTGAGCTGCAGATAAAGGCCCATTTCACCAATCGTATCGCCGAGCAGAATATCCGTATCCGCTTCAATCACATCGCCACGGCTGCGTGCTGCAACTTTCAGCCCCTTTGCGCCAAGCATGGCTTCGATTTCCGGCGCCCGATTTGGATGGCGTGGGACAATGATTGTGACAAGACGTGGATAGCGCACTTTCAACATTTGGTGCACTTCGGCAGCGATTTCTTCTTCACCGTCATGCGTGGAGATCGCAGCCCAGGTACGCCGTCCGGCAATCTGGCGCTGCAATGTTGCGAGCGCTGCCGGATCAGCAGGTGCGGGCGCGGTATCAACTTTGAGATTACCCGAAACGCTTACGGGTCTTGCGCCAAGCGCGCGGAAACGATCACCGTCAAGCTCGGACTGCGCAATCACATGCGCGAAATTTTCAAACAGTGCCTCGGCAAGTTCCGGTCGTTTCTGCCATGCGGCAAAGGATCGATCCGACAGGCGACCGTTAACGAGTACCTGCGGGATATGGCGCGCGCCAAGCGAAAGAACCGTTGCGGGCCAGATTTCCGACTCACAGCCGATTGCGAGATCTGGCTTCCAGTGATTGAGGAAATTGTTGACGGCGGGTTGCAGATCAAGCGGTGCATATTGATGGATGACCTGATTGCCCAGCTGATCGGCAACGAGCTTGGCGGACGTGACCGTCCCCGTCGTCATGACGATATGA
This sequence comes from Brucella sp. NBRC 12953, assembly GCF_040369775.1. NCBI lineage: Bacteria > Pseudomonadati > Pseudomonadota > Alphaproteobacteria > Hyphomicrobiales > Brucellaceae > Brucella > Brucella sp. NBRC 12953. The sequence goes on from NZ_BAABSV010000003.1 coordinate 36,125, forward strand.
ATGCCGGTTGCAACAATGCTTTCGATCAGCGGCGTCATCGCCACCGACTCACCCACACTTGCAGCATGAGCCCAGATGACCGGGCCTTGCGGTCTTGCAATGGAAGTCTTGCCGTAGCGCTCGCCGCGCCGCACACGTTCTTCCTTGCCCCGCGAGGCGCGATAGGAAATGTAAGTTCCGATGAATGGATAGGCGGCAGAGCCGAGCATACGATAGGCCGACAGCATGTTTCGTGCCCAACGTTCACTCATTTGCTCGTCTCCAATGCGCCATAGGCCTTGGTCGTCGCGTCATTAAGCTGGCGCGTCAGTTCCATGCGCTTTTCTTCCAGTTCTGCCTCATCGGCATTTGCATCCACCCAGACCGGCTCGCCGTAGACTATTGTCGAACGTCCAAATGGCAATGGAATTGTGGTCTTGTCCCATGTCTTCTGAAGGACATGATTGCGAGAAAAAGCATAAGCGCAAGGCATAATTGGCCGACCTGACAATTTGGCCAGCAAAATAATTCCTTCGCCCGCTTCACGCGCTTTGCCATGGGCAATATCGGCAATCATCGAAACCGATTGCCCTTTTTTTAATGCGTTTTTAAGTGTGAGCAGTGCGCGCGCGCCACCCTTTTTGGCGGAGTTTCCTTCGCCACGGCCACCGGAACCGCGCACAGTGATGAATCCGAATTTTTCGGCAACCCGCGCATTCAGCTCAGCATCCGCACTCCGTGAGAACATTGCCACAACTTCGAGATTATGCGGGCGCACGGCAGCCGCCATAATGTGCTGGCCATGCCAAAAGGTAACGATTGAAGGGCTGTTCTCGATCAAAAAGACTTTGGGGTCAGCGGAACCCTTAATAAGTGGGTTCGTCACCTTCACGAATTTCATATAGCTGGAAATCAATTGTACCAATGCCGAGCGGACAAAGGCAGAGCGAGCGAGTGGGCCGCGAATGCGACGCCACAACCGCTTGCCAGCACTGTCTGAACGGGTACGTGCACCGGTCTTCACCGGGGCATCTTTTTCCTGAGCCATATGATCTTCGCGCGGTGCAGACAAAAGGCGCTTATTCCGCCTTCAGGTCTACGCCTTCCGGGTCCAGCAAGCGGTGCAGATGCACAATGAAATAACGCATATGAGCGTTGTCTACTGTCTGCTGCGCCTTGGACTTCCAGGCCGTCTTTGCAGATTCGTAATCTGGATAAATCCCAACGACATCGAGATTGTCGAGATCGCGGAACTGGACGGTTCCGAGCTTGGTCAGCTCACCGCCAAATACCAGATGAAGAAGCTGCTTTTTGTCGCCTTCGGCACTCATGACAATATCCCTTGAAACAAACCTATTCGCCGCATGATTAGCTCAATGGCCAGTCCGCGACAACACTCAACATTTCCTGCAAAAGGTTTCCGCTGGAGGCTACCAGCGCACCATGCTGCAGCGTCGGCCCACCATAGATGAGAGGCTCAGCACCATCGGTCAAGAGTGCCCCGCCCGACTCACTCAGAATGAGATCAGCTGCGGCCAAGTCCCAATCATGTGAATTTGGCCGAATGAAGGTACCGGCAATATCACCCCGTGCAACCATCGCAATGCGATATGCAAGAGAAGGCACATATGGGTGCAAAATCACGCGATCACGCCACGCTTCTGGCAGAATTTCCACCATTCTTTTTGCCGAAGCCATGGCAATTTTATGGCCATCTTGTGGCAAACGGGTACTTATCGGCAAACCGTTCTGCGATGCACCGAACCCTTTGCCCGCTTCAATGACCTCATTTAGCACTGGACATTGCAGAACACCGGCAATCGGCTTGCCGTCTTCCACAATCGCCACACTCACGCACCATTGGGACTGGCCACCGATATAAGCGCGCGTGCCGTCGATGGGATCGATTACAAATGCGCGCCGTCGTTTCGCAGCCACGCGGTCATCTGCGGTTTCTTCAGAAATCCAGCCATAATCGGGACGCGCTTCAAGCAGCACTTCCTTGAGATAGTGATCAACCGCGAGATCGGCTTCACTGACCGGCGACTGCCCGTCTTTCAGCCAGACCTCCGGCGACTGCCCGAAATAGCGCATGGCAATACGGCCTGCCTCTCGCGCCGCATGGCGCAGAAGTTCAAGCTCGTTCTGGATATCTTTTCGTTTCTCAATTTCCGGCAAGGGTCATGCCTTCGATCACGAGGGTGGGTGCAGTCATCCCGAAATTCCGATCAATGTCGGATGCAGGCGTCATATTGAGGAACATATCCTTGAGATTAGAAGCAATTGTGACTTCACTCACAGGATAAGCAAGTTCGCCATTCTCAATCCAGAAGCCCGATGCACCGCGACTATATTGGCCGGTAATCATGTCGACGCCCTGCCCGAAAACTTCCGTCACATAGAAACCTGTTCCCAAAGACCGGATCAGATCTTCCGGCGTTTCCGAGCCCGGCTCGATCGCAAAATTGGTTGAGGCAGGCGACACGCCTGAGCCCGAACGCACGCCACGACCATTGCCGATAAGGCTCAGCTCGCGGGCGCTCGAACCGGAGAGCAGCCAATGATTAAGCACACCGTTCTCAATCATCGTAAGCGGCTGACCTTCAATACCTTCGCCATCGAACGGACGTGACGAAGAACCACGAACCCGCAACGGGTTATCCGTAACACTGATACCTGATTTCAAAATCTGCTTGCCTAAACTGTCACGCAGAAAACTGGTCTTGCGGGCAACCGATGCACCATTGATAGCGCTGGCAAGATGGGCTGCAATACCGCGCGCCAGGCGTGGATCGAAAACCACATTGACCGGACCGGTTTTGGCCTGCCGTGCGCCCAGGCGGCGAACTGCGCGTTCACCCGCGCGTCGGCCAATATTTTCAGGCGTATCAAGATCAGCGAAATGAAGGCGGGAGCTGAAATCATAATCCCTCTCCATCTTGGTACCTTCGCCTGCAATCGCGGATACCGAACGACCAAAACGCGTGGCGGCATATTCGCCCGCGAAACCCGAGGACGTGACCAGCACAAGGCCGCCCATGCTGCTCGAAGCGCCTGCGCCGCCGGAATTGGTGACACCTGCAACCGCGCGCGCTGCCTCTTCTGTGGCAAGTGCATCAGCCGTCAGGCGTGCTGTGTCGATCTGTGTCGCGTCAAAAAGATCGAGATCGCGCGGCTGCTTAACCAGAAGCGAAGGATCGGCCAATTGCTCAAAGGGGTCTTCCGGCGCGACCTTCGCCATAGCAACGGCACGCTCAGCCAATCTGTCGGGATCGCTGCCCGCATTTGCAGAAACACTGGCAATTCGGCGACCTACGAAAACGCGCAATGAAAAATCGTCGCTTTCCGACGATTCGGTTCCCTCTACCTTGCCAAGGCGAACGGACACGCTGACCGAACGGGCACGGATCACAACTGCGTCAGCATGATCGGCACCGGCACGCTTTGCAGCGGCAACAAGCTGCGCTGCACGGTCGACAAGTTTACCCGGCGAATTATCTGAAATCATTATATAATCCAAGACTGAGAGGCTAAGAAGGCGCCAGAATGGAGCCACGCTATGTAAACAGCCGTAATCGGAATTTGCAAAAACTTATGTCAAATTATTCGACATCGGACTGATTAGAGCCATATCGTACTCCTATATTGCCGAAATGCTGGGGCTTCAAGGCAAGCCCTCACATTCTTCGAATTCCAAAGCATAACTCAAGAGCATAAAATGGTCGCAACTGGCGGAAGTCTCTACTTACAGGCTCTGATGATTCTGGGTGGTGCAATTATTGCGGCGCCCCTCTTCAAGCGGCTTGGGCTCGGCACAGTTCTGGGCTACCTCGCAGCCGGTATCGTGATCGGTCCAGTGGCGCGCCTGATCTCGGACGGCGAAGAACTGCTGCATTTTTCGGAACTCGGCGTCGTCTTTCTTCTGTTCATCATCGGCCTTGAACTGAAGCCGTCGCGCCTATGGGCTTTGGGACATTCAATTTTTGGATTGGGCGCTGCACAGGTTCTGCTGACTGGATCAGCCCTTGCAGCCTTGGGCATCTATCTGGCGGGATTAAGCACGGAAGCAGCCATCATCATCGGATTTGGCTTGGCGCTTTCTTCAACAGCCTTTGCCATGCAGGTGCTGGAAGATCGTGCAGAAACGAACCAGAAGCATGGACAGCGCGCTTTCGCGATCCTGTTGTTTCAGGATCTCGCAATCGTCCCGATTCTTGCAATCATTCCTGCGTTGTCGCCCAACGAACCCTCGCAAATGACTGCGGGATTTCATTTGGCAACAGCCATTGCAGCCATTGCAGCCCTTGTCATCGCGGGTCGCTATCTGATCAATCCAATGTTCCGGATTATTGCCAATACGGGTGCGCGCGAAGTCATGATCGCAGCAGCGCTGTTTGTGGTGCTTGGGTCGGCAAGCCTGCTGGAGTCGGCCGGTCTTTCCATGGCTATGGGTGCATTCATTGCGGGCGTTCTGCTCGCAGAATCATCCTATCGTCATGAACTGGAAGCAGACATCGAACCATTTCGCGGTATTTTCCTCGGCCTGTTCTTTGTCGCTGTCGGCTTGTCGCTCAATCTGAGCGTTATCCTGCAATATTGGCAGACAATCCTGATCGCGGTTCCAATCTTTATGATTGTGAAAGCAGCGATTACCTATGTGCTGTGCCGCATCTTCCGTTCAAACCACAATGATGCGATCCGTGTAGCATTCCTGCTGCCGCAGGGCGGCGAGTTTGCCTTCGTGTTGTTTTCAGCCGCTGCCGCGGCTGCGGTGATTTCCAATGCACTGAGTTCAGAACTGGTTGCGGCCGTTACCGTTTCGATGGCGCTGACCCCGCTTTCAGTTGCCATTGGCTCGAAACTGCTGATTAAGGACAAGACGGAAGATGTCATCGAAGAGAACTTCGAAGGCGCTGGCTCTGACGTTCTGATGATCGGCTTTTCGCGTTACGGACAGATTTCCGCGCAGATATTGCTCGCTGGTGGCATCGACGTGACTGTTATCGACAACTCGCCCAACCGTGTGAGAGCCGCGGGCAAATTCGGCTTCCGCATTTATTTCGGCGACGGCACCCGCAAGGACGTGCTTGAAGCCGCCGGTATCCGCCATGCCAAGATTGTCGCTGTCTGCACGCATAAGAAGGAAATCACCAACCGGATCGTCAATCTGATCCAGTCGGAATATCCCGATGTGCGTCTGTTTGTGCGGTCTTATGATCGTGAACATACGCTGCAGCTGCGTGCTCAGGGCGTCGAATATGAACTGCGCGAAACCTTTGAATCAGGTCTGCTTTTTGGCCAGCGCACGCTGGAAGGGCTTGGTCTGTCCGAGGCCAATGCCTATGCTATTCGCGAAGATGTGAGGCAGCGTGACGAAGACCGGCTGCATGTTCAGGCTTCGGAAGGTATCATGGCCGGCCGTCACCTGCTGTTCAACAAGCCGGTAACGCCTGAACCTCTGGTGAAGCCAACCCGCGAAGGTCAGCGCATCGATAAGGCTGGCGACAATATCGATGCGGTTGCAAGTGTTGATGAGGGTACCCCGTCAGCCGCAGTTGCGGCTGAATAATGCACTTCCGGCAAAAGTGGGAAGCGGTTCCAATGATTCAGTATTCGCTGGAACCGCGCTAATCTCAGGAAGCGGCGGCTTTTGGCTTGCCGCTTAAAACCGTTTCGAGTGCGATCTTCAGTTCTTCGCGGATATCGACGCTTTGCGACAGAATCTGCTCGAATTTCAGGAAGTCGAGCAAGCCAATCCGTTCAACATTCGGACGCAGGAAAATATGCGGCGGACGATTGCGGAACTTGTTCTCGATAATCGAGCACATGGTCAGCTGGTTTGCACCCATCACCGCTTCAATCGTTGTCGGCATGTAGTCATCAGGGCCAACAGGCGCGCCCACGACGTCGATGCCGATAACAATATCGGCTTTATCGAATAGGAGATCGAACGGAACCGGATTAAGCAATCCGCCATCAACCAGAATGCGTCCACCACGGCGCACGGGACGGAAGACAGGCGGAATGGCGCAGGAAGCAGCGATCGCCGAGCGCAGATCACCCTGCTCGATATTCAGCTCGAGTGCTGCGTGAAAATCCGAGGCCGTGATGCTCATCGGGATTTTCAGCTCTTCCACGTTCTCCGGCAGAGAAGCAGGAAGGAAAACTTCCAGAATCTTTTCAATGTTGAACTGGCTAACGCGGAAACCGCCTTTCAGCAGCTCCACCCAGCGTTCAGGCCGCGCCTGCCACATGCGGCGCGCAACTTCCGAACGGCGATTAAAAATCGCCGCCATATATTCGTGAATTTCCTGGCCGCTCATTCCGTTTGCCATTCCGGCACCGACAATCGAGCCGATGGATGAACCGGCAATGGCCACCGGCTTGATGCCGAGTTCATCCAGCACTTCGATAATATGGATATGCGCGATACCGCGAGCACCGCCGCCGCCAAAGGCGACCGCGATACGCGGAGATGTGGGTATGCTTATATCCATGAAGCTTTCCTCACGGCGTATTGGAGCGCTTCCATGGCGCGCTCCAATATTTGTTTTACCTAAGTGTTAGGACTGCGCAGGCCCGAAAATCAGAATTGCAGGTTCTGCTTCCAGAAGCTTTTTGGCAATAGCCTTCACCTGATCGAGCGTCACCGCATCGATCAATTCAGCGCGCTTGTCGATATATTCACGATCAAGACCAGCTTCCTGAAGACCAACAAGCGTTTCGGCAATCGACACAGAAGAATCGAGATTGTTCACCGCATAAGAGCCTTTGAGATAGCTCTTGGCAGCTTGAAGCTCCGCTTCAGTCGGGCCGTCATTTGCCATGGCTGCGACCTGTTCACGGATGATCTTCAGCGATTCCTGTGCCTTTTCAGGGCGGGTTGCCGTTGAAATCGTCAGCGCCGATACATGATCGCGCAGCGCCATTGATGACGAGACCGAATAGGCTAGGCCGCGCTTTTCACGCACTTCCGCATAAAGACGCGAGGTGAAGCCGCCGCCAAGAATGTGGTTCATCAGGTAAGCTGCAAAGAACTCAGGATCTTTGCGCGGAATTGCCGGATAGACAAAGCTGATCGATGTCTGCGGCATATCAAAGCTGAGGCTTGTTGTCGTACCAAGCGCGAGTTTCGCATCCGGCACCGGCACCAGTTCTGCATTTGCAGGCAGATCGCCAAACACCTTGTCCAGCATCTCACCGAGATCCTTGGCATTGATCGAGCCGACAACACCGACAGTCAGACGATCACGGGCGAAGTTCTTGCGATGGAATGTGGCAAGGTCTTCGCGGCTGATCGACTGCAGCGACTTGACCGTGCCTTCATCCGGGCGACCATAAGGATGGTTGCCGTACAGAACTTCCGAGAATTTGCGCGAAGCAATGGTCGAAGGGTTACGCTGCGAAGCCTCAAGGCTCGCAACAACCTGCTGGCGGATGCGGTCAACAGCGTCCTGATCAAAGCGCGGCTTGTTGACAGCCAATGCCAGAAGATCGCTGACCGCGTCGCGGTTCTCAGCCAGCATACGGATGCTACCCGAAACGGAATCAGGAGAAGCTGTAAAGCTCATCTCGCCGCCGAGATTATCAATGCGCTCCTGGAAGCTGTCAGAATCGAGATCGCCTGCACCTTCGTCAAAAAGGCCGGTCATCAGATTGGCTAGACCTTCCTTGCCACCAGGGTCCTGCGATGTGCCGCCCTTGAACGAGAAGCGCATCGAAACGAGTGGGACAGAATTGTCCTCAACCAGCCAGGCTTTGATGCCCTTTGGTGAGACAACTTCCTGAATTTCGATAGCATTTGCAGGCAGGTTCAAAATGATCAGCAACATCATCGATGTTGCAAGTGCCATCATCGCGGTCTTTGCACGATTAACGTTCAACGCAATAGCTTTGCTCACTGGATTGCTCCTCCCGCGCCATTCTCGTCATTGCCAGCGGCAGCATTCGGATTCTCGCGTGCATTTTCAGGATCTGTATCAGGCGGCAGCAAATAGCTCGTCACCGACTGGTCCTTGACCAGATAGCGGCTTGCCGCATCCTTGATCTGCTCGACGGTGACACCTTTGATCACATCCGGCCACTTCTGAATATCTTCGATACTCATGCCGATGGAGAGTGTGGAACCGTAAATCCGGGCCATGCCGGACTGGCTGTCACGCGCGAATGTCACGGCCTTCAGGAAGCGATTGCGTGCCTGATCGAGTTCGGTCTGTGTCACACCGTCCTTGATGATGCGAGCAACTTCGGCATCGACAGCCTTTTCAACATCGGCCAGTGTCTTGCCGTTTTGCGGAGAACCGTAAACCGAGAATGTACCGTCATCGAGCGGGTCGCCATCATAGCTGGCACCGGTATTGGATGCGATGCCCTGCTTGACGATCAGTTCCTGATAAAGACGCGAGCGGAGCGAGCCACCAAGAATTTCGCTCAGCAGATCAAGCGCCGGGGCGTCCCCTGCTTTCACATCAGGGAAGCGCTTCTCATTGGAGTAAGACGGAACCAGCCATGACATGCGGAACGACGGTGTGCTCACGCGATCATCATGCAACGTCACAACGCGCGCTGCGTGCTTTTCCGGCTCCTGTGGACGCTCACGCGGCAGAACATCGGCACGCTTCGGGATTTTGGCCCAGGTTTTCATGACGAGATCACGGACGCGTTCCGGCGTTACATCACCGGCAATAACCAATGTCGCATTATTCGGCGTGTAATATTGCTGGTAGAAATCAACCGCATCTTTCAGGCTGAGCTTCTCCATTTCCTGCCGCCAGCCGATAACCGGCACGCGGTAAGGATGGTTGTAGAACAGCACAGCGTCGGTGTTTTCCATCAACATCGCTGCGGGATTTGAATCCACCCGCATACGACGCTCTTCAAGGATCACCTCGCGCTCAGTCGTGACAGCTTCTTCATCGAGAACCAGATTGGCCATACGATCCGATTCATAGCCCATCACCATTTCGAGCGCATCTGGTGCAACGCGCTGGAAATAGGCCGTATAATCATACGAGGTGAACGCGTTTTCCTGACCGCCGATCGCTGCGATCTTCGCGGAGAACTCGCCCGCCGGATAGGTCTTGGTGCCCTTGAACATCAGATGTTCAAGAAAATGCGCAATGCCGGATTCACCGGGCGCCTCATCAGCTGAACCGACATGATACCAGATCATCTGCGTGACCACCGGCGCGCGGTGATCCGGAATAACGACGACCTTGAGGCCGTTTTCCAGCGTGAAGCTGCTGATATCTTCGGATTTCGTGATTTCTGGCAGATTTGCTTGTTCTGCAGGCTGAGCAGCCTCGGTTGCTACAGCGGGTGCAGGCGTCTGCGCCCGAACCGAACCTGTTGCAAGTGGCAGAGCCAGCGCCAAACCAAGGGCGGTGGACAACAAATAGTGCCGGAGTGAGGGGTTATGCACCAAACGACATCTCCAATCAGTTTCATTCCGCCCTGACAGCTTTGAGATGTCTGGCGAGCGGCAAGACCTGTATTTACAGCGGTTCCAGTGATGAATTAATCATTAGAACCGCTGTAACTGTTTGTTTTTACGCATTATCCGACGCAAAACCGCTTCGCACTTTTGCTGGAAATGCTATAAAATTCAATGTGTTTCCGAAACCGGTCGCCCGGGTCCGGATAAATCTTTAGCCCTATCAAAGCGCCTTTTGATCTCACTTGGTCAGATCAATGCCCTGATTATCTGCTTCCGCGCACATCTTATCCGAAAACAGTTTCACACTTTTTCGGGATGCGCTTTCAACTGAATGAGACGAATAATGGTGCCACCATAATTCCGCTCTTCATGAACGACGAATCGTTCATCCAGTTCCAGCGATGCTTCTGCTTCCTCTTCAAGCACGATAAGTGCGTCAGGATTAAGCCAACTACCTTCCAGTGCAGATAAAAGAGCCTTTTCCCCCATGCGGCGACCATAAGGTGGATCAGCAAATATCAGATCGAAGGGCTCCATCGTGCCGGCTTCACCAAGTTTGCAGGCATCGCGGCGCAGAACCTTGGTTTGGCCCTGAAGACCGAAAGCTTCGATATTCTGGCGAAGAAGGCCGCGACCTTCCGCAGATTCTTCAACGAAAACCGCATAGCGGGCACCCCGAGAAAGAGCTTCAAGCCCGAGCGCGCCCGTCCCCGCGAAGAGATCCAGCACGCGACCGCCATCCACCTTATCGGGAAAGCTGTGCGCAAGAATATTGAAAAGGCTTTCGCGCGTGCGATCCGTCGTTGGACGGATCGCATTTGTTGCAGGAGTTACGAGCGCGCGCCCGCGGAATTTACCGCCGACGATCCGCACCACTGCCCCCTGGCTTGCCACCGCGTGGCTTTCCATCGCCGGATCGGCCGTTGCTCGGCTTACCGCCCGAACCGCCGCGATCCGGACCCTTGCCAAAGCCTCCCGGACCCTTCGATGGGCCGCGACCTTCGCCAGAACGTGGTCCACTGCTGCGTGGGCCACGATCAGCGTTTCCACCACCAAAACGGCCTTCACCGCGCGGAGCTGAAGGCTTGCCGAAGCTGCGACCTTCATAACCACCCGATGATCTTTCACCGCCTTCAGCCTTCAACTCGGCGCGCTCGCGCTTGCCCGGACGGCGTTCCTGCTTCCGATCATCGCGGCCTTCCGGACGTGGACCGCGACCCTCTGGCCGGCCCTCGGAACGACCTTCATAACGGCGCGGACGATCCTCGCGACCTTCTTCGCGGCGCTGATCACCATCGCCGAAACGGCGTGGACGCTGCTGGAAATCACCTTCACCACGCGGGGAACGGCTTGCCGGACGTCCTTCCGAACGACCCGCGGGCCTGTCGGAACGTCCTTCTGAACGGCCCTCAAAGCGGCGCGGACGATCTTCACGGCCTTCATCACGACGCTGATCACCATCCTCGAAACGACGTGGACGAGACTTGAAATCGCCTTCAGACCGGCTTGCGCGTTCGCCGCGAGCCGTAGCACGCGCAGCTTTTTCTGCCGCAGCTTTTTCGCCTTGCGGACGTGCGCCGGATGCCATCCAGACATTCACACCACCACGACGACGCGGTTCAACCTTGTCTTCTTTCTTTTCCGGACGCTTGCGACGCTCCGGCTGGCTCGAAATCCATTCACGCTCGCGTGGCTGACGGCGATATTCGCCTTCCTGCTCACGCGGCTCGCGCTGCTCCATTTCGCGCGCAGTGCGGCCCTGAACAACGGTGTTGGAAAATTCGTTCAGAACTGGCGCATCGAAATCTGCGCCGGATTCTTCCACAAGCTTTTCACCCAGCTGATCGCGCAGAATGCGGCCGCGAATTTCACGCACACCACCTTCTTCAAGATCGCCAAGCTGGAAAGGACCAAATGAAACACGGATCAGGCGTCCAACGGTAAGGCCCAATGCGCCGAGAATGTTCTTAACTTCGCGGTTCTTGCCTTCGCGCAGACCAATCGAAATCCAGACATTCGCGCCCTGCTCACGCTCAAGCGTCGCTTCAATGCTGCCATAGAAGACGCCATCTACGGCGATGCCGTTTTTCAGCTCGTCGAGCTGCGCTTGCGTGACCTTGCCATGAGCGCGGACGCGATAGCGACGCAGCCAGCCGGTCGACGGCAGTTCCAGAACGCGCGACAGACCACCATCATTGGTGAGCAGCAACAAGCCTTCGGTGTTGATATCGAGACGGCCAACAGAAAGCACACGTGGCATTTCGGCAGGCAGCGCTTCAAATACGGTCGGGCGGCCTTCAGGGTCACGGTTGGTGGTCACAAGGCCAGCAGGCTTGTGATAAAGCCACAGACGCGTGCGCTCAGCCTGCTTCAACTGCTTGCCATCGACTGTGATAACATCCGTGCGCTTTACGTTGATCGCAGGTGTATCGAGAACCTTGCCGTTCACCGAGATACGGCCTGCTGCAATCATGGTTTCGGCTTCGCGGCGCGAAGCAATACCGGCACGCGCCAAGCGCTTGGCGATGCGTTCGCCGCTATCTTCACCATCCTGCGTGTCGCGCGATCCAAATTTGCGCGGCGCACCGCGTTCATCGTCACGGCGAGGCCGATCATCGCGGGACTTGCCATCGCGAAAATTATCGTCGCGGGGGCCGGAGCGTCGCTCGCCGCGTTCGCCACGGGTACCGTTTGGGCGGTCACCGCGGGGGCGATCACCGCGGCCTTCGCCACGTCCATGCGGGGGACGTCGACCGCCCTTGTTGTCGTCTTCTGTGCTCATCTGGTATTGGCCTTTCAGCAGCGCCGCCGTGTCGTCTTTCGCCCCTTTGAAACTGGGAAAGAGCTGTCCGGTCAAAAACGCCGTATAAATCCGTTCGTAAATCGGTTTTGATTTCGTGACTTATGCAGTAACAAATCGCTCATAAGCTTGCGAGCGAAATTTCCCTGTCTTGGCCATGAAATGAGGTTGGCTTGAAAAAGGTTGCAGATATTTCACCCCCAATTATGGCAAATCCAATGCAGATCGCACTGGAAGAGGCCAAATCTGCAGCTCTGCGCGGAGAGGTGCCGATTGGCGCAGTCATCGTGCATGACGGAGAAATTATCGCCCGCGCTGGCAACCGAACCCGCGAATTGAACGACGTCACTGCCCATGCGGAAGTGCTTGCAATCCGACATGCGGGCGAATTTCTCAAATCAGAACGCCTGCCCGATTGCGATCTTTACGTAACGCTTGAGCCTTGCGCGATGTGCTCGGCAGCAATTTCCTTCGCTCGCATTCGACGGCTTTATTACGGCGCGGCCGATCCGAAGGGCGGCGGCGTTGAATATGGGCCACGCTTTTACACGCAGCCCACATGCCATCATGTACCTGATGTTTATGCGGGATTTTCCGAAGAAGAATCCCAGAAACTGCTCAGGGCGTTTTTTCGCGAGAAGCGATAGCCCGGCTCAGATATAGCATTTCCAGCAAAAGTGCGAAGCGGTTTTGCGTCGGATAATGCGTAAAAACAAACAGTTACAGTGGTTCCAACGATTCATTTCTAACTGGAACCGCTGTAACAGCCCGGTGGCCAGTCATATGACGCAGCGTATTATCGCGCAGCGCAAAATGATGCACCAGTGCCATGAACACATGACCAACGATTACAGCGAGCAAAACCCAACCCAAAAGACCGTGCGCCGCATTGCCCGGAGCGGTCAGTGCCACATTCTGCACACCTGTCTGCTCGAATATCTGAATGCCGAATGCAGAAAAGCCGCGGCCACTTCCGTAACTGCGCAAGAGTGCAAGCGCCGGAACGGCGAACATAAGCACATAGATCGCCAAATGCCCCAAACCCGCAAGCTTACCCATTGCACCTGCTTTATGCGGGCGCCTTGAAAAATTCAGCAATCCCCATACACCGCGCAACAACACCAGTATCAGCAGTGAGAAGCCAATTGTGTAATGCGCAGACCAGAAGAAACTATAGGGCGCACTGTCCTTCACAAGAATACGCAGTATGGCAGATATGAACTGCCACAGGAAAAGGACGGCCATGAGCCAGTGAAACATACGACTGATGACGCCGTAACCATTGGGGCCATCCCAAATCTGATTTGTGTTGTGCATTACTGTACCTTACATCCCGAAAAGTAGTAGGATACGCTCTGCCAGAATGGTTTCGTTGATTGAAATCAAATATTGTTTAGAATAGCGAACATTAAAAATATTTAATATTTGGAATTGAACATAACAAAACAAAGTCATTTTGATGACAAACCCCAAAACAAATAACAAAAAGAAAGGCGGAAGATTTTCTCTTCCGGCTTTCTAATTTTTGAAAAATTATACTATATTATTAATTCCAAGGAAGCAGATCGCGCCAGCTTTTGCCACCACCACCAGCAGCTTTCTTACGCTCGCGTTCTTTCTGCGACTCATCCTGGCCCATTTCACCTACAGCTGCGGTCGAAGCTGGCTGACGATAAGCAAGCGGCGGCTCGCTCAGATAGCGGCGTGTCGTTGAAGAGCCTTGCGTCTGCGCTTCACGCTGCTTCTTCAGCTCAGCAACCCTTGCTGGATCAAATGTTGGCGTACGGGATTCATAATCTTCACGACGGCTGTTACCGCTTGGAAGCGAAGCGCGAAGATTATTGGCAACCGCTACGTCCTGCTCAACAGGCGAAACGAAGTTCGGGTTGTCACGATTTGCGGTGATTTCATCACGCAGACGCTTACGGCGCTGCTCTGGTGATTCTGGCCACGAAGGATCGCCTGCGCTTGCAACGCTTTCCTGCGGAGCAGGCAGCGCACCCTTTTCACCCTGTGCAGGACGCACAAGATCAGGACGCGGCTTGTAATCGATCCGATCTTTTTTCTTGCCCTGACCGAAGCTAGCCATGTTCGACACGTCGTCGAGAAGCTGCGCACTCGCCGTTTTGTCGGTTCCGTAGGTCGGCGACGATACACATCCAGACAGTGCGAGACCCGCAACCGCCGTCATCAATACCAGAACTCGTCCTTCAATCTTCATTAGCGCCACTTCTTTTACGCCTGTCGATTTTCTTTTCATCAAAGGCTTCTATTTCACCCTTGCCGCAAGAAACCGGCAACTCCAAGGCAGATTGCAAGTTTATCTCAAGGAGAGCCTTGTACATGAGAGCATCTCTACGGGCAATCGCGATATTAACCGCTATTTCACCATGCTCTCACTTATCAAGGCAAGCCCTGCAGTGAAAAAAGCCCAGGCGCGCGATGCGTCCGGGCTTTGATTATTATGCCGAAAGCCGTCCAAGCGCCTTCAATTCATGCAGCGCAGCCGCATCACGAGCCGAGACTTCCGGGAATTCCGCGTCCGAACCGACATCGGTGGTGTAACGCCAGGAACGAGCGCACTTTTCACCTTCCGCACGAACAGGAACAACCGCAACACCCTTCACATCATCAAGTGTGAAAGCTTCAGCGGGTGCTGCAGCATCCGTAAGCGCGATGCCGCTGGTGATGCAGATTTCAGCGAAATCCAGACCTTCAAGCGAATCGGCAAGGCCTTTGTCAGTGATGTGGACGACCGGAGCTGCTTCCAGCGAAGAACCGATGCGCTTGTCTGCGCGTTCCAGTTCCAGCGCGCCCGTAACAACGCGGCGGACATTGCGGACCTTGCGCCACTTTTCAGCAAGCACATCATCGCGCCATTCAGCAGGCGTCTTGCGGAACTGCTCCAGATGCACCGAAGCCGATTCCGGATAACGATCAAGCCAGGCCTCTTCCGTGGTGAAAGGCAGCATTGGCGCAAGCCAGGTGGTTACGCGAACGAAGATTTCACGCACCGTCTGAAGGGCGGCCTTGCGGCGAACACTCGACGGCGCATCACAGTAGAGCGCATCCTTGCGGATATCGAAGTAGAAGGCCGAGAGTTCGACGTTCATGAAGTCGATCAATGCGCGGGCGATGCGCTTAAAGTCAAACGCGTCGTAACCCGAGCGCACAACCTCATCGAGTTCGGCCAGACGATGCAGCATCAGACGTTCGAGTTCCGGCAGATCGGCGTGAGGCAGCGTTTCGCCTTCGTCATGGGCAAGCGTGCCAAGCATCCAGCGGATCGTGTTACGCAGCTTGCGATAAGCGTCGATATTGGTCTGGATGATATTTTTGCCCAGACGCTGATCTTCCCAATAGTCAGTGGTCATGACCCAAAGACGCAGAATATCGGCGCCCGAATCCTTGATCACATCCTGTGGTGTGACAGTGTTGCCGAGCGATTTCGACATCTTCTTACCGTTCTCATCCATGGTGAAACCATGGGTGACGACGGCATTGTAAGGCGCGCGGCCACGCGTTCCGCAGCTTTCCAGCAGTGACGAGTGGAACCAGCCGCGATGCTGGTCAGAGCCTTCGAGATAAACATCGGCAGGCCACTTCATGTCCGGACGATCTTCAAGCGTGAAGGTATGAGTCGAACCCGAATCGAACCAGACGTCTAGAATGTCGCGAACCTGCGTCCAACCCTCGTTTGCGCGGCTACCGAGGAAGCGTTCACGCGCACCTTCAGCAAACCATGCATCAGCGCCTTCTGCCTCGAAAGCTTCGAGAATGCGCTTGTTGACGGCATCGTCCTGCAGGATGTTGCCTTCTTCATCAGCAAACACGCAGATCGGCACGCCCCAGGCGCGCTGACGCGAAAGCACCCAGTCCGGGCGGCCTTCGATCATCGAGCGCAGACGGGTTTGACCTGCAGCTGGAACGAAGCGGGTTTCCTCGATGGCCTTGAGCGAGCGCGAGCGCAGCGTGGTGCCATCGCCGAGGTTCTTGTCCATATAGACAAACCACTGCGGCGTGTTGCGGAAGATAACCGGCTTCTTCGAGCGCCATGAATGCGGATAGGAATGCTTCAGACGACCGCGTGCAAAAAGTTTGTCATGCGCGATGAGCTGCTTGATGACAGCCTCGTTTGCGTCACCCTTCTTGCCGTTATCATCGATAACACGCGCTGCACCGCCGTCGCGATCTGGACCGAAGCCCGGCGCATCCTTGGTGTAGTAACCGTCATCGCCAACCGGGAAAGGAATGCTCGGATCGATGCCGCGCGCTTCCAGCTCGCGGGCATTGTCCATCCACGCTTCAAAGTCCTCGCGACCATGGCTAGGTGCTGTGTGCACAAAGCCCGTACCGGCATCGTCAGTGACGTGATCGCCGGAAACCAGCGGCACGACAAACTCATATCCCCCGCCGAAGCCCTTGAGCGGGTGGGAAAGCACGTTCTTTGCAAGTTCTTCGCCCGACACGTCGCGCAGACGCTTGAACTCAAGCTTTGCCTTCTTGGCGCATTCTTCAGAAAGCTTGTCAGCAAAGACGAGCTTTTCGCCAGGCTGAGGACCAAAATCGTTCTCGGCAGCGACAACTTCGTACAGACCATAAGCAACGCGCGAGGAATAAGCCACCGCACGGTTGCCCGGAATGGTCCAAGGGGTTGTCGTCCAGATAACAACAGAAGCACCGGCAAGATCGCCTGCACCAGCTACCGGGAACTTGACCCAGATCATATCCGACTCAATGTCGTGATATTCGACTTCGGCTTCAGCCAATGCCGTGCGTTCGACAACCGACCACATGACCGGCTTCGAGCCGCGATAAAGCTGGCCGCTTGCCGCAAACTTCAGGAGTTCGCCCGCGATCCGCGCTTCCGCATGGAAGTTCATGGTCGTGTATGGGTTTTCAAAATCGCCGCAGATTGCAAGACGCTTGAACTCTTCCGACTGAACCTTGATCCAGCCAGCCGCGAACTCACGGCATTCCTTGCGGAATTCGTTGATTGCGACTTCGTCCTTGTTCTTGCCCTGTGCACGGTATTTTTCTTCGATCTTCCACTCGATAGGCAGGCCATGGCAATCCCAGCCCGGAACATAGTTCGAGTTGAAACCCCGCATCTGGAACGAACGGGTGATGACGTCCTTGAGGATCTTGTTCAGCGCATGTCCGATATGGATATTGCCGTTTGCGTAAGGAGGGCCGTCATGCAGCACGTAAAGCGGGCGGTCTTTTGCGTCTTCGCGCAGCTTTTTATAGAGGTTCATTTCCTCCCAGCGCTGCACGAAAAGCGGCTCGCGCTGCGGCAGGCCTGCGCGCATCGGGAATTCGGTCTGCGGCAGATTGAGGGTTTTGGAATAATCGATCTTGTCGGTCATTTTACGCTTGCCTGTCATTCCCGCATGTTTTGATACGAGGGGAATATGCTTTGAACGTTCAGGAGGCTGCCAAACGCAGCCGGGAAAACTCAGGAGGCTGCGAGGCACAGCCGGTCGCTCCCGGACCTTCCTGCCATGCGCCGCTTAAAAGCGGCGCCATCAAGGCTTAGAGGAAGGCCGGGCCAATAATTCGTATAGCCGTGCCGATGTGCCGAAAATCCGTCATCATGGGCACGCTTTTAGCAATGACCTTCACAGGAATAAAGAGGCAGGGCGCAATAAACTTGCAGCCCTGCCTCCGAAAACTTTACAGATTGACCGGATTTTATCAGTCGAGCGAGAAATCGAAACGATAGGTCGCGGATACGCCAACCATAAACTGGTTCGGCGAACCGTGCTGCTTCACGATGCTCGAATCCTTTGCCGGACCCTGAAGACGGCTATATTCGCCAAACAGGCTTGTATCGATCTTGTCGGTTGCCTTCCAGGTGATGGCACCGCCAACACCGACCGACTCCCAACCGCCGCCCGGACGATATTCCTTCACACCCGATGCAACAGCTTCTTCAGCCGTCACGCCGTAATAGGTCTTGAAGTAATCCTTGGAAGCGAAGGTCGCACGCGGACCAGCCGAAACGCGGACCACAGGCGTCACGTCATAGAACGCATCGGCAGCAACATCAGCCACAACGCCCTTATGCGCGCGGATACCATGGCGCACTTCACCACGGACACGCAGCCAGTCAGTCGGATAGACATCAACAAAACCACCGGCTTCACCGCCGAATTTGGTTTCATGAAGACCATCAATCTTGGTGTCGCGCTCAAACATCAGCTTGCCGACAGCACCAACGCGGAAGCGATCCTGATCTATGAATGCAAAAGAGACATTGTCATTGCGCGACGAAAAACGCTCTGCCTCACCCTGACGGCCAAGCGAAATCAGCGGCTGTGCTGAAAACTTATACTTGTTGGAACCTTCGAACTTCGGAGCAACCAGACCAGCGGCACCCACCTTGAGATACCAGTCGCCAGACCAGAAATACTTGCGAGCCGGCTTGGCTGGTTCTGCAGCATAAACGTCTGTCTGCTGCATATCTGCAGCAACGGCCGAGAACGAACCCACGAACAATGCGGCGCCTGCAATAAAGGCAAGGGAGATACGCGTCACATGAAACTCCGATAAACAGCGCCCCGGAAACTTTAGGGGTATTTAACACTGTTTGAACGGAATATGTAAAATTAAACTTAAATCCTAAGTAGAAATCACTACAGGTTTTTCGCAATATGACTCTCAGAAGTGGAAATCCACTGTGAGAGAGCTCCGTCCCAATGGCTAAGCTGGAAAGGACAGAAGACGATCCAGTGCGGATATCGGTTGTGCTCCCGCCAGAATCGCACGCGCTTCTTCTTCATCCCGTTTCATCTGAACGATCAGCGGATCGAGGCCGTCGAACTTAATTTCACCGCGCAGATACCCAAAGAAAGAAACTTCAGCGACTTCGCCATAAAGGTCGCCGGAAAAATCAAAGACAAAGGTTTCGAGCAATGGCTTGCCATCACTGTCGACAGTGGGGCGACGGCCAAAACTTGCGACACCGTCATGCAAACTGCCATCCGCCCTGCGGAAGCGCACAGCATAAATGCCGTGTTTCATGCTCACATGGTCATCGATTGTCATATTGGCGGTTGGAAAGCCAAGTGTACGACCAAGCTTTTTGCCGTGAATAACTTCACCGCTGACACGATAGCGATAGCCGAGAAGACCTGCGGCTTCAGCAACTTCGCCCTCGCACAGCAGCGCTCGAATGCGCGTGGAGGAAACAACATTTCCTCCCTCGTCGCTGAATGCATCCACCAGAGAAACGCTGAAGCCCGATGATTTTCCGGCTTCAACGAGGAATTCCGGTGTGCCACGGCGTCCCTTGCCGAAATGGAAGTCATACCCCGTGACAACGCAGTTGGCGTGTAATCGCTCGACCAAGATATTGCGCACGAAATCTTCGGCCGATTGCGCAGAAAAATCTGCCGTGAACGGCTGCTCGACCACAGCGTTGAAACCCATAAGCCGAAGAATCTCGGCCTTTTCGACGGCATCGGTCAGGCGCTCGACAGGCTCGTTTGGCTTGAAGAAGCTGCGCGGATGCGGCTCAAAAGTCAGAACAACCGCAGGCAACCCATCCCGCTCGGCAATTTCCAGCGCACGCTCCAGCACGGCCTGATGGCCACGATGGACACCATCAAAATTGCCGATCGCCACAACGCAATTACGCAATGTGAGCGGCAATGCATCCGTTCCGGAAAGGCGCTGAAAAGCAGGTTTTTTCATGGTCGAAGCAGATTCTCGAAGCGGATGTTAGACGAGTGCGTAAAGCGAGGCGATTGGCGCATGGCCATGCTTTTGCAGGAATGCATTCATTCTGTCGAAGTCAACATTCCCGTCAGCAGCGTAATCCGCTGCATGGACACCACCGGAAATATAGAGCACATCGAGGCCGTAATCAGCGGCCCCCTTCACGTCGGTCAACACGCCGTCGCCTATACCGAGGATACGGGACTTTTCAACAGGTGCGCCACGAATTTCTTCAACCGCCTTTGAAGCAGCTTCATAGATCGGACGATGCGGCTTGCCTGCAATCAGCGTGCGACCGCCAAGCTGACCGTAATCACGCGCCAGCGCGCCAGCACACCAGATCAGGCGCGGACCGCGCTCGACCATGATATCCGGGTTTGCACAGATGAAAGGCAGATTGCGCGAACGGAGGCGTTGCAGCAGTTCGACGTAGTTTTCTGGCGTCTCGGTTTCATCGTCATAAAGACCGGTACAGACAACGCCCGAAGCTTCGAACTCTTCAACCAGCTCGACATCCAGACCTTCATAAATCGCCAGCTCACGTTCGCTGCCGATATGAAAAACCTTGCGCGGACCTTCAATAATGAGATCACGAGTCACATCGCCGGAGGTGACGACGCGGTCATAGGCATCTTCCGGTACACCGAGCAATGTCATCTGTGCAATAACGCTGCCGAACGGACGTGGCGCATTGGTTACGAGAATAACCGTTATACCCTTGGCGCGTGCGCGCTTCAAAGCCGCGACGGCAGGCGCAAATGCAACTTCGCCATTGTGCAATACACCCCAGACATCACAGAAGATCGCATCATATCCGTCCGTCAGATCGTCTAGGCGCTCAGGCAGTTTCATCACTATCCTCTAGTATGCTGGTCCGGCCTATACCGGTAAAATAAGGAGCCCGACCGTGCTATTATCAAGCAAATAGTCGACTTTGGTGAAGATGCGTCTCAGGCATCCTGCGGTTTCCTCTACAAGAATGAGCCTGATCTGTCACCACGCTTGAGCCAGTCTGCGTCCAAATGGACGCCCGGATGAACGCATTGTGTTCCAACGATTAGGTCTTTCTGCCGATCAGACGCCGTTAACCAAGCCTGCCATTTCCTGAACATAACCAGCCTAAGGTGCTTATTTTCCTGCCCGCCTTGCCAGTCACCTGTATAGTCCCCACATTCCGGGCAACAGCACGCCCATGCCTTTGGCGGCCTTATATGCAGAATTTATTTTCTGCTCTGTCAAAAAACGGCAACGATCCTTGACAAAGAATAGGGCCGGTTCTATCTCTTTGGCACGTTAGCACTCGGACAGACGGAGTGCTAACAAGCGCGGATCGGCTCGATCCGTTAACAGGGTTCAACGTCTATAACACCAAGGGTTATACCATGGCTGATATCAAGTTCCGCCCGCTTCATGACCGCGTCGTCGTTCGTCGCGTTGAATCGGAAGCTAAGACCGCTGGCGGGATCATCATCCCTGACACCGCTAAAGAAAAGCCACAGGAAGGCGAAATCGTCGCTGTTGGCGCTGGCGCTCGTGACGAAGCAGGCAAGCTGATCGCTCTCGAAGTTAAGGCTGGCGACAAGGTTCTGTTCGGCAAGTGGTCGGGCACAGAAGTCAAGATCGGCGGCGAAGACCTGCTGATCATGAAAGAATCCGACATTTTGGGCATCGTTGGCTAATTTTTCCGGCTCGCGCCGGTATCGGCGAAGCCAGAGATTAGTTTCCGCCTGAATTTCAATTCACCATAATCTGACCGGGACATTTCCCAGGAGAGTAAAATGGCTGCAAAAGACGTAAAGTTCGGTCGCACTGCGCGCGAAAAGATGCTGCGCGGCGTCGATATCCTCGCTGACGCTGTTAAGGTAACGCTCGGCCCAAAGGGTCGTAACGTTGTTATCGACAAGTCCTTCGGCGCTCCGCGCATCACCAAGGACGGCGTATCGGTCGCCAAGGAAATCGAACTCGAAGACAAGTTCGAAAACATGGGCGCACAGATGTTGCGCGAAGTTGCTTCGAAGACCAACGACACTGCTGGTGACGGCACGACCACTGCGACCGTTCTCGGTCAGGCTATCGTTCAGGAAGGCGCAAAAGCTGTTGCTGCCGGCATGAACCCGATGGACCTGAAGCGCGGTATCGACTTGGCTGTGACTGAAGTTGTTGCAAACCTTCTCGGCAAGGCCAAGAAGATCAACACTTCGGAAGAAGTTGCTCAGGTTGGCACCATTTCCGCTAACGGCGAAGCCGAAATCGGCAAGATGATCGCTGAAGCGATGCAGAAAGTCGGCAACGAAGGCGTGATCACGGTTGAAGAAGCCAAGACCGCTGAAACCGAACTCGAAGTCGTTGAAGGCATGCAGTTCGACCGCGGCTACCTGTCGCCATACTTCGTCACCAACCCAGACAAGATGGTTGCTGATCTCGAAGACGCATACATCCTTCTGCACGAAAAGAAGCTTTCGAACCTCCAGGCTCTTCTGCCAGTGCTCGAAGCTGTTGTTCAGACCTCAAAGCCACTCGTCATCATCGCTGAAGACGTTGAAGGCGAAGCTCTCGCAACGCTCGTTGTCAACAAGCTGCGTGGCGGTCTGAAGATTGCTGCTGTTAAGGCTCCTGGCTTCGGCGATCGCCGCAAGGCAATGCTCGAAGACATCGCGATCCTCACCGGCGGTCAGGTTATCTCCGAAGACCTCGGCATCAAGCTTGAAACCGTTACGCTCGACATGCTCGGCCGTGCGAAGAAAGTTTCGATCACCAAGGAAAACACCACGATCGTTGACGGTGCAGGCCAGAAGGCTGAAATCGACGCGCGCGTTTCGCAGATCAAGCAGCAGGTTGAAGAAACCACTTCTGACTACGACCGCGAAAAGCTTCAGGAACGCCTTGCCAAGCTCGCTGGTGGCGTTGCCGTAATCCGCGTTGGCGGTGCAACGGAAATCGAAGTTAAGGAAAAGAAGGACCGCGTTGACGACGCCCTGAACGCAACCCGCGCTGCGGTTGAAGAAGGTATCGTTGCTGGTGGTGGTACCGCTCTGCTCCGCGCTTCGTCGCAGATCGTTGCAAAGGGTGCAAACCCTGACCAGGAAGCTGGCATCAACATCGTTCGTCGCGCTCTGCAGGCTCCTGCTCGCCAGATCACGACCAATGCTGGTGAAGAAGCTTCGGTTATCGTTGGCAAGATCCTTGAAAACGGCTCGGACACCTATGGCTACAACACTGCCAATGGAGAATTCGGCGACCTGATCAAGGCTGGCGTTGTTGACCCGGTTAAGGTTGTTCGTACCGCTCTGCAGAACGCAGCATCGGTTGCTGGTCTCCTGATCACCACCGAAGCCATGATCGCTGAACTGCCTAAGAAGGATGCAGCTCCTGCTGGCATGCCTGGCGGCATGGGCGGCATGGGCGGCATGGATTTCTAAGAAATCCATCCGAGTATTGCGCAGCACAGGCGACTTCGCCTGTGCGACCGCGACAATACGGCTTGTAAAAGAAAAACCTTCGGTCTTGTCCGGAGGTTTTTTTATGCCTGTTTTAAAACTCAGCACTTCTTCACACAGTAAGTGATGAGCAAGATTTAAGGTATAAAATTGGGAGAAAAGCAATATTGGATTGCTTTTCTTACATTGTGTAACTCTTTGTGATTTATAGAAAATTTACCTATCGCGGGCTTTACTAAGGAAGCTGCGGTTATTTTAGCATTTTCTGATTTACATTCTGCAGTTTTCATGGTCAATCGCTATCGATACGAGATGGACTTCCTGTTTGCCCCCGCACTTTGGAAGTCCTGTCTCAGGCAACAGGAAAGGCAGGCGCGAGCCTGCCTTTCCACTTTTGCACTATAGGCTTATCGACCGCTCATTCCGCAGCTTCAGCCTTACTATAGTCGCGGCCCGACGCACGCGCGTCATAACGCGCCCGCGCCATCATAACCTGCGCCTCATTGGCAATTGCCCACTCCCCCAAACCTCGGACCGGCTTGAGAAGATCGCGCCCCATTTCCGTCAGTTCATATTCCACTTTCGGCGGAATTGTCGGGAAAACAGTTCTGGATACAAACCCGTCGCGCTCGAGATTGCGCAGCGTCGTCGTCAGCATTTTCTGTGAAATACCATCAACTGTGCGGCGGATCTCATTAAATCGCATTGGACCATTGCCAAGATAACTCACAACCAAAACCGTCCACTTATCGCCAACGCGCGACAAAATATCGGTCACAGCCCTGCAAGCACTGGTTTCCTTGAAGTCACCGGGTTTCATAAAAGTGCCTCCTTGCGCCTTATCCAGTCACCGGTATAGCGTTAGTCTCCATTGGTTACCACGAAAAAGGATATATCTATGAGCAAGCTAAAAGTTGCAGTGATCGTCGGCAGCACCCGTGAACAGCGTTTCTCACCAGTATCGGCGGAATGGATTGCGAAGGTCGCAGCCGCACGCCCTGAATTCACTGTCGAAATCCTCGATCTGGCCGATTATCCAATGGGCTTTTATGGCGACACAGCAACCACCACCGCACAGGCGGAGACCGCCGACAAGTGGAAAACCAAGCTTCGCGAGTTTGACGCCTATATCCTGACTGCTGCCGAATATAACCATGCGCCAACAGCGGTTCTGAAAAACGCTATCGACTATGGTGACTGGATTCAGAAGCCAATCGGCTTTGTCGGCCATGGCGGCGTTGGCGGTGCACGCGCTGTCGAACAGCTGCGGATGATCGCAGTTGAGATGTCATCCATGTCGGTCAAGACTGGCGTCCATATTCTGTTCCCGGACTACCTTGCAGTCGTCAAGAAAGAGAACACGCTAGATGATTTCCCACATCTGGCGGAAGCTGCCAAGAACATGCTGGACCAGCTGGTATGGTGGGGCCATGCCTTGAAAGCCGCACGCCTCGGCTAATCGTTCGCGACGAGCCGCGGAACTTCGCAAACGCTGGGGAACCGCGGCTTGTCGCACCGCTTTTCCGCCCTATGATTATTTGAACTGATAATGGGATGGATAATCATATGCGCAAAGAACTGCCGATAGCCACTGCACCGAAAGACGGACGCAAAGTCACTGTGGTCTGGATCGATGATGACGATCAGCGCAATGAATCGGTTGGCCAATATCGTTCGCTCGATAAGCTGAAAGCCGGTGGTGGTGATTGGGATGAAACTGACACCGGCTGGTGGATATTCACCGATAGCAAAACCCAGCAAAAGGTTGAGCCGACCGGATGGATTTCAGAAACCGACGACGGCGATGACGACAACGAGGATAACTAAACCTGGAACGCTTATTGCGCTCGATAAAATTTGACTTTTATATTCATATTTTATCAAATGATTGAGAGCTAGGGCTTTGCTGTGCAAGCATTCCATAGCCAATAATCCAGCAATGCTGTTATTCTCGATTCTACGGGCGGGCATTTCTCCCGCCTGAAACAAGCCGGAGACTGAAGATGACTGCCACGCGTACCGAAACAGATACTTTCGGACCGATTGATGTTGCCGCCGACCGTTACTGGGGCGCGCAAACACAGCGTTCTTTGCAAAACTTCAAGATCGGCGGGGAGCGTATGCCCTTGCCTCTGGTTCATGCATTGGGCGTCGTCAAGCGCGCAGCAGCTGAAACCAATATTGCTCTCGGCAAGCTTGATCCGGTTCTGGGACAGGTCATCGCCGTTGCTGCATCCGAGGTGATTGAAGGCAAGCTCGACGATCATTTCCCGCTTGTTGTCTGGCAGACGGGCTCTGGCACGCAGTCAAATATGAATGCCAATGAGGTTATTTCCAACCGCGCGATTGAGCTTCTGGGCGGCGAACTTGGCTCGAAAAAGCCGGTGCATCCGAATGACCACGTCAATATGGCCCAGTCGTCGAATGACACTTTCCCGACTGCAATCCATATCGCAACGGCAGTTGAAACTGTTCAACGCCTCTATCCTGCTCTGGCACACCTCACCAAAGCGCTCAAGGATAAGGAAGTAGCGTTCGAGCACATTATCAAGATTGGCCGCACGCATACGCAGGATGCGACGCCGGTTACGCTTGGGCAGGAATTCTCCGGCTATCGCGCAGCGCTGGAATATGCGCGCCATCGCATTGAACAGTCGCTTGCTGACGTGTTCCTGCTGGCACAGGGCGGCACGGCGGTTGGTACGGGTCTCAACGCGCCAAAAGGCTTCGATACCGGCTTTGCCGATGCCGTGAGCGAAATCACTGGCCTCAGCTTCAAAACCGCGCCAAACAAGTTTGAGGCGCTTGCAAGTCACGGTGCGCTTGCAAACTTCCATGGCAGCCTCAACGCGCTCGCCGCTGATCTTTTCAAAATCGCCAACGACATTCGCTTCCTTGGCTCGGGTCCACGTTCTGGTCTTGGCGAGTTGTCGCTGCCGGAAAATGAACCCGGCTCGTCGATCATGCCGGGCAAGGTTAATCCGACGCAGGCTGAAGCTCTGACCATGGTGGCAACACAGGTCTTCGGCAATCAGACCACGGTAACCGTTGCTGCAAGCCAGGGACATTTTGAGCTTAATGTCTTCAAGCCGGTCATTGCCTATAATGTACTGCAGTCAATCCGCATCTTAAGCGATGCCATGGTCTCATTTGCAGACAATTGCGTGGAAGGCATTGAAGCCAACGAAGACCGCATCAAGGATCTTCTCGAGCGCTCACTGATGCTCGTAACCGCTTTGGCGCCCGCTATCGGCTACGACAATGCTGCCAAGATCGCAAAGACCGCACATAAGAACGGCACGACCTTGCGCGAAGAAGCATTGAAGAGCGGCCATGTCTCTGAGGAAGATTATGACCGGCTTGTGCGTGCAGAAAAAATGATCGCTCCAGATTGATTGTGCGCAATTAGTGAACAAACTGTCGAGCAATATCTATCTTTTCTTGACAGTGTAGAGTAGGTATTGGGTTGCTCAGTTTAATTGGAGATTCCCCTGATGTCGTCTATCACTCCTCAGAGCAACGGCCTGGCCACGCTCGTCGCACGCGTCTTTCTTTCGATCCTGTTCATTCTCGCTGGCTTCAGCAAGCTGACTGCAATTTCCGGCACAGCCGGTTACTTTGCAGGCCTCGGCCTTCCGGTTCCAACTGTAACCGCCGTTCTGGTTGGTCTGGTTGAGTTCGTCGGCGGCCTCGCCATTCTCGTTGGTTTCCAGACCCGTATTGCTGCTGCAATCGTGGCTCTGTTCACCATCGGCGCAACGCTTGTCGCGCACATGAACTTTGCTGAAGGCATGAACGCACTGATGGCACAGAAGAACCTCGCTATCGCTGGCGGTCTGATCCTTCTCGCCCTGCAGGGTGCAGGTTCGATCTCAATCGACGCAAAGCGCGGCTAATTCCCGCTCTAATGCCTGACTTTGAAAAGCCGTGCTTTATCAGCACGGCTTTTTTTACTATCCGCTTTATCCAGACACAGAACTGTTACTTAGAGCTCGCAAAGATTGCACCGCACGATCTTGTAAGATATTGCAACCGCCTATTTTAATTTTGGAAAGACATATCGTCCTCCCAGACGTGTCTCATAACTTAGCTTGTAGAGAAAAAATGGCCGTTTCACCCGCAACGAACAGTCAGCCTCGAGCTGATGCCCATACGGGCAACAATTACAGCTTTGCACTTGCCAGCCTCACCATGCTCTTCTTCATGTGGGGCTTCATCACTTGTCTCAACGACATCCTGATCCCGCATCTTAAAGGCGTCTTTCAGCTCAACTACTTCCAGTCGATGCTGATCCAGTTCTGCTTCTTTGGTGCTTACTTCATCGTCTCGCTACCTGCTGGCGCACTTGTCAAACGCATCTCCTATAAATGGGGCATCGTAACCGGTCTGGTGATTGCAGCCATCGGCTGTGCGCTGTTCATTCCGGCTGCATCCTATCGCGTTTACGAACTGTTTCTCGGTGCACTTTTCGTGCTGGCTTCTGGCGTCACCATTCTTCAGGTGGCGGCAAATCCCTATGTCACCATTCTGGGTGCGCCTGAAACAGCAGCCAGCCGTTTGACACTGACACAGGCTTTCAACTCGCTCGGCACAACCGTCGCGCCGTCATTTGGTGCACTCCTGATCCTGTCCGCAGCAACCAGTGATGCTGCAAGCTCTGCGCAAGCGGATGCGGTTCAGTTTCCTTATCTTCTTCTGGCGCTGGCTTTCGCGGTTCTCGCAATCGTTTTTGCAATCCTGAAACTCCCGGATGTTCAGGAAGAAGAAACAGCGGTTCTCACAAAGGAAGATGGTTCAGCCTGGCAGTATCGCCATCTGGTCTTGGGCTCGATCGGCCTGTTCGTTTATGTCGGCGCTGAGGTCAGTGTTGGCAGCTTCCTCGTCAACTTCCTCAACGATCCAAATGTTGCAGGCTTAGCTGAATCTGAGGCCGCGCACTACGTTTCCTACTTCTGGGGCGGCGCCATGCTCGGGCGCTTCATCGGTGCAGCTGCCATGCGTTATATCGATGACGGCAAGGCGCTGGCTTTCAATGCGCTCATGGCCATTATTCTGCTGCTCATCACCGTTGCCACCACAGGTCATGTTGCCATGTGGTCGGTTCTGGCAATCGGCCTGTTCAACTCGATCATGTTCCCGACGATCTTCAGTCTGGCTCTGCATGGTCTTGGCAAGCATACCAGTCAGGGTTCGGGCATTCTGTGTCTGGCCATTGTGGGTGGCGCGATCATCCCGCTTATTCAGGGTGCTCTCGCAGATAAAGTGGGCATTCATCTGGCATTCCTGATGCCGATCATCTGCTACATCTACATCGCCTATTACGGCTTGATTGGCAGCAAGCCTAAAATCTAGAGCGCATCCCGAAAATTGCGAAGCGGTTTTCGGGACAAGATGCGCGTAAAACAAATATTTAGGGCGTTTTCTTCGATTCAATCAAAACTGAAACGCTCTGAATACAAAAAAGCCGGTCTGAAATTCAGGCCGGCTTTTTTAAATTCAATATTATATTGTTAGCCAGCCAGACCCTCGCGGATACGGGCAATCACATCCTGAACGCGGTTATTCTGATCGCTGCGACGAGCTGAAACGAGACAAGCCTGCGAACGCAAGATCACGCCATCTTCAAGCACTTTGAGCTGATTGGCTTTGAGCGTCGAACCGGTGGATGTAATATCAACAATCATATCAGCCGAACCCGCCGCAGGCGCGCCTTCGGTCGCGCCCAGACTTTCAACGATGCGATAGACCTGAATGCCGTGCTTCTGCGAGAAGAACTGCTGCGTCAGACGCCAGTATTTCGTGGCGATGCGCAGACGGCGACCATGACGCTGGCGAAAATCGGCAGCGACATCATCAAGGTCGGCCATGGTCGTCACATCGCGCCAGACTTCAGGCACAGCAACCACAACGTCAGCATGGCCAAAGCCAAGCTCTGCTTCAATCGCCACGCGCTCATCGGCATGAGCAAGCGTTTCACGGATCAGGTCTTCTCCGGTGACGCCCAGATCAACGCTGCCATAGCCAAGTTCGCGCGCGATTTCGGACGCCGACAAAAACAGAATGTCGAGATCGTTCTCGCCTTCAACCCGCGCACGGTAATTGCGTGAGTCATCAGGCAGAATAACCTTGTATCCGGCCTTTTCCAGCACGGCGAGCGTCTGCTCTTTCAGCCGTCCTTTGGACGGAAGTGCCAGCGTTACAGTCATGATTGTTCTCCGCTCAGCGCCTCAAGCCGGTCGAGCCAGATTGAAAAGCCAACGCCCGGAATGTTTTCGGAAGCACCGAGCATCGTCAACAGCCGGTCGTAACGACCGCCACCGGCCAGCACCATATCCTTGTCGCCGCCTGCCTGCCGGATTTCATAAACGAGGCCCGTATAGTAATCGAGCGGGCGTCCGAAAGACGCGTCGTAGACAATATCTTCGGCATGAATACCGGCGGCGATAATCGCATCCGTGCGCGATTCAAACTTTTGCAAGACAGCACTCAGATCAAGCGCATTGTCAGCCGCAAAAGCGCGCAGCGTAATGGTGGCAGCTTCAAGCGAAACGCGGGTAGAAAGGAAACGCTTTAACACCTCAAGTGCAGATGAAGGGAACCGGGCCGCAGCCAGATCTTCTTTTTCAATGAGGCGACGGGCGATTTCCGCAGGCGTGCGTCCCGCGCCCGGCGACATACCCGCTTCGAGCATTTCTGCTTCCAGCATACGTGCCAGCCCTGCCTCGTCACCTTCGGCAACCAATCCAGCCAGATGTTCCGGCAACGGGTCAGTGCGCTGCTCGCCAGTCAGCTCGGCAAAAGCTGCTTCCATCGTATGTGCATCGCCAAAGGCACGCAGCAGCTTCTTACGCCATCCTTGCGGAAGACCCAGGGCCTTCAACATACCTGCAAAAACAGACTGATCGCCCAGCACGATTTCAAGCTTGGCATTGGGAGCCGCGGCATGAACACAGGCCAGCGCATCGGCAATCGAACGCGCGTCCGATGCCGCTTCGTCGGTTGCACCCAAATCCTCGATGCCTGCCTGAAGAAACTCAGCCGCGCCATCGCGACGCTGGCGGAACACTTCACCGAGATAGGCATAACGCTTCGGCGTTGCAGCATTCAGCGCAATATGATTGCGGCAGACCGGAATGGTAAATTCCGGACGCAAGCAAAGGCTGTCACCATTTTCATTTTCTGTGAGAAAGATACGGCGGCGCAAATCTTCGCCCGCCATATCCAGAAACGGATCGGCAGGTTGGATCAGCGGAATATCGACAAGCTCAGCCTCGCTGGCACCAAGCTGCCCGCGAAGCGTCGTGAAGACTAAAGATGTGCGTTGACCTGCCATATTATCCGTCACTTCGCCTGCTGTGCGCGATCGCGAGCTTGCGCTTCGAGGATTTCGCGCACTGCCGCAACGATACCCTCTTCCTTGACCGTGACCTGCGCCGGGCGGCTTTCGCGCCAGGTTGCATTGTCTTCGATCTCGGCAGAAATACGCTTGCCTTCAATCAGATCCTTGATCTGAACTTCGCCAGCTTCACGCTCTTGCGAACCCTGAATGATCACGCATGGCGCATCACGACGGTCTGCATATTTCATCTGCGCTTTCATGCCGGAACCACCGACATACATTTCAGCGCGGATGCCTGCCTGACGCAGCTGAGAAACCATCTTCTGATAGCCACCAAGGCTCTGCGCATCCTTGTCCATGACCAGCACGACGACCGGGCCAACCACATCGGACACATCAAGCTTGCCGAGGTTTTTTAGCGCTGTCATCAGGCGCGAAACACCGATGGAGAAGCCCGTTGCCGGAACCGGCTCGCCACGGAAGCGCGAAACCAGACCGTCATAACGACCGCCACCGCCAACCGAACCGAACACAACCTTCTGGCCATCTTCGTTGGTGACATCAAACAGAAGCTCGGCTTCAAATACCGGACCGGTGTAATATTCAAGACCACGCACGACCGAAGGATCGATCTTCACGCGACCTTCATAGCCGCCAGCGTCAAACAGAGCTTCCATATCGGCAAGCTCTTTCACGCCTTCTTCGCCCTTGGCGTTGCCAGCAACAACGGCCTGCAGATTGGCAATGGTTTCAGCACCGGTTGCACCACCTGCAGCGGTGAAGGCCAGAACCTTTTCCACGGCCGCATCGGGCAGTTCAGCGCCCTTGGTGAAATCGCCGCTTTCGTCAAGACGGCCTTTGCCCAGCAGAAGACGAACGCCGTCAGCGCCAAACTTGTCGAGCTTGTCGATGGCACGCAGAACATTGAGGCGCTTGCCAGCATTCGCATCGCCTTCAAGGCCAATGGCTTCGAGCACGCCGTCGAGAACCTTGCGGTTGTTGACGCGGATCACATAATCGCCGCGCGCAATGCCAAGGCGTTCAACCGTGTCGGCCATCATCATGCACATTTCAGCATCAGCCGAGACGTTGGGTGCGCCAACCGTATCGGCATCGAACTGCATGAACTGGCGGAAACGACCCGGACCCGGCTTTTCGTTACGGAAAACCCAACCGTTGCGATAGCTGCGATAAGGCTTCGGCAGGCTTTCGTAGTTTTCAGCCACGAACCGCGCCAGCGGCGCAGTCAGATCGTAGCGAAGCGACAGCCACTGCTCGTCGTCATCCTGAAACGAGAATACACCTTCATTCGGGCGATCCTGATCCGGCAGGAACTTTCCGAGCGCATCGGTATATTCGATGAGTGGTGTCTCCACCGGCTCAAAACCATAGAGGTCGTAGACTTCGCGGATGGTCGCCGTCATCTTTTCGGTGGCGCGCAGATCATCCGGCACCCGATCGACAAATCCGCGCGGCAACCGCGCCTTCATCTTGTCCGCTTTATCGGCCATTTTTCCTGCCTGATCGCTGATTTTGTTCATGTTACGCCGGAAAATCCGGCAAATCCGTTGCCGGTTTCCTAACGCATCAAACCGGGTGCGGCAAGTGCAGGAAGAGCTTTAAAAAGCGCGATCAGCGCGTGGCGATGGCAACGGTCACGCCAGCCATCATTCCGGCGCATGTGCGATTGGCAATCTTGACCATGCGCGGGGTGCGCAAAAAACGACGCGCCTGCACGGCCAGCAGCACCCAAGCATTATAGACAACGGCCAGAACCATGAACATAACCAGCAGCAGTTCGCCCCAGCCAAGGATCGAAACGCCGGTCAGATCAATCACGGTCGGCAGGATGGCAACATAGAAAACCATGATCTTCGGATTGCCGAGCGTGATTGCCAGCGCGCTCAGGAAAAGACCACCAGCCTCATTGCGGCGCGGGATGATTTCTTCATTGATAAGATCGCTGACAGGCGCAAACCACATTTTCCAGGCGAGATAGGCCAGATAGACGAGGCCACCATATTTGAGCACGAGAAAGACCGTGTGGAAATTCTGCGCCAGCGTTGAAAGCCCCCAGACAGCGAGCGACAACCAGACGGCATCGCCAATCCAGAGACCGAGCATGAATGGAAAAACGCCCTTATGGCCGCGGCTGATCACACGGGCCACCAGCGCGCCAATGTTTGGACCCGGCGTGCCAGCTGCAACCATCAAAATTCCGGCAAAGACTGCAAGCGACGTCAGATCCATCTTCCTCACTCCTGAAACAAGGCTCAGAACGAAATCCGGTGGTTGTGACAGAAAACCGAATCCGGCGCAATCAGCGCGATAATTCTTAGTTTTATCGCGCATCTTATCCGAAAACCGATTCACACTTTTCGGGATGCACTGTTTATTGCGGCCGCTTCAAATCCTGACGCAGTTTTTCAATGTTCGGGCGGCAATGACAGCCTTCAATATGATCGTTGACCAGCCCCATGGCCTGCATGAAGGCATAAACAGTCGTTGGCCCAACAAAAGACCAGCCGCGTTTTTTGAGATCTTTGGAAATACGCGTTGAAGTCGCTGTGGTCGGATTAGCGGACAGGGTCGGATAATCCACAACCTGCGGACGATCCTCTGCACCCGGTTCAAAAGACCAGAAATAAGCAGCGAGAGAGCCTTTTTCTTTCACAAGCTCGATGGCACGTTTGGCATTGTTGATGGTGGAAACGATTTTGCCCCGGTGACGGACGATGCCCTTATCGCCAAGCAGACGTTCAATATCCCTGTCGTCATAAAGCGCGACACGATGAAAATCGAAACCGTCAAAAGCCGCACGGAAATTTTCACGCTTGCGCAAAATCGTCAGCCAGGACAGACCAGACTGGAAACCTTCAAGGCAAATTTTCTCAAACAGGCGATCATCGTTTGTAACCGGAACGCCCCATTCATTGTCGTGATAGGCAATATAATCCGGGAGTTCGCCCGGCCAGAAACAGCGCATTTTGCCGTCTGCATTGACGATCAAGCCAGTCTTTTCCTGCACCGTATCGCTCATTTCTGGTCTCCAGACTTTTATCGATTTTTAATCATGTCGCGCAACTTGCTGCTAACCACAACTTTAATTTGCGATGAGTCAGAGCCCGACACGCAGCAAAATTTACCTTTATGATTCCATTGCCCGGCACAATGGGCCCATGAAATTCGGGGCCGTTCTCCTGACAGGAGCTGTCAGGAGTGCGACGGGTAACAGCGTCAGCGTGAATGCGGGACGCAAAACAGACGGATTTGGCTTATGCAACCACGTCATCTGCTTTTGATCGGTTCACTTGCGGCAATCGCCGTTTCCATTGTGACCACCAGCATGGCTTTTGCCAATGATCGTTACGCGACTCAACCACCGGTTCGCGTCGACAATCAAACATCGCAGCGCTGGATCGCCCAGCTCAATGGACCAGCGGTTCGTGTCTTGCCAACACTTGATGCAGCGCAACCGCAAAAGCGCGCCGTTGTCCGGCAAAAGCAACCACCGAAGGCACGTTATCAGAGCGTAAGCCAGCAGCGCCCTGCTGACAATCCGGCAAAAGTGGTCCGCAAGAAGCAGCAGCTCGACCCAATGTTCCTGCCGCAAGTCGTATCGTATTCCGGCGGCGAAAAGCCGGGAACTCTGGTCATCGATACAAACAAGCGCTTTCTTTATCTCGTTGAAGGCAACGGTCAGGCTCGCCGCTATGGCATTGGCGTCGGCAAGCAGGGGTTTGGCTGGAAGGGCACACAGCGCGTGAGCCGCAAAGCGGAATGGCCGACCTGGACACCGCCAAAGGAAATGATCGCGCGCGAACGCAAAAAGGGCCGCATCCTGCCAGCGCAGATGAAGGGTGGCATCAACAATCCTCTTGGCGCTCGCGCACTTTATCTCGGTTCCACGCTGTACCGCATTCACGGCACCAATCAGCCTTGGACCATCGGTAAAGCCATGTCTTCCGGCTGTTTCCGTATGCGTAACGAAGATGTGACCGACCTCTATGGTCGCGTTCCTGTGGGCACCCACGTCGTCGTTCGCTGACGGGAGCCACCGCAAACCCTTCATTCGAGGTCAGTTCAGGCCGCCGTTGCAAACAAGCGACGGCGGCTTTTTGTCATCGAATTGAAACTTTTGACGTTTTTATAGGAAAAGCGTCCGCCTTAACGCACAAAGGCAGACGAAAGGTCTTTCACTTTTCATGCGAACACCCATATGCTGTGGAAGCAAAATGACGAGAATATATGTAAGAGGGAAGGACTTAACATGACCGTACCGGCGGTAAAACTGAACGACGGCAATCACATTCCGCAGCTCGGTTATGGTGTCTGGCAGGTGGGCAATGATGAAGCCATCTCAGCCGTCAGCGAAGCGCTGAAGGTGGGCTACCGGCACATTGATACGGCTGCCATTTATGGCAACGAAGAAGGCACCGGCAAGGCAATCAACGAGTCCGGCATCGCGCGTGGCGATATTTACCTGACGACCAAGCTCTGGAACAAAGAACAGGGTTATGAGTCAACTCTCAAAGCTTTTGACGAAAGCCTCAAGAAGCTCGGCACGGACTATGTTGATCTTTATCTGATCCATTGGCCGCTCCCTTCCAAAGACCTTTTCATGGAAACATGGCGCGCTTTCATCAAGATCAAGGAAGAAGGCCGTGCGAAATCAATCGGCGTGTCGAACTTCCGCACCGCTGATCTTGAACGCATTCTCAAGGAAAGCGACGTTGTTCCGGTTCTCAACCAGATCGAATTGCACCCGCAATTCCAGCAAGATGAGCTGCGCCTGTTCCACAGCAAGCACAACATCGCAACCGAGGCCTGGAGCCCGCTTGGACAGGGCACTATTCTTGAAAACCCGACGCTGAAAACGATTGCTGAAAAGCACGGCAAGTCAGTCGCTCAGGTTATCCTGCGCTGGCATATCGAAACCGGCAATATCGTTATTCCAAAGTCGGTTACGCCAGCACGCATCAAGGAAAACTTCGAAGTTTTCGACTTTAGCCTCAATGGCACTGACCATGATGCAATTACCAAGCTGGACAAGACAGACGGTCGTATCGGACCGAATCCAGCGACGTTCTCGGTGGTTTAGTGGAAATGAAAAGCCCGGAGTTTTCTCCGGGCTTTTTTTACAGCATGTCTCCCAAAAGTGGGAACCGGTTTTGGGGCAAAGACATGCGCACAAACAAAAGATAGAGCATTTCGCATTAAAGCTGAAACGTTCGAAATGCTCTATCGCAGCAGTTTCAAGCTTCCTGTCAGCGAGCGCACCCATTTCGATGGGCCTGCAATTCCCAGCCCGTCAATTACCTCGGTCGCAAGTTCCTTTTCAGGAAACGCCGCTTCATATTCTGCATAAACATGCAGCGAACGCGCAAAGGCAGGGAAGGCCACAATAGCCTGCCTTTCTTCAAAACCTGCTGCTTTTAGCGCGATGGCCCGAATAGTTTCCGCATCAGCCTGAAGGATTGGCACCGGACGATCCGAGCTGATGTCGATTACGACGCCCGTTTTATCAACCAGCTGTCGGGCGGCAATGAAGGGCAGCTTCGCACCCAGCCCAATCGAAATCGCGCCAACTGTGTTGGCGAGCAGTCCCAGCGGCAGTTCTGGATTAACAGTAATGGCGAGGCGTAAATCTTCGTGCATGACGGCTCCTGAAACAGAAATCTCTCACCGAGAAATACACCGCATCACGAGGTCAATCCTGCCTATCTGTCCCGCCTTAGATAGATTTATGGTATACTTTACCAGAAATAGTCGATTCTGAGGTAAATCTCCATGAGTACACTCGATACATCTGACATCAGGATTCTCGAAGCCTTGCAGGATGACGGTCGCCTCACAAATCAGGCTCTCGCGGATCAGGTCGGCATGTCCACTTCTCCAAGCTGGCGCAAAGTTCGCAAACTTGAGGAAGACGGTGTGATACAGGGTTATCGCGCCACGCTGGATCGCAAGGCAATTGGACTTGGCGTGCTGGCATTTGTTCGCATCAAAATCGATAGTCACAGTGAAGCGGAAGCCGAGCAATTTGCGGCTGAACTGATGAGCCTTGATGAAGTCATCACCTGTTACAGCATCGCCGGTGACGCCGACTTTCTGCTGCAAGTCGTATCGCACGATCTCGATACCTATGCGGATTTTGCAATGTCCACGCTACGCCGCCTGCCCCGCATCAAGGAAATGCAGACGACTTTCGTGCTGAAGGAAACGAAAAGCTTCACGGGCTTTCCGCTCAAACATGCACGGTCAGTGAAGACTGGAGCCTGAAAGCACAATAGGCTTTGGCCCGCCATAGGCCCAGTCCAGCAATTCAATCGTGTGAACAATCGGCAGCTTACTGCCAGTTGCGATCTGCGTCATACAACCAATATTGCCAGTCGCAATCAGATCGGCTCCGGTCGCTTCAATATTCCTGACCTTGCGATCGCGAAGTTTGGTCGCGATCTCCGGCTGCATAATATTATACGTGCCCGCCGAACCGCAGCAGAGATGTCCTTCCAGTGGCTCTTTCACCGTGAAACCCGCTTTGGAAAGCAGGTCTTTCGGTTGACGTAGAATCTTCTGGCCATGCTGCATGGAGCAGGCCGAATGATAGGCAACCGTCAGCACCTTCGGCTCTTCTGGTTGCGGCAGTTCGATGGTCGTCAGATATTCGGTAATATCCTTGGCAAGCGATGATACAAGCGCAGCTTTATCCTTATAGGCCGGGTCGAGCCGCAGCATGAAACCATAATCCTTGATCGTCGTTCCGCAGCCCGAAGCTGTCACGATAATCGCATCGAGACCGCCTGTCTCAATCTCCCGCATCCAGACATCGACATTGTGCCGGGCCTGATCGAGCGCCTGCTCTTCGCGCCCCATGTGGTGAACGAGTGAACCACAGCAGCCTTCATCCTTTGGCGCCACCACTTCAATGCCAAACCGATTGAGCAATCTCAGTGTCGCGGCATTGATGCCGGGATTAAGCACAGGTTGCGCGCAGCCATTCAGGATCGCAACACGCCCGCGCTTTTCGCCCTTGGCCACGCTTATTGGTAGAGGATCGGCTTTGGCGGGAAGATTTTGCGGTGCGAGTTCCAGCATGGCTGCGATAGGCTTCAGGCTCGCTTTTTTCCGCATAAGCGGAGCAAATGGTCGCCCGAGTTTGGCGAGCTTGAGTGCCATCCGAAACCGGCCCGGATAGGGCAGAACCTGCGCCAGCACCCCGCGCAAAAAGCGGTTCATAAATGGACGCTTATAGGTCTTTTCGATATGCGCACGCGCATGATCGACCAAATGCATATAATTGACGCCCGACGGACAGGTTGTCATGCAGGAAAGGCACGATAGACAGCGATCGACGTGGCGCACGACTTCTTCATCCGCCGGACGTCCGTTTTCGAGCATATCCTTGATAAGATAAATGCGTCCGCGCGGACTATCGAGTTCATTGCCAAGCGTCACATAGGTCGGGCAGGTCGCCGTGCAGAAACCGCAATGCACGCATTTACGCAGGATTTTATCTGCTTCGTTAACACCTGGATCGCGCAATTGTTCGGGGCTGAAATGGGTCTGCATGGCTCACGCTCCCGCCTGCTCAGGATACATACGTCCCGGATTAAGAATGTTCTCCGGATCAAACTGATGTTTCAGCCTCTTTGAAAGTGCTGCAAGCGCTGCCGGTTGTGGCTCAAATACGTTCGTATTGGCTCGCACAAATTCCGGTGCGCGTATCAGCGTTGCATGGCCACCGCCATATTTGGCGATCAGCTTCCGCAGCGTGCCTGCTTCCGGCTCGGCTTCCATCCGCATCCAGATCAAACCACCTTGCCAGTCATAATAGGCATCGACGCCTGCATGGCGGCGAAACTCATCAATCATACGCCAGCCTTGCAAGGGTGCCATTGAAACACGCCAGACCACACGAGTATCACCAGCCTGCGCATAGGGCAGCACATCGCGAACTTCTGTCCAAAGCTGTGTCGATTGAGGCTCGTCAATCACGTCGATTGTCCCTGCCCGGCCAAGTAGAGCCTGTAATTGCCTGCTCCGATGTGCGACAGACGGCGCAAAGCCTTCCAGCCTCAGAATGGTTGCGGCTTCCCAACCAAGCTTGCCGTCGAGAAAGCGATTGGCGACAGTGGGCGGCAAATGAGCGCTTGATGCCACTTCCTCGCGCGATCCCATCGCCATAGCCATGACGCGAGCAGCCTGCTCGTCATCCAGCCCGCGAACAGCAAGCGTCACAGAAGTCTCAGGCTTGGGCAGAACCTTAAATGTAACTTCGGTTGCCACGCCCAGCGTACCCCAGGAGTTGGCCATACCTTTGGAAAGATCGTAACCGGTGACATTCTTGACGACACGCCCGCCGGATTTAAACAATTCACCTCGGCCCGAAACCACCCGCACGCCCAGGATATGATCGCGCGCAGCGCCCGCCTTCAGCCGACGTGGCCCCGACAGATTGGCAGCCAGCACACCGCCAATTGTGCCGCGACGTGCTTCACCGCCAAGCAGCGGACCATAATCCATCGGTTCAAAATGAAAGCATTGGTGGCTTACTGCCAACAGCTTTTCGATCTCGGAAACGGGTGTGCCCGCCTTTGCTGACAGCACCAGTTCATCCGGCTCATAAAGTGTTATGCCTGAAAGCTGCGACACATCCAGAACATGCCCAGCCTGCACCGGGCGACCTATTCCACGCTTTGAGCCGTTGCCGATAATCTCCAGCGGCGTTGACGTGCCGAGTGCCCACTGGACCGCCTCGACGACACCCGATTCATCCTGCGGTATCAAGGTATTTGCATCAGTCATTTTCATAACCACAGATCAGAAACGCGGAAGGTCAGGGAAAGCCAGCTCGCCGCGATGCACATGCATACGACCAAGCTCGGCACAGCGGCGCAATTGCGGAAAGACCTTACCGGGATTGAGCAGGTGCTTGGCATCAAACGCACATTTCACACGCATCTGCTGGTCGAGATCTATTTCGTTGAACATCTCCGGCATGAGATCGCGCTTTTCGATCCCCACGCCGTGCTCACCTGTCAGCACGCCGCCAACCTTCACGCAGAGACGTAAGATGTCGGCGCCGAAATCTTCAGCAGCCTCCAGCTCGCCGGGAATATTTGCATCATAGAGGATAAGCGGATGCAGATTGCCATCACCCGCATGAAACACATTGGCGACCCGAAGCCCATATTTTTCGGATAGCTCGCGCATTCCGGACAAAACGCGCGGCAGTTCTTTGCGTGGAATGGTCCCATCCATACAGAGATAGTCCGGCGAAATACGCCCCACCGCCGGGAAAGCAGCTTTACGGCCCGCCCAGAAAGCCAGTCGCTGTTCTTCCGACTGCGACAGGATGCAGGTGGTCGAGCCATTTTTAAGCGCAATGCTCTCGACCGCTCCGATCAAATGGTCAACTTCAATCGGCGGCCCATCGAGTTCGACGATCAGCAGTGCCTCGACATCAAGCGGATAGCCAACACGAACAAAGTCTTCGGCTGCGCGAATGGCAGGCCGGTCCATCATTTCCATGCCACCCGGAATGATCCCTGCGCCGATAATATCGGCCACGCACTGGCCCGCCTGCTCACTTGATGGAAAGCCGACCATGACAGCACGCGCGGTTTCAGGCTTCTGCAGAATACGAACGGTGATTTCCGTCACAACCCCAAGCAGACCTTCCGAGCCGGTCATCAGCCCCAGAAGATCATAACCTTCGCTATCAAGATGCTTGCCGCCAAGGCGCAAGACTTCGCCAGTTATCAGCACCATTTCAATGCCAAGCACGTTGTTGGCGGTGAGACCATATTTCAGGCAATGCACGCCCCCAGCATTCTCCGCAACATTTCCGCCTATCGAGCAGGCAATCTGCGAGGATGGATCAGGCGCATAGTAAAAACCTTCATGCTCAACAGCTTTTGTAATGCCGAGATTCGTTACCCCCGGCTGTACGACTGCAACGCGATTGGGATAATCGATTTCGAGAATACGATTGAAGCGCGACATGCCAAGCAGCACAGCATCAGCCAGCGGCATCGAACCGCCGGACAGCGATGTGCCAGCTCCGCGCGGCACCACGCGAATACCATTGTCATGACAATAGCGCAGAACATCTGAGACTTGATCGACGGTTTCGGGCAGGACAACGACCAGCGGCAGAGAACGATGTGCTGTCAGCCCATCGCTTTCAAACACACGCATCGCATTAACAGTATCGACAACGCCCTCACCCGGCACGATATTGCGCAAGTCGGCAACGATGCCGGCCCGTCTTTGCAAGACGGCTGCATCCGGCTCCGGCATGACCAATCCGCTCATATATTCCTCCGCCTCCCAGCGACTTCACATAACTGGTAAACTAATTTTACCAATCATGCCTATGGCGAAACAGTTTTGACACTGCGGCATAATCGCCTTGCGATCCCGACGAAGCCTCGGCTAGATGGGGTCAGCACATAAAGCTGTCGGGGAGGATTTGAAACTATCATGATGAGCAGTCTGGCCGATATGGAGATTTTCGCACGCGTTGTCGCAACCGGCAGCATGTCTGCAGCAGCGCGTGATCTCGGCCTGTCGCCTGCTGTGGTTTCCAAGCGGCTCGGTCGGCTTGAAGAGCGGCTTGGCACCCGCTTGCTCCAGCGCACGACGCGTCAGATTGCACTCACCGAAGCAGGCCAAGGCTATCATGAGCGCGTTCTTGGCATTCTCGGCAATATCGAAGAGGCGGAAGCCTTTGTCGCTCGCCGGTCAGCGGATGCGCGCGGGACGCTGAAAATCTCCGCTCCCACCACTTTCGGACGTATGCATATCGCGCCTTATCTGGTGCCATTCATGCGCGCCAATTCCGACCTCACCGTCAATATGCAGCTTTCGGACGAGATGGTCGATATCGTTGGTGACGGCTATGATCTCGCCATCCGGATTGGCGAATTATCCGACTCAACGCTTGTGGCCCGCCGTCTCGCACCTGTGCGCAGAATTCTCGCGGCATCCCCGCATTATATTGCAGAACGTGGCACACCGCAGACGATCGAAGATCTCGCCGATCATATCTGTCTCGCACCGCACAACAACGATCCATGGCGGCTTGAAGGTCCAAAGGGACCAATAACAATCCGCCCCGTCGGTCCGCTCCAGACCAATTCAAGCGAAATGGTGCGCGAGGCAGTGCTGGCCGGTCTTGGAATTGCACAGCGTTCAACCTGGGACATCGGCCCTGAGCTCGCAGAAGGCAGGCTGGTGCAGGTTCTGCCGGAATACGCTGCATCGCGAAATGTCGCCATCCACGCGGTTTACCCCTCCAAACAGTTCCTGCCCGCTAAAGTGCGACTTTTCATAGACTATCTGGCAGATCTTTATGGACCAGTGCCTTACTGGGAGAGCGGCAGTTCTCCACAAGGCATGTCTAAATA
Organism: Brucella sp. NBRC 12953; assembly: GCF_040369775.1. Classification (NCBI taxonomy): domain Bacteria; kingdom Pseudomonadati; phylum Pseudomonadota; class Alphaproteobacteria; order Hyphomicrobiales; family Brucellaceae; genus Brucella; species Brucella sp. NBRC 12953. The sequence continues at coordinate 78,252 of NZ_BAABSV010000003.1, forward strand.
ATAGACGGGGACGGCACGATTGCGTAATAAAGCGCCCGTCGCGTGATCGCGACAGCGTTTGCCGTTCGCCAAACAATATTAAGGAATGACAATGAACACAGTACCCCGCCTGATTTTCGCACTCGTCGTGGCCGTTATCGTCGGTTGCGGCTTCATGTATTATGACAAGTCGCGCGGCGCTGAATGGGTTGTTTCCCCGCAGCAGATCGAACAGGCAAAGTCCGAAGGCAAAACTGGATTTGAAAGCCGCCCCGGCACCGTCACTGTTCTTCCAATCCGCAGCGAAACCGCAGACGTCCTGCCCTTCAAATGGGCGATGTATGGCCTCGTTGCTGGTATTGTTGTTTTCGTTTCTGGCCGCAAGCGCAAGAAGGCCTGATAACAGGCCTAACTCTTTATAAACCCCGGAAGCAACGTTTCCGGGGTTTTTATTTATCAACTGTAGAGACCCGTTGCCCGCCCGACGGCTTAGGGATAATTTGCAGCCATGACGGAGGCAGCAGACGGCATGGCCGAGACAATTTTTTCCCGCATTCATGCAAGCCGCACGGCGGATGATGTTGTGCACCAGATTGAGAGTTTGATTCTTGAAGGTGTGTTGCGCGGCGGCGACCGTCTGCCCGGCGAACGCGAGCTTGCGCGACAACTCGATATATCTCGCCCGATCCTGCGCGATGCGCTCAAACGACTTGAAAATGCTGGCCTTCTCACTTCCCGTCACGGCGGCGGAACCTTTGTGGCCGATGTCATCGGTCAGGTTTTCAGCGCCCCTGTTGTGAAGCTTTTCGGCGAACATCGAAAGGCGACGACCGACTATCTCGAATATCGCCGTGAGATTGAAAGCGTGGCTGCCGAATATGCGGCGCTGCGTGCAACCTCCGCTGACAAGGCACTCCTCGCGGAAATCATGACCGCTATGGAAGACGCTAACAGCGCTAGCGATCTTGATAAGGGTGCGCAGCTCGATGTCGAGTTTCACAATGCGATTGGTGAAGCAGCCCACAATATCGTGCTGCTGCACACTTTGCGTTCCTGCTATCAGCTGCTGAAAGATGGCGTTTTCTACAATCGCAGTCTTATTTACAGCTATCCCGGTGTCGCTGACATGCTGCTGTCACAGCATCGCGCCATTTACGACGCCGTTATTGCTGGCAACCCGCAAGCAGCGCGCGAAGCGGTGCAGAAGCATATCCGCTTCGTCGAACAAGCCACCCACGACCGTGAGTTGAACGATGAGCGCGAGCGCGTATCACGACTGCGCTACCGCCAGCGAGCCGGAAAAGAAGTGAAAGAAGGCAGTGATCTATGAGTGGCGTTACACTAAAGGACGCGAAAGGGCCGGAAGGCATTCGGCTTTATGCCATTGGCGATGTGCATGGTCGCCTTGATCTCTTGCAGGATATGCATGGTCTGATCCATGCAGATATTGATCGCAACCCAACGCATGACTGGCGCATCATTCACCTTGGTGACTATATCGACCGGGGACCGGATTCTAAAGGTGTACTGGATTTTCTGATCCACTCATCAACACATGATCCCCGCATTCTCTCGCTGATTGGCAATCATGACGATGGCTTTCTGCGCTATCTGGCGACCGGCGATACGAACGGCATTTTTGCGCTTCATGGCGGCAGCGACACCGCCCGATCATACGGCGTTGACGTCGATTATACGGACCCGGCGTCGGCTACAGCAGGATACAGGCAGCTCGTTGACAACGTTCCGCAAGCGCATGTCGACTACATACGCTCAATGCCATCTTCAGTGAGCTTTGGTGATTTCTTCTTCTGCCATGCTGGTGTGAACCCGGCAGTTTCTCTCGGCACGCAGGATCGTGACGATCTGATGTGGATCAGGACACTGTTTCTGAAATGGACTGATCCGCTGGAAAAGGTCATCATCCACGGACATACGCCGCAGAGCGCAATCGATGTTCAACCGAACCGGGTCAACCTCGATACCTATGCCTGGAAAAGCGGAAAGCTGTCAGCCATCGTGATCGATGGCCTAGAAAAGCGTTTTCTGGAAGCGACTGGTCCCGCCGCTAAATCTGTAATTTAACGCGCGCTGGAAATGCCGTAGCCGTCGGTGGAGGTCATGCTGTTACCGGCATCGACGGTGAAAATGCCAACTGCCATGAACACGATCGCAGAAATCATCAGGACGGTGAGGAGTGCGGCATGCTTAGCGGTCATGGTCGAAAACTCTTTCGAGGTTATCGGGAGAAACGATGAACCGAGCTTTCCTAATAGCCAAGGCTTGCACCTTGCCTGATCATTGACCGCCCGGAAGTTGGCTTCAGTTACACCTGAAAAAAGTTACCCGCAACTGAACGAACGAACTACAATTGTCGCTTTCCGAGGGAAAAACCTAAATGGTTTTGCCCTGTGGCAAAGTCGCAACGCCTTATCAGCTCAGAGTGTTGTTTGCAGGCAACTTTTTAGCGATTGCTATCGATAAGACCGGCCCAGGCGCGCGCCAAAGCAGCCCCAGCTCTGTCTGCTGCAACGCCGGATTGCCGGAGATTAACCGGAAGCTCTATCGCCCACTTAGAATCAAATTCGGCGATCATATCGCTGAGCGTTTCACTCCATTCAACGACCAGTTTGGTGTCGGCCTCAAAATGAAACTGCGTGCCGTAAGTAGCACGCCCGATGCGATAGGCCTGATGAGCAGTCATGTCGCTGACCGCCATATGAATGGCACTCTCTGGCAAGGAAAACGTATCCCGGTGCCAGTGGAAAATAGGGAAAGCTGAACCTGCCGCAGACAGGACAGGATCGCTCTGCCCCTGCTCCGTCAGCCGTACCTGATGCCAGCCAAATTCCATTGGGCGGTCGAGGATATTTTCGCCACCATAGGCGCGTGCGACGAGCTGACTGCCAAGACAGATGCCAAGCACAGCCTTGTCTTTATCGCCAAAGGCCCGAATAAGATTGAGCAGATCAGGGAAATAAGGATAATCGCCATCGGCAAGCGCGTTCTGCTCGCCACCCAGCACGATCAGGGCCTCGTGCTCACTGTCATCCGCGGGAAGCGTATCGCCATTATAGGCGTGCCTGACATCGATTGTATGCCCCGCTTCAATCAGGATCGGCTCAATCTGCCCCAGACCTGAATCGGGATAATTCTGAACGACCAACACGCTCATTTCTCAGACCCCAAGCTTTTGCTTATAGCATTTCCAGCAAAAGTGCGAAGCGGCTTTGCGTCGGATAATGCGCAAAAACAAACAGTTACAGCGGTTCCAACGATTCACTCTGAACTGGAACCGCTGTAAAAAGAGCTAACATGAAAAAAGCCCGGACAACAAGCCGGGCTTTCACTTGATTGGGTTTGTTCGATTGATCAATTGACCACAGACACGCTGACGGTGCGGCCTGCAACAAGATGAACACCCTGCGGCACATCTTCGAGTTTCACACGCACAGGAACCCGCTGCGCCAGGCGCACCCAGTTAAATGTCGGTGAAACATTGGCCAGAAGGCTTGTTGAATCGCTGCGTTCACGATCTTCAATACCGCCGGCGATGCCCTCGACCTGTCCCTTAAGCTTCAGTTTGCTGCCCATCACGTCGATCACAACCGGATCGCCGATATTGATGCGTTCAAGCTTGTTTTCCTCAAAATAGCCCGAGACGTAGAACGAGTCCGTATCAACCAGCGCCGTGACTGCGGAACCGGTAGTTACATAATCGCCAGGCTGAAGCGAGAAATTGGTGATGACACCATTTACAGGCGCTTTGACAGACGAACGTTCCAGATTGAGCGATGCGAGATCATGGTCGAGTTCGGCCTGACGATAGGTGGCCTCGGCCTGCATCGTCGTGGTCTCGATCTGCTCCATCTTCTGCTGCGTAACCGTGGTGTCATTCAGCTTGCGATAGCGGGTAAGATCACGATTGGCCATATCGAGTGCAGCCTTGCTGCTGGCAAGCTTTGCTTCTGCCTGCTGCAATGCAAGCTTGTAGCGTGCCTGATCGATGCGGAAAATCACGTCACCCTGTTTGATGTCCTGATTGTCGTGCACCAGAACCTCGCTCACCAGACCCGAAACATCAGGAGCAAGACGCACCACATCGGCGCGGATCTTGCCGTCGCGTGTCCACGGCGCGTTCATATAATAATCCCAGAGATGCCAGCCGAGAAGCCCTGCCATTGTGACCATGACGAGGGTTAGGAAGACCCGGCCCGAATGTGCAAAAAGCTTCTTCATAGTGGTATTCCATTTACGATGACGGCGCTTGCGCCGAGAATGCAGAAGTACATGGCGGCATCAAAAAGAGACCTGTGCCATACAAAACGGTAAAAACGGGCGCGTGCGAGCAATCGCTGCATCAGCGAGTTCGCGAAATAGGCGCCCAGTGCCAGAACCGCGAGGCTCGGCAGATAGATTCCATAGATGTCGAATTCCGGTCTCATGACTCTAAAATTTCCATTATCTGAACGTGTCTCAGGCAGCCTGCGGCAGTTCCAGTTGCGGCTGTGGCGGCAACTGGAAAGGCGGCGCCTTCGGGAAGAGGTTGAAGCGCAGGGCGACCAGCGCCAGACGTGGTCTTTTGGCGATCGCTGGCGATCCATGATCAATGATCACCGCGATAGCGTGATCGATGGCCGCAAGAAGCCGCTCGTCAATATCGATACGCGTTTCAGCCTTCTTGTTGCGCAGAAGCGCGCGATAGTGAGCACCAATGCCGTCGAGCACCCTATCGACCGCTTCACGGCAAGGTTCAGGCAGCTTCGTCCGATATTGCTGAAGATCGATCGTATTCATGCCGTTGCGCAGATCACGCAGCAGATCGACCTTGGCGATATCCGCTGACGGGATCAGAGCCAGTCGCGGCGTCATCATGCCGATGCGATCAATCATTCTGAGCAGCAAGCGGTTCATGCGCTGACGACGATGGCGACCCGGCTTGCGTTCAGTTGCAAGAGCCAGATCATTCCAGCCTGCTTTAACCAGACGCTGCACTGTCCATTCAGCACCCACCGAACGAACAATCGACGTTACGACCGCTGCAATCACAATACCCAGAACAGTCGCCAGATTGGCATTGGCAAAACTTACAAAATCATGCGTGAGATGCCCTTGCAGCATCAGCATGTTTGGCAAATTCACGCAAAGCACCATGCCAAGCAGGAATTGCGATGGGATTGCCAAAAGCAATCCTGCGGGGACCAGAAACAGGCCCAAGACCAGCACAAGCGGGAAGAAGCCATCAACCAACGGCAGAAGTGCAAACTCAAAGACGAAGGCTGCAACAATTACGATCAACAGCAACCAGCCGAACTTGCGCATGACCGGAACCGGATCATCCATCGCTGCAAAGATACAGCAGAAGATACCAGCCATCATCGCAGCTGCACTTCCCTGCGACCAACCGGTAGCAATCCAGAATGCAGTTGCAACACCGGTCGATACGAATGCGCCAAAGCCCGAAAGAATGGCCATGCCATAATCTCTGTGCTGCGGGCGGCTTTTCAGATGGGCATCATAACGACGCCAGCGAAGCGAATGACGGGAGCCGGAAACGATGTCCTGACGCAGCGTAATACAATCGCTCCAGATCTGCACCAGATCTCTCACGCGTGCTGCAACATTGAATGGAAGCAGTTCGCCCCAAGTGTGGGCGTCTTTGCCAAACCGGTCGATCTCATCGATATAGCTCAGCAAAACTGCACGGCGCTGCTCGGTGAGGTTCTCTCCGCTTTCAATCCAGTCGCAGGCTTCATCCAACAATTTCTGCACCGCCGGATGCCATGGCTTTTGCCCTTCACCGGGCTTGAGAACCAAGACGTCATGCAGGCTCGAAATGATCGGCAAAACAGCCACCATGCGCTGCTGAAGAACATGCAGAAGTGTTCCGACATTGCGGATCGATGACGTATCATAAGCCACATGCGTCGTCAGATTGCGCAGCTCCAACGCGTCAGCTGCAAGCCGCTGACGGTCACGGCGAAATTCCGGGCTATCGCCCTCTCCGCGTAATGTCTCAAGTGCAAGCTTGGAACCATCGCGCAACCAATTGTCGATACGAGCCATAAGGACCGGACCACTATGGCGTGGGAATACCAGTCGGTTGACCACCGCCGCACAGATGATGCCGATTGCAATTTCTTCGACGCGGCCCACCGCATAATCAAATGTGGTTTCAGGAACTGAAACCACGGCAAAGCTCGCAATAGCTACGGTATAACCAGCCAGCATGAAAAGATAACTACGCGGTGTACCGTCGAGCAGGCTGATCGCCAGACAAAGGCCCATCCACAGACCGATGGCCAATGTCAGAATCTCAGGCGAATTGACCAGATGCGGGACGAATAAAATCGTAACAGCGCCACCAATGATCGTGCCGATCAGCCGATAAAAGCCTTTGGAAGTCGTGGCACCCGAAAGCGGATGCGCCACAATATAGACAGCCGCAACCGACCAATAAGGATTGGGCAGGTTAGCCATAAGGGCGATCCACAATGCAAGCATTGCTGCCGCAAAGGTCTTCAGCGAGAAGACCACGTCCCAAAAGCGCGGCGATGTTTCAACGGGCTTCATCATCGGTGTTACAGGTTACAAATATCAATCAGATTTCATGCAAAGCCTTCCCGATCAGGAAGACTGGTTCTGGAATTTTTCGCTGAGACGGCGCAGCACATCGATTGCTACATCGACAGCTTCTGGATCGAGATCACCCAAAAATGCAGCGCGCAGGCGAGCTGCAGTCTTGTCGACTTTTGACGCAAGCGTCCGCCCTTCGTCCGTCAGCTGAATGAGCTTCACCCGGCGGTCCGTATCATCGGCGATTCGGCGGATCAGGTTTTCCTTCTCCAGCTCGTCTACGACACGGACAATCGTTGCGCCTTCAATGCCAACTCTTTCCGCCAGCACACCCTGCGGAATGCAGTCACCGTGCCGCAGGAGTGTCATGAGCGGTATGGCTTTAGCATCAGAAAGACTATGCTCTGCCATTGCTGCATCAAAAGCTTTACGCCACCCTCGCGCATTAGCGGAGAGCAGCGGTGCAAATTCGACCCAAGCCTGTTTCATCACTTAAATTCCATTCAAATAGATAGCTTCATATCTATATGGATACAATCTAGTTCATTGCAACTTGTATCTTCATCCCATCAAAAAATCGTGTGAGCACATACGCGGTTTGTACAATACAACCAAAAAGCTTGACCATTGGCCTGCGCCTCTGCCATCGATGCGATCATGCGCGCAAATTATAAAATGCAACGAATTTATATCGAGACGGACCTTGGCGACGGCGTAAGTGTGGAAGCGCCGACGCAGGCCGCCCATTATCTTACGCATGTGCTTCGTTTGAAGGAAGGCGATGAAGTTCTCGCCTTTAACGGACAGGATGGCGAATGGAAGGTCAGACTGCGCCCCGAAGGCAAGAAGCGGCTCTTTCTGGAAGCCGTCGAGCAAACCCGCGCACAACCAGCTCCTTGTGGTCTGATCTATTGCTTTGCACCACTGAAACAGGGACGCCTTGATTATATGGTGCAAAAAGCCGTGGAAATGGGCGCTGGCGTTCTGCAGCCCGTGGTCACACAACATACGCAAGTGCCCAAGCTTGGCACGGACCGCATCAAAGCCAATGCGATTGAAGCCGCCGAACAATGCGGTGTGCTTGCCATCCCCGAATGTCGCGATGCGATACGTTTTGACCGCTTTCTTGAGCAGTGGGATCAGTCGCGACGCCTCATCTTCTGCGATGAAGGCTATGAGACTGATGATCCACTGACCATTTTAAGCAATCTTAAACCCGGCCCTTATGCGGTGCTGATCGGGCCAGAAGGCGGGTTTTCGGAAGGCGAGCGCCAGCAATTGCGCAGCCTGCCTTTCGTCACAGCGATACCGCTTGGCCCGCGCATTCTGCGCGCTGATACGGCAGCCGTTGCTGCGCTTACCCTCGTGCAAGCAATATTGGGCGACTGGAGAGCATGAGCATGATTTTAAGAAAATCCAATCATCAATGAAATTGACTTGCGTGATTTGACAAATTTGTCCAATCACGCTGACAAAGACAAATTCGACTAGGGACACTATACATGGCGCGCGACACGACCGATGAAACAGCACTGACCGGTGTTGAAGAACTCGCAGCCTATCTTGCCGAAGGTAGCAAGCCGAAAGATGCTTGGCGCATCGGCACCGAACACGAGAAATTTCCTTTCTACGTAGCGGATAACAGCCCTGTCCCCTATGATGGCCCGCGCGGAATCAAGGCCATTCTCGAAGGCATGAAGGCCAAGCTTGGCTGGGAGCCGATCATCGATGAAGGCAATATTATTGGCCTCGTTGAACCAACCGGACAGGGTGCAATTTCGCTTGAACCGGGTGGCCAGTTCGAGCTGTCTGGCGCGCCGCTTTCGTCCATCCACCAGACGTGCCGCGAAGTGAATGCACATCTCTCGCAGGTACGCGAGATCGCGGAACCGCTGGGCATTCGTTTCCTTGGCCTTGGTGGCAGCCCTAAATGGACGCTGGCTGAGACGCCCGTTATGCCGAAATCGCGTTACAAGATCATGAGCAACTACATGCCGAAAGTCGGGCATGAAGGTCTCGACATGATGTACCGCACCTCGACCGTTCAGGTTAATCTCGACTTTAGCTCCGAAACCGATATGCGCCGCAAGATGCAGGTCTCGATGAAGCTCCAGTCGATTGCGACAGCGCTCTTCGCCAGCTCGCCTTTCACCGAAGGCAAGCCGAACAATCTTCTGTCCTGGCGCTCCAACATCTGGCGCGACACCGACAACCAGCGCTCGGGCGTTTTGCCTTTCGTTTTCTCGGAAAACTTCGGCTTCATCGATTATGTCGAATGGGCGCTCGACGTTCCGATGTACTTTATCCTGCGCGACGGTCGTTATCACGACTGCACGCATGTCACCTTCCGCCAGTTCATGAATGGCGCATTGAAGGGTGAAGTCAGCGATCCCGTTCCAAATATGGGCGATTGGACCAACCATCTCTCGACGCTATTCCCGGAAGTGCGTCTCAAGCGCTTCCTGGAAATGCGTGGTGCTGATGGTGGTCCATGGCGTCGCATCTGCGCTCTGCCCGCTTACTGGGTTGGTCTGCTTTATGACGACGAAGCACTCAGTGCCGCCGAAGATCTGACCAAAGACTGGACCTATGAAGAGGTTCTGGCGCTACGCAACGATGTGCCTGCAAAAGCTCTGAATGCATCATTCCGCAGCAAGCCGGTGGCGCAGATTGCACGCAAGACGCTGGAGATTTCCCGTCTTGGTCTTCTGAACCGCAAGCAGCTCAATGGCGACGGCTTTGACGAAACTCATTTCTTGGCACCGCTCGAAGAAATCGTCGCAGCAGGTATCACCGATGCCGAACGTATGCTCAAAGCCTATAACAGCGTTTGGGCAGGCTCGGTCGAACCGATCTTCCTTGAATACGCTTACTAAGCCTTCAAATCGGTCGAGCTAATCTTCGATCGTAACCAGCGATGCGCCGGGTCACTTTCCCGGCGCTTATGCCATATCTGCACAAAAGGTATAGGTGGCAGGGCCACAGGCGCAGGCAGGACAACCAGATTATCATCCGGCGGCAGGTTCTTGAGCCCGCCCCGCGCGATGGTCAAGATGAGGTCTGTGTCGACAATCAGCTGTGGTGCCACGCCCCAATGCGGAACCACCACGGCAATGTGCCGTGTATGCCCTGCAAGCCTCAAACTTTCATCGATCTCCGTTGTCGCATCGCCACGCACCGCCACCAACGCATGAGGGCGTGCGAAATAAGTCTCAATGTCAAATTCGCGACCTTTAAGACTTCGGCGATCAAGCAGACAGACATATTCGTCCTGCATGATGATATCTGCTGCAATTTGCGCTGGCAGATGCGGAAAGACACCAAAGCCCAGATCGATCTCGCCATCCAGAATGCGCGCGATCATGCCTTCGCGACTGAACTGACTGACCGCAAGATCTATCCCCGGTGCGTCCTTCCGCAATTCGCGCACCAACCCCGGCAGCAGGATACTGCCGCCATAATCCGACATAGAAAGATGAAAGCGATACTGTGTTGTTGCCGGGTCAAATCCCTGCGGCCCAAGTACCGCGCGAACACCCGTCAGAACCTCCGTCAGCGGCTTTGCAATTTCCATTGCCTTGAGCGTTGGCACCAGACCCGTGCCTTCACGGACAAGTAGTGGATCATCAAGCAGATCACGCAGACGCGCCAGCGCGTGGCTGACTGCTGGCTGGCTCATATTGAGCCGTATAGCTGCGCGGGAGACGTGCCGCTCCGTCAGAAGCACATCCAGAATGACGAGCAAATTTAGATCGACACTTCTTAGATTATTCATCTGATGCATAGTTATCTCGGCAATCTGAATTTCACATTCATCAAACATATAACTAGATCGGAGCTAAAGGAATAGACGAAAGGACCTTCCATGCAGGCTCAGGGATCACTTACATTTCTCGTCGCGGCCCTCATCGCCGGTGCGGTGGTGCCATTTCAGGCCGGTGCCAATGCGGCTCTTGGCCGAGCGCTCGGCCACCCACTTTGGGCAACTATCGTTTCGCTGATTGTCAGCATTATCTGCGTGCTGCCGGTTTTGCTGGCCATGAAAGTGTCCCTACCCACTTTCACCGGTCTTTCGGGACAGCCTAAATGGATATGGATCGGCGGCGTTGCGGGCGTGCTTTATATCACCGCCGCCATTCTGCTTGCACCAAAGCTTGGCGCAGCCGGTTTCATGACCGCGGTTATCGCCGGACAACTGATCGCCTCTGTGCTGATCGATTATTTCGGCATCATGGGATTTGTATCAAGAGAAATCACGCCATCCCGGATGATCGGCGTCCTGCTCGTCGCCATTGGCGTCATCGTTATGCAGGGGCCATCCCTATGGCGCGGAATGCAGGCACTGGCCGCATCCGGACAGCACTAAAACCAAAGGAACGCAAAATGAATACTCAATCGACCCAACAATCATTCACTCTTGGCGAAGGGGCTGTCCCTGTGCAAATCCGCTTTGCCCGACCGACGGATAAATTCAATGAAGTGGTCGCTTTTTATCGTGATGGTCTTGGGCTGCCGCAACTTGGTGCCTTTGAAGCGCACGCCGGATATAATGGTATCATGCTGGGCCTGCCCGGAAAAAATGTACATCTTGAATTCACAGAACATGAAGCAGGCAGTCCTTGCCGGGCTCCGTCGGAAGATAATCTGCTGGTGATTTATATAACCGACGAGGCGGCTTATGATCGTTTGAACAAACGGATGCAGGATGGAGGCTATGCGCCTGTGGAGCCAGAAAATCCATATTGGCTCAACCGCAGTTTCACCTATGAGGACCCGGACGGCTGGCGTGTGGTGGTCTGCAAGGAAACAGGTATTTAAAGCGCATTCCGAAAAGTGCGAAGCGGTTATAGGCGACATGCGCTAGCCTCCCTTCAAATAAGCAAAAGGCGCGGAAATCCGCGCCTTCTGTTCATTAAGCAGAAACCTGCGTTCCCTTGCTCGGATCAGGGATAACGACAATCGTACTGCCATCGCGCACGTTGTTGTAAAGGTCGATGACATCCTGATTGAGCAGTCGGATACAGCCCGACGATACCGCCTTGCCGATGCTCCATTCTTCCGACGAGCCGTGAAGACGATAGATCGTGTCTCGCCCATCCTTGTGGATATATAGCGCGCGGGCACCAAGCGGATTCTTCAGGCCCGGAGGCATACCGCCATTGGCAATGCTATACGGTTGAAGAGCGGGCTGGCGGGCAACCATTTCATCCGGCGGCGTCCAGCGTGGCCACTGACGCTTATAAGCAATAACCGCTCGCCCTGCCCACGAGAAACCATCGCGCCCTACACCGATGCCGTAACGCATGGCGCGGCCATTGCTGCGCACATGATAGAGATATTTGTTCGGCGTATCGACTATGACGGTGCCGACCTTCTCACTGGTCGGATAATCAACTTCCTGCCGCCAGAATTTCGGATCGACTTTGGCAACATTCACCGCGGGGAGCGGAAATTGTTCATAGGGCATTGCCTCATACATTGGCGGCACGGCACGCACCGGGGCTGGCGCGGCAGCAACTTTAGCAGGCGCGGCCTGCTGGGCCGTTGAAACGCAACCCGAAAGTGCGACAGCACTTGCACCGATCAGAAATGCACGGCGGCTTGTGACACCCTTGGGCAGCAGCGGCACACCACTGCCTTCAGAAAATTTACGCGACATCCAAAAACTCTTTCATTTGCACGACTTGAAGCCACATGCCTTCCCACTACGAATGCATGTCAGCGAATGTGTGCCGAGAAAGAGGAGACCAAACTTAAGTGAGCCTTAAGAAAACAACGTAATCTGCAACTTACGCGTTATCTTGAGTGATGATGAAGCGATCAAAGGGCATGTGTTGCTAAAATAGCGATCCCTGCCCGCCTGGACCAGACGATGACGCCTTGCGCGTCGCGCCTTTCGGTGATGCTGTCTCGGGACCATGTCCCGCCGTTGCCGAAACATCTCCATCACGGAAGCGGATCGATAAAGCGTCGCCTTCAGAAACGCTTGCGGCCAGTTTGACCGGCTTTCCATCGGCATCAAAAACAACCGCAAAGCCGCGATCAAGAACACTTTCATAAGACAGTGTCCGCATCAGGCGTTCCAATTCCTGACCACGCCTTTTTGTGCGCTCAAACAGGATATTAATCGCCTGATCACGCCGCCGATCAAGCTGTTCGATTGCGCTTTTCGCAAGTGTCGTACGCCGCAATAAAGGCTCTGGCGTCAGCCTGTCGGAACGTCTTGCAAACAACGTACGGCGTTCGCGCAAAAATGCTTCAAGCGCACGCGGCAGGCGCTGTCCGAGCAGCTTCATGTGACGCTTCTGTTCGTCGAACCCACGTTGCAGCAAGCGCGGCGACAACTGACGTGCGCGACCCTCAAAATGAACACGCTTCTTTTGTGTATTCACAAACAAGGCCCGCGTTAGCCGCGAAGCGGCTTCATCAAAACGACGCCGTGGCAATGCCAGTAACTGATCGGCCGAAGGCAACGCTCGGCTCGCCGCACGATGCGCCTGACGCTTCAGGTCAATAAACCGCGACATGGCAGACGCCAGACGCGCCGATTGCGTTGCAACAGTTGCAACCAGATCGGCTTTGACGGGCACAGCCATTTCAGCCGCACCAGTCGGCGTTGGCGCGCGCACATCGGAAGCCAGATCAATCAGCGTCCAGTCCGTTTCATGGCCGACAGCGGAAATCACCGGAATATGCGAAGCCGCAACTGCGCGCACAACGATCTCATCATTGAAGCCCCAGAGGTCTTCAAGACTGCCCCCGCCACGCGCCACAATCAACACATCGGGACGAGTAATTGCGCCGTCATCAGTCAGCGCGTTGAAACCTTCCACCGCTGCGGCCACTTCCGCTCCGCTTGTCTCGCCCTGCACACGCACCGGCCAGACAATCACATGCAGCGGATAGCGATCCGAAATGCGGTGAATAATATCGCGGATTACCGCCCCTGTTGGCGATGTGACAACACCAATAACCCGCGGCATGAAAGGCAATAATTGCTTGGCCGCCGGATCAAACAAGCCTTCGGCGGCCAGCCTGCGCTTGCGCTCTTCAAGCAGCGCCATCAGCGCGCCAGCGCCCGCAGGCTCCATCTGTTCGATGACGATTTGATATTTGGAAGAGCCCGGATAAGTCGTCAGTTTGCCAGTGGCAATGACTTCCATCCCCTCTTCAGGGCGGAAGCGTAAACGCCCCATCGATCCACGCCAAATCACGGCCTCAAGCCGCGACCGGTCATCCTTCAATGCAAAATAGGCATGTCCCGACGAATGCGGACCACGATAACCAGAAATTTCGCCGCGCACGCGCACATGCGAAAACGTATCCTCGACCGTACGCTTCAAAGCGCCGGAAATCTCGGAAACGCTGTATTCCGCTACATTGGAAGCGGTACCGCTTGGAATAGAATCGGAACCCATGCTCATCCCATCATAGGCACCCAGCGCCCCCCTCCGGTCAACTGGTCAAGACGTCACCCTGTATCTTATGCACCATCACCAGCCAGGCAACAATTCGTTGCTGCGCACGCGCCGCGTCCGAATGGACGGAAAGGCTGAAATTTCAGCCGAAGCAAGTGCAGCCGGTGCCGGCGATGAAATATTATCAAGACTTTCAATGATATGCTGCGCCAGCGCGTCAACAATCGCGTTCTGCTTGGTATGTCCACGCATGATGCCAATGCCAAATTCCGGCAGGGTGCCAAAACCATCCGCTTCACCCAAAACACGCATTCCAGGCCGTAGCGCACACTCCGGCAAGACCGAAACCGCAAGCCCCGAAAGAACGGCTGCTGCCAAAACAGTCGCAGACCAGCTCGTAATAATAATCCTGTAATCGCGTTCTACCTGTTCCAGAACATCGATCGCTGCATGGCGCCAGATGCAAGTCGGTCGTCCGACAGCGAGCGGAAGCACCGCTTCTTCATGTACCGCGTGATTGGCCGACGTCACCCACAAAAGCGGCTCGGTGCGCACAACTTCAGACCGGCGCTTATCATCGCACTGCGTCACAAGAGCGATGTCGAGCGTTCCACGACGGATCATTTCATCGAGATTAACTGTCGGCTCGCAAACAACCGAAAGTTCGACACGCGGGTTAGACCGCGCAAAACGTGCCATGATTTCAGGCAGAAACCGATCTGCATAATCGTCGGGCGTGCCGATACGCACATGGCCTTCCAGTTGCGTATCATCAAAGGCCGCGATGGTTTCGCCATTCAGCAACAACATGCGGCGCGCATAAAGCAGCAGCCTTTCGCCGTCTTCGGTCAGGCGGTTGATGCGTCCATCACGTTCAAAGAGTGACTTTCCGATACGTTCCTCAAGGCGGCGCATCTGCATGGAAACCGCAGATTGTGTTTTAAAAACAGCGTCCGCCGCTTTGGTGAAACTACCTGTATCGGCAATGGCAATGAAGGTCTGCAACTGGTCCAGATCCAAAGGCGCACTCATCAAAACCATCCATCACTATTATTGAACTGTTACATTAAAAACATTCGTTGGAACAATCAATTCCATTATTGGATAAAGCCGGTGTCGCAGAGAATGGAGACGCGAAAGCGAATGACCTGACGATAGAAACAATTTGACGAAGCGCGCTTAAAGGAGAGCGGCAATGACAGCGATAAGCAAGACCACCATGACACATTTACCGGCAACGAGCACACTGACCTCCGTGCTCAAGCAAGCGGTAAAATCCGTGTTTACGTCGGTTATGCGTCGCTGGACGCTATTCCGAAACCGGCGCCATGTGCTTCATCTCAATGAACTCGATAGTTACTTGCTCAAGGATATCGGGCTTCAGAGTGGAGACCTCTACACGGCTATTCACAAACGCAGCGCGGAAGATCCGACGCGCGTTCTGGCTGCCTTGGCAGATGCACGCTTGCGCGTGGAGGCGACCCGCCACATCTGTTGATTGACATCTGGCAGGCGCCACCTTCACAGGCCGGGTCCCCTCTCGGCCAGCCTGCTCCTTGCCCGGCCGCACCTCTGCTGCCGGGCTTTTTTTATGCACGCACTTGGCAATTTGCGATGCAAAGCCAATACTTTCCGGGCGCAACAAAGAAATAGCAGAATTTGCCACATTTTTTAAAAGAAGGGCTTGCACTCATCGTTTGAGTTCGCTAGATGGTGGCCACCGACTAACGAAGCACTCGCTTCCGTCGAAATCACGCCTCAGGAACAACACTGATACGTGACCCTGCTGGGGAATAGGTTAACGGTAGACCCACGGACTCTGACTCCGTTAGTCCTGGTTCGAATCCAGGTTCCCCAGCCAAAACTTTCTTTAATAAGATCAACGATTTAGATAAATTTAACGCTCTGTGAATAGCCGTTTTCATGTCACGTTTTGCTCCCTGTAATTACGACTGGTTGCAAAAAACCCGGCAAATCCATACGACATGGAATGTAACACACTCATCTCTCTCAGTAATATGCATAAGAAGCATCGCCAATAATTTGCAGCGATCTCAGTAAATGAGCAAATCTTTAATATAAGGCTTTAACAAGGAAGCGTTTAAGGTTTTATAGTTAGGCATAACCGTCACAAATTTAGCTTCACCATTCTTTGGAACTCCTGCAACTGGCGCATTAGCTAGCAATGGCCAAACATGAATGGCCTTTTCTTAAAAATTCTTCGTGAAACATTCCCGCTGCTTGGTGCAGTGAAAGCACTGGTGCCTTGATATGCCGCGCCATTGATTTTCCTGTCGTCAAAAAGGCCACCTCAAAGGGCGGTCGAATCTTTGGTACCCATCGCATTCGAAAGACACATATCCAGTTCATTGAACCGTCATTTTGAATGTTTGTGGCACGGGTGGCACATAGTTCACGAGATATTTTGCGTGTTAGCTGAGTTGACCGCAATATCCGGAACCACCTGCAGTTGAATGTGTTCAGTTCAATGGCGGGCGCGAAACCAAGATTGGATATGTGCCATGTACAAGTTTGCAGCAATCGCAGCGGTGGCTATTTCGGCTTTCGCCTTCACAGTTTCAGCAAATGCGCAAAGTATCGAGCTGGGTCCAAATGGTATCCGAGTAAATCCTGATGGGAACCGCCAAATGGAACGTGATCGCCGTTCTGATCGCGACGAAATAAGTGAGCGTCGCGCAACGCGAATTGCTCGCGACGAAGGAATGGATGAAGTAGAAAGCGTGTCTCGTCGTCGAGGCGTTTATGTTATCCGCGGCATTGATCGCCGTGACAACGATATGCGCGTAGTCATCGACAGGCGGAGCGGCGACGTTCTTGAAGTGCGATAACCGCTTTCTCAAAAAGCTACCATCTCAAAGCTTTGAATGGAAAGAACCTTGCCGTCGAAACAGAATGTGAGATGATGCTTGGGCGTCGGTGAGGTGTGACAATCGATCAGGCGTAGCCTCGGAACGGCCACCGGCTGCCCCGGGGCTTTTCTTTTGGCAAGAAAGTCCCGCGACTGCGGCTGCATTATAGGTTCAACAAAATTTGAAGCTGTTGAATCAGCAATTTTGAGGTAATACCCCTCACAATAGATAGCAGCCTGGAAATATTCGGATGGATTGGTTCATTGTAGTCTTCGTTACATTCAAGGTTCTCGTGTTAGGCACGGGTATGTTCTTCGCCATCAAATGGCATTATGATCAAGGTAAGAAAGAGAAATAGCCAAGCTATCAGACCGTGAAGGTCCGCTCTGCGGATGTGTGAAGTCGAAAACAGACGGGCCAGCGGTACCCAAGCCTGAAGAGCCGGGCATATCGTCGACAGTTTGGAAAATGTACCGCACCGGGATCGTATCCTCAACACCTTAAGACCAACCAGTCCCGCAACGTGCCCGCGGCTCGTTATGTCGTATCTTTAAAAAAGCCAGCCGGAGGAAGGTGCTTAAAATTAGTTCGTTCCAAAAAGGTGCGAAACTAAGCCTTGAACATAATGACCGTGCGCTTAATTTTACGAGATATGCGGATGCCCCAGAAGGTGTATATCCGACGACGTGTTTTGCGCACGAAACGACGCGTCTCACGTTTTACGACCGCAAAAAAACCAACTTTTTTACTTTTGGAAGTTAACGCATCCTTGCGCCCGTCTTCAATTTCGCTCGCCAAATAGCTTATCTCTGGTGTGGCACCATTCATGAGAATGATATCCTGTACGGCAATTGCGGGACACATTTGCCAAAGCTGAAAATCATTTACAGTGGGGTCAAACAGGTAGTCATCGATCGGTGTTAGCCCGGCCACGTAATCTCTGAGGACTCTGCGCGCGGCATCCCTACTGATTACATAGGCCCCGGACCCCCAGTGTTTATGCGCTAGCTGTACCAGTTTTCGATCACTATCGAGACTAATAGTTTTGGTTTTTATAATCGTCGGTTCACCGACAGTTTCGAGCTTGATGAGTTCCGCTCCATGTGGAATCCAATCCGCCGAATTGAGAAAACGTCCAGCATCAGCGGACAAATGCAAATCATCTTCCATGACAACAGCATAATCGTCTTCGCGCTCTACGATCATCCTGAAAATAGCCAAGTGAGACTCAGCGCAAGCAATTTCGCCAGTCGTCATGGGCTTACCTTGCTGGCGCTGTTTCCTATAATTCTCAATGTCGGTTGGGGTAAAGGTTCGCCCATCAATTGCTGAAAATCGTTCAAATTCGATAGCTTGGGATCTTAAAATTTGCGCCATGCGTGTCATACGTTCTGGCGCACGATCAAGATTGACAATATAGCTCTTCATAAAGTTTGAACCTATTAAATGTGTGGCTACATTTGCCACGGAAAGAAATTTTGTACAATCGAGGTTTTATGTCGGTTCCCGTACTTCTCTATCACCAGATAGCAGCGCTGCCCGAAAGAAAAGCACCTTATCAAGGGCTTTTTGTGCACCCCGATAGTTTTCGAAAGCAAATGCTGGCGCTAAAATTTCTTGGCTATAAAGGTCTTTCTGTTCGCGATGCTTGGCCTTACTTGCGAGGAGAAAAGCAAGGCAAAGTGGTCGTAATAACGTTCGACGACGGATTCTTGAACACACTCGAGAATGCAGCTCCGGTTCTCGCCGATTGCGGCTTTACAGCCACGAACTACTTTGTTTCAAATCAGATCGGTGGGAGCAACGTTTGGGACAGCAAAGAAGGCATACCCAACACAGCCTGCATGAGCGTATCCCAATTGCGCGAATGGGCAGACTTAGGTCACGAAGTCGGAGCTCATACACTCGATCATGTGCTTTTACCGGAAACGCCTGACATCGAAGCGCGCCGTCAAATTACAGAATCCAAACGCGCATTAGAGGATATGCTCGGTAGCGAGGTAACCAATTTTTGTTATCCGTATGGTGGGAACAAACCGATCCATCGAGAAATGGTACAAGATGCCGGATATAAGAGCGCGGTTGCGACTGTAAGCAGGAGCTCCAAGCCAGATGATGATCCGTATGGAATACCAAGGCTCTACATTCGATACAAGCATTCGATCATAGAGGCATTGCTGCGTGTAATGCTGAAATAGGGACCCTGGTTATCGGTCCTCTAACTTAGCAGCTTCTCTCCAGAAGTTATCTCACTTATTGAGTGCTCTCCATTACCAAAGCACCAATTCGGCTAGTGAACGCAAACAATTGACGTTCTGTTCGCTTGCCACAATTTTTTGGCATTGAGCTTATCATTACTCGAAGGAAGTTGACCGCCGATAACGTGAATAGTCCAGAAGCACTGCCTTCCCGCTGCGTCCATTGTCCATAATACGACTTAGAGAAAATTGGGATACATCAGCTTCACGCAGCTCGCGTCAGCAGGCAAGCCAGCTCAACCTTTAATGTCATCGGCATGATAAGCTTGCAAAAAGCCCCACCATTTCCTAGAGACAGTAACTCGCCGATCCATTGCGATAATTAACTCTGCCTGAGGATATGACGATCAACTTTCGAAAAATACTGCTTTTGCTTGGTGTGTCGAATGATGAGTCTGCCTTTCCTCTTATAATGGATGCCAGATCGGACGATGCCATTGGGTTGCTGCGCGTTTAATCCCGCAGCGACCCCAATCCCTTTCACAATGAATGCGAAAAGTCCTGCTGGGTGACCGGCAGCGTCAACGTTTGGGATTTATTATGGCAATCTGGACAGAATTGGCACGCGCCAGCAATAATGCTGGCGACGAAATACTATTGCGCCGAAGAAACGATATCTACGAAATTCGCTATAACGGCATCGAGTTGATGTCGAACATTAATTTCCAATCAGAAACGATACTCGCTGAAA
Source organism: Brucella sp. NBRC 12953 (assembly GCF_040369775.1). Lineage (NCBI taxonomy): Bacteria > Pseudomonadati > Pseudomonadota > Alphaproteobacteria > Hyphomicrobiales > Brucellaceae > Brucella > Brucella sp. NBRC 12953. The sequence continues at coordinate 98,044 of NZ_BAABSV010000003.1, forward strand.
GGTCGTTGAGGCTACTCGGCCGCACACCGAAAAAAGTTCTCATTGGCGGGCTTGGCATGGGCTTTACACTTCGTGCTGCCCTCAACTATTTGCCCAACGATACTGAGGTGACGGTTTGCGAATTTGTACCTGAAATCGTCGACTGGAACCGTTCCGTGATTGGTTCTCTAGCATGTTTTCCACTTCAGGATAATCGGGTGAAAATTCACATTGGCGACGTTATGGAGACATTACGGCAGCATGAGTCCACATATGATCTAATCTTGATGGATACTGATAATGGACCGGAGTTTCTGGTCAGAAGTGAAAACAATGCGATCTATGACGGCTGCGGCTTGACGGTTATCAAACGCGCATTAACGCCAACAGGCATCGCGAGTTTCTGGTCGGCCAATGCTTCGCTCGAGTTTGAGAAAAAGCTCAGCAAGTTAAGTTGGCATTGGAGCAGGCAAGACATTTGCTTGATCGGCGGAAGGACTGACGCTTTTCACTACATATATTTCGCCAATAAAATTTCGCCTGCGATTGATACAAATAGAAGCATCGCATCTGACAGCAATTCAATATTGCAAACTGTGAACTAAAATCGCGACTGCAGGATGGCAAATGACTTGCCATCCTGAATATTCAATACATTATTTTATTCTAAAAAATACGCAATAAAATAGATAGCTAGCTAGCTAGCTAATATTTGCTATTTTTAATTATAATACAATACATTATTGAGGCCTCATTGAATAGTTTATTGGGGTAACTATGAAAATTAAGACTATTATTGCATTGTCACTTCTCTCGACAGTTCCATTCTCCTCTGCTTACGCTGCCGATGTCGTCTCAGCGTTCGAGCCAACACCTGTTGCAGCTCCGTTTAGCTGGGCAGGTGGTTATCTTGGCGGTCAGGTTGGTTATGGCTGGGCAAACCCAAAGAACAGCGTGTCTTCTTCTCCATTCGTGGACGAAGATGGTGAAAGCATACCGGGCTTACAGGCAACGATAACACCCAGATCAAAGGGTTTTCTGGGAGGCGTATACGGGGGCTACAACTTCGATATGGGAGGGAACGCCATACTGGGTCTTGAAGCAGACGCAGTCTATACTCGGATGAAAGGCAATCAAACTGTAACGAACGATTACGGTACGGCGAAGTTTAGTGAAACGCTCGATTGGTCAGGCTCTGTTCGTGCCCGTGCTGGCTACGCAGTTGATCGCTTTCTTCCTTTTGTAACGGGTGGCGTTGCTTTTGGATTGGTCAACCAGAGTACCAAAGCGACATTCGTAGAACCGGAAGAAGACTTCGACGGCAAATATAGCCAGAAAAGTTGGCGAGCAGGTTATACACTCGGTGCTGGCGTCGATTATGCCGCTACTGACAATGTCATATTGAAGGTTGAGTATCGCTTTACAGGCTTTGGCAATCGAACAGAAAGCCTTGATTTTGGTAATGCGAAAGAGACAAATCGCCTCCGCACCAATGAAATTAGAATGGGTATTGCCTACAAGTTTTAGTTCTGATGTTGAAAAGATAAGGCCCTTGCGAATTGCAAGGGCTTTTTCTTATGTCAAAAATGACTGGTTAAAACGACTGTTCTTCCCATAAAAGCTAGCGATCATACCAGATTGCGGATAAGTCCCTCTGGATAAATCTGATCATGAGGGGTTCATGTCCTATTTCCCGAATTGGCGTCTAACCAATAACAGCACCGTGCTGCCCGATGAGCGGCTTCCAACGCCAGCAGCCGTACCAATGGGCATCCAGCATTTGCTGGCCATGTCCGGCTCCACAATCGTCGCTCCCTTGCTCATGGGCTTTGATCCGAATGTTGCGGTATTCTTCTCTGGCATTGGAACGCTTCTGTTCTTTCTGATGACCGGTGGTCGCGTGCCGAGCTATCTCGGTTCGTCCTTTGCTTTCATTGCGGTGGTGATTGCAGTCACCGGCTATTCCGGCAGCGGCCCCAATCCTAACATCGGCCTTGCACTTGGCGGCATCATCGCCTGTGGCGCGCTTTATGCGGTGATCGGGCTTATTGTTATGGCAGTGGGTACAGGCTGGGTCGAAAAACTCATGCCACCGGCTGTCACCGGCGCGATTGGCGTGGCAATCGGTTTGAACCTCGCCCCTGTAGCCGTTGGTCAACTCAAGGGCACCGGCGCGCATATGACCATTGCGATGCTGACCGTACTCTGCATGGCGATGATTTCCGCCTATGGTCCGCTTGCGACCAAACGCATTGCCGTTTTGCTGGCGCTGCTGTTCGGCTATTGCCTCGTGCTAATTTTCGGCAACGGTCTAGGTTTCGTGCCGGGCATCAACTTTGCAGCCGTAAGTGCGGCGCCTTGGTTCGGCCTGCCAACCTTCGCAAAACCCGTATTTACCTGGCCTGCAATCACACTCATTGCGCCGGTCGCCATCGTGCTTGTTGCTGAAAATCTGGGCCACATCAAAGCGCTTGGCTCCATCACTGGTCAGAACATGGACCGCTATATCGGTCGCGGCTTTCTAGGTGACGGGATCGCCACAATGATTTCCGGTTCTGGTGGTGGTACAGGCGTCACCACTTATGCTGAAAACATCGGCGTCATGGCAATGACCAAAGTTTATTCGACGCTGATTTTTGTGATCGCTGCTGTCGTGGCAATCGCGCTCGGCATGTCGCCAAAGTTTGGTGCGATTCTGCAGACAATCCCCGCCCCTGTGCTGGCAGGTCTGGCAGTATCGGTCTTCGGTCTTATTGCTTCAGCAATGGCGCGCATCTGGGTCGTCAACAAGGTAAACTTTGCCGATCCACGCAATCTCTTCACGGTTGGTGTGGCGCTCATCTTTGGTGCCGGTGACTTCACTGTAAACATTGGAAGTTTCGCGCTGGGTGGAATTGGTACGTCCACTTTTGCCGCTCTGATTATCTACCAGCTGTTGAGCATTGGCCGTCCGAGCGGTGACGAGAAAAACTAAAAACGTGTCGCGCAAAACCAGTGAAGGTTTTGCGCGACATCCCCCGCCCTCATCAAGCGCGACGCGTGCCTGACGATACGATATCGAGATAGACGGCAAGCACCAGAATGCTGCCCTTGATAATTTGCTGCCAGAACGTATCGACGCCCAGCATCGACATACCATTGTCGAGGCTCGACATGATAAGTGCTCCGACCAGCGCACCAATCACCGATCCAACGCCCCCACGCATGGATGTGCCGCCGATAAAGCACGATGCGATGGCATCGAGTTCACCGCCAAAACCTGCCGATGGTGTGCCAGCCGCAAGACGTGCAGTCGTGGTGAGGCCTGCGACAGCCGCCATCAGTCCCATCAGCGCAAATACGGCCATCTTGACGAAGTTCACATTCACGCCGGAAAAACGCGTGGCTTCAAGGTTAGAGCCGACCGCATAAATATGCCGCCCGAAAACAGTCTGACGGGAAATGACGGTAAAGACACCGAGAATGACCAGCAGCACCAGAACCGGAACCGGCACACCCTGATAGCTGTTGAGGATTAGAATAAAGCCAAGGATCAGAATACCCGTACCCAGAAGACGCGCGGTTTCCATCGTTGGCGACAGTGTTTGCAGATTGTGCTTGCGCTTGCTGGAACGGGTTCTGAGCGTGATCAGGATCAGCACTGTAAACAGCACCATGGCACAGACATTGCCGAGCCAGCCGGGCAAATAACCCTGACCGATATATTTAAACCCAGGCGAAATCGGCGCGATGGTAACACCACCCATAATGCCCAGCACGATACCGCGAAACACCAATTGTCCGCCTAGAGTGACAATGAAGGACGGAATACCGAGATAGGCGGTCAGCCAACCGTTAAATCCGCCAAGGACTACCCCTAGCAAAAGAACCGTACTGATCGTGGCCCATAGCGGCCAGCCATACACCACATCGAGGACCGCCGCGACCCCGCCTAGCAGGCCTAGCAAAGCGCCCACCGAAAGGTCGATTTCACCCGCCACGATGACGAACACCATGGCTGAAGCCAACATGCCGGTGATTGCCATCTGGCGCAGAAGATTGGAGAAATTGCGCGCCGTCAGAAACTGCGACCGACCCATTTCCGGATCGTAAGTCATGATGGCGAAGAATGCCCAGATCAAAGCGACGACAATCAGCAGCGCCACGATCTTATATTCTGCGAGAAATTTTCTGAGGCTTTTGCCTGTCAACGTCATGTCATGCACCAGTTAGATTAGCTGCGGATCAATGTTAAAAAACTAGGCCGCATTGGTTGCTGGCTTGCCAATCGCCGCGGCAAGAACCTTCTCCTGGGTGAGGTTTTCATTCGGGAAATCACCGCGCAATTTACCCTCGCCAATGACGAGCACGCGATCGCTGATGCCTAGCACTTCCGGCATTTCTGACGAAACCATCAAAATCGATACACCCTGTTTGGCGAGTGCGAAAATCAGCTTGTAAATTTCGTACTTCGCACCAACATCAACGCCGCGTGTCGGCTCATCCAGAATGAGCACTTTCGGGTCAGGCAGCATCATTTTTGAAAGCACGGCTTTCTGCTGATTGCCGCCAGATAGTGAGGCAATAGCCAACATCGGATCAGCGGTCTTGACCTTGAGTCGCAAAATCTCACGCTGGATAGTCGCGAGTTCAGATTCCTTATCGATAAGGCCGCGCAGCGAAAAGCGATCAAGCACGGAAATCGTCATATTATGGCCAACTGGCATGATAGGCAGAATGCCATCGCGCTTGCGATCCTCAGGCACCATGCAAATGCCCTGCCGCACCGCATCGCGCGGCGTTCGGATTTTGATTTCCTTGCCTTCGAGGAAAACCTGCCCCTGATGGGCGCCCGGCCAGACACCAAACAGGCTCGATACGAGTTCCGTACGCCCCGCACCAACAAGGCCCGCGATGCCCAGTATCTCGCCGCGCCTTAGCGCGAACGAAACATTGTCAACTACTTTACGATCCGGATTGGTCACATCCCAGCAACTTACATTGCGGGCTTCAAACATCACCTCGCCAATGTCGTGTGGTTCGCGCGGGAAGAGGTTTTTCATCTCCCGCCCAACCATCATCGTGATGATATCGGGCGTTGTGAGTTCAGCCATAGGGCGTGTCGCGATATGCGCGCCATCGCGAATGACTGTGACCGTGTCGGAGATCTCTGCCACTTCATCAAGCTTGTGAGAAATATAAACACAAGCCATGCCCTGCGCTTTGAAGTCCTTGATCAGGTCGAGCAGAACCCGCGTTTCTGAAGCAGTCAGCGCCGAGGTTGGCTCGTCAAGGATTAGAAGCTTGGCATTCTTGTTGATCGCCTTTGCGATCTCGATCAGCTGCTGCTTACCGCCTGAGTAATGATAAACCGGCAATGCAACATTGATATCATTTATCTTGAGACGGGCGAGCAGTTCGGTCGCCCGTGCATTCATCTGGTCGTAGTCGATGAAACCGCCAGTCGTCGGCTCAGAACCGAGAAAGATATTCTCCGCGACCGAGAGGTGCGGCACCATCATCAGCTCCTGATGGATGATGACAATACCCGCAGCTTCAGTATCACGAATGCCACTCGCCCTAAGTTCACGGCCTTCCCAGAATATTTCGCCAGTCCATGTGCCATAGGGATAAACACCCGAAAGCACTTTCATCAGGGTGGATTTTCCCGCCCCGTTTTCACCGCACAGCCCGACACATTCTCCCGCGCGCACTTTCAGGTAAATGCCATCCAGCGCCTTCACGCCGTTGAACTCTTTACCGATGTTTCGCATTTCCAAAAGATATTCGGACATCAATATCGACCTTGCAGTATTTTTCAAAATATCCGGCGTTTAAATCCGCATCCGACAGCGCTGTCAGAAAAAGATTGCCAGATTTATGTAAGGCCAGATGCAAAAGCAGAGCTTACAACACCTGGCCCCACAACCCGTTCTAAGGTTCGCGAGACGGAAGGTTTACTTCCCTTCAATCTGATCCTTGGTGTAGAAGCCGTCGGTCACATAGACGTCGATATTGTCCTTGGTCACGGCAGTCGGCGTCAGCAGAAGCGTATCGACTTCCTTCGAACCGTTGTCGATCTTGCCGTTGAACTCCGGCTTTTCATCACGGACGAGCTGCACGGTAAGCTTTGCTGCTTCTTCAGCAATAAGCTTGAGCGGCTTGTAAACGGTCACGGTCTGCGTGCCGTCGACGAGACGCTTAACGGCTGCCAGATCGCTGTCCTGACCGGAAACCGCAGTCTTGCCTGCAAGACCCTGTGCTGCGAGCGCCTGAATTGCGCCGCCTGCGGTGCCGTCATTGGAAGCGACAACGGCATCAATCTTATTGGATGCAGCGGTCAGAGCATTTTCCATGATGGAGAGCGCTTCAGTCGGGCTCCATTCCTTGACCCACTGCGAACCAACGATCTTGACCTTACCGGAATCGACGGCTTCCTTCAGCGCCTTTTCCTGACCGGCACGCAGCAGCTTCGCGTTGTTGTCGGTTGGCGAACCGCCGAGCAGATAATAATTACCTTCCGGCTTAGCCTTCAGCACGGCTTCCGCCTGCATGAAACCAACGCGCTCATTGTCGAAGGAAATGTAAGCATCGATATCGGCATTCAGGATCAGGCGATCATAGGAAAGAACCTTGATGCCCGAAGCCTTAGCGTCGGCTACGACCGCATCAAAAACCTTCGAATTCATCGGGACGATCACGATGGCATCAACGCCCTGCGAGATAAGGTTTTCGACCTGCTTGACCTGCTTCTCTTCGTTTCCGTCAGCCGACTGAACATTGACCTTGGCACCCAGCTTTTCTGCTGCCGCGATGAAATAGTCGCGGTCGCGCGCCCAGCGCTCTACGCGCAGATCGTCAATCGAAAAGCCGATAACCGGATTTTCCGGCGATGCAAAAGCAGGCACGGCACCCATTGAACCGATACCGAGAGCTGCTGCCACCAGCGCGCCTGTTAGAAAATTACGACGTTTCATGCACGTTTCCTCCAATCACCGCCGGCTTTGTGCCGGTTGATAAATGACCTCGCCCCGAACGAACCCGCCCCCGGAGTCTGGCACGACAAAGCCACCCCCAAAGAGGCGCTCACTCTTTATCTGGTTGATCCTCCCTGCGGTGCTTTGCACCAAGATCACTCCAGCAGAACCGCGCGCTCAGGCACACGATCCCATCCTCGGATGCAATTGATACGTGAAGAAAAATGAATAGCAAGCATTTTTTGATTTACGTACCTCATTTTAGCTCCTATGTTCCGCCCCAAGGAGTGAGAATGAAACCCACAGTGCATGACATAGCCAGAACAGCGGGCGTCAGTCTCGCCACGGTTGACCGTGTGCTGAATGACCGTCCCGGCGTCAGAGCAAAGACTCGCGACCGCGTTACGGCCGCAATGGACACGCTCGGCTATGTTCGTGATGTGGGCGCCGCCAATCTCGCCCGGGGTAGACTCTACCAGTTCGATTTTATTTTGCCGGATAATGAAAACACCTTCATGCAGAGCCTGCGCGCAGAACTTGAAGCAGCGACAGAGCGGGGTCTGTCCGAGCGTGTTCTGATCAATCTCGTGCTTGTACCAGCGTTCAATGAAGCGGCACTTGTTAAGGCTTTGGATGAAAGCGCAGAGCGCAAACCTGATGGTGTCGCCTTTGTTGCAGTCGATACTGATCCAGTGCGGGAGGCTTGCGCACGGCTTACCCAATTGGGCATCCACACCGTAACACTGGTTTCCGATCTCGACCGCTCATCGCGGGCACATTATGTGGGCATTGATAATGGCGCGGCGGGACGGACAGCGGCGCATTTGCTGGGCCTGTTTGCCAACGGCACCGGCGGCGCCATCGCAGTTATCGCCGGTTCGCTGAAAGTGCATGACCATCTGGCGCGCTTTGAGGGCTTTAAAAGCGCAATGGAATCTGGCTTTTCAGGGCGCGAGATTCTGCCGGTTCTCGAAGGTTTTGATGAAGGCGCACGCGTTGAAAAGCTCGTGCTTGAGCTTCTTGAAAAGCACAAAGACGTGGCAGGAATTTATAGCCTGGGTGCAGGCAATAGCGGTCTTGTCCGCGCGCTCGCAGCTTCCCGAAACGACAGTCGACCCTTGGTCATCGCCCACGAACGCGATGGTGTCACATCGCAGGCTCTGAAAGATGGTCTTGTTCATGCTGTATTGGCACAGGATGCGGGACATGAAATTCGCAGTGCCATACGCGTTCTCAAAGCAACAGCGGACCGCCTCGCTATTGTGCAAGGACAGGAACATATCCGCATCGAAATCTTTCTCAAAGACAACCTGCCGCAGCTCGACTGAGGCGCGGAACACACGATAATTCGACTGGAGCAATTATGTATCTCGGACTTGATCTTGGAACATCCGGCGTAAAAGCGCTTCTGATCGACGGCGAACAGAAGCTCATTGGCTCAGCGCATGGTGAACTTGATGTGTCCCGCCCACATCCAGGCTGGAGCGAACAGGACCCTTCACAATGGATCAAGGCTTGTGAAGCAGCCATCGATGGCCTGCGCGCAGCACATCCAAAAGAGTTTGCCGCCGTTGCAGGCATTGGCCTTTCTGGTCAGATGCATGGTGCAACGCTGCTCGATGAAAACGATCAGGTGCTTCGGCCCTGCATTCTCTGGAATGACACACGCAGCTATAAAGAGGCTGCCGAACTCGATGCCGATCCGGCCTTTCGTGCCATAACCGGCAACATCGTTTTCCCGGGCTTTACCGCACCCAAACTCGTGTGGGTGGCGCGCAACGAACCGGATATTTTCGCGCGCACCCGCAAGGTTCTGTTGCCAAAAGATTATCTGCGCCTCTGGCTCACCGGCGAGTATGTATCCGACATGTCGGATTCCGCTGGCACAAGCTGGCTTGATACCGGCGCACGCAAATGGTCATCCGATCTGCTTTCCAAGACTGGGCTGACCGAAAACCACATGCCCAAACTTGCGGAGGGCAGCGACGCCACCGGAACTTTGCGTGCTGAACTCACCGCGCGTTGGGGAATATCCAACGCTCCTGTCGTTGCTGGTGGTGCGGGTGACAACGCTGCCTCGGCCTGCGGCATGGGAACCGTTCAGCCCGGTCATGCCTTCGTTTCGCTTGGCACATCAGGTGTTCTGTTTGCCGCCAATGGCGCTTATCAGCCAAAGCCAGAAAGTGCTGTCCACGCTTTCTGTCATGCGCTTCCCGGCACATGGCACCAGATGGGTGTTATCCTGTCGGCTGCGAGCGCTCTCGATTGGTTCTCGCGCATTACAGGCACCAGCCCGCACGCACTGGACGCCGAGCTTGGCGACACGCTCAACGCACCCGGCAGCACAACATTCCTGCCATATCTTTCCGGCGAACGCACCCCATACAATGACGCCAAAATTCGTGGCAGCTTCAACGGCCTTGAGCACGAAACAGACCGCAAAGCGATGACGCAGGCAGTCCTTGAAGGTGTGGCTTTTGCTATCCGCGATAACCTTGTGGCACTGCAATCGGCAGGCACGGAGATCAAATCGCTCATCGCAGTTGGTGGTGGTTCGCGCTCTGCCTATTGGCTCAAATCTATTGCCACAGCATTGAATGTTCCAATTTCTCTTCCCGAAGAAGGCGATTTCGGTGCCGCATTTGGCGCAGCACGTCTTGGTCTGATCGCCGCCAGTGGCGCCGATCCTTTTGCAATCTGCACGCCGCCGCGCACAGCCCGCACGATTGAACCCGAACACACGCTGACCGCTTCATATGACGAAGCCTATCAGCGGTACCACGCACTTTATCCCGCGCTGCGACCTCTGGCTCAGTAAGCCCAGACGCAGCGTCATCCGCATCAACATTGGAGGAGCATGATGAGCACCGGATTTTTCGGCGACATCCAGAAAATACGTTATGAAGGTCCCGACAGCGATAATCCGCTGGCGTTTCGCCACTATAATCCGGACGAAATCGTCCTCGGCAAGCGTCTGGAAGACCACCTACGTTTTGCAGTCGCCTATTGGCACACCTTCGCATGGGAAGGTGGCGACCCTTTCGGCGGACGCACGTTTGACCGCCCCTGGTATAAGGATGGTCTTGAAGCTGCCAAACTGAAAGCTGATGTAGCCTTTGAATTCTTCTCGCTTCTCGGCGCACCTTTCTATTGCTTCCACGACGCCGACGTGCGCCCGGAAGGCAATAATTTTGCTGAAAACACGAAGAACCTCGAAGCCATTGTCGATATTTTCGAGCGCAAGCAAGCCGAAACCGGCATTAAGCTTTTGTGGGGCACAGCCAATCTTTTCTCACATCGCCGCTATATGTCAGGCGCTGCCACCAATCCCGATCCGGAAGTCTTTGCTTTTGCAGCGGCGACCGTGAAAACATGCCTTGATGCAACCAAGCGTCTTGGCGGTGACAATTATGTGCTTTGGGGTGGCCGTGAGGGTTACGAAACCCTGCTCAACACCGATCTGACGCGCGAGCTCGACAATATGGGCCGCTTCCTCAATCTGGTGGTCGAGTACAAGCACAAGATCGGCTTTAAGGGTACAATTCTGATTGAGCCAAAGCCACAGGAACCAACCAAGCATCAGTATGATTACGATGTCGCAACGGTTTATGGCTTCCTCAAGCGCTATGGCCTCGAAAACGAGGTGAAGGTCAATATCGAACAGGGCCATGCAATTCTCGCAGGCCATTCATTTGAGCATGAGCTGGCATTGGCCCGCAGCCTTGGCATCCTCGGTTCCATCGACATGAACCGCAATGACTATCAGTCGGGCTGGGATACAGATCAATTCCCGAACAATGTGCCGGAAATGGCGCTCGCTTATTACCAGGTTCTGCTCAACGGCGGCCTGAAGAATGGCGGCACCAATTTCGATGCCAAGCTGCGTCGTCAGTCGCTTGATCCGCAAGACTTGCTGATCGGCCATATCGGAGGCATGGATTGCTGCGCGCGCGGACTCAAGGCTGCAGCCGGTATGTTGCAGGACGGCGCGCTGAGCAAGCCGCTCGATGAGCGTTATGCTGGCTGGTCTGGCGATTTCGGCAAGACGCTTGCAACCGGCATGTCGCTGGAGCAGATTGCATCAGAAGTTGAAGCAAAAGACATCAATCCGCAGCCGCGATCCGGTCGTCAGGAATATCTGGAAAACGTGGTCAACCGCTACGTTTAATCTTACGCAAAACAAAAACCCCGCTCATCGAGCGGGGTTTTTGTTTTAGTTCAGCGCCACGTTATGTGGTGTTCGACAGGCGGCAAAACGGTCTAACTTCTGGTCGTAAGCAGATGTCTTGACCGCCATCATGCCGAGCACAGTATGAAACAGATTATCATGCGATGACGGCTCCGCTGTCGTCTTGCGCAAGCAATCAAGATCAAGACCGGTATCGGCCGCATATTCCGGTGCAAACCATGTGATAAACGGTATGTGTGTCTGTTGAGATGGGGCAATGAAATAGGGAGCTGCGTGAAGGTAAAGACCGTCCTCGCCAAGCGACTCGCCATGATCGGACATATAAATCATCGCAGATGCAAACTTATCCTCATGCGCTTTGAGAAGGTCGACAACCTCTGACAGAATATGGTCCGTGTAGAGGATCGAGTTGTCATAGGCGTTGACGATCTCTTCTTGCGAGCATTTAGCGAAATCATTTGAACGACAGTCAGGTTTAAATCCCGCAAATTCAGCCGGATATCGGCGATAATAGGCCGGACCATGGCTACCCGTCATGTGCAGAACGATGGTTGCATTGCCGGAAACTTCACTGAGTTCTTTGGACAGGCTATCCACTAATATCTGATCGAGACACTCGCCGCCTTCGCAATAGCGCTTGTCCTGCGCACCCTGCAAATCGATCAACTTGATGCGTTCGGCAACACCCTTGCTGCCGGTATTATTCTCATACCAACTCGTCTGCACGCCTGCATGTTTGAGCACGTCCATCAGGTTTTCAGAACCGCGGAACTTCGTATTGGAATAGTCTTCACGGGTGAAAGGCGAAAACATGCAAGGCACTGAAACGGAAGTTTCTGTTCCGCAACTCGTTGTATCGGTGAAGGCAACAACATCGCGTTTTTTCAATTCAGGATTGGTTTCACGCGCATACCCGTTGAGACTGAAATTTTGCGCACGCGCGGTTTCACCCACGACAACGACTGTTACCAGCTTTTTGCCTGCCGGCAATTGCGTCAGTGTCTGTTTAGCATCAAGCCCAAGCGGCTCCATAACAATAGCGCGGTTCTTATAAACATGTGAGACATATTGGATTGTACTGGCAATGGGCGTGCTTGGCATCAGCTTCTGCATGATATCGGCACCATGCTCACGAAACATCGATGAATACGCAGCATAATTCGCACCAAGTATGGCGACTGAAGCAATCAGACAGGTGAAAATAATGCCTGTGTTTACCATCAGCTTGCCGAGAATAGGTCGATGTTTGATACGCACCCAGACAATCAATAATGACGGAACAACACCAAAAATTAGCATATGCCAGAGAAAGCTTGGCGTCAGGAGCGCACCCGATTCAGCCTGTGTAGTGGTAAGTGCGGCTTCAACGACATACTTGTCTATGATCGTTCCGAACGTATCTGTGAAATAAGAGCCGCCCGCCGCGATTAGCACAAACAGGATCAGCATCGGCTTGATAATATATTTCGCCGAAAACAGCACAAATAGCGCGACGTACAGAAGCAATAGCGCCACGGCTATGCCAGCCAGCCTTAATGGAGCATCAGCATAATAGGCGCCGATTGCACGCCAGAACGACGTGTTTGTGAATATAAGAACGTAAAGTGCCGTTAGAAGGCACAGTGGCCCGCTGGCAATCACAGGGCGGAACTTCTGCATGGAACACGCTTTCGAAAAGCTTTGAATTCGTACCCATAGAAACGTTCAATTATGTGATCGCTTTATCAGGCACGTTTCATTCAAACATAAAATCAAGATGGCTTTTCTACGGCGGCACAAAAGAAGCATTATAGATGCCGGATTGCCCAAACGAAAACGCCGCCCAGAATGGCGGCGCTTTCCAATTTTATTGCTTCAGAGACTTACCCATCCGCCATTTTTGTTTGACGATCGGACACAGGCATCGATGAATGCAACGCCTTTGACGCCATCGTCGACTGTTGGATAGATGATTGCACTGTCAGGGGTGGTGTTGTCGCGTTTGGCCTGAATAGCGTTTGCGGCTTCAGTGTAGATCGTTGCAAAGGCTTCGAGATAGCCCTCCGGATGGCCGCCCGGCACACGGGTCACACGGGTTGCAGCATCCCCAACACCTGCTCCACCACGGGTGATCAAACGCTTCTGCTCACCAAACGGTGTGAACCACAGGCGGTTTGGATCTTCCTGCGCCCATTCAATGCCGCCTTTGGTGCCAAAAACACGCAAACGCAGCGCATTTTCATTGCCCGGTGCCACCTGACTGCACCACAGCATCCCCTTGGCTCCGCCTGCAAAACGCAGCATCACATGCGCATTGTCATCCAGACGACGACCCGGAACGAAGCTATCAAGATCAGCCGCCAGACTGTCCAGTGTCAGGCCGGTGACAAAGGATGCCAAGTTAAAGGCGTGAGTACCGATGTCACCCGTTGCACCACCAAGACCGGATTGCGCGGGATCGGTACGCCACACGGCACCCTTGGCGCCCGTTTCTTCAACCGCTTCCGTGAGCCAGTCTTGCGCATATTCAACCTGCACCACGCGCAGATCGCCCAACGTGCCATTGGCAATCATTTCGCGCGCCTGCCGCACCATCGGGTAGCCGGTATAATTATGCGTCAGCACAAACAGCGCACCGCTTTCGTCGGCTACTTTCTTGAGCTTCTTTGCATCAGCCAAGGTCGAGGTCAGCGGCTTGTCACAGATCACATGAATGCCGCGGCGCAGAAACTCCTTTGCGGCATCATAATGCACATGATTTGGCGTAACGATTGCGACCGCTTCGATACCATTCTTGAGACGCGCTTCACGGATCGCCATGTCCTTGTAGCTCGAATAGATGCGGTCTTCCGCCAACCCCAGCTCGCGCCCCGAGGCTTGCGCTTTTTCTGGCGACGAGGACAAAGCCCCCGCCACCAGTTCAAAGCGATTATCGAGGCGTGAGGCCATACGGTGCACACCACCGATAAAGGCCCCTGCACCACCGCCAACCATGCCAAGTCGAATGCGTGGATTGGCTGTTTCTTTGGTTTTTGCTTCAATGGTCATTGGACTACCTTACAATCCCAGCATACGGCGATTGGCAGCATCATCGGTGCCGCCAGCAGCGAAGTCATCGAAGGCTTTGTCGGTCACGCGGATAATATGGTGCTTGACGAACTCGGCCCCTTCACGCGCGCCGTCTTCCGGATGTTTCAACGCGCATTCCCATTCAACCACAGCCCAGCCATCAAAATCATTGGCCGCCATTTTTGCAAACACTGCGCCAAAATCGACCTGACCATCGCCCAGTGACCGGAAGCGGCCAGCGCGGTTCACCCAGCCCTGATAGCCGCCATAAACACCCTGACGACCCGTCGGGTTAAACTCGGCATCCTTGACGTGGAACATCTTGATGCGGTCTTTGTAGATGTCGATATTGTCGAGATAATCGAGGCATTGCAGCACGTAATGCGATGGATCATAAAGCATATTCGCACGCGGGTGGTTCTTGACGCGTTCAAGGAACATCTCGAACGTCACGCCGTCATGCAGATCTTCACCCGGATGGATTTCATAGCAGATATCCACGCCATGCTCTTCCGCATGATCGAGGATTGGCAGCCAGCGGCGCGCTAGTTCATCAAATGCCGTTTCGACAAGACCGGCAGGACGCTGCGGCCATGGATAGATAAACGGCCAGGCCAAAGCGCCAGAGAACGTTGCATGAGCGCCGATACCAAGATTGCGCGAGGCACGGATTGCCATCTTCACCTGTTCAACAGCCCATGCCTGACGCGCTTTCGGATTGCCACGCACTTCCGGTGCTGCAAAACCATCAAAGGCTTCATCATAAGCTGGATGCACGGCAACAAGCTGGCCCTGCAAATGGGTTGAAAGCTCGGTCACTTCAACGCCATTTTCGCGCGCAACGCCTGCAAATTCGTCGCAATAATCTTTCGATTCAGAAGCCTTCTTCAGATCGATCAGCTGGCTTGCCCATGTGGGAACCTGCACACCGGCATAGCCTTTTTCTGCAGCCCATTTCGTGATGCCATCCCAGGTATTGAACGGCGCTTCATCTCCTGCAAACTGCCCGAGAAAGATCCCAGGCCCCTTGATCGTCTTCATCAAAAGTCCTCCGAATGAAATTCAAAATTGTATTGAGGTAACTCAAATACGCGCCCGACAAAGCGGGCGCGTAGAAGGATATTAGAAAGGAGAATCCGGGAAGTAGAACTGTTCGGCATTATCCTTGGTCACCAAAGTAGCGTCGAGGATGTAGTTACCGCTCACCGGAATCTGGTCGTAGAAATGACCAGCAGCCAACTGCATAGCGGTGGAAACCATTGCAGGCGGATAAAGCACATCGACCGGCATAAGCTTATCGCCATCCATGACCTTCTTGATCATGTCCTTGGAGCCAGCACCGCCGATGACATACTGGATGTCTTCACGGTTGGCCTGCTTGATCGCTTCAAGCACACCGACAGCCATATCGTCATCCTGACACCAGACAACATCGATCTTAGGGTACTTTGTCAGGAAGTCCTGCATGACGCGGAAGGCGTCGTCACGGTTCCAGTTGCCATACTGGCGATCAAGAATCTTGACGTTGGAGCCTTCGATACCCTTGTCAAAACCGTCCTGACGTTGCTGATCAATCGGGATCGGAAGGCCGCGAATAACGACGACCTGTGCATCAGGTGTGGTCTTCTTGATGTATTCTCCCGCGACCTGACCCAAGGCCGGATTGTTGCCCGCCACATAAAGATCACGGATCGAATTGTCATTGCTGCTTGGTGCGCGATCAACGAGCGCTACGAAAGTGCCCTTATCCTTGATTTCCTTGATCGCATTGACCAGCGGATCTGGATCGGTTGGCAACACGACAAGACCATCGAGCCCCTGAACAGCCAGATCCTGCAACGCATTTGCCTGGCTGGCTGCATCTGGTGATGTCTTGACGATCACGTTGAGGCCGGGATGCTCCTGCATCAGAAGCTTGGCGACGCGTTCGGCATGATAAACAACACCAGCTGTCCAACCATGGTCAGCAGCAGGTATCGATACGCCGATCGTCACCTTCTTATCCTGCGCACTTGCTACGCCGGTAAAGGCTAAAGCTCCAGCCGCCAAGGCAGCAAAAGCAACACCTAGAAATTTTCCTCGCATTATTTCCTCCCAAATGTTCAAGGGGCTTTATCCCTGAGTGACCGGACCGCCCCTTCAATCCCGTCAAACTTGTCGTCGGGGCGCGATAACGCTGTGCGTTGCGCCCCAGTTTTCATCGTCGCGAGAGCGACCGTTGCACCAGCATAGCAATGATGATGATCGCACCCTGAATCGCCCCGATCAGGTATTCGCTGATGAAATTGGAAAGCAGCATGATATTGCCGACGATTTCGAGAATGAATGCACCGCAGATTGTGCCCCAGACACGGCCCACGCCTCCCCGCAGTGCCGTACCACCGACAACGACCGCTGTGATCGCCTGAAGTTCCCACAACATGCCCGTGGTCGCAGAAGTTGAACCCAAACGCGGAACGTAGAGCAGGACGGCAACAGCGACGCACAACCCCTGCACCACATAGGCAATAGTACGAACGCGCTTGACCGAGATACCCGAATAGCGAGCCACATCTTCGCTGGAGCCCACCGCGATAACATGGCGCCCATAGCGCGTGCGATAAAGTACGAAGGCTGCAATTGCTGCTGTCACAAAAATTGCAATGACGGGAATGGGAACACCAAAAACCGAGCCAAAATAGGCAGGGCGATAAAGTGCCTGAATTTCGGGGTTACGCAGCGTAATTGCGCCACCCTGAGATAGCCATGTCGTCAAACCGCGATAAATGCCCATCGTTCCAAGTGTCGCAATAAACGGCTCAATCCCCCCGAGGGTCGTAATCAACCCGTTGGTGAGCCCGCAAAGTGCCCCCACAACCACTGCCAGAAGCACCGCCGCGATCAACATCATAACTGGATCGGCGATAACACCGCTGTTCATGAACATGATCATGATACTGCCCACGAAGGCAGCCATAGCGCCAACCGAGAGATCCAATCCTCCTGACGAGATTACATAGGTCGCACCCAATGCGATGATTGCGATGAAGGCACTGCGCGTCGCAACATTCAGCAAATTGTCGATGCTGATGAAATTCGGATTGGCAATCGTACCCAGAACAAGCAGCAGAAGCAGCGCAACAAAAGGTGCTACAGCCCGCAAATCCCAGTCGCGAGACGTCTTCGGCACCCTGCTTTTGTCAGTTACAACGTCAGTCATTTACTCCCCTTTTATTTTATGCCGCTTCTTCTGTGCTGACGCCTGTTGCCAAAACAACGATGTCGTGTTCGGTCATCCGCTCGCCGGATACTTCGCCCGCGACCCTGCCCTCACGCATGACGACGATACGGTCGCATATGCCGATCAGTTCAGGCATTTCGGATGAAACAACGATAATCGATTTGCCTTCGTCCGCCAGATTGGCGATGAATTGATAAATCTGCTCTTTTGTACCCACATCGATGCCGCGCGTTGGCTCATCAATGATCACGATAGACGGATTGAGCATCATCATCTTTGCCAGCAGAAGTTTCTGCTGGTTTCCACCGGACAACTGTCCGGCGAGAATATCTTTACGGCCCGTGCGAATATCGAATTCTTTGATTGCATCATCAAGCGCTGCACGCTCTTTTCGCCGGTCTATCTGCAATCCACGCACAAACTTACTGATCGATGCAAGCGTCAGATTGATGCCAAGATCCTTGGCAAGCAACAATCCCTTGCCCTTACGGTCTTCGCTCAAATAGGCGATCCCAGCGGAAAGGCTTTCATGCGCGTTGCGAAAGTTTACGGACTGCCCCCGATGACGCACTTGTCCCTTACCTGGACGAAGCCCGACAATGCCTTCCATCAGCTCTGTGCGACCTGCCCCGACCAGACCTGCAAAGCCCAGAATTTCTCCCCTGTTCAACGTAAAGCTTGCAGTCTTTACATAGCCAGGAACGCTAAAATCTTCGACTTCCAGTACATGCTCCTGGCCGCGCTGCGCTACACGATCTGGATAAAGCTTCGCAACATCACGACCAACCATAAGACGAGCCATATCGTTCGGCTGAAGCTCTGACGCCATATGAGCTGCCACCAGCGTTCCATCGCGGAGAACCGTGACGCGATCCGAAATCTCTTTCACTTCCGGAAGACGGTGGGAGATATAAAGAACGGCAACACCCTTGGCTCGAATATCGCAGATAACCTTCAGCAGCGCCTCGGTTTCAACAGGTGTCAGCGATGCAGTTGGCTCGTCAAAAATCACCACGCGATGCGGTACGAGTAGCACACGAGCGATCTGCACAAGCTGGCGCTGTGCTATAGACAGGCTCCCCACGATTGTATCAGGGTTAATGTCCGCACCGAGATCACGAATGGCTTTGCGCGCCCCTTCGCGCATCGATTTATCATCAACGACAAGCCCATTAGAAAGTTCTCGTCCCAGATAAATATTTTGTGCAACGGTCAGATCGGGCGCCAGCAGAATTTCCTGATGCACAAGGACAATACCCTGTGCTTCGGCTTCCACCGGATTAGAAAATGCAATCAGCTTGCCATCGATGCGAATTTCGCCACTCGTGGGACGCTCGTTGCCAGCAAGCAGCTTCATCAATGTCGATTTGCCAGCCCCATTTTCGCCGATAATCGCGTGAACTTCGCCGCCATAAATGCTGAGATTGATGTTTTTGAGAACCTGAACCGGGCCGAAAGACTTCGACAATGACACCGCTTCAAGAAGCGGAATAGCAGTCTCTTTCACAGCCAAACTCATGCGAACAGACCAAAGACAACGTTGTCGTAGCCAGACGCATTGCGACTTTTCAGCGCTAGAATATTAGATTGCATGTGAACTCCTCCCAAAGCGTCACATCACAACCTTAGCGTCCGTCCTGAGGTACGTAAAGCAAAATTCTGCCCAACTCAAAAATCATTAGCAACTTAAGCAGCCAATCATGCTCTAAGATGCAGTCCAGCTTCACAATTGAACATATACTTCTAGTGGTCCTTGTGATTCCAACATTTGCTCCAGCTACGAACCAAGGAATACAAATGTTTGAATCAGACCACTAGCTGATAAGTTGCATTTAATAAGAGGCCGAATCGATGCTCACTATCAACATTCACGCCTGCGAAGTCACAAATGCGGGTGATTGACAGAGCCTCAGCTATCAAAAAATAATACAATCTTAAATTAGCACATACAGCAAGACACGCGCTTTTTTATATACTATGAAGCAGTACGTCCAAGGCGTGTTGAATTGCGGATACAGACACATGAACTCCCATTTAGCGCAGTCACAGTGGCGCATGCTCGACATGCTGCCAGCCCTCGCTCTTTTTCTTATCGGCCTTGCAGTGCTGGTCTACGCAATGCTTTCTCCGCGTGGAGAAAATGGACAATTTGCTGTCCTCATGCGCCCGTGGGCAGACCCGTCTCAAGTCGTCACACTGCTCAGTGAAGCCGATGCGCAGATCCTTTCCTTCAACGAACGAATGAACGTTGTGGTTGTCCACGCCGATCGCCCTGATGCGGTTGCTGCACTTTATGATGCGGGTGCGTGGCTCGTCTTTGAACCCGCTCAACTTTCCAGCTGTTTCGACCTTGCGGTCACCGGGGCCTAATACATGATCATTGAACTTGACGATATTCGCAGACGCTTTGCGCGCTTTCTGGTTGTTCTGTTCTGGCTGCATGTGCCACTTTTCGCGGCCATCGCCTATGGGACTGGCGCCTCGGTGATTGGGGGAGCGCTGGCGGGCGCATTCCTCGCAGTGAGTTACAACCTGATGTGGTGGCGTGCAGACATCGCACCGGCCACTCGCTTCCTGTCTGCCGTCGCCCTCGTCGCGGAACCTGCCATCCTTCTCTATCTGCTACGCGGCCATATCTGGCAGATGGACATGCATATGTATTTCTTTGCAATGCTGGCTCTGACCATCGGCTGGTGCGACAGCAGAGCAACCATCATCGCAGCCGTTGCAGTAGCACTTCACCATCTGACGCTTGACTATGTACTGCCTTCACTCGTTTTCCCGACAGGAAGCGATATTCGTCGCGTGATGATCCACGCTGTAATCGTAGCTCTTGAAGCCGCTGTTCTGGTGTGGTTCTCAGACATGCTCGTCGCCTGCGTCAACAGCATCAGCAAAATGCGCGACGAAATCATGGCCAAGAATGCCGAGATCGAAACACGCTCGGCGCAGGTCGAGCAGGCCTATAAGGCCAAGGGCATGTTTCTGGCGAATATGAGCCACGAAATCCGCACGCCGCTCAATGCGATTCTGGGTTTCTGTCATCTGATGCTTCGCACTGACATGACCGAGCGCCAGCGCGATTACCTAACCAAAATCAACGGGGCCAGCGGTTCGCTGCTTCGCCTGATCAATGACATTCTTGATTTCTCCAAAAATGATGCTGGCAAGCTGACGCTGGAAAACCGCCCTTTCGAGTTACGCGCGCTCTTTGATCGCAAGCTGCAAATCACCAGCGCTGACGCCCGCGCCAAAAACGTCACGATGAATCTGTATATTGATCAAGGCGTGCCAGAGCGGCTTGTCGGCGATGAAATGCGTCTGGGCCAAGTCTTGCTCAACCTCATGAGTAATGCCATCAAGTTTAGCGAAAATGGGTCGGTTACACTCCGTATCGGCGGTAAACCGACGGAGAATGGCGATTACCGGTTGCAGATAGCCGTTGCCGATACCGGTATTGGCATGACAGCGGATCAGCAATCCAAGCTCTTCAGCTCCTTCTCGCAGGCCGACAGTTCGACTACTCGGCGCTTTGGCGGAACAGGCCTTGGACTGGTTATTAGTAAACAGATTGCCGAACAGATGGGCGGCGACATCACAGTATTGAGCACGCCGGGCAAAGGCAGTGTCTTCACCGTGACAACGACGCTCGGCAATGTGGACCGCGCGCATTCGATCATCGAACGCCCGCAGGCACATATTCAGAAACTGCGTGTTCTTGTGGCCGACGATAATCCTGCCTCCCGCGAAATTCTGCAGAGCATTTTCGCTGACTGGTCGATGACAGCAGACCTTGTAGCGTCGGGTAATGAAGTTATCGGTGCTTTGGAAACCGCTTTCCAGCGCGGAAATCCTTATGATGTACTGCTACTGGACTGGAAAATGCCGGGCATGGACGGCATGGAAACCGTCAGCAGCTTGTACGCCAATGCGAAGCTTACAAAGCTACCGGAAATTGTACTTATCACAGCCTATGGCAGCGATGAATTCAAGGCGAAGGCTACACGCGCTGGTATCGCAGCCTATCTGCCGAAACCGATTGAATCGCAACAGATTCTGCAAACATTGAATGCGCTCTTCCCATTATCCAGAGATGAGGGCGAAGCAACAAGGGATTCTGAACTTATTGCAGAACCACTGCGCGGCGCTCATGTGCTGCTCGTGGAAGACAATGCGATCAATCGAGAGATTGCTTATCAGCTCCTCAGTGATGCGGGTCTCGATGTTGATATTGCTGAAAATGGACGCATTGCCTGTGAAAGTGTTGCGCGATCTGGTGCCCTCTATTCCGCGATACTCATGGACGTACAGATGCCGGAGATGGACGGTCTTGAAGCAACCCGCCATATTCGTCGCGACTGGACGGCAGAAGCGTTACCGATTATTGCGCTGACCGCTCACGCTTATGAGGAAGAGCGTCGTAGATGTGCCGAAGCCGGCATGAATGATCACGTTGCAAAGCCAATTGATCCAAGTGTTCTGATCGGCACTTTAGAGCGCTGGATGAAGCCCCGCCAGGCTAGCACGACATCGGAACAACCAGCGGAAAAGAAAGCTGAAGGCATTTCAACCGACTTGCCGGAACGTCTCCCACCTTTCGATCTCAAGCGCGCGCTCGTGCGTGTGAATGGAAAGCAGGCTCTTCTCCGTCGTCTCATCATCGGTTTCCATGACGACTTTGCAAATGTTATCGAGACGATCATGGACCAGATTGCCAAGGGCGATCTGACAGGCGCTCGGCGTCTTGCCCATACGCTGAAAGGCGTTGCAGCATCGCTGGAGCTTCCTGAAGTATCGCGCATTTCAGCAGAAGTCGAATTGGCGATTGCCAATGAACAGCTGGTGGGACTGGAGCCAACGCTTTCGGCGCTCAACTCGGCCATGAAGCCCGCTTTGAAGGCTGCAGCCAGCCTGAAGGAGCAGAAGGCCGCGCTCGTTCAGCATTCAGACGTGAACGCGCAGGCGGCCGATGTTGCGGCCGCAGTCGCGGCACTACGGGACCACCTGACACGTCGTAGTATGCGTGCTCGCAGCAGTTTCGACGCCTTGTTGCAGCTGCTCGGCACCGTCGCAGACGAAGGACCAAGAGGCGAGGCATTGCGCGATGCGAAAACTGCATTGGACAAGCTCGATTATGAGACGGCGTTACGCAATCTCAATTTAGCCTTCACTGAAGAAACTTCATCTATAGACGGATGAGTGATGCCGCTGGCTCAACCAGCAGCAGATTTAGAACCAGAAGCAAACTTCGGTTTGCCGTGCGCTAAAGACTCCTGGAGTAGAATTAATGCCTAATCGTGCAACCGTACTGATCGTTGATGATGAAGTATCGAACATCGAGATCATGAATGCGGTGCTGGAAGATCACTACGAAATCTGCTTCGCCACGTCAGGTGAGCAGGCGCTCGAGGTAGCACGCACGGTGCTGCCGGACATCATCTTGCTGGATGTCATGATGCCGGGCGTCGATGGTTATGAGGTCTGCGTGCGCCTGAAGAATGATCGTCTGCTAGCGGACGTGCCGGTTATCTTCACAACCGGTCTCGATGATCAGGAAGCAGAAGTTCGCGGTCTTTCTCTGGGTGCTATCGATTATGTGACAAAGCCGATCAATCCTGTGGTTCTGCGTGCGCGCGTTTCCAACCATATTGAGCTGAAGCGTTTGCGCGACCAACTCGCACAGATGGCTGTCACCGATGCTCTGACCGGGCTTAGCAACCGCCGTCAGCTTGAAGTAATCCTGACCGCTGAAATCTCGCGGCTCGCACCTGCAGGTGCCTGGCTTTCGGTGATTATGCTGGACATCGACTTCTTCAAACTCTTCAACGATACTTACGGCCATCCCGAAGGCG
Organism: Brucella sp. NBRC 12953; assembly: GCF_040369775.1. NCBI lineage: Bacteria > Pseudomonadati > Pseudomonadota > Alphaproteobacteria > Hyphomicrobiales > Brucellaceae > Brucella > Brucella sp. NBRC 12953. Next base: position 121,288 of record NZ_BAABSV010000003.1, read on the forward strand.
ACCGCTGTATAGCTATGGTTGCGGCGGCTCTTACCCGTGCAGTGCACAAGGTTTCGGGGATGACTGCACGTTACGGTGGGGAAGAGTTTGCTTGTGTGCTCCCAGATGCTGATCCTGAAATGGCCTTGGCAACAGCCCACGAAATTCAGTTTCAGATCCAGTCACTCAACATTCCGCATCCGGGCTCAGCTGTCAGCACAAAGGTTACAGTCAGCATGGGGGTCGCCTCAGCTCGCACTCATCCCGATATGGGTGGCGCGCTTTGGCTGCAACATGCTGATCATCAGCTCTATACGAGCAAGAAGAGCGGTAGAAACCAGATTGCCAAAACTGAATTTTCGGCGGCTTAGAGTGCATCCCGAAAAGTGTGAAACGGTTTTCGGATAAAGATGCGCGTCCTAGTGTAAATCGAGATGCGCTTTGAGCGGCATGTCATCGTGGATGGATACAGTCTGCCGCTCAATCATACGGTGCACTAACGGGGGCGTTGCCCCTTTATGCAGCGCCAGAAGTCTTTCTGACACTTCGGCATCTGACTGCGTGCGGCGCTGATTGTGGCGCACATATTCCACCCATGTCGGAACGTGATAACTCTCCGTCCAGGTTTCAGGGTTTTCGAGATCGCGCAGCAAAGCCCATTGTCGCGCGCCGTCGCGAATGCGAATGCGTCGTCTCAATGCCATTGCAGCCAGAAAAGCCGGCACGTCTTCCTGAGCGATCTTATAGTCGACCATGATCATGATCGGGCCGCTGCGTGATCGAAGATCAAGCCGCAGCTTGGGTTCGCTGAAGCGATTAAGCGGATCGAGATTGAGCGATTCAAATTCCGGCTGTGGTAATAAAAACCCGACGAGCGCTCCGAACAGCAAAACTCCCGCTGCAGCCATCAAGGCACCGGGCACACCAAACTCGTCAGCCACCGCACCCCAAAGCCAGCTGCCCGCTGCCATGCCACCAAACGTAGCAGTCTGATAAAGAGCCAGTGCGCGACCAACCACCCAGCGAGGGGTCGATAGCTGAACCGTCACATTGAAAAGCGAAAGAGCTAAAACCCAGGACAGACCAGCCGGAAGTAAGAAAACACAGCTCATCCATATGCTGCGGCTGACCGAAAGCAAAAGACAGCTGACCGCGAAGGCAGCAAAGGCGCTGCGGACCAGCCATTCATTACCGAGCAATTCGCGCAGACGAGCACTTGAAAGCGCGCCACCAATGGCACCAATGCCGAAAAAGCCGAGCATGATGCCATAGGTAAGTGCGGTCCCCTGAACGAGATCACGCGCCACAAGCGGCAAAAGCGCAAGAATAACAATCGCAGACAAACCGAATAGAAAGCCGCGAAACATGACCTTCAAAAGATTAGGCGACATGGAGACGTAACGCAGCCCTGCTACCATCGCCGGGCCGAGTGCTTCACGCGGCAAGGTGGATTTTGCTATCTGTGGCTGCCAGCGCCAGAGCGCGAGGATGAGCGCGCAATAGCTGAATGCATTGAAGATAAAGGCAAAAGCAGCACCGGCGACTGCAACGATCGCACCGCCAATGGCCGGTCCGATGCTGCGCATCAAATTGAAGCTCATGGAATTGAGCGCAACAGCGGCAGGCAGGTCGGCTCGCGGGACAATATCGCCCATCGAAGCTTGCCATGACGGATTGTGCAAAGCGCCACCGCAGCCGATGAGAAAGGTAAACCCAAGCAGCATCCATGGTGTAAGGATGCCAAGATAGGCGGACACCGCAAGCACGACAGAAACCAGAAGAAGCAAAACCTGCGCGGTCAACATGATGCGGCGGCGGTCGAAATTATCGGCAAGCGCGCCAGCCGCAACCGAGAAAATCATCACAGGCAGCGTTGTAGAGGCCTGAACCAGCGCGACCATATCATCGGAGCGCGCAATGGTGGCCATCATCCAGCCCGCGCCAACTGTTTGCACGAGACCGCCAAGATTTGAAAATAGTGTCGCAGACCAGAGCGCGCGAAAAGTTCCGTATTGGAACGGCGCCAGGGGGGAATTTCTTTGCGGCATTCGGACGAACCTCCATCCTCATCCGTTACTCTAGGCGATACGCGAATCGCACCCAGGTAACAAGCGCGTTCCGCCGAGCGCGACGGGACGACACACTCAAGCGATTGAAACGGCTTGAAGATAATGAATGCGGACACTCCCACTTTCTGGTCGAATAAGGTAAGCAGGCTTATTCCTTCATAAAAAACGCGTTCAAGATGACACAGCTTTCCCGCTCTTCACTGTTTGGACTTGCCTTTGTTTGCCTCTCGGTTGGCTTCACCGGCAGTTCGCTTGCGCAAAGCACAGTGCTGCAACTCGCACCCGATACGGATGTCGAAGCGCATGTCGCAAAGACAGATAGAGGCTATGTGATCGTGCAACCTGATGGTTCAGAGCTTGTGATGATCGATGTCGAATGGGCTAAAAATTTTGTAGGCGACCCCAGCTTCACTGTCGCTGACTATAATTTTGACGGCTTTCCCGATGTCGCAATTGGCGCAACAACCAGCGACAGTCCGGATACTGGCTTCGGCATCTTTCTCTATGACGCTGACAGAAAATCCTACGCATCGCTTGATCTCCCGGAAGACTTCAACGATCGTTTGAACTGCAGTGGATTGTGGAATGTCGAGCTGATTGAAAGCCAGAATGCCATCAAAAGCAGCTGCTATTTTGAGGGCGACGACGATAGGCGTGTCGATATCGTTCAGATTGATCCGGATGGTTCGCCTCATTTGCTGGAACAATCGCGCGCGAAAGAAGAAGCCTGGCACTGGCCTTACATCGACAAACCGGCCCGCATGATAACCTATGATCGGGAAGGCAACGTCACGCTGGAAACAATCGCAGCCCAGGATGACACCGAGAATAGCTGGACTGTTCCGGTCACCAAGCTGGAAATATATAGCAAACCCGATCCACAGACCCGCACGCCTGCTTATCTTCTGGAAGGCGAAACCGTCCGCATTTTGGCATTCAGTGGCGATTTCATGAAATTTGCTCGTGAGGGCAGCGCCGGCATGTCTCAAGGCTGGATCTCGCTCACGCAAGCCTATGATCTTGTTGCCCGATACGATACCGACGGCACCAAGCCACAAATGGCCTCTCTTGCCCTTTCCGACTATAAAGACACTGCGGAATACCCTGACTACTATCGCAACCTATTCACGCTGACCGTGAAAAACACCGGCGATACGGATATGGAACTCACCAACGCAGAACTGTTTCTTGTGTTCAATGGCGACAATGGCACACGCGTCGCGCACAAACTCTATGACATTTCAGGTCCGACGCTTAAACCCGGAGAAAGCCATATGATCGACGATAATCCGATTGAGCAACGAGACGGATAATATGTGATTTACCATAGTGAAGACGGTCAGGATTCCTATCCGCTGTTTTTCCCGGCAGATCTGCCCGATGGCAAATACCGCGTCATCCCGATCATAACAGATCCGGCCCTCAGCAGTTTCATCTATGGTGAGAACGAAATCGAACTCGAATATCCGCCAAAGCTCGATGCAAGTCTGATCAAGAATTAAGCGACCTGCCCAGCACTCCAGCCGGACGACCATGCCCATTGGAAGTTGTATCCGCCAAGCCAGCCGGTGACATCGACCACTTCGCCTATGAAATAGAGGCCGGGAACGTTCTTTGCTTCCATCGTTTTGGAATCAAGATCGCGCGTATCGACGCCGCCCAAGGTGACCTCAGCCGTGCGATAGCCTTCTGATCCAGCCGGTTTCACACGCCAGTCATTGACCGCAGCAGCGGCGCGGCGCAACACGGCATCTGACAGGTCAGCGAGATTGCTCGCTGGAAAATCGGCGGCAATAAGCTGGGCCAACTTCTTGGGTATGAAATAGGAAAGTGCGGTTTGTAGAGCCTGCTTACCATTTTTGGACCGCTGTTCGCGCAGCGCTTCAAACAGATCGGTCTGCGGCAGCATGGAAATGACGATTTCATCCCCTTCCCGCCAGTAAGAGGAAATCTGCAGAATAGACGGGCCACTGATGCCGCGATGTGTGAACAGCATTGCCTCTGCAAAATTTGTCTTTTTGCATGAAACAACTGCATCAACAGCAACACCCGCAAGCGGCTTTAGCCGTTCGAGGAGATGCGGCTCAAATGTCAGAGGCACCAGACCGGGACGTGTCTCGACCATACGAAGACCAAAGCGCGTGGCAATCTCATAGCCAAAGCCGGTCGCCCCCATCTTTGGGATCGACTTGCCACCGCTAGCAATGACCAGCGATTTCGCTGAAACTGTGCCGCCCGAATGGCGAATAACAAAACCGCGCTCGGTCTTCTCGACATTCTCAACTGCTGTTTCCAGCTGCAAACGCGCGCCGTAGCGATGCATCTCATCAAGCAACATATCAATAATCTGTGTTGCCGAACCATCGCAGAAAAGCTGCCCAAGCGTCTTTTCGTGATAGGCAATCCGATAGCGCTCAACGAGTTTGATGAAGTCGCGCTGGGTATAGCGGCTCAGTGCGGAAATACAGAAGTGTTTGTTCTGCGATAGAAAATTCTTTGGGCTTGCGTGGATATTGGTGAAGTTGCAGCGACCGCCACCCGAAATACGGATTTTATCACCCGGCTTTTTCGCGTGATCCAGCACCAGCACTGAACGCCCGCGCTTCGCGGCTTCAATCGCGCACATCATGCCAGCAGCGCCAGCGCCTATCACCAAAACATCGACGCTCTGCAACATTCAACTCCGGGTCAATTCTTCGCGGCACCATATTGTTGTATATCGCAAGCGCAAGACGTGTTTTGGAGTTTTTAAACGTCTGGCGGTTAGAAAGAGTATAAAGTTGGACCATTTTCAAGGAAGCGGGGGCAGAATTTGAAAGCTTCGGTCTCTTCAATGCCGGATGACCAATCTGGAAGATCCCGTTTTATAAGCGGCCCGATCTTCTGGATGGTGCTCATTCTTGCCTTGCTTATCGTCCTTTTGGTCCTGCCGCTCGTTGTGCCAATCGGCCCAATGTATTGGGACACCTATATCTATCTCGATGCAGCGCGGCGGATAGACACCGGGCAAATACCGTCGGTTGATTTCTTCACCCCTGCAGGGCCACTCGGGTACTATCTGTTCGCCTGGGGACTGAACGTGTTCTCTTACGCTCAGCCAATGCTGCTCGCGCAATGGTCGACACTGATAGTCGCAGCACCATTGATGGCTGTCGTGCTTGCCGATGTCGATCGTCAAAGCCGATCCACCGCTTTCGCATTGCTGATTCCATTTCTGATTTTCGCCATCTCTCCGGCAAACGCTCAGTTTGAAACATCTTTTCCGGGTCTCGACGGCTTCGGCATTTATAATCGACAAGTGTGTCTGCTGCTTTATGTGCTGGTCGCCGGGCTTATTTTCATGCCCAACAGCAGAAAGCTTGCGCTGTTTTGTGCCGCAGCGATGCTTTGCCTGTTTCTGACAAAGATCACTGGTTTTCTCGTTGGAGGGCTTTTCGGATTTACAGCCCTTCTCGCCGGGCGGATCTCAGTAAGCAATGCTCTGATCGCCATTGTTGCAGCCCTCGTGGTGCTCGCAGGACTGGAACTCAATGGCCATATGATATCCGCCTATCTCGCAGATATCGGCCAATTGCTCGTGCTAAACGAAGCAGCGTTGCTGCCACGTTTTCTAACCGTCATATCCGGCAAGCTCGATGTTATTCTGCCAGCAGGCGTTCTGGTTCTTGTGCTGTTCTGGCTCGAAACACGCCACAACATTACGCCAACCCGCTTGTTTGATCGCGGCTCAGTTTGGCTCGCAATCACCGTTACTGGCGGGATTTTTGTCGAAACACAAAATACGGGCAGTCAGGAATTCATTTTTCTGTGGCCGGTTCTGCTGATGATCTGGCAACGCATCAAGCCGTTGAGCGACAATAAAATCAAGTTGACTGTGCTGATCCTTACAGCTTTCATCGCGGTCCCCACGGTCAGCAAGGTTGGGCATAAGGTGTTGCGCGCAATTGCTGTCGCCCCAACCTATGTTCAGCCGCCCGTTACCGAGCTGAAAAACATGGCTCAGGTTTCAACCAGAGCCGATATGATTGAGCGGGCGAAACTCTTGCCGCAGCATTATGCAGATTATTCAGCACCTTATGAGACACTGGCACAGCAAGGGCAACTGCCAAGCTGGCGGCTTTATTCCGAGCTCGACTATCAGATTTACTGGCTTATCTCGGTTGATGAAGCGGTCAAGGCGCTCAAAAAATTCGAGGCAGAAAACAGCATCCAGTTAAAAACGCTGATGACACTCGACTTCACCGATCCGTTTCCGTGGCTCCTCAACCGAGAAGCCACCCGGAAAATCCAGATCGGTGCCGACCCTTTCCGCACCGTCGGGGCAATGACACCGGAGACAAGGGCCGCAGTTGAAGCAACGGATGGCATATTGCGGCCTAAATGCCCGATGACGACATCCCGCCTTGCCTTACAGGAAATCTATGCCGATGCACTCAAAGATCGCGATGTGGTTGCGCTCGACCCTTGCTGGGATTTACTGCTACGCCCCGGCATCCTTAAACAATAAAAAAGCCGGGACTTACCCGGCTTTTCTCTTTACTTGATCTGCGCTTTTACGAAGTCCTTGACGATGCCAACAATGCCGCGTCCAAGAATTTCATCAAGCGCTGTGATGAACTCATCGACATGCGCGCCTCCACAAATCAGGGGCGGCTCAAGGCGGATCACGTTGCGATTATACTCGGTGAAAGCCACCAGTACGCCGTGATCACGCAGCAGATGACTGCCGATAAAGCCCGGCAACGAGCCTTTCAGCTTGTCATCAAGCATAGCCAGCACAGGGCGAAGTACCATTGGCATCGCGTTGGAGAAGTCATGGAACTCCAGCCCAACCATCATGCCCTTGCCGCGCACTTCCTTGATGAGTTTAGGATAACGTGCGTGCAGCTCATTAAGACGCTCCAGCAGATAATCGCCGGTTTCCGCCGAGTTATCGATGAGATGCTCGTCGTAAAGCACGTTGATCGTTTCAATCGAGGTGATGCAGGCTTCACCAATGCCGCCGAAAGTCGCCATTGCATGGATCATCGCCGTCTTCGGCGTACCGTAGGCTTTCATATAGACGTCGCGCTTGGCAATCATCGCGGCCATAGCCGTCTTGCCGCCGCCCAGCGACTTGGCAAGGGCAGTAACATCCGGAATGACGCCGTAATGTTCAAAGGCATAGAACTTTCCGGTACGGCCAAAGCCGCACTGCACTTCATCGGCAACCCAGATCACACCATACTGGTCACAGAGCTGGCGCAGCTTCTGCCAGAATGCGGTATCGGCCTGAATAATGCCGCCGCCGCCCTGAACGGTTTCAAGCACGATGACGCCAATTTCAGGGTCTGAGCGGAACGCGTTTTCGATTGACTCAATATCGCCGAACGGTACGCGCACCGTATTGTCGACCAGCTTGAACTCACCACGATAAAGTCCGCCATCGGTGATCGACAGCACCCCCTTGGTTTTGCCGTGGAAAGAATTTTCGGCATAGACGATCTTCGGCTTCTTCGGTCCCGCGGCACGTTCTGCAACCTTGATCGCAGCTTCCATGGCTTCCGAACCGGACGAGCCTAGGAACACCATATCAAGATCGCCCGGCGAGCAGGCTGCAATGTCATAGGCAAGGGCCGCCGCATATTGCGACATGAAAGCGATAGCGATTTCGTGCCGCATTTCCTCCTGAAACTTGCGACGGGCTTCCAGAATACGCGGGTGATTGTGCCCCAGCGCCAGAGACCCGAAGCCACCGAAGAAATCGAGAATCTTGCGACCATTCTGATCGTAATAATACATGCCTTCGGCACGCTCGATTTTCACCTTGTGAAAGCCGAGCAGCTTCATGAAATGCAGCTGTCCCGGGTTAAGGTGTCCAGTGAAAAGCTCTGTCATGCGTGGCAGGTCAAGCGCCTTGGCGTCTTCAACCGTCAGAAGCTTCGGCTTGGGCGTGGTACTCGTTATTACTTGATTGGTCATGGCCTGTCCTCACACTGCCTTCGATGCAAGCTTTTTGTGATATTCGCTATAGGCTGCGATCAGCATGTCTTCATCGCGATATTGCGGCACCCAGCCGAGTTCCCGCTCGCCTTTCGACACATCGAGAACGCACATTTCATCGGCAATCAGATATTGTTCCGGGTCCATCAAGGGCTTGTTGAGCCAGTCGAGGAAATCCAGCGTGCGCTTGACCGCCCAGGCTGGTGTCGGCACCAGAATGGATTTCGAGCCTGCGTGCTTGACCAGATCGCCGAGCAATTTGCGCACCGGCGGCGGATTGAGCGAGCCGAGATTATAAACCTCGTTCGGCACGCCTGCCTTGAAAGCGGCATAGCAAGCAGACGCACAGTCGAACACGGAAATGAACTGATAAGGATTTTTGCCAGAGCCGATCATCGGCACCGGCAGGTTGTTATCGATCAGCTTGAACAGCTTTTCCAGAATGCCAAGGCGTCCTGGTCCGATAATCAGGCGCGGACGGAACAGCGAAATGTTCATCCCTTTCTTGCGCCATTCAGCGGCCAATTCCTCGGTCTTCAGCTTCGAAAGGCCATATTCGCCCAGCGGATTGCATGGGTGATCTTCCTTTTGCGGCCAGACATAAGTGTGGCCATAAACCATGTCGGTGGTGAAATGCACGAGGCGCTTTGCACCAGCCTCGTCCATCGCCTTGATAATGTTTTCCGTACCGTAATAGTTGACCGGAAAGAAGAAATCGTGACGCTTGGCCCGCACTTGAAGCGGAGAAAGCATTTTGGCCGAGAGATTATAGACCATATCGTCGGCGCGAAGCCCAAGCTTGCGGATTGCTTCCGGCTCAGTCACATCCGTATGCACGAAAGTCGCTTGCGCATAATGCGCGAGGTCGCTTTTCACGATGTCTGCGACGATCACTTCATGCCCGTCAGCGAGAAGCATGGGAGCCAGATAACGCCCCACAAAGCCATCGCCACCGAAAATAATATGTCTCATAATCCTGCCCCAACCTTAAATTTATGATGCTGAACGGTCTTGAACCGCCGCGTTCTGTTCGGCATTCGGCGCCTTGCCGCTCTGCGCGATCAGCACTGTTCCAATGCAAATGAAGGCGATGCCTGCAATCTTATAGGCGCCCAGTTCTTCCTTGAACAAAAGCCACGCAAAAACCGCCACGGCGACATAGGCAAGGCTCAAAAAAGGATAGGCAAAAGACAAATCGACTTTTGAGAGCACATACATATGTGATGCCATGGAAATAACGAACATGGTCAAACCAGCGAAAACCCACGGGTTAAAGACAATCTGAAAGATCCGGTAAATCAGCGTATCCGCTGTATAGCTGGCATTACTGAACGTCATCATGCCATATTTGAGCAGCAGCTGTGCTGCCGCATTGGTCATGACCGTGAAGAGAATGAATGGGATATATTTCATCGTCTGTCCCGTGGTTTAATTTTTTAATGCGGTACGCCGCCAGAAATCGGAGCAGAATCGCGCGTCGCGCATGTCTTCAAGCTGCTGCCACTCTGGAAAGCCTGCCTTGAATGTTTCAGCACTCATGCGCTGATCCTTGTATGGATTAACGCGCCCGCCTGCCTCAACGGTCATTTTGTCAAGCTGGTCCAGTAGATCAAGCGTCTTGCGCCCGCGATTGGGAAAATCCATCGTAAGCGTATAACCGGGCTTTGGAAATGACAGCAGCCCCGGAGAATGCAGATCGCCGAAGCGCTTGAGAACTGTCAGGAAAGAGGACTGTCCGGCATCACGACTTGCTGCCAGCATTGCCGGGATGGTCTTCTCAGCCGCCTCAAAAGGTATCACGCTCTGATGCTGATATAGCCCGGCTGGGCCGTAAAAGCGGTTCCAATTGCGCAAACCATCCAGCGGATAGAAGAAGCCCGCAAAGCCTGTCAGATGCGGCTCCTGCTTGCGGCGTTTCGCATAAAAATAGAGAGTGTTGAAGGCCGTCAGGCTCAGCTTATTGAGCATCGAAAATGGCAGATCGAACGGCACACCGAGCCGCGCCTCACCACTGTTCACGCTACGGTTGCCATTGATCGCATGATGACCGGTCATCAAGACCCCGCGCCCTTCCGAGCGACCAGTTGCCAATTGATCCACCCAGGCCACTGCATATTCATTGTGGCGGTCGGCTTCTTCCGCAATCGCGAAATACTCAGACAGGCTTTTAAACGGCGTGATGCGTTCTTCTACATCCAGCGAGCCAACCGGCATCAGACGGATACGAGCATTGAGGATAAGCCCTGTCAGACCCATACCACCAATCGTTGCCGCGAAGAGCTCGGCGTTTTCAGCGCTTGAGCAAATGTAATGCACACCATCAGAACGAAGTAGCTCCAGGCTCTCAACGTGGCTTCCAAATGTTCCGCGCAAGTGGTGGTTTTTGCCGTGTACGTCATTGGCGATTGCGCCGCCAAGCGTCACAAAACGCGTACCGGGCGTTACCGGCAGAAAATAGCCGTATTTGGCAACTGCCTGGATAATTTCGCTCAACAGCGCGCCGGATTCCGCTTCAAGAATTCCGGTATGCGGGTCAAAACTGACAATCCGATTGTGCGTCCGCATCGGCACAAGCAAACCCGCATCATTATGGCAGCTGTCGCCATAAGACCGTCCATTGCCAAAAGCGAGTAAGCTTTCCGGGCCTTCCAGCTTGGAGAACACATCGTCGAACGCAATCGCCTTGCGCTTGCCGCGATCGATGCGTCCAAAGCTGTCGAAAGACTGTTCCATTACCGCATCCCGGCTACAAACAGCAGGACTGCGCCAATGGCGATCACCACCTGACTGCGCCAATCATTGGCGAGAAATACAACAGGATCGTCGTCCATTTCCTTGCGATGCGCCAAAATCCACACGCGGATGATGATATAGAGCACGATCGGGACAAGCGGCCAGATAAGCCATGGATAAGTGTACAGCTGCTGGACTGCAGCACTGTTGATATAAAGCGCCAAAACCACGACAGCCGTAAAGCCGGAGGCCACGCCACTTTGCCCGACAATATCAATATCCTCAGGGCGATAACCGCGGCCTGCGATGCGGTCTTTTTCCGTCGCCGTTGCGTTTTGTAGCTCGACATAGCGTTTGACAAGCGCAAGTGACAGAAAGAAGAACATGGCGAAAGCCATCAGCCAGAATGACTGCGGAATATCTGTCGCCGTTGTTCCCCCCAATAGTCGCAGCGTATAAAGCGCAGCAAGGCAGATTACGTCGACCAGCAACATCCGCTTGAGCGCTAACGAGTAAGCAGTGGTTGCGATCAGATAAAGGCCTATGACCAGTGCAAACTCAGGCGGCAAGAAGAAGCATGTCGCAGCTGCTATCAGCAGAAGCAAAGCCGAAACCTTAAGCCCGAAGGAAATGCTAAGCGTCCCGCTAGCAAAGGGGCGCAATTTCTTACGAGCGTGCTGGCGGTCGAGCGGCAGATCAATGATATCATTGAGAATATAAATCGCAGAGGCCGCAGCGGAAAATGCGGTGAAAGCCAGAACCGACGACAACAATACATCTGGGTAAAAGATTGTATGGGCAAGGATTGCAGGCACAAACACCAGCAGGTTTTTTAGCCACTGATGAACACGCAACATTTTCAGATAGGGTTTGATACCCTTGGAATTATTTTCAAACAGCCGGCTGCCATTGGCTTTCTGAAAGCGCGAGGCTGCGCGGTCGGGAGCCACGACAACCGCCTCACGCGCTGCCGCAAAGACCGCGAGATCCGCGCGGTCGTTGCCGGCGTAGTCAAAGCCTTTCGGACCATAGTTCTCGTTCAGCGCCTTTGCCTTACGATGCGATGACAGGTTGGTCTTCCCGCTCGTCGCAAGCACTGCTTCGAAAATGCCGAGTTCCGCCGCCACCGCTTGGGCAAGAGGTTCTGCTGCAGCTGTCGCCAGAACGAGCCTGCGGCCACGCATATGCTCCTGACGTAGATAATCCAGAAAATCCCGACGATAAGGCAGTAACCCCGCATCCATGGAAATGCGGCTCGCAATCTGCTGCTTCAAGTTGGCTTTGCCAGACACCAACCAGATTGGAAACAAAAACAGAAACAAAGGGTTCCGCTTCAAAAGAATGAAAGCGCTTTCCCATAGAAGATTTGTCGCGACCAGTGTTCCGTCGAGGTCTACGGCCAAAGGCACTTCCTGGCTTTTTAGCCGCTCATCCATTTTTAGTCATTATCCTCAAACCCGCCCCGGCAACTCTCGTCAGCCAAGCCCCCTTGGCAACGAATAAAACGAGAGCACAAATGAACAATGATTAGTCTTCGCTACAATCGATAATTGTTATTCATGGGCTTGTCTCTACCAAACTGCCCTTTAAGCAATCGCTACGAGTTTTGGTTAATAAACACGTCATCCTACATAATTGCTGGTCTAACTTGTCATCGCGTAATATAAGGCATCGATTATTTTCCGTTATGATCTGCGCTCATTGCACGGACGCCTCAGGTTTAGAGCCGACTATGAATATTGAATCTGCCTTGAATGACGGTGCCAGTGTCTTTGAGTTGGCGCCAATTTCCCTGTGGCTTGAGGACTATAGCGGATTGCGAGCGCAGTTCGAGCAATGGCGCAAACTCGGCGTTACAGATTTCAGAGCGTTTCTTTACGAAGACACGACCCGCTTGCGCATCTGCACAAGTCTCATCCGTGTTCTAAAGGTCAATCGAAAAACCCTGTCGCTTTACGAAGCACGCGATGTCAATCACCTGATCGAAAATCTGGAGCGTGTTTTCCGTGACGATATGCTCGATCCGCATATCGAAGAAATGGTTCAGCTCTGGAATGGCGACAATGCCTTCACCAGCGATACAGTGAATTATTCACTCAGCGGTAAACGTCTCGACATTCAGCTGAAAGGCGTGGTTCTGCCGGGCCATGAGGATAGCTGGGACCGGGTTCTGCTTTCGATTGAAGATGTAACGGCACGCGAAGAAGCACGACGCGAGCAATATAAACACAAGCAACACGCTGAAGGCCTGTTCGAACATTCACCCGTCTCGCTCTGGGTTGAGGATTTCAGCCGTATCAAACAGCTGATGAACGACATTCGCGAACGCGGTATTGTCGATTTCCGCGTTTTCACCGATGTCCATCCGGAGTTTGTGCGTCAATGCATGAGTGAAATCCGGGTTCTGGATATTAATAGGGAAACACTGGATCTGTTTCTCGCACCCGACAAACAAACCCTGCTCAAAAATCTGCCTAACGTCTTCAAAGACGATATGGAGACAAATTTCCGCGAGCAGCTGATCGATCTCTGGAATGGCGTATATTTTCAGCGCCGAGAAGTGGTCAATTATGCGCTTGATGGCACCGAGCGCCACCTCTTGCTGCAGTTCTCGGTGCTACCCGGCCACGAAGACGATTGGTCGCTGGTTCAGGTCGCGCTCGCCGATATTACGGCGCGCAAAAAGGCCGAAGCCTATCTCGAATATCTCGGCAAGCATGATGTGCTGACCAAGCTGCATAACCGCGCATTCTATGTTGATGAATTGAACCGACTTGAGCGCAAGGGCCATACGCCCGTTTCCATCATCATTATCGATCTCAACGGTTTGAAAGCAGCCAATGACCAGCTCGGTCACGCCAGCGGCGACGGCTTGCTGCGGCGCATCGGCGAAGTGCTTAATGAAGCGGTGAATCTGCCCGGCCATGCTGCCCGCATTGGTGGCGACGAATTCGCAGTTGTGCTGCCTTATGTGGATGAGCGTGGTGCAGACGCCGTCATGGAAGACATTCGCCGGTTGGTCGACATCAACAATCAGTATTATTCGCAGCTCAAAATTGAGCTTTCGATGGGCGCCGCTACCAGTATGCAAGGCGAAAAACTGGAAACAGTTGCGAAGCGGGCAGACCTGTTGATGTATGAAGACAAGCGCAAGCATTATTCGGCAGAAGCACTTCGGAAGTCACAACTCTCTTAGAGCGCATCGCGCTCCAATTTTTACTTTACGCGCATCTTTGCCCGAAAACCGTTTCACACTTTTCGGGATGCGCCCTGATCAATCGTCAAATTTGATGATTGTCTTGCCGCGCGTAAGATCGGTGGCAAGCTGCGCCAGCTCACTTTGAACTGCGAGCGGCATAGTGCCGGTGATTTTGACACCGGTTGCCGTAAAATTTTCATGCACAATCGTCACATGCTCGACAGCTGTAAGTCGCGCTTTCAAAAGCGCATGGTCGGAAAAATCGCAGGCAAGCGAAAAGCCGATTAACGGGATCACTTCGGTCTTTTCTGCCTGACGCAGACACATGGCAGCCGTGCCGCCATATGCACGCATCAATCCGCCACTGCCGAGCAAAATGCCTCCGAACCAGCGCGTGACCACAACCACGATATTATCGAGCTGCTGCCCGTCTATTGCCTGCAGAATGGGCTTGCCTGCCGTGCCGCTCGGTTCGCCATCGTCGCTGAAGCGATAGTTCTGTCCGATGCGCCATGCCCAGCAATTGTGATTGGCCGCGGGATCGGAGTGCTCAGCCAGAAAATCTTTTGCTGCCTGTTCATTGGCCACAGGAGCGGCCACACCCAAAAAGCGGCTCTTTTTTATCTCCTGCGTGACGGTTTCAATGCGGCTGATGGTGAACATGGCTACCCTGTAAGCAATATTCTGGGGGCCTAGCATTTTACGTTGCGGATGACGACCCCTTATGGCTCCGTTAGCATTGCGCCCGCTCAACGTTGGGTATAAGGCAATGAAAAATGAGCCTGCGTCCCGCCCGCCGCTCACACTGCCAAAATATGAAAGGTCCGCCGATGTTCGATTTGATTGTGAGAAACGCCAATCTTCCCGACGGACGTGAAAAGCAGGACATTCTGGTCAAGGACGGCAAGATTGCCGATATTGTGCCATCCAAGGGTGAACATCAGGCCGCCAAGGAAATCGACGCTTCTGATCGTCTCGTCACACCGCCTTTCGTAGACCCTCATTTCCATATGGACGCGACCCTGTCGCTCGGCCTGCCACGCTTAAACCGCTCGGGCACGCTACTGGAAGGCATCGCGCTTTGGGGCGAATTAAAGCCAATGCTGACGGTTGAAGCCATGGTCGAGCGCGCCTTGCGTTATTGCGATCTGGCCGTAAGCCAGGGTCTGCTTGCCATTCGCAGCCATGTCGATGTCAGCGATCCACGCCTGCTCACGGCTGAGGCGATGATCGAAGTCCGCGAAAAGGTGAAACCTTATATCGACCTCCAGCTCGTGGCGTTTCCGCAGGATGGCTACTATCGTTCGCCCGGCGCTGTCGATCTGGTCAACCGTTCGCTCGATATGGGCCTTGATGTCGTAGGCGGCATTCCGCATTTCGAACGCACCATGTCGGATGGTGCGGCCTCGCTTGAAGAACTCTGCCGCATTGCCGCGGAGCGTGGACTGCCGGTTGATATCCACTGCGACGAGACCGACGATCCAATGTCGCGCCACGTTGAGACATTGGCTGCACAGACGGTGCGTTTTGGTCTGCAGGGCCGTGTATCTGGCTCGCATCTCACTTCCATGCACTCCATGGATAATTACTACGTTTCCAAGCTTATTCCGCTCATTGCGGAAGCTCAAATGAACGCAATTCCAAACCCGCTGATCAACATCACGTTGCAGGGCCGTGCCGACACCTATCCGAAGCGTCGCGGCATGACCCGCGTGCCTGAACTGATGGCAGCTGGCGTCAACGTGGCCTTTGGCCATGACTGCGTGATGGACCCGTGGTATTCGATGGGTTCAGGTGACATGCTCGAAGTAGGCCACATGGCCGTTCATGTCGCACAGATGACGTCGATTGAAGGGAAGAAGCAGGTCTTCAACTCTCTCACTGTTAATTCGGCAAAGGCACTTGGCCTTGAAGGCTATGGCCTTGAAAAAGGTTGCAACGCAGATTTCGTGGTGTTGCAGGCACGCGACCCGCTGGAAGCTCTGCGTCTCAAGGCAAACCGTCTGACAGTTGTGAAACGCGGCAAGATCATCGCTGAAACTCCGCAGCGTGTCAGCGCACTCAACCTTGAAGGTCGCCCTTCATCAGTCGACGGTTCCGACTATGCACCACAAGGATGATATACCCACAAAGATACGACGAAAAACCAGTGCCTCTTTTTCAATCGCCTGATAAAAGCGCTTGAATTAACGGCAGATTCGTCTGAAATACGTGACGTGTTCATAAGCCTCGAGAAAAGAGGCAGAGCAATCAGTCGCGCATAATTGCACGTCTACACATCACCCAAGAGGGGTTCCCATGACCACACCGTCCAAACTCACACGCCGCAGCGTTCTCGCAATGTCTGCGGCATTCGGCGTAACAGCAATTTCAAGCCGCGTTTTTGCAGCAGATGAGAAACTGAAAGTCGCAGGCATTCACGCGTCACCAGTTGAGAACGCATGGAATTCGCGCCTTCATGAAGCACTCAAGCAGGCACATGACGAAGGCGTCATCGAATATGTCTTCTCAGAAGGCGTTTCTGCCAGCGATTATCCACGCGCCATGCGCGAATATGCCGAACAAGGCATCAAGCTGATCGTCGGCGAATCCTATGCTGTTGAACGTGAAGCACGCCAGGTTGCAGGCGACTATCCGCAGACGACGTTCATCATGGGCTCTTCCGGCAAGCCACAGGGCGACAATTTCGGCGTGTTCGGCACCTGGAATTTTGAAGCCGCATATCTTGCAGGTATGCTTGCAGGCGGCATGAGCAAGTCGGGCACTTTTGGCTCGGTTGGCGCTGTGCCAATTCCGGAAGTCAACATGCTCATCAATGCTTTCCAGGATGGCGTTAAAGAAACCCGCCCGGATGCAAAATTCAATGCTTCGTTCATCGGCACATTCTTTGATCCTCCAAAGGCCCGTGAAGCTGGTCTTGCCCAGATCGACGCCGGTGCAGATATCCTGTTTGGCGAGCGTATCGGTACGGCAGATGCGGCCAAGGAACGCGGTATCAAGGCAATCGGCTCGCTGATCGATTACACGCCACGCTACCCGGACACCGTCTTCGCCAATGCGATGTGGTATTTCCGCCCGATCCTCGACGCAGCCATTGCTGACGTTAAGGCGGGAACGCCAACCGGCAAGGATTACACGCCCTTTAGCCTGATGAAGGAAGGCGGCAACGACATCGTGTACGTCAAAGGCTCAGCACCAGCAGAAGTCGAAGCCAAGATGGAAGCACGTCGCGCCGAGATCAAGGCCGGCACTTTCAAGATCGAGCCAAATCCGGCTGAACCTAAGTAATCGATTTCCAGGACAGCAGACGTGGCACTCGATATCAAGCAACAGGATGCAACAGCGCTCGCGGAAGCGATTGCGAAAGGCGTTTTGACCGCACGAGAGGCTATGGATGCCGCGATTGAATCCGCAGAAAAATGGCGCCCTCTGGGCGCCATTGCATATCTCGACGAAGAGTTGGGGCGCAAAAATGCCATCGCTTTTGATCACAACGCTCTATTTGCCGGAGTGCCGTCGCTTTTCAAAGATCTTGGCGGCCCCTGCGCTGGCCTGCCGATCCGGCTTGGCTCACGCGCCTGCGCAGATGCCCCACGCGCGCTTGATTCAGAACTCGCTGCAAGATTACGCAAAGCCGGGCTTAATTTCTTCGGGACGACAACCGTTCCCGAATTCGGTATGGCGCTTGCAAGCGAGCCGGTAGATGGCCCCCTCGCTCGCTACCCTTTCGATGAAAAACTCTCACCTGCCGGCTCATCCGGCGGTGCTGCCGCTGCCGTGGCAGCAGGCATCGTGTCAATAGCCCATGCAACCGATGCTGGAGGCTCGATCCGCGTTCCAGCGGCAACCTGCGGGCTGATCGGCCTCAAGCCAAGCCGCGGTGCTATGCCAGCTGGTCCGCATTTCGGTAATTACCTCGCAGGTATCGCAAGCGAATTTGCGCTTTGTCGTTCAATCCGCGATGCAAAAGCCCTTTTCCCACTGGTCGCTGGAAACACCGAAAGCTTCCTTCCCGATGTCACCTTCGCATCAGACACGAACCTTTCGAAGTTGCGCATCGGCGTTGTTTCGGGCGATTTGGCCAAATATCCCGTGACAGAAGACCGCCAGCAGGTTGTTGCTGATGCGGCTCGTTTTCTGGAAACGCAGGGGCACACAATCCGCATGATCGATGCAGACGCGCTTTCATTATATGTCGATGCCAGCGCAACCGCTTTTGACCGGATTATTTCGGCCAATCTGGCATCTGCAATTGATGCGTTTTCCATTGATGAAGCAAAGCTCGAAAGACTAACACAGGCCGTGGCATCACGCGGGCGCAGGATGAGCGCAGTAGAACTCTACGACGCTATGAATGGTGGCGTTAAGACCGCCTATCAGCTCTGGCAGATTTTCCATGATATCGATGTGCTGATTACGCCGATGCTGGCGCGTGGTCCGCAGCCCATCGGCTCATACGCGATGGATCATGACGATGTGGACGCACATTGGCATAGGATGAATGCATTTGCCCCTTATGCGGCATTGGCCAATATTTCCGGCTTCCCGGCGCTTTCCATGCCTTTTGGCGAGGATGCAAACGGTATGCCGCTTGCAATTCAGTTGATTGCACCGATGGGAGCGGACAATCTTCTCTTGAACCTTGGCGAGCTGATGGAAGAGGACCATCGCTGGCAGCACAAATTTCCCGTTGCGGGGTTAAACACATGACCACCACAGTTCTTGAACTGCAAAACATCACCAAGCGGTTCGGCGCGCTGACCGCCAATGACGATATTTCGTTAAAGCTTGAGCGCGGCGAAATCCTCGCTTTCCTGGGCGAAAACGGCGCTGGTAAAACCACGCTGATGAATATCCTCTTCGGCCATTATGTTCCCGATAAAGGCCGCGTCTTCGTCAAGAGCGCCGAAATCCCGCAAGGTAAGCCACGCGCCGCAATCGATGCGGGCGTTGGCATGGTGCATCAGCATTTTACGCTGGCTCCCAATCTCACGGTTCTGGAAAACATCATCACCGGCACCGAAAGCCTCTGGAAGCTGAAGTCAGCAAATGGTGCTGCTCATGCCAAGATCGCCGAAATTGCCAAGCGCTTTGGCCTGCAGGTCGATCCCGATGCACGGCTTGGTGATCTTTCGGTCGGCGAGCAACAGCGCGTGGAAATTCTCAAAGCGCTATATAACGACGCGGACATTCTGATCCTCGACGAGCCGACTGCCGTTCTGACCACCCAGGAAGCCGAAAGCCTGTTCGCGACATTGAAAGAAATGGCACGTCAGGGCCTGTCGCTCATTTTCATTTCGCATAAGCTGCATGAAGTTATGTCTGCCGCTGACCGCGTTGTGGTCTTGCGCGGCGGCAAGCTTGTCGCTGAGCGCAAAGCGTCCGAAACATCCAAGGAAGAACTGGCTGAACTTATGGTCGGCCGCCGTGTTTCGCGCCCTTCGCGCGCAGCCGCTACTCCCGGTGAGACTTTGCTCGAGGCAAAGAACGTGACCGTGATAGAGGATGGCGCCACACGCCTGACAGATCTCGATTTTCATCTACGTGCAGGCGAGACACTGGGCATCATCGGTGTTTCAGGCAATGGTCAGGCAGCGCTGGGTCGTCTTGTTTCGGGGCTTAGCCGGCCTGCCAACGGTTCACTCGCTCTATTCGGACAAGCGGTGACGAAATTTGATCCCCGTCAGTTTGTGGCAGACGGTGTTGGCCGCATCCCGGAAGATCGCAATGCAGAAGGTGCAATCGGCGACCTGACGCTTTGGGAAAATGCTGTACTTGAACGCGTGCGTGATCCGCAGTTTTCCAATGGTATTCTGGTCAATAGAACGGCAGCGCGTGAATTTACGGATCGCATCATCAAGGACTTCGACGTGCGTGGCGGCACGCCGGATAGCCGCATTCGCCTGCTCTCGGGCGGCAACATGCAGAAGCTTATCCTGGGCCGTAATCTTGAAACGGCTCCGCGCATTCTGATTGCAGCCCAGCCGACACGCGGTCTCGATGAAGGTGCCGTAGCTGCCATTCATGCCCGCATTCTGGAAGCGCGTGACAAGGGGGCTGCCGTGTTGCTTATCTCGGAAGACCTTGACGAAATCATCGGCCTTGCCGACCGCGTGCAGGCCATCGTCAAGGGCAAGCTGTCACCACCGATTGATGCAGCCGAGGCCAATGCGCGAAGACTTGGCCTGATGATGGCTGGGGAATGGCAGACACATACCTCGAAGGGGCTGAACTGATGCGTATTGAACGACGCGAAACACGGCCCATGGTTTTGGTGGCAACCGCTCCGGTTATCGCTGTGCTCGCTGCCTTTGTGCTCGCTGGCCTGCTGATTGCAGCTGCCGGTGCGCCGGTGCTTGAATCTTTCCGCCAGATCGCAATCGGTGCATTTGGCACAAAGCTTTCGATCACCGAAACACTGACGCGCGCGGCCCCTCTGATGCTGACGGGTCTTGCTGCCGCTGTCGCCTTCCGTTCCAAGCTCTGGAATATCGGCGCTGAAGGTCAGTTCTATATGGGTGCCCTTGCAGTTGTTGCTTGCGGTACGCAATTAGCGCTCCCCGCGCCCTTACTTATTCCGCTGCTGCTGATTGTTGGCGCAATCGCAGGCATGATATTTTTGCTGATCCCGCTCGGTCTGCGCCTGCGGTTTGGCGTCGATGAAGTCGTGACAACTCTGCTTCTAAACTTCGTCGCCGTGCTCTTTGTGTCGATGATGATTGAAGGGCCAATGAAAGACCCTCTGGCTTTCGGCTGGCCGCAGTCAGAACCTGTACCGGATGCAGCCGTACTGCCAAAAATCATGTCAGGTATGCGGCTCCATATCGGCATTCTGATTGCCATCGCTCTTGCTCTCGTCATCGCCTATGCACAGAAGCGCACTGTCTTTGGCCTTGAAACCAAAGCTGCCGGACTTAATCCACAGGCCGCTCGGTTTGCCGGTGTGCCGCTCGGTAAAACGCTGGTCAAAGTTGCTTGCATTTCCGGTGGGCTGGCTGGTCTTGCCGGTGCAATACAGGTCATGGGTGTTAAAGGCTATGTCACGACCGACCTGTCGCCGGGCTTTGGTTATTCCGGCATCATCGTTGCCATGCTGGCCAATCTGAACCCTATCGGTGCAATTTTCTCAGCACTGTTTGCTGCCGCGATGTTCGTAGGAGCGGATGGCATGAGCCGCGCCATTGGCATTCCAAGCTTCATCGCCGATGTGACCGTCGCACTTTCGCTGCTCGCCATGCTGGTTGCACTCTTCTTCACCCAATACAGGATCGCCCGATGAACGAGTTGATGGATATCCTGCTTTCCGCCGGCCTTTGGGTCTCGGTCCTGCGCATCGCAACACCACTGATTTTCGGCACGCTCGGCGCGCTTTATTGCGAACGCGCGGGCGTTCTTAATCTGGGCATCGAAGGTATCATGACCTTTGGCGCGATGATCGGCTGGCTGACGGTCTTTAACGGGGCTGACCTCTGGGTAGGCGTACTTGCAGCCGCAGCATCGGGTGCGGTGTTCGGTCTGCTGCACGCAGCCCTCACCGTGCCGCTCGGCCTGTCGCAGCATGTGGTGGGCCTGGGCATCACGCTGTTTGCTTCGAGCCTCAGCTATTTCCTGTTCCGTCTACTGGTGCCATTGTCTTCGACCCCGCCTACGATCGCGCCATTCCAGCCGGTCAATCCGTCATGGCTCGCAGATATTCCGTTTATCGGACAAGTGCTTGGCAGCCAGACCGCACTCACATGGCTTGCTATTCCACTGGCGCTTCTGCTCGGATATGTGCTCTTCCGCACACCCCTTGGTCTTGCCATTCGCATGACGGGCGAAAATCCACATGCCGCCGAAGCGCAAGGCATTAACCCGATCCGCGTTCGTATATTCACGATCATGTTCGGCAGCGCATTGATGGCCGTTGGCGGTGCGTTCCTCACGCTCTCCGCATTCAACTCGTTTTTCCCAACCATGATGCAGGGACGCGGCTGGGTGTGTATTGCACTCGTCGTATTTGCCTCGTGGAAGCCCGCACGCGCGCTTTTAGGTGCTCTGCTCTTCGCGCTGTTTGACGCGTTCCAGCTACGCCTACAGACGGTTTACGGCAAGATCGTTCCGTATCAGCTTTTCCTGATGATCCCCTATATCATGTCGATTGTAGCGCTGATCGTCATGGCACGCCGCGCACGCGTTCCACAGGCCCTGATGCAGCCCTATCGCCGCGGCGAGCGTTAAACAAAAAAGGCGGCTGCAATGTGCAGCCGCCTTTTTTGTTTCAGACGCCAGGCTCAGGCGCTGTAACGCTTCTGACCATCCATCCAGGTTTCGCTGACCTTAATCTTGCTGATCTTGGTCGGCTCAACTTTTGTCGGATCTTCTTCCAGAATTGCAAAATCCGCGCATTTACCTTCATCCAGGCTACCGACGATATCATCCATCTTGCAGTGATAGGCAGCATCGATGGTAACGGCACGAAGTGCCGCCTCGGCCGGAATACGCTCATCCGGGAAAAACACTTCACCGCCGTCATTCATGACACGAGCAACAGCATCTTTGACATAGCGCAGCGGCTCAATCGGCGTGACGTTCCAATCGGAGTGGAAAGAAATACGCAGGCCTTGTGCCAGTGCCGTCGCGCATGGATCGTAGAACTTCGCGCGGTCTGGTCCGAGAATCTCATCACGGAATGCCTTGCCCCACCAGCGCACATGCCCAATAAGGAATGAGGGCTGCAGCCCAGCGTTTTGGCTTTTTGCATCTGCTCCTCATGGAAAATGCTGTAATGCTCAATACGATGGCGATGATCGTCGCGCGGGGTTTGCTTCAACACGGTTTCGTAGGCATCAATGGTCGCATCGCCATTGGCGTGAACACCAACCTGCCAGCCGCCCTGATGCGCACGACGGATCGCAGCGGTGAGCTGCTCCGGCGTATAGTTCATCGCACCACGGTCATTCGTGCCAAGATAGTTTTCGCGCTGATAACCCCGGGCCTGATTGGAACCATCCGGCCAGGATTTTATGCCATCATAGCGATAGAGATCCGTGCCGCGACCCGGCTTACTGTTCATTTTTTTCCCACTGATCCATGGCCGTCGAAACCAGCATGCCGCGATAGCGGATCGGCGGGTTCTGCGACATGACCTGATCGAGCAAGGCCAGATGTTCTGCTGGTGCCATCATTCCAACGCCACAATCATGCAATGACGTGCAGCCAACCGAGGCCGCCTTATCCAGCATACGGCGAATACTGGTTGAAACTTCTACTGCTGTCGGCAGAGGCATCTTTTCGAGAAATGCGTTGAATGCCGGCGGCTCCTCCAAACGTCCGCTCAGTTTACCATCGGGTGTTTTGCATAGCGCGCTTCCGCCGGGTTAGGAGTCGTATCTGCGATCCCGACCAGCGCAAAGGCCTTGCTGTTGGCATAAGCAATATGGCCGTTGCTCTCCATCATGAAAAACGGATTGTTCGGCGCCAGTTCATCCAGTTCCGCAACGGTCGGGATGTGCGAACCCTTGGTGATGCTCGGATCGAATTGCCTTGCCCGACCCCATTCTCCTTCACGGGCCTTGCTGATGCCGTTGCGCAGCATGCTCCAGACTTGTTCGAAAGTCGGTGTCGTGATCGGACTCCCATCGATCCAGTCGTCCATCACAACGAAGACCGAATGCATATGCGGATCGATCAAGCCCGGCATCAATGTCCTGCCGTCCAAGTCGATCGTACGCGTGGTGCTACCACGAAACTTATCGACATGTTCTGCGGTGCCGACGGCCAGGATACGGTTGCCACGAATAGCCATTGCCTCGGCTCGCTGCGTTTCAGCATTCATTGTCAGAACGGTTCCACGGCGGAAAATGACATCGGCTGGCGCATTGGCAGACGCGCGGTTGCCCATCGCTGCAGCTGGCTCGACCGCCGTTGCCGCAAAAGCAGATACCGCCGCACCGCCCATGTACTTGAGGAAATCACGCCTTGACGTTGCGTGTTTGAATACAGCTATCAGTCCGGGATTGCAGGCTAAACACATTGTTCGCAGTTCCTATAAACCGGAAATACTTTGCCTTACTCATAGAAGGAAAAAACAAAAACTGATAACAATCAATTAAAAATAGAAAATCCTTATTATATTACACTTTACTAATTAAAAGCCTTTGTGAAAATACCAACTTTTACTTGAATGATAAAACAAAAACGGCGCCGAATGGCGCCGTTTCTCTTATCAGATCGTCAGAAGCAATCAGGCAGCGCCCTTGCCGCTCTTTTCAAAACGCTTGCGCTCGTTTGGATCGAGGTAGAGCTTGCGCAGACGGATCGACTTAGGTGTCACTTCAACCAGCTCATCGTCCTGAATCCAGGACAGAGCGCGCTCCAGCGTCATACGGATCGGAGGCGTGAGCTTCACGGCTTCATCCTTACCAGCGGCGCGGATGTTGGTGAGCTTCTTGCCCTTGAGCACGTTAACTTCAAGATCGTTGTCGCGGCTGTGAATGCCGATCAACATGCCCTGATAAACTTTGACGCCAGCGTCGATTATCATCGGACCGCGATCTTCGAGGTTGAAGAGAGCGTAAGCAACAGCTTCACCCTGATCGTTGGAAATCAGAACGCCGTTGTTACGGCCCGAGATTTCGCCCTTGTATGGCTGATAATCATGGAACAGACGGTTCATGATCGCCGTACCGCGTGTATCGGTCAGAAGTTCCGACTGATAGCCGATCAGACCACGAGTCGGTGCGTAGAACACCATACGAACGCGGTTACCGCCCGAAGGACGCAGCTCGACCATTTCGGCCTTACGTTCAGACATCTTTTGAACAACAGTGCCCGAATATTCTTCATCGACGTCGATGACGACTTCTTCAACAGGCTCAAGCTTCTCGCCGTTTTCGCCGTCTTTCATGACGACGCGTGGACGAGAAACGCCAAGCTCAAAACCTTCACGGCGCATGTTTTCAATGAGAACTGCGAGCTGCAATTCGCCACGACCGGAAACGAAAAACGAATCCTTTTCGTTGGATTCTTCGATCTTGAGCGCAACGTTTCCTTCCGCTTCTTTCAGCAGACGGTCACGAATAACGCGGCTCGTAACCTTGTCGCCTTCAGTGCCAGCATAAGGGCTGTCATTGACGATGAAGGACATGGTCACGGTTGGCGGATCGATTGGCTGAGCTGCGAGAGGTTCGCTGACCGAAGGATCGCAGAATGTGTCAGCAACGGTGCCCTTGGAGAGACCGGCGATAGCAACGATGTCGCCTGCCTGTGCTTCTTCAATCGGCTGACGCTCGATGCCGCGGAATGCAAGGATCTTCGAGATACGCCCATTTTCGAGCAGTGAACCGTCCTGACCAAGAACCTTGACGGCCTGGTTGGACTTGATCGAACCCGAATGGATGCGACCAGTGATGATGCGGCCAAGGAACGGATCAGCTTCAAGGATCGTACCGATCATGCGGAACGGGCCTTCGGCAACCTTTGGCGCTGGAACGTGCTTGAGAACCAGATCGAACAGTGGTGCCAGACCTTCGTCCTGCGGGCCTTCTGGGTTCAGCGCCATCCAGCCGTTACGGCCTGAACCGTAAAGAACCGGGAAGTCGAGCTGTTCGTCAGTTGCGTCGAGATTGGCGAAGAGGTCGAAAACTTCGTTGATGACTTCTTCATGACGGCCATCCGGACGGTCGATCTTGTTGATCGCAACGATCGGACGCAGGCCAACCTTCAGTGCCTTGCCAACAACGAACTTCGTCTGTGGCATTGGGCCTTCAGCAGCATCGACGAGAACGATAGCGCCGTCCACCATCGAAAGAATACGCTCAACTTCGCCGCCGAAGTCGGCGTGGCCTGGCGTATCGACGATGTTGATGCGGGTGTTCTTCCAGACAACCGAAGTGGCTTTCGCGAGAATGGTGATCCCACGTTCCTTTTCGATGTCGTTCGAATCCATCATGCGTTCTGCAACGCGCTGATTGTCGCGGAACGAGCCCGACTGCTTCAGCAGTTCATCGACCAATGTGGTTTTGCCATGATCGACGTGTGCGATAATAGCGATATTACGCAATTCCATATGGAGATCACTTCTATATGAGTTGGGAGCCGCGCCAAGATGGATGCACGGAAAATCAATGGGGCGCTCTTACAGGTTTTTTTGCGTTTTAGAAAGGGGCAGCGCGAAACTGCCCCTTAATTAACCCGAAAAGCCCGGATTTAATTGCGTTTTTACACTGTATTTCTAACAGTTTTTTGTCGCCAGAGCCTATAAAAGCGTTCCCGACAAAATAACCAGCGCCACACTAAAATAGATCACAAGCCCCGTCACATCGACCAATGTGGCAACAAAAGGTGCTGATGCACTGGCCGGATCAAAGCCCAGCCGTTTGAGAATAAACGGCAGCATTGATCCCGTTACCGAGCCAAAAGTCACGATACAGACGAGCGCCATGCCGACGGTAGCACCGACCAGAATCCAATGCTCGCCATAGTCGTAAATGCCGAGCTTCTGCCACAGGGCGATACGAACCATGCCGATGAGGCCAAGGAAACTGCCGAGCGCCAACCCGGTTGGCACTTCGCGGACGGCAACGCGCCACCAATCTTTCAGTTTGACTTCCTGCAGCGCAAGCGCACGAATAATCAAAGATGTTGCCTGCGAGCCAGAATTGCCGCCGGAAGACATGATGAGTGGAATAAACAGCGTCAGAACGAGTGCTTTTTCAAGCTCCAACTCGAAATGCTGCATCGCACTTGCAGTCAGCATTTCGCCCAGGAACAGAATGCCCAGCCAGCCAGCGCGCTTCTTCAGCATCTCGCCAAAACCGATACGCATGTAAGGCTTGTCGAGTGCCTCCATACCACCGAAACGATAGGCGTCTTCGCTCGCCTCTTCTGTCATGGCATCCAGCACATCATCGACAGTTACAATGCCGATGATGTGGCGGCTGTCATCGACGACAGGAACGGCCAGAAGATCGTGCTTACGGAACAGACGGGCTACGTCTTCACGATCTTCATGCGGCGAAATCGTAATTGGATCATCGTCGCGCGCAAGCGAGAGAATCGGCTCATCAAGTTCACGAATAATGAGACGACGCAGGCTGACCACACCCAGAAGAACGCGGGTCTGCGGATCAACCACATAGATTGCGTAAACCGTTTCGCGCGTGCGCTCAACCTTACGAATATGGTCAAGTGTTTGCCCGACATTCCAATCGGAAGGCACCGCAATGAA
Organism: Brucella sp. NBRC 12953; assembly: GCF_040369775.1. Lineage (NCBI taxonomy): Bacteria > Pseudomonadati > Pseudomonadota > Alphaproteobacteria > Hyphomicrobiales > Brucellaceae > Brucella > Brucella sp. NBRC 12953. Next base: position 148,460 of record NZ_BAABSV010000003.1, read on the forward strand.
CTCAATGGTCATCAGACTACCAGCCGTGTTTGGCGGATAGCCCATCAGCTTCTTCAGCGCGGCCTTTGTTTCTGGTGCCAGAATTGGGAATAAACGCGCACGATCGGCATCTTCCAGTTCCTGAAAGACGTCGGTTGCACGGTCAGCAGACATGCCATCCAACAATTGGCTGGCAATGTTTGGCGGAAGAATAGCCAGAATTTCTGTGGCACGTTCCAGTTCCGGCTGGTCGAGCAGGCGGATGGCATCTTCGTGCGAAAGCTGGGCGATAACGGCGACTGCGTCATCTGCATCAAGTTCATTGACGATCTCTACCGCGTCGCCCGTACGAATATCGGCGATGCGGCTGGCAATTGCTGCAGCAGGGAGGTCGGCAACATTGAGCACTTCTGGGGCGAAGTTGTTGTCGGTCATGGGCTTGCCTTTCTGTCGATCCGCCGTCAGAGGCAGACCGTGCAAGCCGACCGAAAGCGATCAGATCACGAACTGCCTTGACGGCTGAAACAATCGACTGTGACTGTCGCTTGGCATAAGAGAATAAGACTCCGGTTGAAATGCAGCCAAAGAAAATGCGGCCGCGTGGGTCATGTGCGCCCGGCGGCAATCAAAGTCAAGCCCCGGCGGATAATCATGAAAGCTTTTTCATACGAGTTTGAAATTGTGATTTTCAGGCCGTCTGCGGCAGACGCAGCCAGAGTAGGAAAGCAACCGCAGCAATGAAACCGAGCGCCGGGATAAGCGTTGCAAGGGCAATCACCGGATCACCCATCAGCGCCGCAATTGCGCCACCAATAAGCCCGCCACCCATCTGAAAGAAACCCATCATGGCCGAAGCCGCACCGGCCATCTTGGGAAAGGGTGCCATGCCAGCAGATGTCATCACCGGCATGACCAGCGCAACACCAAATGCAAAGAGCCCCATGGGCAGCATCACCAGCAGATAGACCGGCTCGAACACCCGGAGCAGCGTCGCAATCAGTATGCTTGCCGCAACCATTGCAACATAACCGGCAGCGGCCAGCTGTCGCGGGCGATAGATCGTCATCAGCCGCCTGAACAACAGGCTCCCGACAAAATAGCAACTCGTCTGTAAAAGCAGACCAATCCCGAATTGCGTTGCCGTCATACCCACCCGCCCCATCAGCACAAACGGCAAAATGGTAGCTGCCGTATAAAGCCCACCGGTCGTACCGCCGACGCCCAGACTTGCGTAGACAAACTGGCGACTTGTCAGCAACGTGCAGTAGGAACGCCGCAATTCCTTTGGTCGAATACGACTGAGATCGCGACTGACGGTTTCCCTGATGATGAAGATTGCCATCAGGACCACCAGAATTCCCAGACAGACCATGACGACAAAAATCGCCTGCCAGCCAAACAGCTCCATCGTCACCCCGCCAAGTGTGGGCGCGACAGCAGGGCCCACTGCAATAACGATGCCGATAAGGTTCATCACCCGCGCGGATGCGTCATGGGTGAAAAGATCGCGAACGATTGCGCGTGAAATCGTGACGCCGACAGCCGCACCAACGCCTTGCAGGAACCGCGCAACCAAAAGCGTGTCGATGGTCGTTGCGAACAACGCGAGGATGCTGGCAGCGAGATAAATCACCATGAAGGCGATTGTGATGGGTCTTCGCCCGAAGCCGTCCGACAACGGCCCGCAGATAAGCTGTGAGACGCAGAAGCCAGCGAGATAGACTGATATGGTGAGCTTCACCATCGCTTCGGTCGTGCCAAAGGCATGAACGATCTCGGTCATAGCCGGTGTATAAAGCGCCATCGACATGAGACCCAGCGCTGCGAGAAGACCGCCGATAACGCCGACCCGCAATTCGCTCATTACGGGTTGCGCATCCTGGGCATTACGATGGTCGGGCGCGACATTCATAGACTGCAACAATCGCTCTCGGCGTGACCACGAAAAAGAAAACCCGCAATCAGAAAGCCTAAATTGGAGGAACCTGTAAGCACTCCCATTTGTATGGGAGCAAGACCGTCTTTCATCCCTATTATCTGTGGGAGACAGGGTCAAGCCACGCTATCCGGGAATGCGAAACAACAGCAAATGCCCTTGCCCGAAAGGAGATGAACTCCTAAATCTGGTGCATATAGAATTCAATTGATGTGGAGTTTTCTGATGTCCGAAAAGCCAGCTTACAATCACGCGCTTATCGAATGGAACGGACCGCTTGGCCTGCCGGATTTCAACGCATTCAAGGATAACGATTTCGCCGCCACGTTTGATGCAGCTCTGGCTGATGACGTTGCGGAAGTGGAAGCAATCACTCATGAGACCGCTGAAGCCACGATTGAAAACACGCTGAAAGCTTTACAGCTGACGGGCAAGTCCCTTGATCGCGTTTCCTCCATTTTCTGGCTTCGTGCCGGTGCTCACACCAACGAGACCATTCAGACGCTGGAGCGCGAAATCGCACCCAAAATGTCGCGCCATTATTCGCGCATCATGATGGACCCGAAGCTGTTTGCACGCATCGATGCACTGTATGAGAATCGCGATCATCTCGACCTGGATGTCGAAACCAAACGCGTTTTGGAAAAGACCTGGAAAGGCTTTGTTCGCTCCGGCGCCAAGCTTGATGAAGTCGGCAAAAAAGAGCTTGCAGGCATCAATGAAAAGCTGGCGGGCCTCGGCGCTCGCTTCGGCCAGAATGTTCTGAAGGATGAATCAAGCTGGGCTTTGTTCATCACCAATGAGGCCGATCTCGCGGGGCTTCCTGATTTCCTCAAAAACGCCATGCAAAGTGCCGCAGCCGAGCGTGGTCAGCCGGACGCATGGGCAGTCACGCTATCACGCTCGATTGTTGAACCATTCCTGACCTTCTCGGAAAATCGTGAACTGCGCGAGCAGGCTTTCAACGCCTGGGGCAAGCGCGGCGAAAATGGCGGCGAGACCGACAACCGTGAGATCGTGCGCGAAATGGTGGAACTGCGCGAACGCAAGGCCCACCTGCTCGGCTATGCCAACTTTGCCGCATACAAGCTCGATGACACCATGGCCAAGACGCCAAAGGCCGTCATGGACCTGCTGGAACCAGTCTGGGACAAGGCGCGTGCCAAGGCGCATGAAGAAGAAACCGAACTTGAACGTCTGATCGCGGCCGACGGCCATAACCACAAAGTAGCGCCCTGGGACTGGCGTTTTTACGCCGAAAAGCTCCGTGCCGAACGCTTTGCCTTTGATGAGGCGGAACTCAAGCCATATCTGCAACTCGAAAAGATCATCGAAGCAAGCTTTGATGTTGCAACCCGCTTGTTCGGTATCCGTTTCGAGGAAAAGAAGGGCATCACCGCCTGGCATCCGGATGTAAGGGTGTTCCAGGTATTGAACGTTGACGGCAGCGAACGCGGCCTGTTTTTAGGCGACTATTTTGCCCGCACCTCCAAGCGCTCTGGCGCATGGATGAGTTCGCTGCAATCGAGCCACAAGCTCAATGCCGGGCAGAAGCCTTTCATCTACAACGTGATGAATTTTGCAAAGCCGAAGGCCGGTGAGCCCGCGCTTCTTTCGCTTGACGATGCCCGCACACTGTTCCACGAATTTGGTCATGCGTTGCATGGGCTTTTGTCGGATGTGACATGGCCCGCCGTTTCCGGCACTGCTGTTTCGCGTGACTTTGTCGAACTGCCATCCCAGCTCTACGAGCACTGGCTGACGGTCCCTGCTGTGCTTGAAAAATATGCAGTGCACTATCGCACTGGAGAAGCAATGCCAAAGGCACTGCTCGATAAGGTGCTTGCAGCGCGCTCTTTCAATGCAGGCTTCAATACGGTGGAATTCACCTCATCCGCGCTTGTCGATATGGCTTTCCATACAGGTACTGAAAAGATCAGCGATCCGCTGGCCTTTGAGGCGGCAACGCTGAAAAAATTGTCGATGCCGGATGCAATTATCATGCGTCACCGTACGCCACATTTCACCCATGTCTTCTCCGGCGACGGCTACTCCGCCGGGTACTATTCCTACATGTGGTCGGAAGTGCTGGATGCCGATGCATTCTCGGCATTTGAGGAGACGGGCGATGCGTTTAACCCTGAACTGGCGGCAAAGCTCAAGCAATATATCTATTCAGCCGGTGGCAGCCGTGATCCGGAAGAGCTTTACAAAGCCTTCCGCGGCAAGATGCCAACGCCGGATGCGATGATTGAAAAGCGTGGGTTGAACTAAAAAATGAAAAGGCCGGGAAACCGGCCTTTTTTCATTGCTTATGACTGAGAATATTCACAAGCCGTCCGTAGGGATCACGCACAAAGAAGCGCCGCACACCCCATTCCTCGTCGCTCGGCCCATATTCAACTTTAAAGCCAGCGGCAATCATCCGCCCAAGCACCGCATCGGTATCATCGACTTCTATGGAGAGATCGGGCACCGGGGTGCCAGAACCTCCTTCGGTGGCAAAACTGATCTGCACCCTTGCGTCCGCATCTGCGGCATAAGTGACAATCCAGCCATGGTCCATCACCACATCAAGTTCCAATACGTCTCCGTAGAAACGTTTCGCTGCCGCGAGATCATCGGCCGCTATGTTGGATACGATGCGGCGGACAGCCATCAATATTCGCCGAGCTTGATGTCTGGTGTGTAATCGACGCCGTCGACTTCCTTCACCACAGGCTGACCACAATGCAGAACGCCGGTTGCTGCGTTGAACGCATAGGTCGGCGAACCATAAAGCTGCCAACCCTTGTTAAGCGCTGCGGTTACGCGGTGACAGAACGCGGAATCGTCTGGGCCGGTGATGAAACGATAGAGCTTCATAGTCATTCTTCCTTGGTTATGATGACGAATTTGATTTTGCGAGAATGCGCTCGGCCATTTCGAGATGCAGACGCTCAACCATCTGTCCATCGAGCGACACGACGCCCTTCTCAGCATTTTCGGGCTGCGCAAACACTGAAATCACCGCGCGGGCATGGGCCATATCTTCATCCGACGGGGAGAAGGCGCGATTGGCCACCTCAATTTGTGAGGGGTGAATGAGCGTCTTGCCATCAAAGCCCATCAGAGCTGCCTGCAGGCATTCCGCTTCAAAGCCCACACTATCCCGAAAATCATTGAAAACGCCGTCCAGCACATCAATGCCGCCAGCGCGCGCAGTCAGTATGATCTGCATCAGCCATGGGATCAGATAAGGCCGCCCAGCTTGCGGACGAACGCCGGTGGCGCGCGCAATATCATTTGGGCCCACCACAAAGCAGCCAAGCCTTGCCGCCGAACGATGGCCAAGTACGGCAATTTCATCAGCATTGAGGATGCCGCGCGGCGTTTCAATCATCGCCCAGACACGCATATCAGGGTCCGCATCGTGGCGGTCTAGCCGATTGGCGGCGTCAATCACATCCTGCGGACGCTCAACCTTGGGCAGCAACACAGCGTCTGCACCCATATTGGCTGCGGCAGCAACATCGCCTTTGCCCCATTGCGTATCGGCAGTATTCACCCGCACGACCCGCTCAAATCCAACCTTTGGATGCTCGGAAAAATGTACGGACAGCGCGTCTCGCGCCGCAATTTTGGTTTCGGGCGCTACGGAATCTTCCAGATCGTAGATCACGCAATCGGCTGCAAGCGTCAGCGACTTTTCAAGCGCACGACTATTGGATGCCGGTACGAACAAGACGGAACGGCGTGGGCGAGCAATTGTTTTCATGCGCAATTTGTGCACTGATCTGCATCAGCAGACAAGCGCTCGCCCGACAAAGTTTTTTAAATTCCGCTCGCTTCGTGTTCGAGCGTTCCGGTGAACTCACATGATGCGCCATGGTAATAGGTGCATCCACCGACCTCTTCGATCTCAAGCTTATAGTCACCAACGAAATTCATCTTGATCTCGCAATAGCGCGGGTTCCGGGCGGACTCGGCTTCTTTCGGATCAAAACCTTCGCTTTGGATTTTGAATACCGCCTTTTTGTCTTTAATGGTGACATCACCGGCCACGCCACCACCGCAGCCGGGCTGATTATCGACCATTGGGACGTTTGTAGACAGAGATACGGCATATTGATCGCCACTTTTGTGCGTCACATCAGCCTTAAGTTCCATGCCTTCATTGCTTGTAAAAAGTCCTTCATGCGGATTGAAGCCAGGCTTGTTTTCCGCAGAAGCTGGCAAACTCATTACTGCAACCGTCAATCCCAAGAGAAAAATTCGAAGCATGTTCCACCCATCGCTGCTAATCATAAGACATCAAAACGTAGATAAGACTTTGATTATTTAAACCATCCGGTCAAGCACATATAATATTTCCGTGCTGTCAGCATAATTGATCTTTTGAAAGCGGATATTGCTAGAAGTGAACTGTTGCAACACCTCCCATTCATAAGACTTGAAATCCGCGTTATGGCTGCTTATTTTCCAGCCTTCGGTTGGAATGCACCCGCCGCTCGCAGCCTCACGGCCTTGGTAAAGCATTCTGAATTCACGTTCCTGTTCCGGTGACGGCAGAAACGGCAATGCGAGCACCCGTTTACGAAAATGCTGCTCACATTCAGGAGCGAAACCATGACCACAGCTATCCTTGCTGGGCACAAGACAACTGATTTCAAACATCAGGCTCGCCGTTTGCGGCAGGCTCTGGGTGAAGAAGGCATTCATATCAGCCACGGAAAGGCACTGGACCTCGTTGCCCGCCAGTCCGGCACGCGTGATTGGAACACCCTTGCAGCCCATGGTGTGAAAGCTGAAGCAGCTCTCATCGAAGACAGTACTGCCCCTTATCGTGTCAGCCAACGCGTTTCAGGCATGTTCCATTCAACCGCCTTTGAAGCCCGCATTATCGGTGTTGAAGAAACGATCAAGCCTGATCTATGGCGGATAACCCTGCAGTTCGATCCTGCGATTGATGTCGCAGTTTCGCCAAACCTCTCGATGCTGCGCAGACGCTTTACGGTTGTTGTCGGTGCAGACGGGAAATCTCGCAGGTTGACCGGCAGCGAGACCGGCGGCATTGCACTTAACGTGCAATAATTTCGTCTGACTTCGCCTTAGCGCATGATTCTGAATTTTTAATGTGATTTTCAGACATATTCATGCGCCGAGCACGCTAACCGTTTCCGGCTTGCCTCAAAACAGGCCGGAAACGCTGCTAATCTGCCCCAGGGTTGCGACCTATTGGGCAGTTGCGGCCTGGAACATTGACTCTGTGCGGTGCTGATGTAAATCAGACTGCAAATTTAAAATACCCAACCGACAGGTCAGGAACATGGATAAGTTCACCAAGCTCACGGGCGTCGCGGCCCCCCTGCCGATCGTCAATATCGATACGGACATGATTATCCCGAAGGATTATTTGAAGACGATCAAGCGCACGGGTCTGAGCAAGGGGCTTTTTGCCGAAATGCGCTTTAACGAAGACGGAACCGAAAATGCGGATTTCGTACTCAACAAGCCAGGCTATCGCAACGCCCAGATTCTGGTTGCCGGCGATAATTTCGGTTGCGGCTCCTCGCGTGAACATGCGCCTTGGGCTCTGCTCGATTTCGGCATTCGTTGCGTAATCTCGACCTCGTTCGCCGACATCTTCTACAATAACTGCTTCAAGAACGGCATTCTGCCGATCAAGGTTAGCCAGGAAGAACTCGACAAGCTGATGGACGATGCATCGCGCGGTGCGAATGCTACGCTGACCATTGATCTGGAAGCCAAGGAAATCCATGGCCCGGATGGCGGTTCGATTTCCTTCGACCTCGATGATTTCAAGCGTCACTGCCTGCTCAATGGTCTCGATGACATCGGCCTGACCATGGAAAAAGTAACGAACATTGATACATTTGAAGCAAAGAACGCCCAACAGCGTCCTTGGGCATAATGGTCATTGCATTAAACGCCTCTGGTCGATGCGTGGTGGCCTGAACAAGTGAATAGGACACGATTGGCTGAAATGGCCCGAGAAGATCAAAGCGGTGACTGGGCGGCACGTTTGTCGCCCTCGCTAGACGAAATCGAATCCATCGCGATCGAAGCTCTTGCGCATCTGCCGCAAGAGTTCAGGACGCTGTGCGGCGATATCATTATCCAAATCTCTGACTTTCCTGAAGAACAGATTGTCGAAGACATGGGATTGGAAACGCCTTTCGACCTGTTAGGACTGTTCGAGGGCACCGGTATTGGTGAACGCTTCAGCCTGCAAACCGGCGAAGGCCCCAATCGCATCACGCTCTTCCGCCGTGCAATTCTGGATTACTGGTCGGAACACGAAGAAACGCTTGGCGATATCATCACTCATGTTCTCATCCATGAAATCGGCCACCATTTTGGCCTGTCGGATGACGATATGGAAGCGCTGGAAGCTCAGGCGGAATAGAATTACGGATTTGCGATGAACGGCACAGTTTTGCCATTTCCGACCAAAACCGTGACAATTTCGGCATTTTTCCGGTAGATTTCGATACAATCGCATACAGATATTGCATGCGGAGAATGCTATTGATTGCCTCAGTTCAAACCGAGTGACGATCATGAGCCTTTCTCCGGCGGCCTATCAGCTTCTCCTCGTTTACACGACCTATGTTATTGCTGCCGGAAGTCCCGGCCCCAGCAATATGCGCATCATGAGCGTTGCCATGAACCAAGGCCGAAAAGCAGGACTGATGTTTGCCGCGGGCGTCGTGACAGGCTCCATCTTCTGGGGTTTGATGGCTGCGACCGGAGTTTCAGCGATCCTCACACGTTTTGCCGAGGCACTGATTGTTCTCAAGATTTTCGGCGGACTTTACCTCCTGTATCTGGCCTTCAAAGCGGCACGCGCTGCCATGACATCGGATGAGAAAAACGCTGCCGGCGCAACGAGCGGTGATGCTTTCCTATCAGGTGGCGAGCTTTATCGACGCGGCTTGCTGCTGCATCTCTCCAATCCCAAGTCTATCCTGTCATGGATCGCACTGGTAACGCTTGGCCTTGGCACAAACTCGTCTTGGCCGCAGCTGACGGCATTCCTCGGCGGCTGTATAATGCTGAGCATCACCATTTTCTGCGGCTACGCCATTGTATTCTCTACCGCGCCCATGGTGCGCATGTATCGGCGCGCTCGCCGCTGGATCGAAGGCGTTCTTGCAGCCGTGTTTGCTGTCGCTGGCATTCGCCTGCTTCTGTCACGCTGAACCTGTCTGAGAAATGAGTATCGCAATGAAGATTTTCAAAGGCCTCTCCGCTTTCCCCCTCACCCCAATCGATGCAGCAGGCAATCTTATCGAGGACGCGCTCAACGCATTTCTCACCCGCATCCATGACTCAGGCGCGGACTCGATTGGCCTGCTGGGAAGCACTGGCGGCTACGCCTTTCTCACACGAGAACAACGTCGTCATACGGTCAGGACCGCGGTGAAATACATCGGCGGCAAGACACCGCTGATCGTGGGCGTTGGCGCATTGCGCACCGATGAAGCGCAAGCGCTTGCCCGCGATGCGGCAGATGCCGGGGCTGATGCGCTTTTGCTCGCACCCGTGTCCTATACGCCGCTCACACAGGAAGAAGGCTTTCAGCATTTCAAAGCTGTTGCCGAGACGACCGATCTGCCTTTGTGTATCTACAACAATCCCGGCACCACCCGTTTCATTTTCACCGTTGAACTGATTACGCGCTTGGCGGATCTCAAAAACATCAAGGCAATCAAAATGCCACTGCCTGCCGATAATGACTACGCGGCAGAGGTCGTGAAGTTGCGCGCTACAACGCCAGATGATTTTGCCATCGGCTATAGCGGCGATTGGGGTGCAAAAGACGCTCTGCTTGCAGGGGCTGATGCTTTCTACAGCGTGGCTGCGGGTCTTCTACCGAAGCAGTTTGCAGCACTGGTGCGCGCTGCACAAAGTGGCAAACAGCAAGAAGCCGAGCGCATCAACGCTGCATTTGAACCACTCTGGAACCTCTTCAAAGTCCATGGCAGTTTCCGCGTCATGTATCTGATCGCCGATCTGCTTGGTCTTGCAAAGATCGAACCGCCGCGGCCCATTCTGCCATTGGGCGAAGAAGCGCGTGCACAGGTTGAGGCGGCATTGAAAGCGTTGGATGACCTGCCTCAATAAATGAAACAAAGGCGCCCGTTTGGGCGCGTTTTGCTTAACTCGTTTGACCGCGCATCTTATTCTGAAAACCGGTACCCACTTTTCGGGATGCGCTTTATGCCACGCTCAGGCGGACATCGATATTACCGCGTGTTGCATGTGAATAAGGGCAGACGATGTGCGCGGCATTGACCAGCTCTTCTGCCTTGGCTTTTTCAACACCCGGCAGAGCAACTGCCAGAGCCACATCCAGACCAAACCCTGTACCATCTTCACGCGGACCGATACCAACGGTGGCAGTCACTGTGCTTTCAGCGGAAATGGAAACCTTTTCTTTCGCTGCGACAAATTTCAATGCGCCGAGGAAACAAGCAGCATAGCCGGATGCAAACAGCTGCTCAGGATTGGTGCCTTCGCCACCCGAACCGCCGAGTTCCTTCGGGGTGTCGAGAACAACACTTAAACGACCATCAGCGGTCTTGGCGCTGCCTGTGCGGCCGCCAGTGGCTGTTGACTGGGTCGTGTAAAGAATAGCCATTTGAAAATCTCCATTGATGGGTGTTCGTTTATCTCCGCAACCAAAATTGCAAAATATTGAATTGCGCACAATCTATTTTTGCAAAATATATTATCACAAATATGTGACGCGCAATTCAATTGCACCTCATGTAAAGTTCTGCCATGGAGCTTGCGCTATGAAAGACGACCCAAAAGAATCCCATCTCAATCTATCGGATATGGTATGTTTCGCGATCTATTCGACCGCGAATGCGCTAACCCGCGCTTATCAGCCGATCCTCAGCAAACTGGAACTCACCTATCCGCAGTTTCTGGTCATGATTGTTTTGTGGCAACAGGATAACCGCACGGTTTCTGAAATCGGCGCGAAACTCAATCTCGATTCCGGCACCCTCACCCCGCTTTTGAAAAGGCTGGAAGCAGCAGGACATATCGCACGTCGCAGAGACAGCCAGGATGAGCGACAGGTCCGCATTACGCTGACCGATGGAGGCAGGGCTTTGCGCCTAGAGGCCGAAAGCATTCCTGAGCAGGTCTTCTGCGCACTCGGTCAGCCCATCAGTGACTTGCAGGATCTTCGAGCACAGCTGCTTGATGTCCGCAACAATCTCAAAGACAGTATCTCGGGTTAGATCCCGAACGCACATCCCGAAAACAGTTCCACACTTTTCAGGATGCACTATTAAAAAAGCGCCGGTTTCCCGGCGCTTTTGTTTTTTCAAACTGCAATCTTGATTAAGCAGCAAGTGCCTTTGGCGTAATCAGGCCACGAGCAACAAGCAGTTCTGCGATCTGGATCGTGTTGAGAGCGGCGCCCTTGCGCAGATTGTCGGAAACAACCCAAAGTGCCAGACCGTTTTCAACCGTGATGTCTTCACGGATACGGCTGATGTAGGTTGCATCTTCGCCAGCCGATTCATACGGCGTGATATAGCCGCCGTCTTCGTGCTTATCGACAACCTGACAGCCAGGCGCTTCGCGCAGAATTTCGCGCGCTTCTTCAGCCGAAATCGGATTTTCAAACTCGATGTTGACTGCTTCCGAGTGACCGATGAACACAGGTACACGAACAGCGGTTGCCGTGAGCTTGATCTTTGGATCGAGCATCTTCTTGGTTTCGGCCACCATCTTCCATTCTTCCTTGGTGTAGCCGTCTTCCATGAAAACATCGATATGCGGAATCACGTTGAACGCAATGCGCTTGGTGAACTTCTGAGCGGTGACAGGATCAGCAACAAAAACTGCACGCGACTGCTGGAATAATTCGTCCATGCCTTCCTTGCCAGCACCCGAAACGGACTGGTAGGTCGAAACAACAACGCGCTTGATCTTGGCTGCATCGTGCAGAGGCTTCAGAGCCACGACGAGCTGCGCAGTCGAGCAGTTCGGGTTAGCAATGATGTTCTTCTTGCGAAAACCTTCAATCGCATCAGGGTTCACTTCAGGAACAATGAGCGGCACATTGGCGTCATAGCGCCATGCGGACGAGTTATCGATAACAACGCAGCCCTGCGCACCGATCTTTGGCGACCATTCCTTGGAAATGTTGCCGCCAGCGGACATGAGGCAGATGTCGGTATCTGAGAAATCATACTGATCGAGCGGCTTAACCTTCAGCGTCTTGTCGCCATAGGATACTTCCGTACCCTGGCTGCGACGCGAAGCGAGAGCCACGACTTCATCAGCCGGAAAGCCACGTTCTTCGAGGATATTGAGCATTTCGCGCCCGACATTACCGGTGGCGCCGACGACTGCAATCTTGAAACCCATTTACCTTCTCCTGTCCTCTCCGCTTCCATAAAAACCCGCGACCAGCGGGCCTTATCCCTGGGCCGGACCCGGGGAGAGAGGGCGAGCAGGCCAAGGGGTCAGACCGTTTTGGTGGTCGTTTTAATGCAAGTGGCCGTGGTAGTTTTGGAAACGGACGCCATAGGGCTGTCAATGGCGATGAGGCCATTCAGTCCACACAGGCTATGTGATGCGCGAGAAGCGTTCACGGGATTGTCTCCTTTTCCGATTGCGCTTTTAAGCCCTTTGAAAAAAGAGTCAATGTGTTTGCAGCGATGAGCGCAACAAAACTGCTCAAATATGCAGGAACGATCCCGCTTATTACGCAGAGACCACGAAATGATAAAGGCCCACGCGGCGAATGCTGCGCGGGCCTTTCAAAAATGGTGCTCTAATTAGTAAAGCAGACGCGTGCGAACCGTACCCGGAATTTCGCGCATTGCCTGAAGCACATCTTCGGCATGTTCTTCCATCGCATCGCCTTCGATCACCACATAGCCAACTTCACCATCTGTCTGCAGGAACTGACTGACGATGTTGATGTTGTGAGATGAGAAGATGTTGACGAGGCTGTTGAGAATGCCCGGACGGTTCTCATGCACATGCATGAAGCGCGTGCCGCTTGGACGTGCAGGCAGCTGAACCTGCGGAAAGTTAACCGCGCCCAGCGTCGAACCGACATCGGAATACTCAACCAGCTTGCGGCTGACTTCCATACCGATGCGCTCCTGCGCTTCTTCGGTGGAACCGCCGATATGCGGGGTCAGGATAACGTTTTCAAGTCCCTGCAATGGCGAAACAAACGGGTCCTTGTTCGAAGCCGGTTCAACCGGGAAGACGTCAATTGCCGCACCAGCAAGATGACCTTCTTTAAGCACTGTAGCCAATGCTTCCAGATCGACCACAGTTCCGCGCGCATTGTTGATGAGGAAGGCACCCTTCTTCATCTTGCGCAGCTTCGCTTCGGTGATCATCTTGGCCGTCGACTTGTTCGATGGCACATGGAGGCTGATTACGTCCGAAATTTCGAGCAATTCATCAAGCGTGTCCGTCGGGATCACGTTGCCATATTGCAGCTTGTCGGTCATGTCGAAATAGCGGACCGTCATGCCGAGGCTTTCAGCGAGATTGCCGACCTGCGAACCGATATTGCCGTAGCCAACGATACCCAGCGTCTTGCCACGGACTTCGCGGCTGCCGGTCGCGCTCTTATCCCAGCCGCCGACATGGGCTGCATTGGAGCGTGGGAAAATACGACGCATCAGCATGATGATTTCGCCAATCACCAGTTCAGCAACCGAGCGAGTGTTGGAGAAAGGTGCGTTGAATACCGGAATACCACGCTTGCGGGCGGCTTTCAGATCAACCTGATTGGTGCCGACCGAGAAACAACCGACTGCGATCAGACGCTGCGCCGCTTCAAACACTTCGTCGGTGAGCTGCGTGCGCGAGCGAATTCCAACGATATGCGCGGATGAAATCGCCTCGATCAGCTCAGCCTTGTCGAGTGCCTTGGGCAGATGAACGACGTTGGTGTAACCGGACGATTTGAAATAATCGACAGCAGACTGGTTAATGCCTTCGAGAAGAAGAACGTTGATACGCTCGCGCGCGAATGAAAGACGTGCAGTCATGTTTGGGGCTTTCAGGCTCTGGGCTCGATGTTCGCTCAGCGACATAAATCAATCTGCAAATGTCGTCACTGCGATATTTTGGGGCATGCGGATGAATTGAACTCTGGGAATTTGTCGGCATTTATCGCGAGAGCGACTTAACACCCAATGCGTGAGAAAAAAACCAAATTCGACGAAAAATGGCTGTTAGAGGTCGTATTTGGATAATCATTCCTATTTCATCATCACAGCATACGCGGTCACGCCTAAAATAAAGGCATTCCAACGCCTAACGGACAACAATAGCGCGAGCATTACCATCTATCCGGATTGCCTGATCTAGCCTTCGTTGCGAGTCGCGCCATCGCGGTCACGTTCATAGTGTCTTTTGAGTGGAAATGGCGGCAACCAGGATTCACGCCGGATAGTCCAGAGCTCATAGGTTGGCTTGAACTGATCTGGGGCATCAAGAGACCCCAGATTGATTTCAACCTCATCTTCCGATCTTGAAAAGACCGAGGAACCACAAAGCGGACAGAAATATCGTCCCGCATAATCCTTTGTTTCGCCGTCAATTGTTACCGCGCTTTCTGGAAAAATTGCCGACGCGTGAAACAAAGCGCCGTGATGCTTACGGCATTCAAGACAATGGCAAATTCCTACGCGGTAGGGTGAACCGGAAGCAACAAACCGCACATTGCCGCAAAGGCAGCCCCCTTCAAAACGCTTCATGTCTGATCTCCTCAAGAAAAGAGCTGCCAGATTTTCAGTTCTGATAATATTGCGACCACGCTCGTCTTCAGCGCACAGCCTGTCAACTTTCACGGGGCAACAAGCCGGGCGGTTCTCATACTAAAAGATAATAAACGGATTAAACGATTCAGTTCATCATGCTTGCGTGGAAAAAGTGTGTGGAAGTTGGAGGAGAACGTCCGCGCACATCAGCAAAATTGCTGTTGGGAGGAATTAATGTCAGTTCAATCGAGCGCCAAGGCCGGCGCACCTAAAATGACGCGTGAAGAAAAGAAGGTGATCTTCGCTTCTTCGCTCGGCACTGTATTTGAATGGTACGATTTTTATCTCTACGGAACACTTGCTGCCTTTATCGGCGCTGCGTTCTTCAATGAATATCCTGAAACAACCCGTAATATTTTCGTACTGCTCGCTTTCGCAGCAGGCTTTCTCGTACGCCCGTTTGGCGCACTCGTCTTCGGACGTATCGGCGATCTCGTTGGTCGTAAATATACGTTCCTCGTTACCATCGTCATCATGGGCGCATCGACGTTCCTCGTCGGTATACTGCCCGGATCGGCAACGCTCGGTATTGTTGCACCTGCGATCCTGATCATTCTGCGCATGTTGCAGGGTCTGGCGCTTGGCGGCGAATATGGTGGCGCTGCTACCTATGTTGCTGAACACGCCCCGAACGGTCGTCGCGGCTTCTACACGTCCTGGATTCAGACAACCGCAACGCTGGGCCTGTTCCTTTCGCTGATGGTTATCCTGAGCATTCAGAACGTGATGACGACCGAGTCCTTTGCTGCCTGGGGCTGGCGTATTCCGTTCCTGGTTTCGATCATTCTTCTGGGTATCTCGGTCTGGATTCGGATGCAGATGAGTGAATCCCCAGCCTTCAAGAAAATGAAGGAAGAAGGAAAAACATCCAAGGCACCGCTTTCTGAAGCATTCGGTCAGTGGAAAAATGCAAAGATCGCCCTCATCGCGCTGTTCGGCCTTACCATGGGTCAGGCTGTCGTCTGGTATTGCGGTCAGTTCTACGCTCTGTTCTTCTTGCAGAACGTGCTGAAGGTTGAAAACCAGACCGCAAACATCATGGTGGCTGCAGCCCTTCTGCTCGGCACCAGCTTCTTCGTCATCTTTGGCTGGCTGTCCGATAAAATCGGCCGTAAGCCAATCATCATGGCAGGCCTGCTGCTTGCAGCAGTAACCTACTTCCCGCTGTTCAAAGCTCTCACGCAGGCTGCAAACCCGGCGCTGGCACAGGCCGAACAGACAATCCGTGCAACCGTTACGGCTGCTCCTGGCGACTGTAACTTCCAGTTCAATGCAACAGGCACTTCAAAATTCACCAGCTCCTGCGATATCGCAACGAGCTTCCTGTCGCGCAGTGCTGTGCCTTATGATGTTGTGATCGGCCCTGCCGGACAGCCTGCAACGGTCAAGATCGGCGAATCCACTGTAACTTCGTTTGATGCGAATGCAGCTGGTGCAGAAGCAACTGCAAAGCAGGCTGCGTTGACCCATGACATCAACCTCGCCCTGCAAAAGGCTGGTTGGCCGCTCGTACGCAGCCCTGCCAAAGTTGCAGATTCCAAGCTCGATGCCTTCATCGCAGCCAATCCGGAACTGGAACTGAATGCGGAAGCCGTACGTGCCGGTGAAAAGGCAACCATGTCGAGCGCTGATCTGGTCAAGAACAAGATCATCACGCAGGCGGAAGCCGATGCTGCCGCACAGCCTGAACAGGCTGTCTATACCATCCCGAATGCAGGCGCATTCAAGATGGTCGCCGATCCTTCGCAGATCAACTGGGTTATGACGATCGCCATTCTCACCATTCTCGTGATTTACGTCACGATGGTTTATGGCCCAATCGCCGCTATTCTGGTTGAAATGTTCCCGACCCGCATTCGTTACACCGGTATGTCGCTGCCATATCACATTGGTAACGGCTGGTTCGGTGGCCTGCTGCCAGCAACCGTCTTCGCGATGAGTGCTGCTAAGGGCGATATCTACTACGGACTTTGGTATCCGATCGTGCTTGCAACAATCACGCTCGTTATCGGCCTCCTGTTCGTCAAGGAAACCAAGAATGTCGATCTCAATAAGATTGACTAATTGAGCTCAAATAAAATGAAAACGCCGCCTCATCGGGCGGCGTTTTTTATTGGGCCCACTCAACGATATTGTGCCTCGATCTCGATAAGCTTCTGCTTTCGCCAAAGGCC
Organism: Brucella sp. NBRC 12953; assembly: GCF_040369775.1. Taxonomy (NCBI): domain Bacteria; kingdom Pseudomonadati; phylum Pseudomonadota; class Alphaproteobacteria; order Hyphomicrobiales; family Brucellaceae; genus Brucella; species Brucella sp. NBRC 12953. The sequence continues at coordinate 165,373 of NZ_BAABSV010000003.1, forward strand.
TCCGCCATAACCGGTCAGTGATCCATCCGCACCAATCACCCGATGACACGGAATGATGATGGCAATCTGATTGGCACCGTTCGCCCGCGCCACAGCACGAACCGCAAGCGGCTTTTCTACTGCCCTCGCAATCTCGCTATAGCTTCGCGTCTGACCCGCTCCGATATTCTGTAACTCACGCCAGACATCGCGTGTAAATGCGCTCCCATGCAGCACCAGCGGAATACTGAAATTGGCGGATCGTCCTGCAAAAAATGCATCAAGCTCCCGTTCCAGCACATCATGCGACGGATATCGTCCGATACCGATTGCACCATGACAGGCCTTGTGCAGCTTTTTCAGCTCTTGCGGCAACGCCTTGCGATCCGCAAATTCCAGCAAATGCAGGGATGACTGATCACATACGGCAATCATTGTACCGAGCGGCGTCTTAATCCAATCTGCGCGGAGCAAACCACCTTTTTGCAACTGCGCTGGGGGCAGACCTAAAATTCGGGCGAAAGCATTGCGGAACGCATCGGGTGATTCAAAACCCGCATCGACTTGCGCATCGATGACACGCTCACCCTGCGCAAGCGTCTGGAAACCCTGTCGCAACCGTTCCTGCCGAGCCATTTCAAGGAAGGTAATGCCGAAATGCCGCCTGAAACTACGCCGCACGGTCGATGGATCAAAGCCTATGCCAGCGACATCACCCTCGCTCCAGCGCCGTTGCGGCTGTGCTTCCAACGCTTTTAGCAGACGATCGACAGAAACATCCGCTTCCGCTGCGGGCTGCAACGGGTGGCATCTTTTGCAAGCGCGGAAACCCTCGGCAATGCATTCAGGTATTGAAGCAAAGAACCGGCAATTCTCTTTCAACGGCTTTCGTGCGGGACAGGTCAACCGGCAGAAAATGCCCGTCGAAAGCACGCCAACATAGGCTTTGCCTTCATACGCGGTGTCGCGGGCAAGCAAGGCGTCATACAAGGTGTTCATATCGGGAAGTGTGTTCAACATGACCACTATTCTTAGCGTCCTGGCGATAAATTGCAGCCGGAAATCGGGCGTTTATTTTCCAGTTATCCACTTTCTGCAGAGCGGTGAAACAACTTTACTATAACAAAACAATTCTATTCATTCTTAGTCAAACACACGCTATTTATTCTGAATATCATAGCATTTCCAGCAAAAGTGCGAAGCGGTTTTGCGTCGGATATTGCGTAAGAACAAACAGTTACAGCGGTTCCAACGATTCATTCTGAACTGGGCCCGCTGTAAGACAGCCGTGTATCCGTAACAAACCGAACAAGCAGGTGAAGAATTGCCTTCAGGAGTCGACACAGCAATCAGTGCTGCTGATGCTTTCTCTCATATGAGAATTATCAATGGCATGGGTATCAGTCTGTGCATATCGCGGCTGCTCATCTTTGCTTCGCGCTTCGTCCAGCATCCGAACAAGCATAAAATATCTTATATGCATATCGGATGGGTTATTGTTGTTTTCCTCTGGATCATTCAGTTCTGGTGGGACTATCTTTTTGAAAGCGGCACAAAGACATACAATGTCTACACCTACGTCTCAGACCTTCTTTATGTTTTCGGCCTGTTTTTCATGTGCGTTACTTTAACGCCGGACGATATCAAGGAATATGGCGATTACGAACGCTATTTTATGTCGCGAAAAACATGGCTGCTGTCACTATTGATATTGCTCAATCTGATGGAACTTGTGCGCAGTGCTGGCCCCAGCATTTCAATCAATAATGAAGAATCTCCGCTCGGCGATTTCATTTTCTTTGCGATCGAAACTGCCGTGATATTGTTTGCAATGCGGATCAAAAGGAAGGGATTTCAATATTTCTTCATCGCCTTGCTGATAGCTGCGGTGTTCGCAAACTTCACAATACAGCTCGACTGAAAACAATAAAAAAGCCGCTGCGCGATCTCTGCACAGCGGCCATTTCTAAAAGGTATTATCAGCGATTAAGCCGAAAGCGCCTTGAACTTTGCAAGAATTGCATCGCCCATTTCGGTTGTGCCAACCTTGTTGGTGCCTTCCGACCAGATGTCGGCAGTGCGCAGACCATCATCGAGAACACCGGCAATCGCAGCTTCCAGACGATCAGCTTCATCGATCAGGTTGAACGAGTAGCGCAGGCACATGGCAAGCGAAGCGATCATGGCAATCGGATTGGCAACGCCCTGGCCAGCAATGTCTGGTGCCGAACCATGTACTGGCTCGTAAAGGGCCTTGCGCTTGCCGGTCACACCGTCAGCAGCACCGAGCGAAGCCGACGGCAACATGCCGAGCGAACCGGTCAGCATAGCAGCAACGTCGGAAAGCATATCGCCAAACAGATTATCGGTCACGATCACGTCGAACTGCTTCGGCCAGCGAACGAGTTGCATACCGCCGGCATCAGCCAGCATATGCTCAAGTTCAACATCCGAATGCTTTTCCTTGTGACGAGCGGTAACGACCTGATTCCACAGGACGCCCGACTTCATCACATTGCGCTTTTCCATCGACGTAACTTTGTTGCCGCGGGTGCGCGCAAGTTCAAAAGCCACATCGGCAATGCGTTCGATTTCGTAGGTGTCGTAAATCTGCGTATCGATACCGCGCTTCTGGCCGTTGCCCAGGTCAATGATTTCCTTAGGCTCACCGAAGTAAACACCACCGGTAAGCTCGCGCAGGATCAGAATGTCGAGGCCTTCGATCACTTCCGGCTTCAGCGACGATGAATGTGCGAGGGCCGGATAGCAGATTGCCGGACGCAGGTTGGCATAAAGTGCCAGATCCTTGCGCAGACGCAAGAGACCTGCTTCGGGGCGGACTTCATAAGGAACGCTATCCCACTTAGGACCGCCAACCGCACCGAAAAGCACAGCATCAGCAGCAAGCGCCTTTTCCATATCCGCATCGGAAATCGCCTGACCGTGCGCATCATATGCCGATCCGCCAACCAGGCCTTCGTCGGTTTCAAAACCGAGATTCAGACCCGAATTGAGGAAAGCGATAATTTTGCGGACCTCAGCCATTGCTTCGGGACCGATGCCATCGCCGGGCAGGAGAAGGAGTTTTCTGGATGCCATAATGCCAAGCCTCTGTTTTTTCTCACACAATAGCGGCAGGGAAATCAATTTCCGATATCGTGCTTTCAAGTTCCGCGAGGGTTATAGAACCCCCTCGCGCGGCAAGCAACAACCCGCGATGCGAAATTTATGAAAAAGAACAGAGGAGATGCAGAAATTATATAACGGCTTTATCGGGCAGATCCGTTCAAACTTCAAATCTGCCCGAAGCTGGATACCCTCTATTCCAGAGGACGTGCTTCCGATGGCAGCATGATCGGAATACCGCCGCGAACCGGATAGGCAAGTCTCGCCTTTTGCGAGATCAACTCATTATTGTCCGCATCATATTGAAGCGGTCCTTTGGTTAGCGGACAAACAAGCAGCTCAAGCAGTTTCACGTCAAGGTTGCCGGTATTTTCATCTATTGCCATTATTGTTTCCCCAGCAGTCATTGCAGACGCGAACCATAATCGTCTTTGGCCTTCGCCAGAACCATTTCGGTAATCGCGATGAGGGTCGCGGCCCGTGTTTTTAAATCTGCAGCTTCCAGAAGCGCCTGCTTTTCAGCAGGACCGAAGGGAGACATCATCGAAAGCGCATTGACCAGTGTGTCGTTGGCAGCCCGCGAAATACTATCCCAGTCCGCTTCCAGATTATGCACTTCGAGATAGTCCTTGAAAGCACGCAACAGCGCTTCGCGGTCAATCTCACCGACATCGCGAGCCGCTTCAAGATCGGTCAGGAACGGTGCAATCCTGCATTGGCGATAAGGTCTGCGGCAGTTCACTTCCTCCAGAACCCGGAACCGGCAGATACCCTGCAATGTAATAAGCACACGCCCGTCGCCAGTCTCCGAATAGGTAGTGATCCGTCCAAGGCATCCAACCTGACTCAATTGCGGTCGAGCAGTCTCGTCGAACGTCTCGCCCTCGTCGTCGTCGTCATCTGCATCTTCAATGCGAGGCTGGATCATCGCGATAATCCGCTTACCAGCGAGCGCGTCTTCGACCATTTCGAGATAGCGTGGCTCAAAAATGTTCAGTGGCAGCTGGCCACCCGGCAAAAGAAGGGCTCCCTTGAGCGGAAACACCGGAATAAGCTCCGGAATATCCGAAGCTGTCCGATATCGGGCATTGCCCACTTGCATGACTTTCTCCTTCTGAGCATTTCCAGCCAAAGTGCGAAGCAGCTTTCCATGTGGAAATGCATAAAAATAAAGTGATAAAGTGGCTTCAATGGTTCCGTATTATGAAGCCGCTTAAGAAAACAGGAGCGATGAAAGCTTGCGGCGCGCACCCAGTGTCGCCGGATCTGCGTTGCCCCATGCCTCAAAGAATTGAAGAAGTTGCTTGCGCGCACCATCATCGTTCCAGCTGCGATCAGCCTTCATGACAGCCAGCAACTCATCAGCCGCTTCAACACGTCGTCCCTGCGCATTGCGCACCTGCGCAAGATCGTAACGCGCCTGAAAATCGTTCGGATCAGCCTGAACACGACGCTCCAGCTCTACCGGATCACCGATCAGCTTCACCTGATCAGCAAGTGCAAGCCGCGCTTCAAGCGCACGAACCGGCGCTGCATCCTGCTTGTCAGCAGGCAGGCTTGCCAGAATTTCACGCGCCTTATCGGCATCACCTGATTCAAGCAGGCAAGTCGCCAGACCGACAACAGCATCGACATTATCAGGCGCAACCTGCAGGATTGACGAGAAAATCTGCGCCGATTGCACAAAGTCACCAGCTTCAACCAGTTCCTTGCCCGCGGTCACGGCTTCGGCAATTGCCGCTTCCTGATCGCTTGGGCCACCTATTTTCGCGATGAATTCCTTCACCTTGGATTCAGGCAGCGCACCCATAAAGCCATCGGCAGGCTGGCCGTTCACAAAGGCAATGACAGCCGGGATGGACTGGATGCCGAGCTGGCCCGCGATCGACGGATGGTCATCAATATTCATCTTAACGAGCTTGACTGCACCGCCTGCTTCACGAACTGCGTTTTCGATAATTGGCGTGAGCTGTTTGCAAGGGCCGCACCATGGCGCCCAGAAATCAACGAGGACCGGCTGATTTCGCGATTCTGCAATAACGTCCGCCTGAAAGGCTGCAGTCGTTGTGTCCTTGATAAGATCATTGCCGCCCAGAGACGCGCCACCGGCAGTCGGAGCCGATGTGCCAAAAGACACATTGCCGGTCATTTGCGCACCTGAGTTCGAATAGGGATTGTTCTGGCTCGTCATCGGATATTCCTTATGTCTTCCAGCTTGCATATAGGGCAGCGGCAGGCCGGTTTCGATATCTCAGCTTGTATCTGCAGCAACCAATTTCAAGCCGCCATCGCACGGCAAGCGTCACTTGCCAGTCTATACCTATGAAGACGCCTTCGCATCCTCTGAAACAGCAAGAATGCGCACTTCATGTCCTGTCGCAGCAAGAAAGCGCATCAGGTCGTCCCGTTTGATCGATGTCGTGGCTTCGTTCGTCAGAGGATGCCCATTGATGATGTCGTTTTCCATCAGACTTGCATCGAGAACAACCTGGACATTGTGCCCTGTATCGTTTACCGCGCCAAAGACCGTAACGCCGCCAGGCACCACGCCGAGGTATTCCATCAGCTTCTCTGGCTTGCCAAAGGAAACGCGGCTGGAAGCACCAATGATCTGATGGATCGACTTGAGATCAACCACTGCTTCTTCATCCACTGTCACCAGAAAGAAATTGTCTTTCTTGTCCTTCAGAAACAGATTCTTGGTGTGACCTCCGGCGATTTCGCCACGCAGACTTTGTGAATCGGCGACTGTGAACAAAGGTGGATGCTCCACCGTCTTCACCTCGATATCGAGGTTTTTCAAATATTCATGCAGCTCGGCCGATGTCATAGTCATAAGATTCTGTTCCCTGAATGCGCGGTCTTTTCAAAAGACCATTATAGAAGCGTTGTTATACACTTAATCACGCAGACCAAAGACGCAATAGCCGTATTTGGCACAAGCAGAGCGATTGCTTCCGAACCGGCTCGAAGCATCGCGAGGAATCGTGAAAGCAAAAATATATGCATTCGAATGCAGCTGATTCACACTGATTTGCCGAGGCTGAGCCTAAGTTGCAAAGGCATAGCATCTTATTCACAACGGGGCGATGAATAATTTTTACTACTAATATCAATATCTTATGTCATTTCAGAGTTTTCTTTTCAGGAAAGAACATTTTCCCTGTTGCAATATCAAAAGCGTTGGGCCATATAGCGCCTGCCTGACGGAAACGACTGGCGCGAGCGGGTGTAGCTCAGGGGTAGAGCACAACCTTGCCAAGGTTGGGGTCGAGGGTTCGAATCCCTTCGCCCGCTCCAGTTTTCCGTTAAGTATAGGCAACAAAATCCCGGCTTCGTCCGGGATTTTTGCTTTTTGTACTCCAAAAACCGTTTCACACTTTTCGGAATGCGCTCTAAAGCGTACGACGATTGCTTGCCAGCAGCCACAGGAGATAGACGCCACCGAGCAGACCTGTCGTCAAACCTATTGGCATTTTTACATTGAGCGGAAAATGCTGGCTGACGAGATCAGCCCCTATCAGCAATGTCGCGCCCATAAGCGCGCTCGCAACAAGCGGCACACCGGCTGCACGCGTCAGCCGTCGCACCATCTGCGGGGCAGCAAGCGCGATAAAGGCTATCGGCCCAGTTGCAGCCGTTGCAATTGATGTCAGGCCAACAGCGGCTAAAACCATGATTAGCCGTGTCGATTCAGTTGCGACACCCAGCTGACGTGCGGCATCGTCCCCCATTTCGATCAGATCAATCCGCTGGGCATGATAAATCGCAACCGGCAGGATCGCCGCAAAGCCGATGACGGCAGGCAACGCATGAGACCAGGTTCGGGTGTTCAGTGAGCCGGCAAGCCAGAGCTGTGCCGATGCCGCCTGATCAAGATCACCTGCGACAAGCATCACCGTATTTAAACCGGACAGAACCGCCCCCACACCAATGCCAACCAGGATAAGCCGATAACCACCCGTCGTTCGGCCTTTCATTGCGAGCAGAAACACAATCAGCGCTGTGCCAATACCGGATAAAACAGCAGCCAATGCAGTTTCAAATGGCCCGGAATTGAAGAGGATTATCTGGACGATAGCGCCCGTTGCCGCGCCCGTCGTAAATCCTATGATGTCGGGCGATCCAAGCGCATTACGTGAGATGGATTGAAAGATCGATCCCGCCATACCCAGTGAAGCACCAACGAAAAGTGCGGTTATCAAGCGAGGAAGGCGCACGCGAAAAATTATTCGGTCGGTCGTTGGATTAAGACCATGGCCCGTGACGCTTTTGAGAATATCATTGGGGGTAAAACCCATGCTGCCTGTACCCAGATGCATGACGCCCATAGCGCAGGCGAGCACAATCAGCAGAATACAAACAACCAATGTTCTCATTCGCCATTGAATGGAAAATGAACCGAAACGCAGGACAGATCGACGTTGAGCACTCATAGTTTTGACAGCCGGAATCTGCGAACAACGAAAATGAAGAATGGTCCACCGAGCAGCATCGAAACGATGCCCGCCGCAACCTCTGAAGGTGCTGCGATCACGCGCCCGATAATATCTGCGCCGAGCAATAGAATGGCTGCGAACAGCGCTGAATACGGTAAAATCCAGCGGTAGTTTGGCCCAACCACAATCCGGGCGAGATGTGGAGCCACCAATCCCACAAATCCTATCGGCCCGGCACCCGCTGTTGCAGCACCAGCAAGAAGCATGACAGACAGGCAGGAAAGGAACCAGGTGCGATAGACATCCACGCCCAGTGCAGCACCCAGTTCTTTTCCAAGCGCAAGCGCGTTCAAGCGTCCAGCAATCGAGAATGCTGCAATCAATCCGGCAGCGATCGAAACAACAAGGACCGCAATGACATCATATCCTCTGCCTTCGACAGAACCAGCCGACCAGTGACGAAATTGATCCAAAACAGATGTTGGCGCATTGATGATGAGAATGCCCGTAACAGAAGCCAGAACGACGGATATTCCAGCACCAGCCAGCACCAGACGAACGGGGTTCGTCCCAGCGCGCCTTTCCTGCCCCAGAAAGAAAACCGCGACCCCGGCAAGGCCCGCACCAGCAAAGGCAAACCAGACATATTGTGAAACACTTGTCAGGTTGAACGCCACGATCCCAAGGATGACCGCAACCGCAGCCCCTGCATTAATGCCCAGCAATCCCGGCTCAGCCAGTGGATTGCGGGTCACAGCCTGCATCACGACACCTGCGACGCCCAGCGCCAACCCGACCAGAATGGCAATAATGGTACGCGGAACCCGCAATTCGCGGATGATCAGATGCTCATTATTTTGAAGATCTGGCATCCAGAGCGCCTGCACGGTATCGACAAGCGAGATCGAACGCGAACCGAGCACCAGGCTTGCGAAGACGGCAAGTAGCAGCACCACAAGCCCCGCAATTAGCCCCCATAAGCGGCGTTGCCTCTCCGATATGCGAGAGAATCCACAAACTCTCTTTTGTTCAAACAAGCCGGCGATCATTTACGGAAATGCGGGACGACCATATCGATCATCTGAATGCCCGAATAATAGTCGATGCGAAAGGATGTCGGCCCAAGCGAATAGACCTGGTTGCCTTTCACCGCATCCAGATTGGCAAGCACCGGGTCACTCAGAAATGAGTGTACATCGCCATTCAACCCGCGCAGGAGAAACACACTCTTGCCGGTTACAGCAGCGGAAAGGTTCTCGTGCGAGATGAAATCAAAATCCGAACTGCGTGTGACTTGCTTTGTGAGAGCATCCGGCAAACCAGCGACCTTAAACCCAAGCGCTTCCAGCAATTGTGCCTGTGCACTTGTTTGTTTGCCGATCGAGTAGCTGTTTCCGATATTATAACCGACAATCGTTACCGGATCGACAGGCGCTGTGATCTCCGCTGCAGCCTTCGCAGCATAATCATCAAAGCGCGCAACGCTTGCGGCAACCTCATCCTCAAGACCTGTGGCCTTGCCGAGTTGCTTCGCAATATCCTGCCAGCTCTGATTGGAATAATTGACCACCATGGTCGGGATGCCTTGCGCGACAAGCTCTGCATATTGGGGCAGAACGCTGTCGGCACCTGTCGCTGAAACGACAACCAGATCAGGCTCGGTTGCGATAATTGCCTCAATATCGAATTCCAGATTGGAGTAGAGAACCTCTACGCCACGCTCATCCGCCACCTTGGCCCATTGCGAAAAGAAGCCCTTTTCATCGGTCAACGGGCTTGGCGTGGTTGCCGCACTGGCAACCAGCGGCGCATTGATGGCCAACAGAATACCCGTCAGGCTCGGCGCAGTCGAGATAATCCGCAAAGGTTTGGATTTCAGCGTCAGCGTGCCCGAATGATGTTCGATGGTTCGGGGCCATGCTGCATCTTCCGCAAGCGCCGATTTGAAGGGCCAAACCAGCAACGCAAGCATTACCAGAAACTTGAGAACATTCTTACTAAGTGCCATAGCTGATACTTCGTTGCCGCGTTATGCAATGGGATGAGAAGGCGCATCATAAAACATGATCGCGTCACTCCATATTGCAGAACGCATTCTACAATGCAATACGAGGCAATGCAGAGTGACACGCAAACCCTGCCGACGACCCAACGAGGAGCCGCAATGACGCACCGCCTTCATGCTGAAGCCGTGACCCTGAAATACGACGAGAGAACGGTTGCAACCGATCTGTCGGTATCTATTCCGGATGCGTCATTCACCGTGATTGTCGGCCCGAATGCCTGTGGAAAATCTACCCTGCTCAGAGCATTGTCGCGATTGCTCAAGCCAAGTCAGGGGAAGATCATTCTCGACGGCGGCGATATCGCGAGTTTGCCTGCAAAAGAGACCGCCCGACGGCTGGGGTTGCTGCCGCAAAGCTCGACTGCACCGGAAGGTATCACTGTTGCAGACCTGGTGGCTCGCGGCCGTTACCCGCATCAGTCATTTTTGAGGCAATGGTCAGAAGCTGATGAACTGGCTGTGGCGCAAGCGATGGACGCCACCCGCATCACCGAATTGGCGGGAAGGCTTGTCGATGAACTCTCCGGTGGCCAGCGCCAGCGCGTATGGATTGCGCTCGTTCTGGCACAGGAAACACCAATCCTGCTTCTGGATGAGCCAACAACCTATCTCGATATCGCACACCAGATTGAGCTGCTTGATCTGCTTGCGCAGCTTAATAGACAAGGGCGAACAGTCGTCGCCGTACTCCATGAACTGAACCACGCCTGTCGTTATGCGACCCACCTGATTGCCATGCGGGAAGGCGCGATTATAGCGCAGGGCAAGCCGTCTGAAATCGTCACCGAACAACTGGTTAAAGACGCATTCGGGCTGTCTTCGATCATCATTCCGGACCCGGTTTCGGGGACGCCGCTGATCGTTCCGAAAAGCAGCACCGCCCATATCGAGCCAGCGGAATAGCACATACTCCACTCTGAAAACCGGACCCGGTTTTCGGGATGCGCTCTAGCTCTTCGGCATTTCCAGTTTGGTATCGACGATGAGGCCACCTGTCGATTCATTGACGATGCAAGCTTCATGGAAAAGCGCACGGCGCTCCTCATCCGTGCGCAACTGGCCGAGATCGGCAACCGTAGTCATCACACAGACAATTTCTCCCTGGGCATCGAGCACAGGCGAAGCCTGACCCGTTACATTCGACAAAAGATGGCTGGTCATCTCGGACCAGCGGTCTTCACGCACCTTTTCAAGCAGGGCTTTGGACGGCGGCGTTCCGCGAAAATGCGCGGGCTGCACCTTGCGCGCTGCATCGACCGTGGCCTTTGGAAGATAGGACTGAAAAATATGGCCGCAGGCGGTATTGTCGATCGGCAAGGTGTCTCCAAGCGCCAGCGGATTCACGGAAAAATAGGCGCTGCGATACCAGCGAACCAGCGTTGGCCCTCGGTCAGTCCAGATCGCCACCCCCCCACTCATCGCGTGACTTTGCGATAGAGCTTTCATGTGCTGTGCAGCAATCTCCACCGCATCGACCCGCCGAAGCGCGCCGATGCCAATGCTCAGTGCCGTTGGGCCAAGATCATAAAAGCCACTGACCGGGTCCTGCTTGGCAAGCCCTTCTTTTACAAGGCTTTGCAAATAGCGATGCGCTGTCGAGCCGCCGGTTCCAGCTCGTTTTGCGACCTCCCCCAAAGGCAGCTCATTCTCGGCATTGGCAAGAATTTTCAGAAATCGGGCAGCAATTGAAACAGACTGAATCGTGCCGGAACGTTTGTCGCTAACGACTTCCATCTCCTCACTCACGGATTGATCCTGATCTTCCAATTGTCATGCCTCCCATAGATTCACCCCTTTCTTTAGCCCGATGGGTAAGTAAAGTCATGCCTTTCCAGATAGCTAAGCCGACAAAGTCCTCGTCGCACAATGCCACGCAAACCATCCCACCCCAGAACATGTTGCGATTTGGCAACATGCTCAACAAGCTTGCATTCATACTGTATTGCGGTATGCATTCCTTATTGCGGAATCTCTTTAGTCAGCATAACAGAACATGACTTACACACTCATGTTTTGAGGCGACTTATGATTACCCGCTCCTCCCGCAGCTTTTTCTACGGCGTCAGCGCATTGACGCTGGCAGCGATTTCAAGCTCATCAGCCTTCGCGCAAGATGCGGACGCACCAGGAAGCTCCAAAGGACTGGTGCTCGACACACTCGTCATCACCGGCGAAAAAGTTGCGCGTGATATCAAGAACACCGCCTCATCCGTGACCGTGATTACGGCAAAGGAAATCGACAAGGAAAAAACTGGCGACACTTCCGTATCGGAAGCGGTTCGCGGAACACCCAATGTTGTTTATACCGACACTGTTGGCGCACCGGTCATTCGTGGTCAGGACACGCAGGGACCCAACAATGGTGCGACGGCCTTCTTCTCGGGCACCGTCCCCCGCGCAACGATCAATCTTGATGGTCATTACTTGAACTATAACGAGTTCATCTTTGGCTCCACCTCGATCTGGGATCTCGACAGCATCGAGGTTTTCCGCGGGCCGCAGACCACATCGCAGGGCGCAAATGCGATTGCCGGTGCAATCGTGGTCAATACCAAAGACCCTACTTTTGAGCAGGAAGGCGCATATCAGGTCGAGATCGGCAGCTATAAATCCAAGCGCACTTCTATCATGCTGAATAGCCCGCTCTACAAGGATGAGCTCGCTGGCCGTCTGGCAATTGATTATTCGGGTCGCGACACCTTCATCGATTATGTCAATCCCGGTTTCTACTCTTCCGGCACCGATCAGGATTTCCAATCGCTGAACATTCGCTCGAAGCTGCTCTGGCAGCCTGCGGAAATCCCCGGCCTTGAGGCAAAGCTCACCTACTCTTTCAACAAGAGCAATCGCCCAACCTATGAAGCGGCCACGCCGTTTTACTATGATCTCGATTACAGTGGCGCCACCTTGCCGTCGTGGGATCAGCGTACCAATACCGGCATCCTGGATGTCAGCTACGAATTTGATAACGGCTTCAAACTCCACAACCAGACACAGTTCTCAGATTCAGCGGTCGAACGCAGAGTTGGTATCGCGCATAATGGTGATGCCAATATCGACCAAACCAATATTTCGAATGAAACACGCCTCACTTTTGGAGATCAGGAGGATGTCCTAAGCGGCGTCGCCGGTGTTTATTTCGCCCATACGAAGACCGACGAGCTACTCGATTTGGTGAACGCCGCCAATAAGGTCGCCGTCAACAACTATATCTCGACGTTTGACGATAAGAAAACGAATGTTGGCCTGTTTGGTGAGCTGAGCTGGCGTATGAATGAGCAATGGACCTTGACTGGAGGCGCACGCTTCCAGCACGACAAAATTCAACGCGATGGCGTCTCGGTCTATGCGCTCGACGCGATTAATTTCGATGAATCCTTCTCGGCTTTCTTGCCTAAAGTATCGCTGGCCTATGCCATCACCCCTGACCTTACAGTCGGTGGTCTTATCAGTCGCGGTTATAATCCCGGCGGTGTTTCGCTTTATATGAATACAGCCAACCCTGCGACAAGCAAATGGAACAAGTTCGATGAGGAAACTCTGTGGAACTACGAATTGTTCACCCGCGCGGAGTTCCTGGACAACAAGCTCGTTATAAACGGCAACGTGTTCTACATGGACTTCAAGAATGCCCAGTATAATATTCCGGTTGTCATTTCTCCCGGCATCACCCAATCATATACGATCAATGCGGAAAAGGCACATGCCTACGGGCTTGAACTCGGCGCCGATTATCAGATCCTCGATAATCTGACCCTCAAGGCAGGGGCGGGCATCATGCGCACGAAAATCGATGAGATTTCGAGCAACCCTGATTATGCAGATAACGAGTTCGCCAAATCGCCGGGCTATATGCTGAATTTCGGTGCAAGTTGGAATGTAACCGAAAAACTCAATGTTTCCGGTGATGTGCGCTACATCGACAGCTACTATTCCGATGTCGCGAACACCCCATCCTACTGGATTGATGCTTACACAATCGCCAACGCACGCGTGAGCTACGACTTTAACGAAAAATTCCAGCTCTACGGATTTGTGAAGAATATCTTCAACGAACGTGTACCAACATCCAAGCAAGCAACGCGCGGTCTAAGCGGAGCAACGACACAGGCCAGCATGACAATGCCACGCACTTTCGGCATCGGCATCAAGGGCAGCTTCTGACCTCTTGCATCAATCAATCAAACCGCGAGCTTTCGGCTCGCGGTTTTCTGCTGAAAAACTGACCGGATTTTGTCATGACACCTCGCAAAACGCTCCACATCGGCATGTCGCTCGCTCCCACCTGGCTTAGCAATGATGGCTGGCGCCACGACAATAGCGATATTGAAGGTGTGTTCGGCTCGGACTTTTACGTCGACATCGCGCGGCGCGCGGAGGCTGCAAAGCTCGACTTCGTGTTTCGTCCCGACAATCTGTTTCTCAACAGCCAGATCATGGAAACCACGCCCGGGTTTGCCAGTCTGGATGCGACTTTGCTGATGGCAACACTTGCGCGCGAAACATCCAAAATCGGTCTACTCACGACGATTTCGACCACCTTCATGCCGCCCTATGCCGTCGCACGGCAGGTTCTGTCATTGCATCACTTAAGCAACGGGCGTGCGGGGTGGAACATCGTCACCGCCCTTGATGGCAATGTGAATTTTGGTCTCGATGAAATGCCGACATCCGACGAACGCTATGCACGGGCAGCAGAGTTTACCGATGTCGTGCAAGCGCTCTGGCAAAGCTTCCCCGGCTCTGCTCTCAAGCGTGACCGGGCCAGCGGCAACTATGCCGACCCAGCACGTATCCAACCAATCAACCATGAGGGCGCTTCGTTTAAAGTCAAAGGCCCGCTCAATATTCCTTCACTGGAGAATGTTCCGATCCCGCTCGTTCAGGCGGGTGCTTCACCAGCCGGACGCAATTTTGCAGCGTCAGTCGCCGATGCGATTTTCTCGGCAACGCCCGATATTGATGCGGCGATTAATCTGCGCAATGACCTGCGTTCTCTGGCACAATCTCACGGTCGGAATGCCGACGATGTGCGTCTGCTTCCGGGCCTCAGCCTCTATCTCGCACCAACGCGCAAAGAGGCGGAAGAGCTTTTTTCCTATACCCACGCGCGCGGCGACCGCACGCGCAAGATTGCCTATATTCGGGATATGACCGGCCTTGATCTTACCGACTGGCCCGAAGGTCGCCTGATCCGCCCCTCGGATCTGCCTCCGCCACCAGAAAAGGTACGCAGTAAAACCCATGCGGGATTGCTGCAGCGCCTTTTGCTGAAAGAGACGCTTAGCCTTGAAGACCTGCTCCGCAGGCCGGAAGTGATCAGTGCTGCCCATTGGCAGATCATTGGCACGGTCGATGACGCTGCCAACGCAATCCAGAAATGGTCTGATGCCGGCGCTATCGACGGTTTCATCACCGCACCCGGCGGTTCGACGTCATCCATGCATCTCGCACTTGATGAGCTGATGCCAAGGTTGAGTGAAGCGGGCCTTCTGCGCACCAACTATTCCGGCGACACATTCACCCATCACTTAAGCGAATAGGCTTTGCCGCTCACGCGAAGCTGAAATCAAGACCAATATCAAGGTTCGGCGCGCTATGCGTCGTCCAGCCTATTGAGATCAGATCGACACCGCTTGCAGCAACGGCTGCAACGGTTTCCGGCGTAATCCCACCTGAAGCCTCAGCAATCGCCCGGCCATCGATAATGCCCACTGCTTCGCGCAATTGCGCGGGTGACATATTGTCGAGCAATACCGCATCGACGCCGATCGCCATTGCTTCAAGCAACTGCTCCAGTGTGTCGACTTCCACTTCAATTTTGACCATATGGCCTGCATTGGCCTTGGCGCGGGAGATTGCTTCGCTCACACCACCCGCAACTGCAATATGATTATCCTTGATGAGCACGGCATCATAAAGCGCAAACCGGTGGTTCATGCCACCGCCTGCCCGCACGGCATATTTTTGGAAAGCACGCAGCCCCGGCATGGTCTTGCGCGTGCAGACGATTGCAGCTTTCGTCCCCGCAACAGCCTTGACCAGATTGGCTGTTGCTGTGGCTACACCTGAAAGATGCCCCAGAAAATTGAGCGCCGTGCGTTCGGCCGCAAGGATACTGCGTGACGAACCCGATACGCGAGCGATCTCCGTACCGGGCTGATGCGAGGTGCCATCGCTGCTCAACCGATCAAAGACAATCGCGGGATCAACCAGCCGGAATGCAGTTTCCGCTGCGTCCAAACCAGCGATCACGCCCGGCTGCCGCAGGCTGAAAACCATTGTAGAGCGATGATCAGCAGGTACAACTGCGTTGCTCGTGATATCGCCTGCCAGTGCCAGATCTTCTAGAAGGGTCGCACGAACCAGCGGTTCGACAAGCAAGGGGGAAAGACGCGGGAGGTCCATCATGCGATCCTCGACAAAGGTTGATCTATGGCAATTTCGCGTGCGAGTGCAAAAACCTGTTCAAAGGTGTAGAAGCTGCGCTGAGCCTGCACATTTTTGCTGCGATAATCCGTGCGTGCGTGGCTACCGCGAGACTCCTGCCGCTCGAATGCCGCAACACTCATAACAAGTGCCACAGCTGCCGCATCATTGGTTTTCACAAGCGGAAGCAGCGCAGCAATTGCGGCGCGCAGTTCATCTTCATTGCGCAGCAGACCAAGTGAGCGTGAGACAATTGGGCGAATGACGGAGGCATCGCTCGATAGCGGTGCATTGGTGGCTGCAAGCAAGGGTACTGAACCCTTCGGCTCTTGCGCGATGGCACGGCCTGCCCGCAAACCCATGACAGCCGCTTCAAGAAGCGAATTGCTTGCCAGACGGTTTGCCCCATGAAGCCCGGTACAGGCGGCTTCCCCCACAGCCCACAATCCCTGCAGGCTGGTGCGACCATCACAATCAGTCGCCACCCCGCCC
Organism: Brucella sp. NBRC 12953; assembly: GCF_040369775.1. NCBI lineage: Bacteria > Pseudomonadati > Pseudomonadota > Alphaproteobacteria > Hyphomicrobiales > Brucellaceae > Brucella > Brucella sp. NBRC 12953. Next base: position 181,903 of record NZ_BAABSV010000003.1, read on the forward strand.
ATATGATAATGGGTGGCAGGCTTCACCGGGATCAGATCGCTGGATGGATCGATACCATGCCGCTTCAGGAGTGCATCAATAGCCGGAAACCGCATTGCAAACCGTTTGCCGGGACAAGCCCGTGCATCAAGAAAAACGTTCCGACCATGTGCAAGCTGCTCTCCAATCGCACGCGCAACAACATCGCGTGGAGCAAGTTCCTGTCCATGGACATGCTGCATGAAACGCTCACCGCGATCATCGACAAGGATTGCCCCCTCGCCGCGTACAGCTTCGCTGATCAGCGGCAATCGCTGCGCTGAAACGGCCAGAGCGGTCGGATGAAACTGCACGAATTCCATATCTGCAAGAACCGCACCCGCACGACCAGCCAACGCCGCTCCCTGACCAAGATTGCCAGGCGGCGTGGTCGTCGCCTCATACAAGCCGCCCGTTCCACCCGTGGCCAGGACGACAGCACAGCCTGCGACTGGCCCGACGCCTTCAAGCTCAACCCCGCAAACCCGTTTTTCATGCGTGATAAGGCGCAGCGCTTTTGTATTCTCCTGCACCGTGATCAATGGCGTGGCGAGAACTCTGGCAATAAGTGCGCGCATGATTCCTGCGCCTGTCGCATCCCCATCAACATGAGCAATGCGATGCCGGGCATGGGCGGCCTCAAGCCCCAGAGAATAGGTGTCATCGGGCTTGCGATCAAAGCGCACCCCATATTCCTCAAGCATTGCAATCGCTTGAGGAGCGGCCTCGATAATATGCGTTGTTACCGTCGGATCGCAAAGCCCGTCACCTGCCGCCAGCGTATCTGCAATATGCAGAGCTGCACTATCATCGGCGCCAAGAGCTGCGGCAATACCACCCTGAGCCAGCGGGCTGGAGCCAGCCAGGCCAAGGGTTCCGGCAGACACCAGCAAGACGCGATGGGAGGCAACTGAAAGTGCACTCATCAAGCCTGCAAGGCCGCTGCCTATAACGATGACAGGGGCCGTCGTCATACCGCAAGCATCCGCTCGACAGCACGGCGTGCAGGTTCAGCAATCGCCGGGTCAACGGTGACTTCATGCCTGTTGTTTTCCAACGCATCACGAATATTGCCAAGCGTGATCCGCTTCATATGAGGACAGAGATTGCAGGGCCGGATGAATTCAACATCCGGATGGTCGACAGCCACATTGTCACTCATTGAGCATTCGGTCAGAAGCACTACGCGTTGCGGCTTCTTTTCACCGACGAAGTCCGACATCACAGCCGTCGAACCGGCAAAATCGGCCGCCTCCACCACTTCAGGCGGACATTCTGGGTGTGCCAACACCATGACGCCGGGATGGCTTTGGCGCAGTTCGCGAATGTCGTCCGGCGTGAAGCGTTCATGCACTTCACAATGACCATGCCAGGCTAAAATTTCGACATTGGTTTCACGCGCAATGTTCTGTGCAAGATATTCATCAGGGATCATCAGCACGCGCGGCACGCCAAGCGACTCGACGACCTTTTTCGCATTCCCCGACGTGCAGCAAATATCGGATGCAGCCTTCACAGCAGCCGATGTGTTGACATAGGTAATGATCGGTACGCCCGGATGCGCCTCACGCAAAAGCGCTACATCCTGCGGCGTAATCGAATCCGCGAGCGAGCAGCCAGCACCCATATCCGGGATCAGAACAGTCTTTTTGGGATTGAGCAGCTTGGCGGTCTCCGCCATGAAATGCACGCCCGCCAGCACAATCACATCGGCTTCGACATCAATCGCCTTGCGGGCAAGTGCGAGACTGTCGCCGACAATATCCGCCACGCAATGGAAGATTTCCGGTGTCTGATAATTATGCGCGAGAATAACTGCATTGCGTTGGCGCTTGAGTTCAAGAATGGCCGCAACATCGTCTTCAAAGCGCATCCACTCAACCCGGGGCAGGACAGACGCCACGCGATCATAAAGCTTTGAAACAGGTACAAACTCATTCATGTCAGCCTCCCGAGCAGCACATACAGCGGTTCCATTTAAGAATGAATGGTTGGAACCGCTGTAACTGTTTTTTTTACGCATTATCCGAGGCAAAACCGCTTCGCACTTTTGCTGGAAATGCTATCAATTCCGCCATAGCGGAAAAATCTGTTATACTCATTATGAGTATTTCATAGATGTGACGTTATACTCGATTCGAGCATATTGTCAATCGCGAGAGAGAGGGAGCTTTGTTCCTGCAACATGGCGCTCGGAAAGTGCGCGTTCTTCGACAATCGAATAGCGGAAACGGAAGAGTTTGGCCGGGCGGCCACCGGTTTCGCTATCGCTTTCGCCCGTCTCTTCAACAAGGTCCTGCTGTTCGATCAGGCGGCGGAAATTCTGCTTATGCAGCCGCAATCCGGCCAGAGCTTCGACGGTGCGTTGAAGCTGCAAAAGCGTGAAATTGTCGGGCATCAGTTCGAATACGACAGGGCGATATTTGATCTTCGCACGCAACCGCGCGATGGCGGTTGCAAGAATCCGCCTGTGATCGGCAAACATATGCCTGCCGTTCTCCTCATCGCCTTTTCCGGCTTCGCTGACTAAGCCCGCCTCATAGAGAAGCTCATAGCGCTGAAGCACCAGATCTTCGTTCCAGCGCTCACCATTCAGCCCGAACGAAAAACCTATGCGCCGCAGGCGCTGTGCCGTCAGTTCCGCAGAAACGGCCTGATGCGCCCAGACACGAAGACCATTGCTCAGGTGGCCGACAATCTCAGACACACCCTGCCTATGGTCTTCCCACGGCAGATAGTCATACCAGCCTCGCCAGCTGGCCTGACCGGACGCCGCATCGCCTTCACGCACAAGCCCGAGATAGCTGATTGAAATTGTCCGCTCGCCGAGCTTGTGACGGTCACGATCGGCAAAAGTATAGAGCTGCTCAAGATAGCCAACAGGATGAGCGGTTTCGGCCTGCACCCAGGCGCGCAGGCCTGATTGGAGCGAACGATGCTCAGTCTCAAACGGCCCGGATGGCAAAGCCTGCCCTTGGCGCACTGTCATAACGCGTGGCTGCTCACCCGTTACGGCAGTTAGAACGGCAATCAGCTCAGTATGGGCAATGTCGTCTGTCAACGCGGCAGCTTCTTTCTTCACTCAACACCCGAAGGCATGCAGAACCGTATGAAATGGTTGTGCGTTGGATAATACATAAAATCAATTCAAAAGCTTGCCGCACACAAAGGCTATCCGCCATAAAAAACGCCGCCCGGTGGGGCGGCGTTTAAATCGGACTAATCGTCCCGATTATGGGGTTACGTCGAAGCCGAACCACTTTTCAGAAAGCTTCTTGATCGTACCGTCAGCCTTGGCTGCTTCAATGGCTTCATTGAACATCTTCTGCAATTCAGGCTCATTCTTGCGGATACCAACTGCAACGCCGCGACCCAGAATGCCACCCTTGAAGTAAGGACCGGTCATGACGATGTCTTCATTGCCCGGCTTCTTGGCTGCATCGGAGAGGTAAGCCAGCGAGGCAACAACCAGATCGACGCGGCCCGACTTGAGGTCGAGGTCATGCTGATCGGTGGTCTTGTATTCACGGATATCGGTTGAATCCTTGAAGTACTTGTCCAGCAGCGAGAGGCCGAGCGAAGCGGTCTGAACACCGACGGTGCGACCCTTGATTTCAGCAGCGATCTCGTCGATTGCCTTCTGGTTCGCTTCTTCATCCTTGGCGAGATAAAGCGTTTCGCCAGTGTGTGGCAGCTTGGCAAACGGGCTGTCCTTCAACGTTGCGAAGGTCTGCGGTGTCAGGCCGTAGGAAACGGTGAAGTCGATGGTTTCTTCGCGCTTTGGCGTAGCGGTCAGGCCAGCCATGATGGCGTCGAACTTGCCAGCATTGAGTGCTGGAATGATGCCATCAAAAGGCTGCGCAACCATCGTGCATTCAACCTTCATGCGTGCGCAGAGATCCTTGTAGAGATCAACTTCGTAACCATCCAGCGTGCCGTCTGGCTTGGTGAAGTTATACGGACGGAAAGCGCCTTCCGTAGCGATCGTGATCTTGTCCCACTTTTTCCCTTCTGCATGTGCAGAAGCGGTTGTGAGAACCAGTGCCGAAACGAACAGGGCTTTGAACAATCCTGTGGTCTTCATTTGACTTAACCTTACGCAGTTATTTGCTGACGTGCCTTTTGGCATAAATCAGCGTTGTTTGAAATAATCAGGCTGCATTTTCGTGGCTGATAAACTTGCGGAAACGCTCAGATTTGGAATTTCCGAACACCTCTTCAGGCACACCATCTTCTTCGACCAGGCCCTGGTGAACGAAGACCACGCGATTGGATACATCGCGGGCAAAACCCATTTCGTGCGTGACAACCAGCATGGTGCGGCCTTCTTCCGCCAGACCCCGCATAACGCGCAGCACTTCGCCAACCAGTTCTGGATCGAGCGCGGATGTCGGCTCGTCAAACAGCATGACTTTTGGCTTCATCGCGAGCGCACGCGCAATAGCTGCACGCTGCTGCTGGCCGCCGGAAAGATGTGCCGGATAGAAATCACGCTTGTCGGCGATGCCAACCTTGGCGAGCAATGCTTCTGCCTCTTCCACGCATTCAGCGCGCGAACGGCCCTGAACATAGATCGGCGCTTCAATGATGTTCTCGAGAATGGTCTTGTGAGACCAGAGATTGAAGCTCTGGAAAACCATGCCAAGCTCGGAGCGGATGCGTGAGACCTGCTTCTTGTCCGCCGGATAGGCTTCGCCCTTCGAGTTCTTCGCCATGCGAATGGTCTCACCGGAAACAGTCACCATACCCGAGGTGGGAATTTCCAGCAGATTGATGCAGCGCAGAAAGGTTGACTTGCCGGAGCCCGAAGAGCCGAGGATCGAAATCACTTCGCCTTCGCGCGCTTCCATCGAGATGCCCTTGAGCACTTCATTAGCGCCAAAGCTCTTGCGCAGGTTTTCAACTTTCAACGCCACCGGGGCCGTTTGAGACACAACTTTACTCACGATGTTTTTCCTTCGGTGGTGATCTTGACGACGGGCTGGCGCAGATAAGGCGTAAGCTTGTATTCAGCAAACATGAGCACGCGTGTCAGAACGAAGTTGATGGCAAGATAGATAGCGCCCGCAATAACGAACACTTCAATTGCGCGATAGGATTCAGCGATCAGCTTGGCGGCGATGCCTGTCACTTCCATCAAAGTGATGATGGAGGCCAGCGACGTCGCCTTGACCATGGAGATCATTTCATTGCCATAGCCAGGCAATGCCTGGCGGATTGCCAGCGGCATGACAACACGGCGGAAGCAGGTGAAGCGTGACATGCCGCAAGCCTTTGCAGCTTCAATCTGCCCACTTGGCACCGACAAAAGGCCGCCACGGATGATTTCACTGGCATAGGCGGCGTTGTTCAAAGTCAGAGCAATGATCGCGCACCAATAAGGCTCACGCAGGATTGGCCACAGAAATGAGTAACGGATGACCGGAAACTGGCTCAGGCCGTAATAGATAATGAAGATTTGCACCAGAAGCGGCGTGCCACGAAATACGAAAACGTAAAGCCGGGCAATCCAATCAAGAACAGCGACACCTGACAGGCGCATCATGGCAAAAAGCAGGGCCAGAATCGCGCCAAAGACAATCGAGCTTGCAGCAAGCTGAAGGGTCAGCGGCACGCCGCTCATCATCTGAAAGAAGGCTTCAGAGTAGAATTGAAGGTTCATTTTGCCCTCCGGACGCCACGCGAGAAATGGCGTTCAGCTGCTTGCAGTATGGTGCCGGAAACCGACGAGATCAGCAGGTACAGCGCGCCGGCAATGAGGAAGAAGTTGAACGGCAGGCCGGTCGAACCAGCGCCGATCTGTGCCTGACGCAGAATGTCGACAACGCCCACAACAGAGATCAGAGCGGATTCTTTAAGTGCTACCTGCCAGACATTGCCCAAGCCCGGCAACGCATGGCGCAGTGCCAGCGGCGCAATGATGCGACGGAACTTGAGCGTCTGTCCCATGCCACAGGCGGAGGCTGCTTCAAGCTCTCCCTTGGATACCGCACGGAATGCACCACGGAGAACTTCCGTGTGATGCGCCCCGCAGGAAATACCAATCGCAAGCACGCCAGCTAGGAATGCCGGAAAGCCGATAAAGCCCTGCGCACCAAAGAAGCGACCGATAGCCGTTACCGCAGCGCTGCCGCCGAAATAAAACAGATAGATCACCAGAAGGTCGGGAATACCGCGAATGATGGTCGTGTAACCATCGGCAATTCCGCGCAGCGCAAGACCACCGGAAATTTTCGCCCAGGCAGCAAACACGCCAATGATTGCGCCAAGAAGAAAGCCGAGCACAGCGAGCGAAACACTCACCAATGCAGCCATTACCAGCACATAGCCCCAGCCGTCAGGCCCGAAGCTCAGAATATCGAGAAACGCCTTCATGATGCATCAGGCCATGTGGGGGATTGCGAAATCAACGTCATATTGCTTTCCGGGTATTTCTTTAGAGCGCTATACGTCCAACTGGACGTACAAAGGTCGAGCTAGACTATTGAATCTAAGCATCGTGCTTTGGGCTTACGGCTTCATTTATCAGACGCAGGCAAAGCTGGTTGAACACTATCCGGGATCGGATTCACAAAAACCGCCCCATTGAGCTTCTTCTCATGATCTTCTTTGGCTTTAACAATCTGCTCCGGGTTGCGGAACAGCTCTATAGCCGTACTTCCCATAATCTTCGCCGCATGGGCCATGCCTTTATGCGCCGCAGGCAACTTACCTTGTGCAACCATCTGCCATGAATGAAGCGGCGTGCCGATTGCGCAGGTTGCACCGCGCATCTGCACAGTTGGAACAACCCAGCTTACACTGCCAACATCCGTGGAGCCAACGAGCGAGTTATCGCCCTTATAAGGCTCATAGATGCCTTCGCAAAGCGCAATTTCAGCGTTTGGTTGAACACCGAAGCGGCGGAACGCATCGGAGATATCTTCTTTGGTCAGTGTTGCCTGAAAACGCTTTGCGGTTTCGCGATCCTGCTCATCAAAAACCGGCGGTCCAAGGCGATCAAGCTCACGCTGCATCAGCTGCTCCAGCGCCGGATTGCCAATAAGATTGGCATCACCGCTGACGATGTCGCTCTTGACCGTTGTTTCGGTCATCAGAGCCGCACCATCGGCGATCTTTTTGACGCGCTCCAGCAGAACCTGCATTTGCGGCAAATCGAGCGCGCGGATCAGGTAGCGCACGCTTGCTTTTGCCTGCACGACATTGGGGGCATAACCACCTGTATCAGTGACAGCATAGTGAATGCGCGCTGATGACGGCATATGCTCGCGCATATAATTCACGCCGACATTCGTCAGCTCGACGGCATCAAGCGCGCTGCGCCCAAGATGCGGAGCGGATGCCGCATGGGCTGCGCGACCGGTGAAGTTGAAATTGATTTCGTTGCAAGCCAGTGAAACCGGATCGTTTACGCCTGCAAAAGGCGCCGGGTGCCAGCAGAACGCAATATCGACATCGTCGAACAAGCCTTCGCGCACCATAAAGCCCTTGGCTGATCCGCCCTCTTCGGCAGGGCAGCCATAATAGCGTACACGTCCTTTGATGCCGTTTGCCTCGAGATATTCCTTCACTGCGGCGGCAGCCAGAAGCGAACCGGAACCAAGCAGGTTATGGCCACAGCCATGTCCGTTGCCGCCCGCTTCAATCGGCTGCTCTTCCGCTACACCGGCAAGCTGGCTCAAGCCTGGAAGTGCATCGAACTCGCCCAGAATGGCGATGACCGGACCTTCTTCACCCGCCTCGCCCATCACAGCGGTTGGCAGGCCTGCGATACCACGCTGCACGCGAAAGCCTTCGGCCTCCAGCTGAGCTGCATGAGCGTCGCTCGACTTGTATTCTTCGTAATTGGTTTCCGGGTTATCCCAAACCGTATCGCTCAGTTCGAAATAGGCGGCGCTCTTTGCGTCGACGATATCCCAGATGTCGTGATGGTTCTTCAACTTGAGGTCCACGCTCTCGGCTCAATTTTCAACATTTCAGTCGGAAGAAGCAGGTCTAGGACAATCGAGAAGACCAAAATTTCGGCTTCTGTTTTATCGGCTTTTATGGCTGAAACAGTTCGATCTGACTGCTGCCACAGAAGAGAACGCTCCTCCCGAGCGGGACCTAGAGGTACTCTAAACTTGTGGCAACAGATATAAGTGAAATTGCTCAAAAGACATATCAGAAGTGACATTATGGCCAGCAAGAGTTTCCGGTTTGATAAGCCATTATGCGGATAGGTAACGATACGCTCCGAAAGACGAAGGCTACTCACTCGGCAGCGGAGGCTGCATCGGTTAAGGCCGATGCAGCCTCGGACTGCGTTATGAGCTTTTAAGCTCATCTTCATCCATGTCTCTTGCACGGCACGTCAAACATTGAATTGAAAGCCATCGACTGTGAAAGCCTGCCCCGTAATGAAGCAGGGCTCCGATGTCGCAAGGAAAGTTACCATGCGTGCCACATCGTCGGCACAACCTAGCCGTCCCAATGCAATTCCCTTGATAACTTCATCTGCGCGTTCGGTGACATTCGTGTCGATCTCCGTACGAATGACACCAGGACAGATGGCGTTAACCGCAATGTTTGGCCCCAGTTCCTTGGCAAGCGAACGAGTCATGCCAAGGATACCGGCTTTTGCTGCCGCATAAGCGAACTTGCTAACCGCTGCCGTTACACCGCCCGAATAGGCGTTGAGCGACGACATTGAAACAATCCGGCCACCGCCCTGCTTCAGCATATGTGGTGCAGTATGCTGAATATAATTGAAGCAGCTTTTCAGATTGATCGCGATTGCACGGTCGAATTCGTCTTCTGTAATATCAAGAATGCCGACAGGAGCGGAACGCCCGGCATTGTTGAGCAGGAAGTCGACGCGCCCGAAGGTTTCAATTGTGTGGGCGACAATCTCACCTGCCCGCTTATGGCTAGAGACATCAGCAACACATTGAAGGGCACGCACGCCCAGAGCTTCGATCTCGGCTGCCGTATCAGCGAGCTCCGCCTCGAGCAGATCGACCAGCGTCACATGATAACCAGCTCGCGCCAGATCAAGAGCACATGCCTTGCCGATGCCTCGCGCGCCGCCCGTGACGATGGCAACTTTGTTTTCAGTCTTCATTTCAAAACGTGCTCCTTTTGTGTTGCCTTGTGATCGTATGTCTGCCACATTATTCCACAACAGGAATTTGGTTCACCTATATGAACATTGAAAACAACGGCGAAGTTAAATCGGCAGTCAGGGTTCTTGAAATTCTCGAATTCCTTGCTCGCGCTCACAAACCGGTAACACTGAAGGCGATTGTTGCCGAACTGGGTTATCCAAAGAGCAGCACCTTCAATCTGCTCGCGACCTTAGTTGCACGTGCCTACGTGGTCCGTGACGACACCGAGTCCTATAAAATTCATGATGCTTTCCGGAACGGCCCCGGCTGGTGCAGCGGTAGCGACGCCTATCTGATAGCAACAGCACAGCCGATCATGGATGCCATGCGCGACAACGAAGGCGAGACGGTATTTCTCGGCGCGCGACGCAAGGATGGCCGCGTCAAGCTTCTGGCCAAGAGTGCGAGCCATCAGGTGGTGCGCTTCGATTCTGACCTCACAGGCTCGGACCCCGCTTACTGCACGGCTATGGGCCGCATCCTTCTCGCGCATTGGCAGCCTGAAAAGACAGCAAGCTATCTCGCCAAAGAACGCATCATACCGCTCACCGAGAAGACAGTAATAGACCGCGTGCAGATCCGCCGCATTGTCGATGCCGCGCGAGAAAACGGCTACGCAATTTGTGACGAAGAAGCGGTCATCGGCGGCTCAGGCGTTGCTGCACCGGTTTTTGATGCCAGCGGAGAGGTGATTGCCACGCTGAATATGGCAACGATTTCATCGCGTTTCACTGCTTGCCGGCAACGTATGATCGACGCCGTGATCAAACACGCCGCTGAGCTGAGCGCTCGCCTCGGACATAAACCATCCACAACAGACAAGCAGTAAAATGGATATACATTTCAAAGAGAAAAGAGTCCTGGTCACTGGGGCCGCGAGGGGAATTGGCCGTGCCATATGTGAGGCGTTCGCCGCAGATGGCGCATCGGTTACTGCAACGGATGTTCTTGATGATGAACTGGCGAAACTCGTTAATGAAGCACGTCCGGCACGCGGCGGGTCAATCCGTGCGGCCCATCTTGACGTAACCGATGAAACCGCGATTGCAGAATTGATTGCGGACGCTGACAAAGACGGTGGCTTTGATATTTTCGTGCATGTGGCAGGTGGGGTTCTTGGGCAGAAAAAGCGTCCCCTTGAAGAAGTCCCTGCTGCCGACTGGGATCGTATCTACGACATTAATGTGCGTGGCGCATTTCTTGTCGGCAAAGCCGTCGTTCCCGCTATGAAAAACCGTGGCGCGGGCAAGATGGTATTCATTTCAAGCGGTGCGGGGCTTGGCGTCAGCCTGACCGGTATCCAAGCCTATGCCAGCGCAAAAGCCGCCCTTATTAGTCTCGCGCGCCAGCTTGGCCATGAACTCGGCCCATGCGGGATCAACGTCAATGCCGTAGCTCCCGGCTTCCTGCGCACAAGCCCCGACTATGAGCGTCAGTGGGCGTCTTATGGCGACGATGGTCAGGCTGCCATGATCAATGAAATTCCGCTGCGTCGTATCGGACTACCGGAAGATATTTCCAATGCAGTGCTCTTTCTCGCTTCGCCCTATGCAAGCTGGATCACAGGCCAGACCGTATCGGTTAGTGGAGGACCAACAACATGACGACTGATACACCTGTTCCAACATGGACGTGGCCAGAAGAGCGGCTGCAGACTATCATGAACCGTGCACGCGCTGGCCGCAGCTTCAAGCCATCGGCTTGGGCAAATGGTGCAAAATGTGCAGTTGGACTGTCGTTCGACTCCGACCACGACACATTCGAATTGCGTGATGGCGGCAAATCGATTTCTGCTCTTTCACAAGGACAATTCGGCCCGAGGCAAGGCATTCCACGCATTCGTGAATTGCTGCGGAACAACTGCATTCCCGCAACATTCTTTGTGCCTGCAGTTTCGGCGATCCATTATCCTGACGAGCAGCGCGCTATAATTGATGAGGGGCATGAAATCGCCCTTCATGGCTGGATTCATGAGCGCAATACTTTGCTTGATGGCGATACCGAGCGCGATCTTCAACATCGTTCTGCTGATGCGCTGGAGACGATCACCGGTATCAGACCCGTGGGCATCCGGACGCCATCGTGGGATTTCAGCGACAATACTCTCCAGATTACCGCCGAAATGGGCCTGCTCTACGATTCTTCGCTGATGGCAGACGTCGATTGTTATGAGCTTTTGCTTAATGGCGAGCCGACCGGTGTGACCGAACTGCCAGTCGAATGGATTCGTGATGATGCTGCCTATCTCGTCATGGATCGTTGGGGCGGTTTGCGCCCACAGATTGCACCGCACGATATTCTCCAGATTTTCATTCGCGAGTTTGATGCCGCTTATGAAGAAGGGGGGATTTTCCAGCTAACGATGCATCCGGATATCATCGGCCATCGGTCCCGCATTTGGATCTTGAAGGAACTGATCGGCCACATTCGGCAACATAAGGATATCTGGTTCGCCACGCATGCGGACATCGCACGTTATGCCAAGCTAAACGGCTGATAATACTATAATTCTATCGCTAACGCTTAAAGCCCGACCTGAGTTTCAGGTCGGGGTTTTCTGCTTGTTGATCAGCGTATGATGATTTTCATTATTCAGAACTAAATTCATATACATGAACCAAATTCCGCTTTTCATCACTCGTCAGTGGGTACACACTTAATGTTGAGGAAAGGCGTGGAAAGTCGCACCAGACAAACTCCACCCCGAAACAATCATAAGAACGAGGGAACTATGTTCAAGAAAATCGCCGCTATCAGTCTATGCACTCTCTCCGTCCTTTACAGTGGAAGCGTGCTCGCGAAAGAATGGAAGACCGTTACTGTTGGCGTAGAAGGTGCCTTTCCGCCATTCAACCTGACCACCCCTGGTGGAGAGCTTCAGGGGCTTGATCTGGATGTTATCAAGGAAGTCTGCAAGCGGGCTGAACTTGATTGCAAGATCGTAGCGCAGGATTGGGACAGCCAGATTCCGTCGCTTCTCGCTGGCAAGTTTGATGTGGTCCTGACCATGGGACCAAACCCGGAGCGCCGCAAAGCCATCGATTTCTCTGACCCATATGTAATCACGCCGAATACTTTCCTGGTTCCGGCTGACGGACCATTAGCCAACCTGCCTCACACAGGTGAAAGCCTCTCCACGGATACGGAAGAAGGTAAAAAAGCACTCGCTGATCTTAAAGAAGCGCTGAAAGGCAAGACAATCGGCGCTTCACTTTCGACCAGCCAGCTGCAGTTTGTAGAAGAAAATTTCGGCGATGCCGTTCAAGTCCGCACCTATAAGGGATCGGAACAGGTCAAGCTTGATCTGCAATCAGGCCGCGTCGATGGTCAGTATGACAATGTCGTTTTCGCTCGCGACCGTGCCGAAAAAAGCAATGGTGCGCTTAAGATCACCGGGCCACTTCTGGTCGGCGGCATTCAGGCAACAAATGTCTGCATCGGATTGCGTAAAGACGAGCCTGAGTTAAAAGCCAAGCTCGATAAAGCCATCGGCGAAATGCGGGCAGATGGAACACTTTCGAAAATGTCTGAGAAGTGGTTCTCGATGGATTTGAGCCCGAAGAGCTAAACGAGTCCCAATAGCCAAACAAAAGCGCGCTGTTCTCACAGCGCGCTTTTCTAATTAAAAGTCCCAGTCATCATCTTCTGTCGCAACAGCCTTGCCGATCACATAGGAAGAACCCGAACCGGAGAAGAAGTCGTGGTTTTCGTCGGCATTCGGCGAAAGCGCTGAGAGGATCGCCGGGTTGACCTTGCAGGCTTCCGCCGGAAACAGGGCTTCGTAACCAAGGTTCATCAGCGCCTTGTTTGCATTGTAATGCAGGAACTTTTTGACATCTTCGGTCAGACCAACGCCATCATATAGCGCTTCGGTATAACGCACTTCATTATCGTAAAGCTCCAGCAACAGATCGAAGGCAAAATCCTTGATCTCCTGCTTTTTGGCTTCATCAAGCTTCTCAAGCGCGCGCTGATACTTATAGCCGATATAATAACCATGAACGGCTTCATCTCGGATGATAAGGCGGATGAGGTCAGCCGTGTTGGTGAGCTTGGCACGGCTCGACCAGTACATTGGCAGATAGAAACCCGAATAGAACAGGAAGCTTTCCAGAAACACGCTGGCAATCTTCTTCTTGAGCGGATCTTCAGCCTTGTAATTCTCAAGGATCAGCTGTGACTTCCTTTGCAGGAATTCGTTTTCTTCCGACCAGCGATAGGCGTCGTCCACATCAGGCGTCAGGCACAGCGTCGAGAAGATCGACGAATAAGAACGCGCGTGCACCGCTTCCATGAAGGAAATGTTCGACAGAACAGCTTCTTCATGCGGCGTGGAGGCGTCATCCATCAGTGTCACAGCACCGACGGCGTTCTGGATCGTATCCAGAAGCGTCAGGCCTGTGAACACGCGGATAGTGAGCTGCTTTTCTTCCGCTTTCAGCGTTTCCCATGATTGAATATCATTGGAAAGCGGCACCTTTTCCGGCAACCAGAAATTGCCGGTCAGACGGTTCCAGACTTCAAGGTCTTTGTCGTCTTCGATGCGGTTCCAGTTGATGGCCCGCACAACCGCCGGCTTTTTCGCATTGTTGTTTTTGAACTGCATGTTCATAGATTTCACCTTGGTCATAGGGCGCAGGAAACGCAGCCTTCAACCTGCGTACCTTCGAGCGCCATCTGGCGCAGGCGGATGTAATAAATCGTCTTGATGCCCTTCTTCCAGGCGTAGATCTGCGCCTTGTTGATATCGCGTGTGGTGGCGGTATCACGGAAGAAAAGCGTCAGCGACAGACCCTGATCGACATGCTGCGTTGCCGCTGCATAAGTGTCGATGATCTTTTCCGGGCCAATCTCATAGGCATCCTGATAATATTCGAGATTATCATTCGTCATGAAAGCAGCCGGGTAATAAACGCGGCCAATCTTGCCCTCTTTACGGATTTCAATCTTGGAAACAATCGGATGGATCGAAGAGGTCGAATGGTTGATGTAGGAGATCGAGCCTGTTGGCGGCACGGCTTGCAGGTTCTGATTATAAAGCCCGCCTTCCATGACGGCCTTTTTCAGTTCCTGCCAGTCTTCCTGCGTCGGGATCGCAATACCGGCATTCTCGAAAATCTCGCGAACCTTCTCAGTTGCAGGCTCCCAGACCTGATCGGTATATTTGTCGAAATATTCGCCTGTCGCGTATTTCGATTTCTCAAAGCCCTTGAACGAGCTTTTCTGTTCAACAGCGATCAGATTGGAAGCGCGAACTGCGTGATAGGCCACCGTGTAGAAGTAGATATTGGTGAAATCGACGCCTTCTTCCGAACCATAGAAAATACGTTCGCGAGCGAGATAGCCGTGCAGGTTCATCTGGCCGAGGCCGATAGCATGGCTTTCATCATTGCCGCGCGCAACCGAAGGGACAGAACCGATATGGCTCATGTCTGCAACGGCCGTCAGAGCACGGATTGAGGTTTCGATGGTCTTGCCAAAATCCGGGCTATCCATAGCTGCTGCAATATTGAGCGAGCCGAGATTGCAGGAAATATCCTTGCCGAGATGCTCATAAGAAAGATCATCATTGAAGATGCTGGCTTCGCTCACCTGAAGAATTTCCGAGCAGAGATTGCTCATGGTGATGCGTCCATCAATCGGATTGGCGCGGTTCACCGTGTCTTCGAACATGATGTAAGGATAACCGGATTCAAACTGGATTTCCGCTAGCACCTGGAAGAAATCACGCGCGTTGATCTTCTTCTTGCGGATACGGCCGTCATCAACCATTTCACGGTATTTTTCGGTGATCGAAATCTCGGTCATCGGCACGCCATAGACGCGCTCGACGTCATAAGGCGAGAAGAGGTACATATCTTCGTCGTTCTTTGCGAGTTCGAACGTAATGTCCGGGATTACAACGCCAAGCGACAGCGTCTTGATGCGGATTTTTTCGTCTGCATTTTCGCGCTTGGTATCGAGGAAGCGCATGATGTCGGGGTGATGGGCGTGCAGATAAACCGCGCCCGCACCCTGGCGTGCGCCAAGCTGGTTGGCATAAGAGAATGAATCCTCCAGCAGCTTCATCACCGGAATGATGCCCGAAGACTGGTTCTGGATCTGTTTGATCGGTGCGCCGGATTCACGAATATTGGTCAGGCTCAGTGCCACACCGCCACCGCGCTTTGAAAGCTGCAGGGCGGAATTGATGGAGCGACCAATCGATTCCATGTTGTCTTCAACGCGCAACAGGAAGCACGAGACCAGTTCGCCGCGCTGCTTTTTGCCTGCATTGAGGAAGGTCGGCGTTGCCGGCTGATAACGGCCCGCAATGATTTCATCGACCATTTCGCGTGCGTGCTGTTCATTGCCACGCGCAAGCGCAAGCGCCACCATGCAAACGCGGTCTTCGTAGCGCTCGAGATAGCGCTTACCGTCGAAGGTTTTCAGCGTATAGCTGGTGTAATATTTGAACGCACCGAGGAAGGTCGGGAAGCGGAACTTCTTGTCATAGGCATGATCGAAAAGATCACGCACGAAGTTGAAGGAATACTGATCCAGCACTTCCCTCTCGTAGTAGCCTTCATCGACCAGATAGCCGAGCTTTTCACGCAGATTGTGAAAGAACACCGTGTTCTGATTGACGTGCTGAAGGAAGTATTGCTGCGCAGCCTGCCGGTCACGATACAGCTGAATTTTGCCGTCATCGTCATACAGGTTCAGCATGGCGTTTAGCGCATGATAATCCAGCGATGTCTCCGTGGGCTTCTGCGGCTTGCCGCCCGATGAAGCCCCCGATGCTGGGGATGACTCTTGCTTTTCCGAAGCGGCGACCGTCTCGCGCTCACGGGTCAGGGTTGTGTCTGCCGTGTCCAAAATCGTTCCATCCCGTCTTTAACATTGCCAATGTCTTCATCCGTTCCCAAAAGCTCAAAGCGATAGAGGTAGGGAACCTGACATTTTTCCGAAATTATTTTACCTGCAAGGCCAAAGCCTTCACCGAAATTACTGTTCCCGGCGGCGATAACACCGCGAATGAGGGATCGGTTATCCGCATCGTTGAGAAAACGGATGACCGGTTTGGGAACAGCGCCTTTCGCACCGCCGCCGCCATAGGTTGGCGTTACGAGTACAAAAGGCTCGTTCACCCGCAACAGACCAGCATTGTCTTCATAGCTTTCCAGCGGAATACGCTTTGAGCGCATCCCCAGACGCATCACAAAGCGATGCGTGTTTTCCGAACGGCTGGAAAAATAGACGATCTGGCCCATAACAAACTCCGGCAGCAGACCGGCGTTACGCCAGCGAGCTGATCATATCCGGCCGGAAACCGGCCCAATGGGATTCACCAGCAACAACTACCGGCACCTGACGATATCCGAGGCCCTGAACGAGATCATACGCATCGGCATCGGCGGAAATGTCGATGACAGCATATTCAATGCCCTGACGGTCGAGCGCGCGGGTGGTTGCGGTGCACTGGACGCAGGCGGGCTTGCTATAGACGGTAACGTTCATTTTTTCCTCACTGGGGATGGAGCATTTCCAGCACTGTCGCAGAAGCATTTGGCGTTGGAGAATGCGTATAGACAGATGTTTTGATCCACTACGCCTCACACGAATGAAGGCGCAAAAAGGCGTTCGCGCATGATGAAATGCGCGTGAAAAGCAACGAAAACTGAGAGGTACAACGCGCTTTAACAGCGCGAATCCTCCAAACTAGCCCGTAAATGGCGGACCGGAACTGTTTGGTCTTGAATTACTCGACATGCTTGTCACCCCGAAGCTTATGAGAGGGATATACGGGGCACCAAAAGACATGGCAGTACAATGCCATAACTTATCGCGCGCCAACCGGACACCCCGCCCGTGGACGTTCTCGTTCAAGGCAGGTCTCCTGGCTCACGGCTCATCGCTCGCATCCGTCTTCCCGGCCTGTGCCAGTGACATCTGGATTTGAACTCGCCGCTTACAGTTGCGGGGGCAGCTACGGCTTAACAACATCCATCATGGATACCGCGCACCGTATTCCCATCTTCGCTTTTGATCCTCACGAATCGTAAGAACCTTGAACACAAGATATAGTATCTGAAGTTAAAAAGTCGTCAATGGATAGACGGATCAAAAAAACTAAATCTAGCCTTTGTTTCGTCCAGCCTGTGAATAGCAGGGATATGTAGCCGACTATTCCACAGGCTTGATCGGTTTGGGCCGAAACTCGGGCTTTATGGCCTTCAAAGCCATGCGATCCACTATATGTGGTGCCAGAAGTTTCAGCCAGCGCCCCAAACGCATTTGACGCGTCATCAACACTTCGCGTTTGCGATTGGTGATTCCATCCAGCATCAGCTCGACGGCCCGCTGAACAGACATCATATCGTCTTCGCGCACACCGCTCATTCCAAGAGCACCACCGCTGGCACTATAACCTGTGTTACGAATGTCAGTTTTGACAACACCCGGATAAACGATCGTCACCGAAATACCGCTCGGCTCAAGCTCCGATCGCAGCGCCTCGCAAAACCCTGAGAGCGCAAATTTGGTGCCACTATAGGCGGTGCGCCCCGGCACACCTATCAGCCCGGCAACAGATGAAACCGCAACGATGCGGCCTTTGGATTTGGCCAGATGCGGGAGTGCTGCATGGATCGGCCAGACGCTGCCCCAATAGTTAAGCTCCATCAGATCATGCATCCATTGCAAGTCTTCCGGTTTGATCTCGGCAAAATTGGCATGAGCCGACATGCCCGCATTCACAATCAGCGTATCGATCCGCCCAAACGCAGCGGCCGTCTTTTCGATAAGCGCAATACAGGCATTGTGATCGGTGACATCGGTTGGAACGACCAATACCTGACTACCCGATTGTTCAAGCTCAGCAGCAAGTGCCTGCAACTTCTCGGCATTGCGCGAAGCCAGAACCAGCGCTGCCCTCGCACCATCCCGCGCACTGAGCTGTCGCGCGGTTTCAGCGCCGATGCCATCGGATGCACCTGTTATGATCGTTACTTCCATGAAGCCCTCCCTTGCTCGCATGAATAAGCGCGGTCCGAGCTTACATTCCAGCTTGTCAGGCCGTCCAGTACAAGGATTTTGGGCATAGCCGCATCCGAGTGGTCTGATTCCAGCATTTGCGTCCCTCGGTTCATGTGCTGAGCAAATATTGGAAATACACTACCCGTTTGTTTTTGAGCGCATCTTGTTCCAAAAACCGCTTAGCACTTTTCGGGATGCGCTCTAGGTTCACAAAGCCGTGTGGCCTGCGCGACAAAGAGTTTAACGAAATCAATGGCCTGCTGAACGTGCTCGTCAAGGCAACTATTGAATCGATTAAAATCCTTCGTCTTGGTCGAAGGGATAATTTGACAGCCGGGCTTTATATCCTGTATCGATCTATTAAATCCTGAACATTGTTCAATATATTGAACAATTAAGAAGAGGTCCTCCCAAGCATCTCTTCAGACGACCGCTGCACCGGCTGCATCGGAAAACTGTCGGTCTGGCTTTCCTATACGTGAAAGCCGGACCGCTTGAAACCCAGCGCCTTTGTGCCGGCGAGGAATGAGAGACCTCGGCGCTGGGGAAATATGAATAAGGGTGGAAATTATGACTGTAGGTATCAAGCCATTTTCGTTCGACACGGTCGGCTCAATGCTTGTCGAGTGGGGGGCTGCAATGCGTCTCGGCGAAATTCTGGGCGAGCGTTTCTCAGAACGCAAAATCCTCATCGTAACCGACAAGGGCCTGCACAAGGCTGGCGTTCTCAACGAAGCGCTTGCTTCGCTTGAAAAGGCTGGCTTCGGCATCAGCATTTTTGATGCCGTCGTTGCCGATCCGCCGGAATCGGTTCTGTTTGAATGTGTCGATCAGGCCAAGACAGCCGGTTGCGATATCGTGCTGGGCCTCGGCGGCGGCTCTTCGATGGATATTGCAAAGCTTGCTGCGGTGCTTATCGTCTCCGAGCAGGAACTGTCCGAGCTTTACGGCATTGGCAAAGTGCAGGGCACGCGCCTGCCGCTGATCCAGATCCCAACCACTGCTGGCACCGGATCGGAAGTGACCAACATCACGATCCTGACCACCGGCGAAACCACCAAGATGGGTGTCGTTTCCCGCCAGCTCTATGCAGATTTCGTCATTCTAGATGCAGAATTGACCTGCGGTCTGCCAGCGCTTCACACAGCAGCCACCGGCATCGACGCCATGGTTCACGCGATTGAAGCCTATACCAGCCGCATCAAGAAAAATCCGCTTTCTGACGCTTTCGCGCGTGAAGCGTTGAAACTCCTGTCGGCCAATCTGGTTGCAGCCTGCGAAAACGGCAAAGATCGCCATGCCCGTGAAGCCATGCTGCTTGGCGCAAACTATGCCGGTCAGGCCTTCTCGAACTCGCCGGTTGGCGCCGTTCACGCGTTGGCTTACCCACTCGGCGGTCACTATCATGTGCCCCATGGTCTCTCCAACGCCCTGATGCTCGGACCGGTTCTGCGCTTCAACATGGCGGGCGCAGCTGAACTTTATGCAGAGCTTGCAGACCTGCTGCTCGGCAAATCGGAAGGCACGACAGAACAACGTTCAGCAGCTTTCGTTGATTTTATGGAAGACCTGATGAACCGCTCTGGCGCACCACGCCGCCTGCGTGACGTTGACGTCACCGAAGAAAGCCTCGAAACGCTTGCCCGTGATGCAATGTTTCAAACACGTCTTCTGGGTAACAACCCTGTTGATGTGACGGAAGCTGACGCGCTGGCGCTTTATCGCGAAGCATTCTGATCCAAACATCTAATTTAATGAGCATCCCGGAAGAGCGCGCCTGATGGCTGTTCTTCCGGAGCTCTGTTTCGTCCTTTCGGAGTAAAATCTTGAGCACTGAACGCATCGATGGTCAGGAGCAGCCATATTGGCCTGCCGGACCGTTCAAAATCCGTCTGCCTTTCGTTCATTATAAATTCGAGTGGCCTGATTACTGTCAGGGCCTTCTGATGTGTGCGGTCGACCTCTCGGCCATTCCACTGATGGCGGAACTGCTGGGAATGCCATTTGAAGTGGCGCTCGCCGTCGTCGTTCTCAACGGCCTGTTCTACCTCACACATCACCTGCTCGGCGACCCGGTCGTTCCGGGCTGGATCACCCCTGCCGTGCCACTCATCATGGCATATTGCGCCACCTTCCCTGAAGGTCCGGAACGCATTCATGCCCTTGTCTCCTTCCAGATGACATTGGGGCTACTGTCGATATTCATCGGCGCGACAGGCATCGCAAACCGCGTCATTGCCGCTATTCCGCAGGCAATTAAATCCGGCATCATTATTGGTGCAGGCTTTGCAGCGGTCATTTCCGTGTTCAAAATTGGCGGCAACTTCGACATTTTCCCGTTCACCATCGCGATCTCGATCGGCCTGTGCTTCTATCTGATGTTCTCACCGCAGTTCGCACGCCTTTCCCGCAATGGCGGCTTTTTCGGCCTGATCGGAAAGCTCGGTGTTCTGCCGTGCATCTTACTTGCCGTTATTGTTGCTCCATTGTTTGGCGAAGCAAAATGGCCTGAATTCCAGTGGACAATCTCGTCGCCGGATTTCACGACGCTCTGGCGTGAATACACGATCTTTGGTCTCGGTATGCCACCGCTCTCGATGTTCCTGACGGCTCTGCCGACGGTTCTCGCAACCTATATCGTTCTCTTCGGTGACGTGCTGAAAACCAAATCGATCCTCGGCGAAGCACAGCTTCAGCGCCCGGATGAAAAGATCGATTACAGCGCCGACCGCGCCCACCTCGTTTTCGGTATCCGAAACACCGGCATGTCGGTGCTCGGCCCCGATGTAACCATGTGCGGACCGGTGTGGGCTGCGATGCAGGTCGTCATCTGCGAACGCTTCTCCAAAGGCAAGAAGTCCATGCACTCGATCTTCGGCGGCGCAGGCTCATTCCGCTGGGGCACCAATACCGGCTTGTTCCTGATGCCCATCGTGACACTCGTGCAGCCGATCCTGGGCGTGGCGCTAACCCTGACGCTGCTCATTCAGGGCTATGTTTCGGTGCGTATCGGCGTGATGGAAGCCCGCTCTCAGCGTGATCTCGGCATCGCCGGTGTCACTGGTGCCGTTCTGGCGACGCGCGGTGCTGGCTGGGCTTTTGCCACCGGCGTTGTGCTCTGCCTGATTATCTATGGCCGTGACTTCTTCAAAGGCGAGACCGATCGCACCTTCGTCAAGGACCAGCAGTCGCAGTAATCTGACTAAAAAGTCTCCCGAAGGAAACACCGGGAGACTTTCACTTCGAATAAGTTTCCCCAAGGCAGATTTGCCTCTTCAAGAAGATTCCTATAGATTTCAGCCGCAGTCCGGCAATCGCATTTCTCCTCCCAACGTCTATTGCTGCGCACTGCGTGTCAATTCGGAGTAAAAATTGCGTAGTGAACAATCTATTCTTCAAATATCCATAGCAGTTACTATTTTTGTTGCAGGCTTTGGTGTCGTTTTCGGCCTTTTGTCTGGCTCATTTTCTATTGTCTTTGACGGGGTCTACATGTTTGCCGACGCTGCAATGAGCGGGCTTGCACTTGTTGTTGCCCGGCTAATTGCATTGTCTGCGCTACCAGAGCCTCCAAGCGGGAAATTGCGTGATCGCTTCACCATGGGTTTCTGGCATCTTGAGCCGATGGTTCTGGGCCTCAATGGCATCATGCTGACCGGCGTTGCCATCTACGCACTCATCAATGCCATCGGCAGTCTGATGCATGGTGGCCGCGATCTCGAATTCAGTTACGCGATCTTCTACGCAGTTGTTGCTCTGATTGCCTGCCTCGGCATGGCATGGCTCGAAACCCGTGCCAACCGCAAATTGAAATCCGACTTCATTGCGCTTGATGCCAAGGCGTGGATCATGTCGGGCGGCATTACCGCTGCACTCCTGATCGCCTTTCTGGTCGGTTATTTCATTCAGGGAACCCGGCTCGACTGGGTGACGCCTTATATCGATCCCGCTGTTCTGGCCCTTGTCTGTATCGCCATCATTCCTATGCCGATTGGAACCATCAAACAGGCGCTTGCAGACATGCTGCTTGTGACCCCTCTCGATCTCAAACAGCATGTGGATCAGGTTGCAAAAGAGGTCGTTGAGCGCAATGGCTTCAAGTCTTATCGCGCCTATGTCGCCAAGGTTGGGCGCGGCAAGCAGATCGAACTCTACTTCATCGTACCACCCGATCAGCCCGCGCGAAAGCTCGAAGAGTGGGATGCATTGCGCGATGAAGTCGGCGATGCGCTTGGCGGTGAAGGCCCAGATCGCTGGTTGACCATTGCCTTCACCACGGATGTTGAATGGGCCGTATAACGGCCCATTATCACCAGCCATTATTCAGTACGCTGTCGCCGTTTCGTCATCAGCATGGGTGCATATTCGAGAACGTACAGCCCAAAGGCCAGCATCCAGAGAAGCGCCGATGCCGCAAGGAAAGTATGAAAGAAATTTGGCATCATTTCCGCGATTGGGCGGATCAGCGCTGACAATATCAGGCACAGATAGGCAATTTGTGTTGTGGGCGAAGCGACAAGTTCACGTCCCGTATGCCCCCGGGTGGCACGGGTCATCACTGCCAACATCATACAGCCAATGACACCCACGGTCATAACGTGAAGAGCCGAAAACGGATTAAGCTGTTCGAGTGCTGCCAGCGCTATCGCAACGAAACCGGCAGGCACAAAGAAATAGGCAACGTGCAGGACAAGAACGAGCTTGTCTTTTGCCACGCTCCATCCGCGCCAGCGATAAAGCCGTACAAGATGCAGACCAGCGGCGATGATTGCGATGACAGCTGTCAACGAATGCTCTGGAACTACAATCCAGCTCACGCAGGCGATGGCACCGACAAGAATAGCAAGACCATCATAGCGATTAAACGGCACCGGAAAGCGCTTGGCCCCCATACGATTAAGCCAATTGCGCGTGAAGCTTGGGATGATCCGTCCACCGATTAACATAACCAGAAGCACATAAGCACTAATTCCGGCACGATTGGCAGTGGCTATGTCGCCATTCGTTATCGCCAGATAATGGAAGCAGAAATTGGCAAGCATAACGATTGCCACGCCGATCAGAACCTTGAGGTTTTTCCACTGATGGCCGGCAATGATTTCGCGCGACGCGATAAATAGAAGCAACGGCAGAAAGAGGCTTTCAATGCCGATTGCGATATAGAGATTAACAAGATCGGGAACCAAAAAAACCAATCGCCCTAGGAGCCAGACACTGAACAGCAGGGCAAGCGATGTTCCCGAAACGGGCAAGCGGCCTGTCCAGTTCGGAACAGCCGTCAAAAGAAATCCAGCAAGAATGGCAGACGAAAAGCCGAACACCATCTCATGGGCGTGCCAGTTGAGCGCGCCATAGGCGCCGCCAACCGTCAGACCGAATGTGAGGGAGAGTATCCAGAGCAGCATGGCCAGAACGGCCCAAATTGCACCACCCAGAAAAAACGGGCGAAACCCATAGCTGAAGATCGCGGGGCCAGTCTTTTTATAGCCGCGCGCAATCGCACCACGACGTTCGGAGGGCATTCCTATGGGGGCTGTTTGGGCAGTTGAGGCTGCGGGGGTGGCCAGCAGGCCTTCCTTTATTGTCATGACGTCCTCATCATGGAACCGCAGCCAGAGCGCATCGTATCTATCTCGAATTTACCTGCGCTCTAGCATTATAGAGTTATGCAGCACGGCTGCATATTTGAAACCCATTATTTCGCACTGGCAATTGCCTTTTCGAGACGCGCTTGAACGGGTTTGGGCTTCTTGGCAGCAACGATTTCGTCAAGATTGGCTGGATTGTCACCGACAACGATCAGAGCAACCATGCCCATCGCATAGTGCGGCGTGCACTTGACAAAATATGCGCCGGGTTCGGAGACGGACAGAACGTAATTCTCGTTAATCTTGCTTTTGAATTTTTCCGCAGCCGCCGGGATCATATCCTTGATCGACTCGACATTGTGTCCCTTGTCGACCGGAATAAATGTAATCGTGTCGCCGGGATTTGCCTTGATGTAGGAAGGCTCGAAAACCATTGCACCTTCAGCACCCTTATTGAGCATGTGAACCTCAATATTTTCGGCCAAAGCGGGAGCAGCCATCGCAAAGCAAAGTCCGAATGCTGCGAATGGGATTGCAAACTTACGCATCTAATTTCATCTCCATGGGCCGGCCTCTGCAGCATCACGATGGTGCCCGAAGAACCGCGCTGTTGGAGATTTAGACTGACTCCGTTTCAATCTCTTTGATTGGGATCAAACACATTCAATATTGTTGATTATGACAGTCAAATATCCCGAATGGTCTGACGCGGCGACCCTAGATCGATCACGAAACAAAGGTGATTTGCAGCAATTCTCGAAGCACTGCTTCGGCAAACAATCGAGATTGCGCGCCAAAGCGAGCGTGACCTGCACGCCACACTCCTTGCTAAACACAGATTTCACGTAAATTGAAAGTTGTCATTAACACAATGATTTCAGCTCCTTGCAATGTGTTTCAAAAAGCACCCGCAAATGTGATCGCTGTTTGTGTTGACTATTAACACTTCGTTAACCACAGTTTGTTGCAATCTGTTACATAGCGTTACAATCGCATTGGCAGGCCATATCGATACGAGGTGCATATTGGAAAAAATACGGCAGATAGAACAGCAGTCCTTTCAGGTAAGGAGTAGCTCTGCCGTGTCCCAGATGACATCGTTCTGGGGCCTTATGCGCGCCTATTGGGTATCCGACCGCTGGAAAGAAGCCTGGGCCCTTACAATCGCGATCTTCATTTTCACCGCCTTCATCAGCAAAACCACTGTCTGGGTCGCCGAGGCTTCGGGGCTTCTGATGAACTCTATCGTCAATGTCAAAAGCGCCCCAGTTCAGAACCCGCTTATGGCAATTGCCATGAATGCTGGCATGCTGATCCTGTTGATGTTGGCCAAGGACGTGCTTCTGGTCGGCTTCCGGCATCTTTTGTCTACGACGTTGCACCGCAAATGGCGCAAATGGCTGAACGACAGCTTCTCTGATGCGATGCTGGATCGTAATCACACCCATTTCCATCTGCAGCAGGGCAAGGGCTCAAACCTTCCCGACAACGTTGACCAGCGCCTGCAGGAATCCATCAAGGGTATGACGGGCGGCGCAATCGGTCTTGTGATGGGTGTTGTTGGCGTCGTGCTTTCGGCCTTCTTCGTTGGCCAGAAGCTATTGGAGATTTCGACCGAAGTAACCGGTCTTGAGTTCCTCGGCTCTTACGGTGGTGCAATTCTGGCTTTCACAGCGATCATTATCTATGTGCCAATCGGCACACTGATTGCAATCAAGATTGGTCGCCAGTTGGAGCGTCTTAATCTCGGTATGCAGAAAGCTGAAGGTTCCTATCGTGGAGAGTGGACCACGCTTCTGCGCCGCAGTTTCCAGATATCAGCCTCTGAAGGCGAATCCGTCCAGCGGTCCGTGAACAAGCGTCTTTACAAAGACGTTGATGGCACCTGGAACAAGCTCAATCGCTTCGATGCTGCCTATCTCGCCTTCTCGCAAGCCTATGGGTTCATGTCGAACCGCATCATTGCTTATATTCCGGGCCTTGTTCCCTATATGAGTGGCGCTGTCAGCTTCCGTAATTATGTGACTGGCGCGGAACTTGTTGCAGCCATGATCAATGATTGCTCGTGGTTTATTCAGGTCATGCCAGCCATTGCCAATCTTCGGGCGAATGCCGCTCGTGTGACGGGTCTTGCTCAGGCAATCGATAGTGTTCAGGAGCCAGCTGCATTCTATGCAACGTCGGGCGTCAACCGCTTCAAATTCTCCACCCAGCATGCACGCTTTGGTCTTTCCGTCCGTGATCTCACGCTTATGCAGGGACCAGACAGCGAAGCACCTTTCCTACGTTCCGGCGTGATAAACATCCGCAGTGGAGACTGGGTTTACATGCGTGGAGAGTCCGGCTCAGGGAAAACCTCGTTCATCAAGGCACTGAACGGCCTTTGGCCCTATGGCACCGGCGACATCATCTATCCGCAAAATGCGAAGTCAATTTATGCAACACAGGAAGCAAAATTTCCTTCGGTCTCACTGAAGCAACTCGTCTGCCTTCCTGATGATGAAGCAGAATTCAACGATCTATCTATTGCTGTTGTGCTGCATGAAGCTGGTCTTGGCGAATTTATCGAACGTATGAACGACGCGGATGCCGACGGCTCGCCATGGGATATGGTGCTTTCCGGTGGACAAAAGCAGAAGCTGGTGCTGGCACGCATTCTGCTGCACAAGCCTGCTGTCATCTTCCTTGATGAAGCTACAGGCGCACTTGATCCTGCATCGAAACTTCGGTTCCACACAGCACTCAAGACGCGCTGCCCTGACGCTATTGTCATCAGCATCATGCATGAAGAAAAACTTCCAACGCTGGAAAACGGTGAAAGCATCTATTCGCATGTT
Organism: Brucella sp. NBRC 12953; assembly: GCF_040369775.1. Taxonomy (NCBI): domain Bacteria; kingdom Pseudomonadati; phylum Pseudomonadota; class Alphaproteobacteria; order Hyphomicrobiales; family Brucellaceae; genus Brucella; species Brucella sp. NBRC 12953. Next base: position 208,510 of record NZ_BAABSV010000003.1, read on the forward strand.
CTTGAAATTCGCAACGGATATGTCTCGCTGCGCCCAACCCACTACACAATCGATACGGGTGTAGCCATGGTGGCAGCGGAATAGAGAAAAGAAAGCTAAAAACGATCCGCCTTTGAGAAGGGGATTTCTTGTTCAGCTATATAAGCCAAGTCATCATGGTCGAATGGATTACACAAGCTATGTCTATATCGCGATAGCCTTGCTGCCCTTCGTTGCCTGGGGATCAATCATCATCGCCCTGTCCAAAAAAGGCGAAACTAAACAGCAAAGCCTATCCAGAGCGAACAGAGCCGCAGAGCACGAGCCCGCGGTTGAAGTATCCATCATTCCTTACGGATTGATTTTCCCACTTCATTATAGCTATCCATCAGACCGCCGTAATCTGGGTTGAAAGCCGATCCGGCCAAATGTTGACATTTGACCGGACGCTTATTTTCAGGCCGCAGCCAGATCTGAAAAATCACCCTGGCGCGTAAACGCAATGCCCTTGCTGTCGAACAAATGGCAGGACTGCGGATCAATACCAATCCTGATTGTGGCATCACCGCTGATTGGTGCCGTGCCGGGCGTGATGATACAGAAGGTTTCGCTCATGCCTTCCGGCACGCTGTAAACAATAGTCTGCTGTCCAAGGCGCTCAACCACGGAAGAGCGCACGGTGATCGTGGTCGAGCCTTCGCCAATCGTCACATGCTCGGGACGAATGCCCAGTGTGAGCGTCTGGCCAACTTCCGGACGAGCCGCTTCTTCACAAAGAACCGGCAGAACCAGTTCATTGTCTGCGAGCTTCACACGGGCATAACCATTGCTCTCAAAACCAGCAAACGTCACCGGCAGCATATTCATGCGCGGGTTGCCGATGAAGCCGGCAACGAAGCTGTTGCGTGGGCGATGATACAGTTCAAGCGGCGTACCAACCTGCGAGATGTTGCCACCTTCAAGCACAACGATACGATCGGCCATGGTCATGGCTTCAACCTGATCATGCGTCACATAGATCATGGTTGCACCAAGCTGCTTGTGCAGCTTTGTCAATTCGATACGCATATCGGCGCGAAGCGCTGCATCAAGGTTTGAGAGCGGCTCATCGAACAGGAAAATCTTCGGTTCACGCACAATCGCACGGCCGATGGCCACGCGCTGGCGCTGACCGCCGGACAACATGCCAGGCTTCTGTTCAAGACGCTGATCCAGATGCAGGATCGAGGCCGCATGTTCCACCTTGCGCTTGATGGTGGCGTTGTCGGCACCTTCGACACGCAGTGGGAATGCGATATTTTCGTAAACGCTCATATGCGGATAGAGCGCATAGCTCTGGAACACCATCGCGATGCCGCGCTTGACCGGAGGCAGGTCGTTGACGCGCTTTTCATCGATGACGATATCGCCCGATGTCGTATCCTCAAGGCCTGCGATCATGCGCAGAAGTGTGGACTTGCCGCAGCCCGATGGTCCGACAAAGACCATGAACTCGCCTTCGTTCACTTCAAGGGATACGTTCTTGACGACGTCAAACTGGCCGAAGCTCTTGACAATATTCTTGAGGGATAATTTTCCCACGCTGCTCTCCTGCGGCCGCAAATTCGTGTCCGATACACCGCCCTGCCGTTAATCGCGGCAGGGCGGATCATTTATCGATTTAGTTCAGCTTCTTCAGCTCTTCATCTGCCTTCTTCAGTGCATCTTCAGGCTTTGCATCGCCTGTAATGACTGACTGAACCATGGCAATCATGACGTTCTGGAAACCGCGCCAGTCGGTGAAGAGTGGCTCTGCACCACCGTACTGAATGCCTTCGATCAGAGGGCGCCAGTAAGGAATGTCCACCATCACTTTATCAACTGCAGGCGACGGACGCATTGGCGTCAGGCCTTCGTCGGTTGCCAGTTCATATTCTTCCTGAACGGCAGGCGAAGTGATGTACTTGGCGAACTCGGCTGCCTTTTCTTCAACGCCCGAATCCTTGAAGATTGCGAGAGAGTCGGTCACGACCAGCGTACCCGGACCCTTGGCATCTGGGCCAAGCGGAAGCGTTGCGATACCCCAGTTGAACTTCACGTCCTGAAGGCGAACAGCAGCACCCGATCCGCCCTGGATCATGCCAACCTTGCCGTCGAGGAAGATCGCACGAACTTCGTTCTGTTCGTAAGCCGTCGGGCCTTCCTGCGCATATGCCTTGATGTCGTTATAGGCATTGAGTGCAGCAAGAACCTGCGGGTTGTTGATGACGACTTCACCCTTGTCGTTCACGATCTTGCCGTCATTGGTGTAAACCCAATGCAGGAACTGGTGAACGGTGTTGTCGAAGGTCTTGGCAGACAGGCCATAGCCTGGAATGCCGGTCTTTTCCTTGATGATCTTGGCGAATTCGATTTCTTCAGCCCAGGTCCGTGGTGGCTTTTCAGGATCGAGACCAGCCTGCTTGAACAGGTCCTTGTTCCAGTAAAGAACCTTGGTCGAAAGCGCGATCGGAACGCCCCACTGGGTGCCGTCATAGGTGACAGTTTCAACAACGTGTGGGAAATAGGTTGCCTTTTCCTCATCCGTCATCGGAACAGACACGATCATGTCGTTGTCAGCAAATTCCTTGAGCGTGCGCGAACCGACATAGGCGATTGCTGGCGGCGTGCCTGCAGCAGCAAGTGTGGTTGCCTTGTCCTGGCACTGTGCCCAGCCGACCACTTCAACAGCGATCTTCCAATCCGGGTTCTTTTCTTCCCAGGCCTTGATATATTTGTCATGTGTCTTGTCGAGCTTGTCGCCGCAATAGATCCAAGAGATCTCCTGCGCTGCTGCTGATGCACCAAGCGTGCCCAGCATCGTGCTGCCTGCGAGAACAAGCGCCGCAGCCCCCATTTTGAATATCGTCGTCACCTCTGGAAACTCCCTTATGTTGGTAGATTGTGTAGACGGATTGCTATTGCTTCACAGCACCCGCAGTCAGACCCCCGACCAGGTAACGCTGTAAAACGAAGATAATGATCATCGCCGGTGCGATACCCACAAAGGACGCCGCCATCAGCTCATTCCACACGACTTCCTGCTTGCCGAAGAAGGCAAAGAGGCCAACCGGCAGCGGCATGTATTCCGCCTTGGAATTGAACGTCAGCGCGAAGATGAACTGCTGCGCATAGGCACCGATGAAGGTGGTGATCGCCACAACGATGATACCCGGCATGGCGATCGGCAGAATGACACGGCGCAGCGTATAGAACTGGCTCGCGCCATCCATATAGGCAGCTTCATTCAGCTCACGCGGAATACGCATCATGTAAGTGCGAAGCAGCCAGATCGCCGCCGGAATGAGGAATGCCACACCCGGCACGATCATCGCCGCATAGGTGTTGAGCAGCTGGAAACTGCGCATCAGGCGGAACAGCGGGATCAGCAGGACCGCGCCAGAAAACATGTTGATCGCCAGAAAGCCACCAAGGATCAGCCCTGCGCCGCGAAACTCGAAACGCGAGAAAGCGTAAGCGGCAGGAACCACCAGAATAAGCACGATGATCGTGACCACCGACGAAATAAAGAAAGAGTTGAAGATATAGCGTCCGAACTCGGGCACGCTCTTCCACATCGAGAAATAGGCATTGAAACTGCCATTCTCGGGCCAAAAGGTATAGGGCGACGAGAACAACTGATTGAGCGGCTTCAGCGAAACCAGAAAGCCCTCGATGAACGGCGCCAGCAGGAAAAACAGGAAGACTGCAATTCCCACATAGGCAGCGATCTTTTCATACCATGTATAGCGGTCGATAAGCGGCGTATTTTGCGGTTGGCTCATTATGTTTCCCCTTACGTAAGTTTTTCGGGGCTGATGCGCCGCGTGACACGGAAATAGGCCAGGCAGAACAGCGAGAGGAATATGCAGATGGTGACGGCACGCGCCGCACCTTCGCCATAACGCTTCGAGCCAATAGCCGTCTGATAGGTATCGATAATCATCGTGGTGGTCGAGCCGTTCGGGCCGCCCTGCGTCAGAATCCAGATGATGTCGAACGAATTGAATGTCGCAATGGTCGAGAGCATCGACATGGTGATGATGGCAGGCAGCATCAGTGGCAACGTCACCCTGCGGAAACGGTACATGCGGCCTGCGCCATCAGTCCAGGCAGCTTCAAAGAGATCCTTCGGGATCGCCTGAAGGGCCGCAAGGAAATAGAGCGTCACCATTGGCACGCCGATCCAGACGTCAGTGACAATCGTTGCCCAGAAAGCCGTGCTGCCATAAGCGAGGAACGCAACCGGTCCATCGACAAATCCCGCGCGCTGGAGCATACCGGAAATCATGCCGAACTGTCCGTTATACATCCAGCTCCACATGAAAATGCCAATCGCCATCGGCACGATCCACGGCGGCATAATCATCAGGCGGAACAATGCACGTCCCGGCAAAGCCATGTTGAGAAGCACCGCTCCAAACATGCCGATCGTGATCTTCATCATCACCGAAAAGAACGTCCAGATGAATGTCCGACCAATGACGGCCAGAAACTGCGCATTGGCGATCTTTTCATAATTGGCCCAGCCAACCCAATTGGTTGTGCGACGCAGCGATGCATCGGTGAAGGACAAGATGAAGGTGTCGATCAGCGGATAGGCCACAATGGCCAGCACATAGATGAGTGCCGGCGCAAGCATGACCCACGCAAAGATGACTTTGGAGCGTTGCATTCCCATTTATCAGATCAAACTTTCTGAAGAGCTGCGTCAAAGCGGTCCCAGACGGGACGCAGATCGATGACCGTGCGCTTTTCGCGCGCTTCATCCATTGCCATGGCAAGAATGCCTGCTTCCATCGCATCAAGCGGCGAAACAGGAAGCGGTCCGGCATTCATGACATGCGCGATCACTTCTTCCGCCATCTTTTCGTCAGCGCCGTAATGCTGCGAAAGCTCGGTGCGTGTTGCATATTCCTTGTGAATGGTGCGCTTTTCGTTCAGCACCTCATGAACATCGAAATAGCCGCGAATGAAGTCGCCCTCAGCCTGACCACGGGTTCCGAAAATTGCAAAGCGGCGGAACTGGTCCGGCGCATTCAGATTGGTGTGGAAGTTCATGCCGACGCCGTTGGCATATTCAATGATCGCAACCTGATAATCGATGATGTCGCCATCGGAATCGAAAACCTTGTCCGAACCTTCCCAGCCCGTCGGCTTGCGATGGAACAGCGACATGTCGTTGATGCCTTCACGACGCGGATCATTTTCCGGAATGAAGGTCTTGCGGCCACCAAAGCTTGCAACCCGCTCAGGGCGCGAACCGATCACGCTGTTGTAGAGATCAAGATCGTGACAGCATTTTTCGAGAAGGAAGCTGCCCGACCACTTCGAATAGCGGCGCCAGTCGCGCATGAAGAATGCGCCGTGATATGGATAGATGTGCTCTGCGGCTTCAACCGAAACGATATTGCCGAGCAGACCGTCATTCTTGGCCTGCATCAGATCGCGATACATCGGCGCGTAGCGCAACACGAGACCAACCAGCAAACGCTCCTGACCGTGCTTGGCAAGGAGTTCAGCCAGCGCATAGGTTTGCTCAATGGACGATACTATCGGCTTTTCGGTGAAAACGGTAAGACCCGCTTCAAGACCCACACGAATATGATCGAGATGCATGTGGTTTGGCGAGCCGATCATGAGAAGATCGAACGTCTCATTGGCGATCAACTCTTCCGGCGTTGCATATTGCTTGCCAGCCGAAATGCCATGCTCATCCAGTTCTGCCATGCCCGCAGGGGCAGGATCGACATAGCCGACAATCTGAAAATCGGGATCGAGCGCATTGAAGACAAAACCCAAATAACCCAGACGATAGCCTAGTCCTACAATGCCGACTTTCACGATAAACTCCCATGCGGTTTTTAGTAAGATGAAAATCTACACCACAAAATGTCAAGAAAAAACACACCGAATTTAGCAAAACAAAAACTTTTCACACAGACTTGAAGCGGTTCAGAAACAGCATTCCTGCACATCTGCCTTAAAAGAAATCATATTGCTCGAAATCGGATCAATATGTTCAAACTGCAATCATCGAGCGCATAAATTGTAATTTTCATTAATTAAAACAACTGATTAAATAAGATCATTCCTCGTTGTTCGCCTGTCAGAACGCGCTGAACCACTATGTTTATGCCATAAATTCTCACTGCATGAGGCGCATGAAGTCATGCTAGATCCGCAACAAAAGAATTTAATAACCATTAAATCATAAACGCGTGAATTTTAGGATGGACAAAATTCATTGAAGGCGCTGATATAGTTACTAACAAAACCAAACCCTCAATACCGCATGATTTGAAGCCTACGCGACCGAGACTCAGCGGGATTGCACATATCTGGAACGCGCATTTGTCGAAAGCAGCTTGAGCCCTTCGCAATGCGTTTAAATTTGCTGGTGGAGAATTGCATGCCTAGCCTATTCCGACTTGAAAATTCGTGGATCGCAAATCCCGCACCAGCCGGAACTATGACAATCGAAGTGTTTAACCTGTCGGATGAAACCCTGACCGATTTCTCGCTTTGCTACACCAGCATCACCCGCATTGTTGGAGAGCCGCAGATCACGAATGGACACTTTGTCCTGCATGATGGCAGCTTCAACGAAATAGCTGCGCCCAAAGGCTTCACATTGAAGCCGGGTGGAACATGGACGGTGAGCGTCGCACCACTTAATCGCTCACCGTTCCATGTTAACGACGGAGCGAAGACGGCTTATCTCAAATGTGCCGATGGCCGTTTGATCCACATTGAGACCGGCGAACTCGCACTTTCGGGACAGAACCTCCCTCTGCCCGGCCCGCGTCTGCCGGAAGGCCGTCTTACGCTTCCGTTTGCCCTGCTGCCATGGCCCGTGAAGTTCGAGGCTGAAGCAGGCAGCACACCAATTGCTCTGCATCCCGCAGAGGGCACCGATCTTGCAGGTCTGCGTGCGCTTTCGCTGGTGGAATCACTCCATGCGCGGTTGTTCCCGCAAGCGCGTCAGGTCTTTTCGCTCAAGCCCGTCGAAGGCGGCCGCGCCGTTTCTATCAAAACCGATACGGGCATCAAAAAGAGCGGCTTCACCATCGATTTCGCCGCTGATCTGATCACAGTTACGAGCGCCGATGCCGACGGCACGCGCCATGGTCTTGTCGCTCTCGCACACATTCTTGATGGCGCAAAGCAGGATGCAGAACGCTTCAAATTCCCGGCTTCGGGTCGAATTGAAGATGCTCCACGCCATGATTGGCGCGGCTGCCTTCTGGATGTTTCGCGTCATTTCTGGACGCATGATGAAGTCACGCGCTTCCTCGACATCATGGCCTGGTATCGCCTCAACACCTTCCATTGGCATCTGACCGATGATGAAGCATGGCGCATTGAAATTCCGGAACTGCCGGAACTGACAGGGATTGGCGCAACCCGCGCTCCGAACAGTGAAATGCTGCCGCAGCTTGGCGATACGACTGAACCGTCGCACGGTTTCTATACGCAGGCACAAATTCGCTCGGTTGTCGAACACGCGCAATCACTCGGCATTGAAGTGGTGCCGGAAGTCGACATGCCCGGCCATTGCAAGGCGGTACTGACCGCTCTACCGTATCTCCAAGATCGCAATGAAGCCAATGAGTCCTACAAGACTGTTCAGGGCTTCACGAACAATGCGCTCAACCCTGCCATGCCAGCGACATGGGAGTTTGTGAAGACAATCCTTGACAGTATCGTCGCTCTCTTCCCGGGTCGCTATATCCATATCGGCGGCGACGAGGTGGCCGATAATTCATGGATCGGCTCGCCGATTGCACGCGAATTGATGGAACGCGAAGGGCTTGAAGGCACATTTGAACTGCAATCATGGTTCATGCGCAAGCTCAAGATCATGCTGGAACAGCGCGGCCGTGTTCTCGCTGGCTGGAACGAAGTCGCGCATGGTGGCGGCGTGCAGCCGGAAGGCACTTTGCTGATGGCATGGCAGGCACCCGAAATTGGCATTGAGCTTGCAAAGCAGGGTTATGACGTCGTCATGACGCCGGGTCAGGCCTATTATCTTGATATGGCACAGTCGCATAACTGGTGGGAGCCAGGCGCTGGCTGGGCGGGCGCTTCCACGCCGGAAGAAAGCTATTCTTACGAAGCTGCTGGCGATTTCCCGCCAGAACTGGCGCAGCATCTCAAGGGTGTTCAGGCATGTATCTGGTGTGAACATTTCACCACGCACGCCTATTTCAACGACCTCACCTTCCCGCGCCTGCTGGCGGTGGCGGAAGCGGCATGGACACCAGCATCGGAAAAGGATTGGCTGCGCTTTGCTGTGCAGGCACGCCGTCATCCGCTATTCTGATCCTCATGTCCTGTGCGGTTTCAGCCGTGCAGGACAAAGCCTATTGTGAAAATAGTGGCGCACTGAATGTCGACCTCGAGCCTCGATCTTGTCCGGCAATATCCGATCGTGCGTGCCAGCACGATCGCGATCCTGTTTTTTGGTTTCGCGGGGGCGGCCACAACGCCATATCAGCCGATTGTCGGCATCCGCGTCATCGGCTTAAGCGACTTCACCTATTCTGTCGTGGCCTTCTGTGCCGTCGTCGCCAATCTCGCGGCAAGCATTGCCATCGGACTGGTTTCTGACCGCATCGGGCGTTATCGCGCGCCGATGGTTATCGTTACAGCCCTTGGCATTGCAGGTTTCGGCCTGATCTGGCTGTTTCCGTCGCCGTGGGTCTTTGCACTGGCAACCATTGGCCCGATTGCACTTTTCAATGTCATCAGCACACTGCTTTTTGCCAATATCCGCAATCACTCGGCTGGAATGACACCGATTGAACTCAGCGATTCGATCACAATTGTTCGGATGGCGATTTCAATCGCGTGGATTCTCGTTCCCGGCCTTGTCGGTGCCGTGCTGGCCGGAACCGGCTCGCCTCTGACCGCCTATTCCTTTGCAACACTGCTTTCGCTCGGTTGCTTTCTGTCGATCATGACGCTGATGCCCCATGATCATAAGCCGGACACAAACGCGCAAAGCACAAACCCATCAAGCCTTGCCGATCTTCAGCGCCTGATTTCACCCGGCGTTTTCATCCGGTTGATCGGAACCGCGCTCATAACATCGGTTTTGCATGTGAATGCCATTGCACTTCCGCTGATCATTACCGGACGCGGTGGTGGATCGGTAGAGGATGTCGGCATGGTCATGGGCTTCGTGGCAGGGCTTGAAGCAATCCTCATGCTGATCTGGGCGCGCATTGGCCGTCGCAAAAGCCAGATCAGCATCTTCTTCGTCGCATCATTGCTTTACGCAATCTATCTTGTCTGGCTTGCATTCCTCACCACACGATGGGAGATTTACGCCGCATCAGCGATTGGGGGGATCGGCGCTGCTGCAATCGTGAGCCAGCCAATAAGCTATCTGCTTGGCATCATTCACGATCGGCCCGGCCTGTCGGCTTCCCTGATCGCAATCAACATGTTTGTCGGCGGTGGCATCGGCACAGCGCTTTTTGCGATTGGAACAAGCTTTGCTGGCTACGGAACTGTCACCATCATGGGGGCTATCGCAGGATTGGCCGGTGTGGCGATACTGGCAAAGGTAGAATACAAGAAAAACTGAGGGGATTGCTTTGAGCCGGATATTACTGGAAGTCTGCGTCGATGATGCTGAAGGACTGGACGCCGCGATCAAAGGCGGTGCAGATCGGATTGAGCTTTGCGCAGCACTCGCAATCGGCGGGCTGACGCCTTCCATCGGTCTCATGCAGCTTTCAGCCAAAGCGCCAATTCCGATCGTGGTGATGATCCGGCCCCGCGCTGGCAGCTTCGTCTGGACCGAAGATGAACTGCAGATCATGGAAGCCGAAATTGCAGCAACACGAGCTCTCGGCCTCGCGGGCGTTGTGATTGGCGCCAATCTGCCCGACGGCAGGCTTGATAGACCTGCATTGCAGCGACTGGTCAATGCAGCCGATGGTCTTGAGATCGCACTGCATCGCTCAATCGATCTTACCCCTGACGCGGCAGAAGCCGTGCGAATAGCTATCGAGCTTGGCATCAACCGGATTTTGAGTTCAGGCGGCGCCTTGAAAGCCGTATCCGGCCTCGACCGCCTTGCGGAAATGCAGAGTGCTGCCAAAAACAAAATCACCATCATGCCGGGTTCGGGCGTGAATATGGGAACACTCGCCGCGATCGCTGCGGCATTGCCTGATCTCACTGAAATTCATGCATCCTGCAGTGCGGCAATCGATGCGGATGAGATTTTGCAAAATTTCGGCTTCGCCGTGCCGGGTGCAACAAGAACCACGGCAGCCAAAGTTGCCGAACTGCGCGCAGCCCTCAAGGCAATTGCCGATGGCAGGCAGCCGCCTTCCTGATTAAGCAGCCATCCGTGCTCAGGAATGGCGGACATGCAAACGGAGCAAAACAAAATTTGTGTTAAAATAAACAACTGACATTAGAAATTTGTGTTGAAGTAAAATTTTCTTTTCAATAGAAAATTACAACACAAGGAAAGGGCCGGAGTTGCAACCGACAGAAGACCTCTATCAGACTGTGCAAGCAGCAGTGCCGGAGCTTACTCCGAAGCTGCGTGGCATATGCCTGTTGATCGAAAACGATCCGGTAGGCTTCATTCGCTCAACTGCACGCGAATTGTGCAACCAGCTTGGTACTTCAGAACCAACTCTCATCCGCTTCTGCCAGCGCTTTGGTTATGCGGGCCTTGCCGATTTCCGCATCGATCTCGCTTTGTCGCTTGCCCAGCGCCCTGGCCTGGTGCCCGCTGGCGTGGAAGCCAATCCGGTTGATCGTCGCGCCGTCAATTTCGACGCCAAGGATGCAATCGGACGCAAGGCAGTCAGTCTCCTTGAAGGCGATACCGCGGTGCTGTTCGATAACGGCTCCAGCACCGAAAGACTGGCAGCGCATCTGGGCGATCTTGCACCCCTTATCGTCATGACCCGCAGTCTCGACGTTGCGCAGACCGTGCTTCGCCACAAGCAGCATCAGGTGATGCTGACCGGCGGCAGCATCCGCCGCGAAACCATGTCGGTCTCCGGACGACTGGTCGATACGGCTCTTTCGGAAATGCGCTTCGACACCTTTGTCATGGGTGCAGACAGCATTGAGCCAGAAACGGGCGTCAGCACTTTTCTGGAAGACGAGGCCCATGAAAACCGCGCGATGATCGAGGCTTCTGGCCGTGTCATCGTTCTGGCCGACAAGACCAAATTCAGCAAACCACGGCTGCATCGTATCTGCGCAATGGATCGGATTACGGCGATCATAACCGATCTTGAACCCAATCACGAAATAGCCAACCGCATCCGCGAACGCGGTGTACGTGTCATCAGTACTCAAGAGGACGGCGTTAATGACTAAACTGGAAACGAGCCACACCTGGCAGGAAATTCATGCACAGCCGGGCATCTGGCAGGCTTGGGCAGCACCTCTTGCCACCCAGTCGGCTGAAATCCGTGAATGGATCGCCGCCAAGGGTATCAAGCGTATCGTTTTCAGCGGCGCAGGCACCTCGGCTTTCATCGGTCAGGCTCTTGCATCGGTCAAGGCTGGCGCGATTTCGCTTAACGCCATTCCAACCACCGACATTGTTTCCAATCCGTCCGAAACGCTGTCTGATGATGGCGAACTGCTCGTCGTGCAGTTTGGCCGCAGCGGCAACAGCTCGGAAACCATCGCAACGCTCGACCTGCTGGACGAGCATTTCCCGAAGGCTCACCGCCTCAACATCACCTGCAATGGCGAAAGCGCACTGGCCGTTCGCGCAGCGAAAGGCCCGGGCGAACAGCGCGTGATCGTTCTGCCAGCAGCAACGCACGATCAGGCTTTTGCAATGACGTCGAGCTACACGACAATGCTTTTGTCGGCACTCGCCTGCATTGATGGCACAGCTAATGTCGCCGACAAGCTTAACAAGCTCTCGGCTGCCGGTACTAAGGCACTTGCACAGCTCGACGCAACGCCTGCGCCGCATCCAGACCGCGCAATTTTCCTGGGCTCCGGCGCACTGACCGGCGTTTCCCGCGAAAGCGCACTCAAGGTTCTGGAGCTGACCGCAGGTCAGGTCATGACAAACTGGGACAGCACGCTCGGCTTCCGTCATGGTCCAAAAGCTTCGGTTGTCGGCAACACCCGCGTTGTGGTCTTCATTCACCCGGATCAGCATACCGCGCGTTATGATCGCGACATCGCAGTTGAAATTGCTCAGCAGTTCCCGACAGCGACTGTTACGACCGTTGGTGGCGAAGGCTGTGATCTTACGCTTGATCTTACCGGCGACAGCCGCTGGGATGCCGTACTTTACGTGCTCCTGGCGCAAATCTGGTCTGCCCGCTGGTCGGCAGAACTCGATCTCAACATCGACAATCCATTTATTGATCAGGGCAACCTGACACGCGTTGTTTCCGGGGTTAAGATTTACCCCTTTGCAGCATGAAACACGAGGTCAGCATGATCTGCGGCGCCATTGATCTGGGCGGCACCAAAATTGAGGGCCGCCTGTTCGACGCAAATATGGAAACGGTTCTGACACGGCGTATTCCAACGCCTGTCAGCGACTTTGAGGCCTTTATCGATGGGCTTTCGGCGCAGATTGAATGGCTGACCGAGACGGCGGGCAATCCAAATCTGCCCGTCGGCATCAGCCTGCCGGGCTGGATAGATCCAGCCACCGGCCACGGCTTTGCATCCAATATTCCGATCACCGGTCGCGATGTGGGTACAGCACTGATTAAACGTTTCGGGCGCAGCTTTCCGCTGATGAACGACTGTATGGCTTTCGCCTATTCGGAAGCGCATGGCGGTGCAGCCGAAGGCAGCGAAGCGATGATTGGCCTGATTGTCGGCACCGGCATGGGCGCTGGTGTGGTCATCAATGGCGAGATTCCGCCGCGCTATAATGGTCTTGCACTGGAAATCGGTCACACGGGTATGCCTGCGCGCGTTCTGAGCGAGCAGAACCTGCCATTGATTCCTTGCGGCTGCGGCAAGACGGGTTGCATGGAACGCTATGTTTCAGGCACGGGCCTTGCAGATATTTCCAAGATCAAGCTCGATGAGATCATCTCCAATCAGGAATTGACATTGCGCGCGTCCAATGGCGATGCGAGCGCAGAAAAGGTGCTCGATGACTGGGCTGATCTGATGGCGGAATCGCTTCTGACCATGCAGCTCGTCATCGATCCGGATTGTTTCGTTCTTGGCGGCGGTCTTTCCAATATGGACGGTGTTGCCGAACGCGTCTCAAAGGCATTTGAAAAGCGTAAGCTTGGACCCACACGCATACCCGCCATCAGAACTGCACGTTTCGGTGATAGTTCAGGTGCTCGCGGCGTTGCGCTCTATGCACTTAATCATTCTGGAGAAAGCCAATGACCCGTCTTGTCGCCCCCGATTATGTCTTTCTGAATGGGCGACTTCAGACTGGTCTGGTGGCCGAGATCGGCCAGCATGGTATCAGCCGTCTTCGCCCGCGCAAGTCGGATGAAACGCCGGACTTCACGCCGCATGTGCTGATGCCAGCCTGCATCGACCTGCAGGTCAATGGTGCGGGCGGCGTCATGCTGAACTCGGACACCAGTGCAAAGGGCATCGCGCACATCATCTCAACACTGCGCAAACTCGGCACTGCTTGGGTTCTGCCAACGCTCATTACCTGCGAGCCGGAGCGCATCATTCAGGCAGCCCATGCAGCCGTTGAATGCAAGGGCATGGATGGCTTCTTCGGCCTGCACATTGAAGGCCCGCATCTCAATCCTGCCCGCAAGGGCACGCATCGCGTTGAATTCATCCGCCCGATGGATGCATCCACACTTGAAGCGCTGAAAATTCTGCGCAAGGCGGATGTGCCTGTCATGCTGACGCTGGCGCCGGAAGTGGTGCCGGGCGACACGATCCGCGAGATCGCTGATATGGGTGTCGTGGTTTCCGCCGGTCACACCAACGGCACAACGGAACAGGCGCGCGCCGGGCTTGAAGCTGGCATCAGCTGCTTCACCCATCTTTACAACGCCATGCCGCCAATGACATCGCGTGAGCCGGGCGTGGTCGGCACTGCAATTGGCAGCGATGCTTTCGTCGGCATCATTGTTGATGGACATCATGTGACATGGGAAATGGTCGGCGTCGCATGGCGTGCGCGCCCAAAGCGTGACCGCATGTTCCTTGTATCAGACGCTATGTCGACCATTGGCGGCCCGGATCATTTCGAACTTTATGGCGAACGCATTGAAGTGCGCGATGGCGCACTCGTTAATGCAGCCGGTTCCTTAGCGGGCGCCCATATCGATATGGTCGGCTGCCTTGCCAATCTCGTTCAGCATGTCGGCGTGTCGCTTGAAGAAGCCATTCGCGCGGCCTGTGTTGTGCCTGCCGATGTGATGGGCGTAGCTTCACCGAACCTTGGTGCCGGAACGCCACTGCCAGAAGTTCTTGCTCTGGATAACAATCTTCAGCGCATTTCTCTCTGAAATTTACATTATATATGGAGTCCCGTTATGAGCAGCACGCAGACCTTGAGCAAACTTCCCGCCCGCTACGCGAGCGGTGCGCGTGGAGGCATCACCTCGATCTGCTCGGCACATCCACTGGTTATCGAAGCAGCTCTTCTTGAAGGCATTGCAACCAACACCGACGTTCTGATCGAAGCCACCTGCAATCAGGTCAATCAGGATGGCGGCTATACCGGCATGACACCGGCTGATTTCCGCCGTTTTGTCGAAGACATCGCAGCGCGTCTCGGCTTTGACACCAAACGCCTTATTCTGGGCGGTGATCACCTCGGCCCAAATCCGTGGAAGCACTTGTCGGCTGAAGAAGCCATGGCCAAGTCCGAAGTGATGATGGATGGCTTTGTGCGTGCAGGCTTCACCAAAATCCACCTCGACACTTCCATGGGCTGTGCTGGTGAACCGGTTGCACTGCCTGATGTCGTGACCGCTGAACGTGCGGCACGTCTTGCCAAGGTTGCGGAAAAAGCAGCCGCTGAATCCGGCTTTGATCTGCCTGTCTATATTGTCGGCACGGAAGTTCCGATCCCGGGCGGCGCGATGGAAGAAATCGAAGATCTGGAACTGACCAAGCCAGATGCAGCCCTTGAAACCATCGCCATTCACCGCAAGGCTTTTGCAGCCCTTGGCTTAGAGGATGCATTCGCGCGCGCCATCGGCGTTGTCGTGCAGCCGGGCGTGGAATTCGGCAATGAAAACGTTGTCTATTACGATAGCAACAAAGCGAGTGCTTTAAGCGGCGTTCTCAACCAGACACCGCAATTCGTCTTTGAAGCCCATTCGACCGACTATCAGCCGGTTGAGGCGCTGTCGGCGCTGGTTCATGATGGCTTTGCCATTCTGAAAGTCGGACCCGGCCTGACGTTCGCGCTGCGTGAAGCGCTCTACGGCCTTGATCAGATTGCAGCTTTCCTCGACAAACTGCCGGAAGAAGAGACCGTTCGTGGCAAGCTTGAAAAGCTGCTTCTCAACGAGCCCAAGAACTGGGAGAAATATTATCATGGCGATGCGCAAGAGCTACGTCTTCAGCGCCATTTCTCCTATAGCGACCGCATTCGCTATTACTGGCCACATCCGGAAGCCACAGCAGCCGTCAATGCACTGCTCAAACGTCTTGAAGGTCGCAAAATTCCGGAAACGCTGATCAGCCAGTATCTCGGTACGCTTTATCCAGCTGTTGCAGCCGGCAAGGTGGAAGCAACGTCCCATGCGCTGATGGTCGAAGCCGTCAGAAATGTCATCCGGGTTTATGGAAAAGCCGTCGGAACACATTGAATATCGAATGAAAGAGGCGCGGGAAACTCCGCGCCTCTCACCGAATAACTCAAACTTTGAGGCTGTCCTTAGCCAGATTATGGAAAAAGGACACTCCGCGCTCCAATATTTCATCATTGAAATTATAGGTCGCCGTGTGTAGCCCGGAGCTGTCGCCATTTCCGATCAGGAGATATGCGCCAGCCGACTTCTCCAGCATGAAGGAAAAGTCTTCGCTGCCCATAAATGGTCGGTCGAGCTCTTCAAAAGCATCTTCGCCATAATGCTGCGTCACTGTCGCCTTCGCCTGCTCGAATGCCGCCGCATCGTTGATGGTTGCCGGATAGCCGGTCATCCAGTCAAAGCTTACATCTGCGCCATAGCTCGCTGCTTGCATCTTTGCGACCTGCTCGACCTTATCACGCAATGTCTTGCGAATGACCGGGTCGGTTGCACGCATCGAGATTTCAAGCTTGGCCGTATCAGGAATGACATTACAAACCGCACCCGAATTAAACGCACCGACGGTAATCACGCTGGCCTGATGTGGCGAGACTGTGCGAGAGACGATGGTCTGCAGGGCCATGACAATGCTTGACGCGACCACGATTGGATCAATCGTCTTTTCAGGCTCTGCACCATGTCCGCCACTGCCCTTAACCGTCAGTGTCAGTGCATCTATGGAAGCAGCAATCGGGCCTGCCTTGGACGCAAATTTTCCGGCTTCCAAACCCGGCCAGTTATGGAGCGCAAACACCTGATCGCAAGGGAAGCGTTCAAAGAGCCCTTCCTCGATCATGATCTGAGCACCGCCATAATTTTCCTCAGCGGGCTGGAAAATGAAATGAACAGTTCCCGAAAAGTCTTCATCCTTTGCAAGCGACCATGCAGCGCCCAGCAGCATTGCGGTATGACCGTCATGGCCACAGGCATGCATCTTGCCCGCATTCTTGCTTGCATAAGGCAGACCAGTTTCTTCCAGAATTGGTAGCGCATCAAAATCAGCGCGGAAACCGATGGAGCGATTTGAATTGCCCCGGCGCAGAGAGGCAACAATGCCAGTCTTGGCAAGCCCGCGGCTCAGTTCATAGCCCCATTCCTGCAAGCGGGATGCAATATAGTCGGAAGTCTCAACTTCCTCTAATCCCAGCTCGGGAATGCTATGCAGATGCCTGCGGATAGCTTTCAGTTCATCCTCAAATGAACCCAATTTTTTATCGGTCATGATCTCCCCCCTTAATTCATGTGCAAGAATTGACGTAGGCGCTGCGACTGCGGATTCCGCATCACGATATCAGGGGAACCGCGCTCTTCAACCAGCCCCTTGTGCAGGAAGATGACTTCGCTCGAAATTTCGCGTGCAAGCGCCATTTCATGTGTCACCATCACCATTGTCCGGCCTTCTTCGGCGAGTTTTTTGATAACCTGCAGCACTTCGGTCACCAGTTCTGGATCAAGTGCAGAAGTCGGCTCATCAAACAGCATGACTTCAGGTTTCATAGCGAGTGCACGAGCAATTGCAGCGCGCTGCTGCTGTCCGCCGGAAAGCTGGGTAGGATACTGATCGCGTTTGGGCGTGATCCCCACCTTCTCCATCAGAACTTCTGCTTCTGCCAAAGCTTCCGCCTTCGACATGCCCAGAACATGGATCGGTCCTTCGATGATGTTCTCAAGGATCGTTCGATGCGACCAAAGATTAAAGCTCTGAAACACCATTCCCAGACGCGTGCGGACATGTTCAAGCTGACGCGGATCGGCAGCATGGGATTTTCCATCGCGTCCGACCTTGGTACGGATCACTTCACCCGCAACTGCGATCTCGCCTTCATCCGGAGTTTCCAGATAGTTGATGCAGCGCAGCAAAGTGCTTTTGCCAGAACCACTGCTGCCAATCAGCGATATGACGTCGCCTTTCTTGGCTTCAAAAGAGATGCCTTTTAGAACCTCGACACCAGCGAAGCTCTTGTGAATATTTTTGACGGTCAGTGCCATGGACGTCATTTAAATTGCTCCTGAAACAGATCAGACCATCGACGCGCGTGAACTGCTCATGCGCCGTTCGACCCAGTTCATGATCCGGGTAAGGATGAACACAACGGTGAAATAGAGGATACCTGCCGCAATCAACGGCTCGAATATCGACAAGGAACTGCGTTGCAACGCGCGTGCGGTTCCCATCACTTCCATGATCGTAATTGTGGAAGCAAGCGAAGTGGATTTGAGCAGGATGATAAGATCACTGGTCAGAACCGGCATACAATGACGGAAGGCCAGCGGAAGGGTGACGCGGCGCAAAATCTTGAACCGGCTCATACCGATAGAAAGTGCTGCTTCGATCTGCCCGCGTGGGATTGACTTGATAGCGCCGCGAATAACCTCGGCATTGTAAGCACCCTGATTGAGGCTCAACGCAAACACCGCATACCACAGGCCATCACGCATATATGGCCACAGGAAACTGTGTCTGACCCATGTGCCTGGCAGGATCTGCCCAAGCCCATAATAGATCAGATAAAGCTGCACCAGAAGCGGCGTGCCTCGGAAAATAAAGGTGTAGACAAAAGCCGGCCATTTCAGAATGCGGCTCTTTGAAAGCAGCGCCAACGCACTAAGCGTACCAAAGATCAGACCGATAACGCCTGCTGTTGCCGTCAAAAGCAGTGTCAGCGGCATCGCCTTAATCAACGGCGGCAGGAACTCAATGATTTTAGTGATCGATTCCATTATCCGTGCCCCCGGCTCAGGCGTTTTTCAAGCCGTGCAATTATCAGAACTGAAACCAGTGTGATGCCCAGGAACAGAAGTGCCGTGAGGCCATAAAAGAACACATATTGCTTGGTGGATGCCGCAGCGCGGTAGCCCGTATAAAGCAACTCATGGAAGGAACCGAGAACCGAAATGATCGCGCTTTCCTTGGTTATCGAAAGCCAGAGATTGCCAATGCCGGGAACGGCATGACGCATCATTTGCGGGAAGGTGACGCGGGTAAATATCTGACGACGACGCATCCCGATGGATAGTGCTGCTTCGATCTGCCCTCGCGGAATTGCCAGATAAGATGCACGCAACACTTCGGTCATGAATGCGCCGTTGACGAAAGCCAGCGCAATAATTGCGGCCCAAAAGGCGCTAAACTGGAAATCATTGCCGACAAGGCCCGTCGCCTTGAGAAGCCGTTCCGCACCTGTCGCGACAGAGAAATAGAGCAGCAGAATAACAAGCAGCTCCGGAAGAGCGCGAACCACCGTTGTATAAAGATCAGCAATCGCTTTCGTGAAACGGTTTCGCGAAAGCTTCCCCGATGCGGCGGTGAGCCCAAAGAGGAATGAGACTGCAAATGCCACGGCCGAGACCTGCAAGGTCATCAGAAGTCCGTGTGCGAACTCGTCTCCCCAGCCCTCGCTTCCCCAGGCTAACAGTTGCCAATAAGAATCCATGCAGATTAATCCGATCAAAAAGCCAGACGCTTCGCACGGAGCGCCACGCATCTCTATGGACGCAAGAGGGGCGCTCCAGCTTATTAAATTTACGCATCCGTCATTCCAAAGTCGATTTGGCCAAAGTCGATTTGGACCTTGGGACGATGCTGTAAGCGAAGGCCGAACACCGCTACCGGCGTTCGTTTCCTTAAAGGATTACTTCTTTTCGAAAATCCACTTGTCGACCAGCGCCTTCAGAGCGCCTTCCTTGTCGAGTTCTGCAAGTGCTGCATCGACCTTTTCAAGCGTTGCTGTATCGCCCTTACGGACGGCATAGGCAACGCCTTCACCCAGCACTACGCTCTTTGGCGCAACGAGCTTGACTTCGTAATCTTCGCCCTGCGGGGTCTTCAGGAAATTCTGCACAAACAGATCCGGCGCAAGAACATAGTCAACGCGACCCGCAACAAGATCGGCAACCGAGTTGTCAGCCGTGTCGTAGCTCTTGATCGAGACATCGGGCAGATACTTGGTCATGTAAGCCGACTGAACGCTCGAAGTCTGGACGCCGACGATCTTACCCGACAGAGCTGCCTGATCAACGACTTCACCCGAGCCATCGCTTGCCGCGACGGTGCCGACCTTGTCCGTATCCGACTTCGAACCGACGACGACAGTGCCTTCGGTGTAGTAAGGTGTGCTGAAATCAACAACCTTACGGCGTTCATCCGTCACCGAGAAAGCGCCGATAATGAAATCGACCTTGTTTTCGGTGAGCGATGGAATAAGGCCATCCCATGCCATCGACTTGAATTCACATTTGTCTGCGAGCTTTTCGCAGAGCGCGCGTGAAAGGTCCGCTTCCAGCCCCTCCCATTCACCTGCAGCATTGACCTGTGTGAAAGGCATATATGGCTCAGGCGTCATGCCGAGACGAAGTTTACCTTCCGCCTGTGCTGCGCCGCTGGCCAATACAGCAAGCGCGATCGCGCCTGCAATTTTCCCTTTAAAACTAACCATGTTCCCGTTCTCCTTATATTTTTGTAGCGGCTTACCTTTTTATTACGGCAAGCACGGGGAATGCATATAGAAAACGGCTCAGGAGCGGGTGCCCCTGAGCCGTTAGACTTACTTGCGATACCAGCGAAGCGACATGCAGGAAAGACCAGCGTCGATCTTGCCAATCTGCGTGGTTTTCAGGGGAACCACGTTGTAACCGCTCTTTTCCAGCAGCTCGATAGTGCGTGGGAAATCGGAGCCGACCATCACAACGTCATTGACGCGCAATGCATTGGCAGCGGCTTCCTCGCCTTCCGGCACGATCAGCTGACGAAGACCGGAGAAGACGCCGGACTTTGCGAGGCGGCTCGTGGAGAGAACGGTTTCTTCATCGACCAGCGAGCAGTCGGTTTTGAAATGAAGGACGCCTTCCGGTGTCGAAACAACTTCACCCTTGCGACCGATCTTATCGAGGCTTGCGATAAGCGCTGCTGCACCTGCCTTATCGGTACGGGCGGAAAGGCCGATCATCACGCTCTTCTGTGTCGTCAGAACGTCGCCACCGTCAGCAAAGCCTGGCTCTGGAAGTTCAACAACGGTGTCGAACATCTGGCGGAGCGTCGGTTCGATAACAGCCGTTTCACCAACGCGCGTTACTGCGCCCGGACGGAGCAGAATTGCGCCTTCCGTGAAAACGAGTGCTGGATCTTCAACGAAGATGGAATCAGGGAAATCTTCGAGCGGAGGAAGGATCGTAACCTCGACGCCTGCAGCCTGCATGGCAGCGATATAGGCGTCATGTTCGGCCTTAACGCCTTCATAGGTTGGGTTGCCGGTATCCAGCGCACGAAGACCATTCACCACAGAGCGCGAAGGCTCACGGACGATGATCGAGTTGAACTCATAAACGGGTCTGTTAGAAGACATGGAAGGTTACCCTCAATTTAGCTGGAGCCTATCTACCCGGCTCTTGTTGTTGCGTAAAGCAAATGTGTGCCGTTTGTTGTGCGGCGCGAAAGATGAATGCCAGCCAACATGCAGCGGACCGATCCGCCAGCCAGCTCAATCGTCGGAACGGCGAAAGGCAGCAGCTTTGCGGTCTGTTCGATTGTCTTGATCTGATCCTTGCTCAAAGCGGCAAGAGCGCGGGCAGAAAGAGCCAAAACCCGGCCATCCTGGCCTTCCAGTTCAATGGCATTCCCGGCAAACTCACCAATCTGTCGTGCTGAAAGATGAATGACCGTGCGTCCGGTTTCCTGCAGACGATCAACAATTTCCTGACGGCGGGCCGGATCAGTAATCATATCGGTTCCGATCAATGCGTAATCCGCACCGATGCACATCAGCACATTGGTGTGATAGATCGGCTTGCCGGACGAATCGACCGCATCAAACACCATCGGCTCAAAGTTGAAATGTGTGCAGAAACGCTCTAGCGCCACTTCATTGGTGCGATTGGAACGGGCTGCATAGGCCACACGTCCAATATGGTCGAGCACCATGGCGCCAGTGCCTTCGAGATAGAAGTGATCGCGCTCCAGACCCGAATAATCGATGACGTCCTGAACGCGGTAGTCGCGCTTCAGCATTTCGATCACGTCAGGGCGACGCTCTTTCTGGCGGCTTTCCGAAAACATCGGATAGATGGCAACATGGCCGCCCGAATGGGTCGAAAACCAGTTATTCGGGAAGACTGAATCGGGCAAGGCGTGAGTTTCGTCTTCAAAAAGATGAACCGTTACGCCCGCATCAGCCAATCCCTCGGCCATGAGCGTTACCTCATCGAAAGCAGCTTTCGCCAGCACTTCAGCGGAGCGACGCTCGTCGACGGACTGAAACGCATTATCCTTTGCGGTTTGCGCATTGGGGGTAAAATGATGTGGTCGGATCATAACGACCGATTTCGGACTCTGGACAGATGGTCTGCTCATTCTCAGACTATTCTCACTGCTAAAGCATGTCGCAAAAGACATGCATAAAAACAAAGATTTAAAGCGCTTATCGCTTCACCAACGGAAGCGAATTTGGCATCGCTGCGCCATGAACTCTGGTAGCTCGATCAGGTGGCTTTTCCTGCTCTCCAACATACTCATACGCTCCTCCATCAGCACTCCGACAAGCAGAGTAGGAGGGCATAAAGTCAGTTAAAATTGTAAAAGTGTCGGGTCATTTGTAAAAAATATGGCAATTTGCACAGTTGAACTGTAAAAAGTGCCATGCATATTTTTGATGATCTGGATCATAAGCTGATTGCCATTTTGCGGGAGGACGGACGTGCGCCGCTCTCAAAACTGGCGACTATCCTTGGCGTTTCACGCGGAACCGTTCAGGCGCGCCTGGATCGCCTGTTGGAAACTGGTGCAGCATTAGGCTTCACCATCCGGGTTCGGCAGGATTACGATGATGGGGTTGTTCACGCGATCATGCTGATCGAGGTGCAAGGCCGATCGACAACCAAGGTGATCAAGCTCCTGCGAGGATTGCCGCAGATCCGCACTTTGCATACGACAAACGGTTCATGGGATCTTGTGGCGGAGATCCATGCAGAAAGCCTGCACGATTTTGATCGCGTCTTGCGTGAAGTGCGAACGATCGATGGTGTCATGAACAGCGAGACCAGCATTCTTCTGAGCAGCGTATAATGCAAAAGGCCGGTGGTTTTCGCCACCGGCCTTGCTTTTGCTATCAGGCTGCCTGCTTCAGCGCCTTTTCGCATCGAATGAGCATTCCATAAAGGTCGCGTGGCTCGTCAGGATCAGCCAGCATATCCAGCTCGACAAAGAGGCCCGTTTCCTCCAACTTGCTGCGGACATAACGCAGCGCCGAGAAATCTTCGATTGCGAAACCAACACTGTCAAACAGGGTGATGGCTCGGTCGGAAGCACGACCAGAGATCGCACCGGTGATGACTTCCCAGAGCTCTTTGACCGGATAGTCGGCGTCAAGCTGCTGGATTTCACCTTCGATGCGGGTCTGCGGCGGGTATTCGACAAAAATGTCGGAACGCAGCAAAATGTCTTTGTTCAACTCGGTTTTGCCAGGGCAATCGCCGCCAACGGCATTGATATGCACGCCAGGGCCGACCATGTTGTCACTGAGGATAGTGGCATATTGCTTGTCAGCCGTAACAGTCGTGATGATGTCGGCACCTTCAACGGCTTCCTGCGATGTGTTGTGAATCGAAACAGAAAAGCCCTTGTCACTCAGGTTACGCGCACAGCGCTCGCTCGCAGAACGATCAATGTCAAAGAGGCGGAGATTTTCGATTCCCAGGATGGCTTTGAACGCCAACGCCTGAAACTCGCTCTGTGCGCCATTTCCGATGATCGTCATGGTCTTTGAATCAGGCCGCGCAAGATGTTTGGCGGCGACTGCTGACATTGCAGCTGTGCGAAGCGCTGTGAGAATCGTCATCTCCGTCAACAGCATTGGATAACCGTTGCCAACATCGGAGAGCACGCCAAAGGCGGTAACGGTCTGGCGACCTTCCTTTGTGTTCTTCGGATGGCCGTTTACATATTTAAATCCATAAAGCGTGCCGTCGCTTGTCGGCATCAGCTCAATTACACCTTCGTCGGAGTGGGATGCGATACGCGGCGTCTTGTCGAACTGTTCCCAACGGCGGAAATCTTCTTCGATCACGTCGGCCAGCTCTTTGAGGAAGGTTTCAACTCCCACCGTGAGCACAAGCTTCATCATGTGATCGACACTGACAAACGGAACTATATTCAGCTTTTCATTGGTCATTGATATGAACCTTTATCCAACATGTTTGGGCAAAGCACTGCTGGCTCAGGCCTTGGTTACGAGAAAATTTTCCGCAATCATCGAAACGATCTGCGGCAGGACTTCAAAGGCATAAGGCGCGTGTACACGCTCAAGCTTCTGGTGGAATTCACGTCCCCATGGGCCAATATTGACCACCGGGAATTGTAAGGCGTCACTCGCCGGATGATCGACAAGACGGGCGACCGGCGTGTTGTTTGAAACAATATCCTGCCCAAGCGTCGCCTGCCCCAGAAAGCTCATGTCGGAAATGCCCTGGAAATACGGCTTCCAGACGAGTGACTGATCCGGAAAGGCCGCAAATGCCTGCATCGTTGTGTCGATAGCCTGTTTGAACGCACGATCATTAGCCTGCGTATGATCAAGACGGCTCGCTGGGTAATGCAGACCGGCAAACCCCACAACAACTGCTGGACCTGACAGATGTGCAACGCCGACAAGCCATTCAGTCAGTTGGCGGCTGACCGACAACGGATTGTCGATATCGGCAAGGCGCTTTTCCTGCTCGCTGTAAAGAGCTTCGAACTGCTCACCGGCGACCTCTGCAGCCATCACGCGCAACTGCTCGAATGTGATGAGCTTCGGTGCTGCCGGAATTGCGCCAGCGCGTTTTCCGATCAGTTCTCCGAACGCTTCAGACTGACCGGCAAAGCGCTCAACGGCCTCTGTCGCACCAGCCAGAACTTCCTCCTTAAAACGACTGAACAGCTCTTCCGCCGTCATGGCATGATAAAGCCAGTTAAGCGCGATCCAGAAACGTTCTGGCGTCGTCACTTCATATCCGTCACGCAGATCTTTTGCTTCAAGGCAGATTGGTGGCGGCGAGATATCATTCTCATCGCGATCAGCAAGCGCTGCATTGCCTTCAAAGCGTGCAAGAATGGCGGCGGCCATCGCCTGTGCGCTCACGCCTTCATATGGATAGCTCGCATGTGAGCTCAATCCGATAACCAGCGCAAAGGGCAGCAGCTTTCCGATGGTCCCAGCATAAACCGCACGACCTTCTTTTCCGTCGCCCTGATCAGATGTCACATCGAGATTGATCGCAGCCGAGATTTCAATGTCAAAGTCGCGGGCGATAGCTGGCAGCGCATTGCGCATCGAACGCATGCCACGGCTTTCGCGTTCTTCATCGGGGGTGAAAACCAGCAACAAATTACCGCTGCGATCCGGGTCAGCCGCAAATTTTTCAGCACAGGCTATACCCACGGCAAGCCCGCTTTTCATATCGAGCAGGCCACGTCCCGGGAGGAAATCGCCGCTCAGCAAATCTTCCAGCGCGCGCTCTTCCTGAGCGGATCGTGAACGATTAGACAAATCCTTGATAAGAGCGTCCTTGAGTTTCAGGCTCTCACAAGCGAGCGACTTAAGCTCGTGGTAGTTATCGGTTGCGACCGTATCAAAATGGCCTGCAAGAGCGAGCGTGCGCTTGCCGTTTCCGCGCACCAGCGCGACCACATTATGGGTCAGCGGATCACCATGGCTGGCTACTGTGCGAATATTATCCGGGTTCTGCTGGAAGTAGGGTATTTCCTTGAGTACGGCTACGAGATGATCGGAAAACTCCGCCTCTCCGGGTGTGCCTGTTTCACTGCCCCAGCCAACAAGGCGCAATGCCAGATCTTCGACATGCTGCGCATTAATATGGTTGTGCGCGGTCGTTACGGCGTTGGACGCGCCGTTTGAAACACTCGCAGTCATTGAATCTAATCTCCGTCGATTAGAGCGTGTTTCGAGATGTCAGAAACACGCTTCAGAACATAAACTTCAGGCTTCGGTCGTTTTCGACCGGCTTATTGCGAAAGATGCTTTCGTAGGAAAGCTCTTGTCCGTTCCTCGGTAGGATCGGACAAGACTTGGCTTGGCGCGCCTTGCTCAACCACCACGCCACCATCCATGAACATCACATGGTCGGAGACTTCGGCGGCAAAGCGCATTTCGTGGGTGACGATCAGCATGGTCATGTGCTCGTTTGCGAGCTGCTTCATGACCTGATTGACTTCTTCGACCAGCTCCGGATCAAGCGCAGATGTCGCTTCATCAAAAAGCATAACTTTGGGCTGCATTGCCAAAGCGCGAGCAATGGCAACACGTTGCTTCTGACCGCCAGAGAGACGTGCCGGATAGGCGTGCCCCTTATCGACGAGGCCTACCTTGGCGAGCAGAGTGTTAGCGCGTTCCAATGCATCCGCCCGGGACAAGCCCTTGAGCTTCATCGGTCCGACCATGATGTTCTGCAGAACCGTCAAATGCGGGAAGAGGTTAAACTGCTGAAAAACCATCCCCATTTCCTGACGGATGTGGTTGATGTGCTTTTCAAAAGCACGCCCCTTGAGCGGACGATTTACCTGATGTCCATCAAGCCAGATTTCGCCGCTTGAGGATTCCTCCAACATATTGATGGAGCGGAGCAACGTGCTCTTACCCGATCCGCTGGGGCCTATGATGGAAACGATCTTCCCGCGTGCAACAGTCAGGTCGATGCCTTTCAGCACCTCGATTTCGCCGTAAGATTTCCGAATTTGGCGCAATTCGATCATGGGGGTCTGTGTGTTCATCGGATAGCTTCCGCTTTCTTGGCCGCTTTGCTCAAACCCCATTCCATCAGAAGATTGACGAGGTAATAGAGCACGGCTGCAACGAAGTAGAACTCAAAAGGACGATAGGTTTCGCTGATGCCACGCTGGGCATTCAGCACCAGTTCTGTGATGCCGAGCACCGAAAGAACGGCCGTGTCCTTGAGCAGGATAATGCTGTTATTGCCGACCTGTGGCAAAGCCGTAAGGATTGCCTGCGGGATAATGAAATAGCGCAAAGAGGCACCATTGCCGAAGCCAAGCGAGCGAGCGGCTTCCATTTGTCCCTTGTCGACAGCCTCCAGCGACGCGCGGAAAATATCGGCATTATAGGCAGCATAATGCATACCAAGCCCGAACACACCGGTCCAGAATGCAGGCACCATGATCCCGATCTGCGACAGGCCATAATAGAGCAGATAAAGCTGCAGCAGCAGCGGTGTGCCCATGAACAGGAATACAATGCCACGCAGGGGAAGGCTGATCAGTTTGGGCGCATGAAGGGTGACGATTGCAATAACAATGCCAAGCACAACGCTGATAACGCCAGCCAGAACGGTGATCAGAACGGTCCACAGAAGACCGATGAGCAACAGTTCCGCATAAGGTGGAACAACTGTGAAATCCAGACTCATGCTCCTGCCCTCTTCTCAGCGTTGAAGTAGGTTTCAAGTCCGCGAACGATCAGCGAAATGACGGCTATGATGACGATGTAAGCCGCAGCAGCCACCGCAAAAACCTCGAAGGGCTTGTAGGTGGAAGTAACAAAGCGCTGCGCGGTATAGGTCAATTCAACCACACCGATGGTGGAGACAAGAGCAGTACTCTTGGTCAGAATAACCGTATTGACGCCCAGCGACCGGATCATCAAAGGAGCAGCCTGTGGCAGAATGAAGAGCCGCATCGTGCCAACTCGACCAAAACCAAGCGACCGGGCGGCTTCATTCTGGCCTTTATCAACTGCCAGGATCGCCCCGCGCATACCCTCAGACATATAGGCGCCGATGTTGAAGCCCATCGTGATGACACCCGCCACAAAGGGCGTGAATTCAAAGCCGAATTGCGGGCCACCAAAGAACACGAGGAAGAGCTGCACCAGAAGCGGCGTACCACGCATGATGCTGATATAGGCCACAGCAATCCAGCGCACTGGTGCATATCGCGAAAAGCGCGCCATAACGAGCAGACTGGCGACAACCAGACCGATCAGCAGCGACACGACAGTCAGTCCGACAGTGACCCAGGCAGCTTCAACAATGAAGGGAAAAATCCGCTCGATAAGTGCGATATCCATCCTTCAACCTTTCTGCTCCATCAGGAGGAACATCTGCCACGAGATAGTGCTTCAGCGAACGGCTGAAACGAGGCCATGGCAGAGTTTAGGAACGAGAGCATTGTCAATAAAGCTGCTCAGAGCGCTCAACATGAAAACAATGCGTAAAACAGAAAATGCGGCTAAAGATTTTCACTCATGCCGCTTCCGTGTTTGAGGCAGGGCAGCAAATTATGCTGCCCTGACCCGAAACAACCGGATTAACGGATATCCGCGCCAATCCACTTTTCGGAAATGGTCTTGTAAGTGCCATCAGCCATCATATCGTCGAGCGCTTTCTGCATAGCGTCGCGAAGTTCAGGATTGTTCTTGCGAACAGCAATGCCAATGTCATAGCGCGGAAGCTTGTCATCCTTGATCTGCTCGATCGGCGCATTGCTCTTGGAAATGGCAACCAGAACAGGCACGTCGTCGGCAATCACCGCGTCGATGCGGCCCGAACCGAGGTCGAGAAGCATTTCCGGCAGGCCCTTATAGGTGCGGACTTCATACTTGTTCTGCTCGCGAACCCACTTTTCAGAGGTTTCGCCAAGCGTCACACCAATTGTCTTGCCGTCGAGTTCGTCGAGCGACTTGACGCTGTCGCCTTTACGCAGGAACAGGCCAAGACCGGAACGGTAGTAAGGTCCGACGAAGTCGATTGCTTTTTTGCGTTCTTCGGTGATGCCCATCGAGCCGACGATTGTATCGAAGCGGCCGGTAACGAGGCCCGCAATGATGCCATCCCAGGCAGTGGTGACGATTTCAGGCTCAGCCTTCAGACGGCGTGCAATTTCAGAACCGATATCAACGTCGAAGCCAACAACCTTGTTGGATTCATCGACAAAACTGAACGGAGGGAAAACGCCCGAAAGCGCAATCGTCATCTTGCCGTTCTTCTGAATTTTTTCCAGATCATCAGCCTTAGCCGCATGGGCGGATAGTGAGATGCCAAGTGCTATAAGCGCTGTGGAAAAAAGTCTCGCCATTTTCATTATCAGAGTTCCCTACGAAAGCCCCAGGCGGAGCTGTTGACGCTATTTTGATAGCCTTGTAACCGGCCTCAACAGGGATTTGCGCAGCGTTCCTATCGCTTGCAGCATTTTAAGAGCCGCTTATGCACTCCCCTTGGCCAAAATCATTATCTGCAATTAGATTGACAAAAAAGAATATAAAGTGATTATTTTTATAAAATAGTGACGATATCGTCAGCATAACTTACTTTTAAGGAAGCCGTATCAATGGATGAGCTGGACAAGAGACTGATCACAGAGCTTCGCATTAATGGCCGGGCTTCTGTTCCACAGCTTGCAGAGCTTTTAGGCGTTGCACGCGCCACCGCACAAAAACGCCTCGACCGCATGATTGCGAATGGCGACATAAAAGGCTTCACTGTCCGTGTCCGTGACGATATCGGCAAAGATCAGATCCGTGCCTTCATGCTCATCGAAATGTCAGGCTCGTCACTCAAGGCCACAATCAGCGCAATCAAACGCGTTCCAGGCCTCACGGGCGTTTTTAACACTAACGGCATCTGGGATGTGATCGCCGAGCTGGAAGTCTCGACCATCTCCGAGCTTAACGAAGTGATTTCGACGATACGCTCACTTCAGGGCGTCAGCAAAAGCGAAACTTTCATCATGCTCGGGCCAGCATAGGCCTTCTTTGCCGACTATTTATACGCTTTATCGGAACCAAACCCGACGCCAACTCGTTACTCGCTCAAATTCACTTAACAGTAGAGTGGTCAATGCATGTTCTAAATGCGGGGCCGCTATTCTGTTGCGTGGGATATTATAACAAAACGCAAAAAGGCGGTGGCGAATGGCGCAAAGCGATGCTGCAGGCAGCTCATCTCAGGCTACACCATTACAAATTCACGACATCAAGGTCATCGATAACACCAAGCTCAAGAAAGCCATTACCGCTGCGGCCTTGGGCAACGCGATGGAATGGTTCGATTTCGGTGTTTACGGCTTCGTGGCCTATGCATTGGGCCAGGTATTCTTCCCCAATGCAGCCCCCGGCATTCAGACAATTGCAGCGCTTGCCACATTCTCCGTGCCGTTTCTGGTGCGCCCTCTGGGTGGCTTGTTTTTCGGCGTAATGGGCGACCGTTTCGGTCGACAAAAAGTTCTCTCGCTTACAATTATCATCATGGCCGCCAGTACATTCTGTATCGGCCTGATCCCCTCCTATGCCACTATCGGAATCTGGGCGCCTATCCTTTTGCTGCTTTGCAAGCTGGCACAGGGCTTTTCTGTAGGCGGCGAATATACCGGCGCTGCGATCTTCGTCGCCGAATATGCTCCCGACAGGCGTCGCGGCTTCCTGGGCAGCTGGCTGGACTTTGGCTCGATAGCCGGTTTTGTGCTGGGTGCGGGTCTCGTCGTTTTCCTCAGCACCATGGTTGGTGAAGACGCCTTCTTGGACTGGGGCTGGCGCATTCCATTCTACCTTGCCGCTCCGCTCGGGCTGATCGGACTTTATCTTCGCCATGCGGCTGAAGAAACACCCGCATTCACACAACAGCTTGCGGCATTGGAAAAAGAAGACCGTGATGCGATTGAAGACCGGCCGATGGTGTCCTTCAAGGAAATCGTCAGCAAATACTGGCGTGCATTGAGCGTCTGTATTGGCATGGTTCTGGTGACAAACGTCACCTATTACATGCTGCTCACCTATATGCCGACCTATCTTTCCCAGAGCCTGGGCTATTCCGAAGATCACGGTGTGCTGATTATCATTGTCGTGATGATCGGTATGCTGTTCGTGCAGCCCGTCGTCGGCTTCCTTAGCGACCGGTTTGGCCGCAGGCCTTTCTTGATTATCGGCAGTGTGGGCCTATTGTTGTTTGCCGTGCCGGCCTTCCACCTTGTTGCCAGTGGAAACATTGCGACTATTTTTGCTGGCTTGCTGATATTGGCGATTTTGCTCAACTGCCTCACAGGCATCATGGCATCGACACTGCCAGCACTGTTTCCGGCGCGTATTCGCTATAGCGCTCTTGCTGCCGCCTTTAATATTTCAATTATCGTGGCGGGACTGACCCCGACTGTTGCCGCATGGCTTGTCGAGGCAACTGATAATCTTTATCTGCCTGCTTACTATCTCATGTGCGCAGCCATCGTGGGTCTCATCACAGCATTCTTCCTTCCTGAGACGGCCAACAAACCGTTGCGTGGCGACACGCCAAGTGCCTCAAACAAAACGGAAGCCAAACTGCTGCTGAAGGAAGCCTATTCCCATATCGAAGAACGCGTCGATAAGCTCGATGATGAAATTCTCTCGCTCGAACAGCAGATCGAAGAGCTGCAGCTACGCCGTCAGGCGCTCGTTGACCGGCATCCGAAACTAAACTGAGCCGCTCCAGCTTTCGGCCTGTTGCTCACCAATCCCCATCAGATCAATGGCTCGCGCTGCGATCTGATGGGCAATTTCATCTACCGTCTGCGGGTGCAGATAAAAGGCGGGAACTGGCGGCATCACGATTGCGCCCATCTCGGTGACCGTACACATATTGCGCAAATGGACCAGATGCAGTGGTGTTTCGCGGGTGATCAGCAGCAGCTTGCGCCGCTCTTTGAGCTGCACATCGGCAGCGCGCGTTAGCAGACTATCGCTGAAGCCATTGGCTATCGACGCTAAAGTGCGCATGGAACAAGGCGCAACAATCATTCCTGCCGTTTGCACGGATCCGCTGGCAATAGCTGCTCCCACATCCTCAATCGAATAGGTTTTGTCTGCCAGCCTATGCAGCATTGAGTAGCCGTTCGGGCCCAGCTCATAGCGCAAAGTCCGCTCAGCGGCTTGTGATATGACAAGATGCGTTTCAACGGACTGCATCCTGTTCAGGCACTCAAGTATTTTCAGTGAAATGAGCGACCCGGACGCACCTGAAACTCCCACGACAATCCGCTTCACTGTCTGCTCTCCCGGTCGATTCCCAACTCGCCCCACATTGCGTCCACCCGCGCAATGGTCTCTGCATTCATGGAAAGGACAGCGCCCCATTCGCGATCGGTTTCCGCACCGATCTTGTTGGTTGCATCAAGTCCGAGCTTTCCGCCAAGCCCTGAACGCGGTGAAGCGAAATCAAGATAATCCACCGGTGTATGATCAAGCGTAATCAAATCTCGGCTCGCGTCGAAGCGTGTCGATAGCGCCCAGAGCACATCATCCCAATTGCGCACATTGATATCGGGATCGACGGCAATGATAAGCTTGGTGTAGCTGAACTGTGGCAACATTGACCAAAGCCCCATCATCACCCTGCGCGCTTGCCCCGGATATCGCTTGTCGATGGCGACCACCATTGCGCGATAAGAACATGCCGCAGCTGGCAGCCAAAGGTCAGTGATCTCAGGAAATTGTTTGCGCACGACCGGCACAAACAGCTTGTTCATCACCTCGCCGAGCTTTGAAGGTTCATCAGGGGGACGCCCGGTGTAAGTGGAAAGATAAATCGGGTTCTTGCGCATTGTTATCGCGCTGAGACGCATCACCGGAAAATCTTCCACACTGTTATAATAACCAGTGTGATCCCCATAAGGGCCTTCCGGCGCGGTTTCGGTTGCCGATACAAAACCTTCAAGCACAATTTCCGCATTGGCAGGGACGCTGATTGGCACCGTGCGCGCGTCTGCGATTGCGGGCCTTCGCCCCGACAAAAGACCCGAAAACGCAAGCTCGCTCATCCCTTCAGGCAAAGGCATGACAGCTGCAAGAATTGTCGCTGGATCCGCACCGATCGCAACAGCAACGGGCATATCCTTCCCGACCTTCTGCCACATGCGATGATGCCGCGCCCCACCCCGATGTGCCAGCCAGCGCATGACCAGCCTGTCTCGCCCGAGCTTCTGCATCCGGTAAATACCGACATTGATGTCGGATGGATCGTCAGGCGCACAAGTGATGACCAAAGGCCATGTTACCAGTGGAGCAGGCTCTCCGGGCCAGCACCATTGTATCGGCAACGCGTCCAGATCAATGGCGTCTCCCTCGCGTGTGATTGCATGTACCGGCGCACGGCTGACACGCCGTGGTCGCATTGCCAGCGCTGCTTTTGCCAGGGGCAGCTTGCCCCAGATTTCGCCTGCTGAGCGCGGCGGTGTCGGCGCTCTCAACTCTGCCATCAGATTGGCTAAATCAGGCAGCTCTTCCGGACTGCGACCAAGCCCCCATGCAATCCGTCGTTCAGCACCGAAAAGATTGGCAAGCAACGGGATGGATTGCACTTTGCCTTCAGCATCGACCGGATTTTCAAACAGCAAAGCCGGTCCATCAGCTTCCAGAACGCGTTTATGAATTTCCGTGATTTCATGAAGCAGCGAAACTGGACGTTGGATGCGGACGAGATCGCCGTGTCGTTCGAGCTCCGATACGAAGCTCTGTAGATCGCCATAGGAAGAAGGCAGAGGGGATGCATTTTTCATGTCTCACTTTGAATACGCAATTCTTCTGCCGTCTTTGATCCAGATCAAACTCTTACAGGCTTGAATCGCCTAGTCCTTGAGAAGAGGTCGTAAGCTGGTGCGCATAGAAGTGTCTGGAGCAAAGTCATGATGAAAATTCCGCCTGCCGTGGTCGCTCCGGTTCGGTTTGTTCCGCCATTTCTGCTCAAGCCTTTTGTTTCTCGTGTTTTCTTTCAGGTTATCCGTGCGCATCCCGGCCTGTTTGAGCGGCTGGGCGAGCACGTCAACAAACGATTTGGCTTCCGGCCATCCGATCTCCCCTTCGCCTTTCTGGTTGAACCCGGTGCCCCCCGTATTTCGGTACTGCGCAACAAAGACGACTTTAAAACCGATGCCGCAATCGAAGGCCCGCTCGTCATGCTGCTCGCTCTTCTGGAGGGCAAACTTGATGGCGACGCCCTGTTTTTCTCGCGCGACATCACTGTGACCGGCGACATGGAGGCCATGCTGGCCCTGCGCAGTGCGCTGGACGATTGCAATGTTGACCTGCCAGCTGATCTTGGACGCGGCGCAGGGCCATTCGCCCCGGTGGTGCGAACCATTGCAGGCTTTGTGCGCGACAAAGCGCTCGCTGCCGACACAAAAGAGGATACCCCTTCATGGAACTGATCTGTCCTGCCGGAACACCTTCCGCACTTCGCGAAGCCGTGCAGGCCGGAGCCGATGCAGTGTATTGCGGCTTTCGTGATGAAACCAACGCACGCAATTTTCCGGGCCTCAATTTCAGCCGCGAAGAGCTACGGGAAGCGATCAATTTCGCCCATGCCCGTCGGACGCAGGTCTTCGTTGCAATCAACACCTTCATGCGTGCAGGCGACGAGCATATCTGGTACCAAGCCGTTGACGATGCCTCGGCATTGGGTGCCGATGCCGTGATCCTCGCGGATTTTGGGCTGATGGCCTATACAGCGGAGCGCCATCCGCAACAGCGACTGCATGTTTCAGTGCAAGCATCTGCTTCCAATGCCGATGCAATCAGCTTTTTGATCGATGCTTTCAAGGCAAAACGTGTGGTGCTGCCACGCGTGCTGACAATCCCTGATATTGCAAAACTTGGACGCAAGATCGCCTGCGAAATGGAAGTGTTCGTCTTTGGCGGTTTGTGCGTCATGGCCGAAGGCCGCTGCTCGCTGTCGTCTTACGCCACCGGAAAGTCACCCAACATGAATGGGGTCTGCTCGCCTGCAAGCCATGTGCGTTATCGCCACGACGGTTCAGAACTGATTTCAGAACTTGGCGATTATACCATCAACCGCTTCCCGGCAGGCGAAGCAGCAGGCTATCCAACCCTTTGCAAAGGGCGTTTCAACATCGGCGATGAAGAAGGCTATGCATTTGAAGATCCTGTATCTCTCGATGTGATGAACCACATAGACGAACTCTGTGCAGCCGGCGTTTCAGCTCTGAAAATCGAAGGGCGGCAGCGTGGAAAAGCCTATGTCGCTGAAGTTGTTTCAACGCTCCGTCAAACTCTTGCAGCCGGACCCGAAAAGCGGGTCGCACTGCTTTCACGACTACGCGCATTGAGTGAAGGTCAGCAGACCACATCGGGCGCCTATGAAAAGCGCTGGAGATAGCCATGTCCGACCCAAGCTTTAATCCCAGCCTCAGCCTTGGGCCTATTCTTTTTCTCTGGGACGGTCCGAAATGGCGCGATTTCTACTTCCGCATAGCCGATGAAGCACCAGTCGACCATGTCACGCTCGGCGAAATTGTTTGTTCCAAGCGCTTTCATTTCATCGATCCATACATGGGAGATGTGATCGAGCGCTTACAACAGGCAGGCAAGACAATCAGCCTTGGCTCACTCGCGCTTGTCATGCTTGAACGCGAGGCAAAGCATGTTCGGCAGACCACCGAACAATCGCTTTTTCCGGTCGAAGCCAATGATCTCTCCGCGCTGGGCCTGCTGGCTGGCAAGCCGCATATGGTTGGCCCATTGGTCAATGTTTACAACGCCGCCACTGCCAAAGTTCTGGCCGCTCGCGGCGCACAATCCATCTGTCTGCCACCGGAACTACCGTTGGCTTCAATCCGTGAAATCATCAAGGGAGCGCCAGATGTTGCCTTCGAAATCTTCACTTTCGGCCGCATACCACTCGCCATTTCAGCGCGCTGCGCCCACGCACGCTCAAAAGGACACATCAAGGACAATTGTCAGTTTGTTTGTGCCGAGGAGCCGGACGGTCTGCCAGTCAAAACACTCGATAGCCAGTCGTTCCTTGCCTTGAACGGTGTGCAGACGCTGTCGCATACCTGTCAGGCACTCATTGAAGATATGCCCGATCTGAAGGCCGCGGGCGTTGCACGTTTCAGGCTTTCGCCGCAGGATTGTGACATGGTTGCTGTCGCAAAGGTTCACGACGACGTGCTGCATGAACGTATCGACACGGAAGAAGGCCTTGCCCGATTGCAGGCGATTTACCCGACCGTTCCGCTTTCCAACGGCTTTCTACATGGCGGCATCGGTGCCGCCTGGGTCAGCCGACACAAAACTGCATCGGTTATGCATAGCTGATAAAATCAGCTTGCAGCCGACAGCGCTCTAAGCGGAGTAATGGTTTCAAGCCAGTCTGCGAGAACCGTCTGGTCCGGTGCAAGCAAAATACCGAAATCGCCTGCGAACTCGTTCCAGCCCTCAACATAGGTTTCGCGCACGACTGTCAGCACGGGTATCTGCTTTGCATAGGCCAGCTCGATAACGGTCCGAAACCCCTGACCTTCCGTTTCGCCTTTGCCAAAACGGTTGAGGATCAGCAAATCTGCTCCGGCTTCGATTTCGGCACGCAACGATCCTGCCACATCT
Organism: Brucella sp. NBRC 12953; assembly: GCF_040369775.1. NCBI lineage: Bacteria > Pseudomonadati > Pseudomonadota > Alphaproteobacteria > Hyphomicrobiales > Brucellaceae > Brucella > Brucella sp. NBRC 12953. The sequence continues at coordinate 244,640 of NZ_BAABSV010000003.1, forward strand.
GCAAGTGCTGCCGGATCAAGCCTGCAACCGCGCGAGCCGGTGCCGAGCGGTTGCGAGATAATTTGCCGATTGCCGCTGCCAATCCGTTCAATAACAATTTCGCGGCAGCATTCGTCGGTATCGGGGCCACGGTGTTGCAAAAAGCCCGCGACCTTCAAGCCACGTTCGCCGGCTCTCGCAGCAACCGACGCCAACAGCGGATCGACCGCCACGTCTTTTTCGGCCAGAATTGCTGCAAGAATCGGCTGTGTGGTCATTGGCTTTCTTCCTCACCGGACAAAAGGTCGATACCGGTAATCTCTGCCTCTGCGGCCAAAATAGCAATATATTGCGAAACAGCTTTCGACCAGGTGGAAGCTTCAAGCCAGCCCGCGATGCGCTCAGCCACAAAATCGAATGGCAACACCTCGCCATCGACACGATGATCGAGCTTGATAATGTGAAAGCCAAAGCGGCTTTCAATCGGTGCCGCTGTGATTTCACCGGGCGCAAGACGATCAAGCGCACGCTCAAACTCCGGCACGGTACTGCCTCGCGACAATTGCCCAAGGCTGCCACCCTGTGCAGCTGAAGGGCAGGCGGAATATTCGTGCGCCATCGCCGCAAATATTGCCGGTTCAGCCAGAATAGAAGTCGCCAGGAACGATGCCGTGCCGCGTGCCTTTTCGCGCGCCTGCTGATCGGCTGGGTCGGCCGCAATCAGAATATGGCTTGCTTGAAGCAAAGGCGAGCTGGTGAAACGCTGCCGGTTTTTCTCATAAAAGCGCAAACATTCATCGCTTGATGCAGAAGGCACTTCAACTTCCTGATCGATCACCATCCGCACCAGCGCATCGTCGTCGGTTTCAGGACGCCCTTCGGCATCTTTCTCACGTTCTGGGGTAATGCCAACCTCTCTTGCGCGCTGCAAAAGCAACTCTCGGACTGCAAGGGCGCGAGCGGCTGCAAGCAAGGCTGCTCCCGGGTTTTCTGCTGGGTGGTTTTGTGCCTCCGTCAGAATGTCACTTTCGGCAATCGCAACGCCGTTGACCGAAACCGCATCAAAGATCGGGCGCGGCTTTGGCGGTATGCGTGTATCCGGCTCCTGGTATGTGGAATAGCTACCATGCCCGCCCGAATGCTTATGGTCATGTGCTTTCGGCTGTTTGCTTTCAAAAAGTGTTGCCATCAGTTCTGCTCCGCCCGCAAGTTGTTCTGAACGCGGGCATGGGATGGCGCCCGGCTATTATTGCGCTTGCGCACAACCTGATAGCCGGGACGCCAGATATAACGCACAGGTGCGCTCAGCATATGAACGAGACGCGTAAACGGGAACAGCAGCAGGATTGTCAGACCCAAACCGATATGCAGCTTGAAGATAAGCGATGCATCAGCAACGTAGCTTGAAGCCTGCGAGTTGAAAGTGAAGATACCCTGTGCCCAGCTCATGAATTTCACCATTTCATGGCCATCCAGATGCTGTAGCGATACCGGAATGGTCGCAAGCCCCAGCAGCAGCTGAATCCAGAGCAGAATGATGATGAGCGTGTCAGTCGGACGCGATGACGCGCGAATACGCGGGTCAAACAGGCGACGATGCACGAGAAGCGTGGCACCGATAATTGCCATGACACCTGCAACGCCACCGGCCACAATGGCGAGTATCTGCTTGGCTTCATGGCTGATGCCGAGCGTATCAAATACCCAGATTGGCGTGAGCAACCCGACAAAATGCCCGGCGAAAATCACAAGCACACCGAGATGGAACGATACCGAGCCCCACATCAGCTGTTTGCGACGCAAAAGCTGACTGGAACCGGAACGCCATGTATAGGGCTCGCGGTCATAGCGAAAGATCGAACCGAGTGCCAAAACGCTCAGCGCAATATAGGGATAAATCCCAAACAGGAACGTATTGATATGACTAGCCATCATCCGTCTCCTAGATTTGGCTGGGGTTTGACGATGCCGCCGGATTACGGCGTGCAGCACGCACCTGCATACGCAACCGGTCCGGACCGCAGGCGTTTTCGCCAGCATTAGAACTGCCAAATGTTACGGCTTCTTCTTCCCAGATGCGGTCGAGAGCAGCCAGATCGTCGGGATCATCCTCTTCCTGGCGCAGCAATTCACCCAACAGCTTCTCATCAGGCTTCACGCGGCCAAGATGCGAAAGTGCAGCAAACGCATTGGCATAGATCGAGCGCCGCTTGCGCAGACGTTCGCCGATGGCTGTGGTGATGTGTGCAGTCTGCGCCAGCAGATCGTGGATTTCTTCCGGCGAACGCGTCGACAAAAATTCAAGAAACAGCGGCAGATAATCCGGTAGTTCCTTGGCATCAATGTCGAAGCCATTTTCCTCATACATCTTCAAAAGATCGACCATTGCCTGACCGCGATCGCGGCTTTCGCCATGCACATGCTCAAACAGATGCAGCGACAGCGCGCGGGTGCGATCAAACAGATGCACATAACGCTCCTGCGCCTCATAGAGATCGCCTTTGCAAAGATCATCGATCAGATTGTCGAGTAGCTTCTGGATTCCGGGCGAAAGACTTGGGTCGCTGACGACAGCAGCTTTCAGTTCCTCCCGTCCAGACTGCACATCCTTCGAAGGATAGGACAGCAGAAGCGATATGATTTTCAGAGCCTTGTTCATTATACCTGTTCCCTGAAAATGTCGGTCGGTGTCTGCACGACCTTCTGACGCTTGGCACCGAACAGGTCTTCCGTGGAAGAACCACCCGAGCAGCCATTGCCAAAGGTGAAGCCACAGGAACCATGCAGATCATAGGCATCTTCTGTGACTTCGCGATGCGTTGTTGGGATGACGAAACGATCCTCATAATTGGCAATTGCCATCAGCTGATACATTTCCTCGATCATGCCGCTACTCATGCCGACGCGATCAGCAATTGCTTCATCAATGACGCCATCAATGGTCTTGGTGCGCATGTAGGAGCGCATGGCCAACATGCGTTCAAGCGCCGAGATAACCGGCTCTTCCTTACCGGCGGTCAGAAGATTGGCGAGATAGAGAACCGGAATACGCATCGAGCGAACATCCGGCAGCGGACCATCCATTCCGAGCTTGCCCGCAGCAGCAGCCGACTGAAGCGGCGAAAGCGGTGGCACATACCAGACCATTGGCAGCGTGCGATATTCAGGATGCAGCGGGAATGCGATCTTCCATTCCATGGCCATCTTGTAGACCGGCGAATGCTTGGCAGCTTCCAGCCATGCATCCGGCACACCATCCTTGCGCGCCTGTTCAATCACTTTCGGATCGTTCGGGTCGAGGAAGATGCTAAGCTGTTCTTCGTAGAGATCCTGCTCGTTGGCGGTTGATGCGGCTTCCGAAATCCGGTCGGCATCATAAAGAATAACACCGAGGTAGCGGATGCGACCGACACAGGTTTCCGAGCAGACAGTTGGCTGGCCTGCTTCAATACGCGGATAACAGAAAATGCACTTCTCGGACTTGCCGGAACTCCAGTTGTAATAGATCTTTTTGTAAGGGCAGCCGGAGACGCACATGCGCCAGCCGCGGCATTTTTCCTGATCGATCAGAACAATGCCATCATCCTCGCGCTTATAGATTGCACCCGAAGGACAGGCTGCAACACAGGTCGGGTTGAGGCAGTGCTCGCAGAGGCGAGGCAGATACATCATGAAGGTGTTTTCGAACTGGCCGTAGATTTCCTTTTCCACGCCCTCGAAATTGTAGTCCTTCGACCGTTTGGCGAATTCGCCACCGAGAATTTCTTCCCAGTTCGGACCCCATTCGATCTTCTCCATGCGTTCGCCGGAAATCAGCGAGCGTGGGCGGGCGGTCGGCATAGTCCTGCTTTCGCCTGCCGTCTGCAAATGCCCATAATCGTAGTCGAATGGCTCATAATAGTCGTCGATTTCCGGCAGATCTGGATTGGCAAAGATTTTAGCAAGAATGCGCCATTTCGCACCCATCTTGGGTTCGATCTTGCCGTTCTTCTTGCGGACCCAGCCGCCATTCCACTTCTTCTGGTTTTCCCACTCTTTCGGGAAACCAATACCGGGCTTGGTTTCAACATTGTTGAACCAGGCATATTCAACGCCTTCGCGGCTGGTCCAGACGTTTTTGCACGTCACAGAGCAGGTGTGGCAGCCGATGCACTTGTCGAGATTGAGCACCATGCCAATTTGCGCGCGGATTTTCATTCTGCTGCCTCCTTTGCCACTGGTGTCTGGGGCAATGTCGCTTTGCTTTCGTCGAGCGGACCTTCCATCCAGTCGACCTTGTCCAGCTTGCGCACCACGACAAATTCGTCGCGGTTTGCACCGACGGTGCCGTAATAGTTGAAGCCATAAGACTGATGGGCGTAACCGCCGATCATGTGTGTTGGTTTGGTGATGATGCGCGTGACCGAGTTATGAATGCCGCCGCGCTGCCCCGTCAGAGGCGACCCCGGCGTATTCACGATCTTTTCCTGTGCGTGATACATGAAGATCGTGCCGTCCTTCATGCGCTGGGACACAACCGCACGCGCCACGATAGCACCGTTGGCGTTGTAAACTTCCACCCAGTCATTATCGACGAGACCTGCCTTCTTCGCATCCGGCTCCGACATCCAGACAACCGGACCGCCACGATTGAGCGTAAGCATCAAAAGGTTGTCGGAATAGGTCGAGTGGATGCCCCATTTCTGGTGCGGCGTAATGAAGTTCAGCACGAGATGCGGTTGACCGTCTGCCTTTTCACGAATGGCAGGATTGACCGTCTTGGTATCGATTGGCGGACGATATACGCAGAAGCCTTCACCGAAAGCGCGCATCCACAAATGATCCTGATAAAGCTGCTGACGGCCTGTCAGCGTGCGCCAAGGGATCAGTTCATGCACATTGGTATAGCCAGCATTGTAGCACACACTTTCCGATTCAAGACCGGACCATGTCGGCGAGGAGATGATCTTGCGTGGCTGTGCCACGATATCGCGGAAGCGAATTTTCTCGTCTTCCTTCGGTATCGCCAGATGGCTGTGATCACGTCCAGTGAACTTCGACAGTGCTTCCCAGGCCTTCACCGCCACTTCGCCATTGGTTTCGGGGGCAAGCGACAGAATGACTTCCGTTGCATCAATGTCAGTCATGATACGCGGGCGACCTTCGGTAGCACCAGGCTCATGAACCTTGCCGTTGAGCTTGCCGAGAAGTTCTACCTCGTGATCGGTGTTCCAACCGATGCCCTTGCCGCCATTGCCGAGCTTTTCAAGCAATGGACCAACCGATGTATAACGCTTGTAGAGGTTCGGGTAGTCACGCTCGACCACAACAATATTTGGCATGGTCTTGCCGGGGATCGGTTCGACTTCGCCCTTCTTCCAATCCTTCACATCAAACGGCTGCGAGAGTTCACCTGCCGTATCGTGAAGGGTCGGAACGAGAACCACATCCTTCTCAACACCCAGCACTTCTGGCGCCACATCCGAGAATTTCTTGGCGATGCCTTTGAAGATTTCCCAGTCGCTGCGTGCTTCCCATGCAGGATCAGCAGCACTTGAAAGCGGATGAATGAAGGGATGCATGTCGGAGGTGTTGAGATCGTTCTTCTCGTACCAGGTGGCCGTCGGCAGAACGATGTCCGAATAAACGCAAGTCGTGGACATGCGGAAATCCAGTGTCACCAGCAGATCGAGCTTCCCTTCCGGTGCCTGATCGTGCCAGACGGCTTCCTGAGATTCCTGCGCGCCTTCCGGACCGAGATCCTTGCCAAGCAGGCCGTTCGATGTCCCGAGCAGATGCTTGAGGAAATACTCGTGGCCTTTACCCGAAGAACCCAGCAGATTGGAGCGCCAGACAAACATGTTGCGCGGCCAGTTTGCCTCATTATCTGGGTCCTCACAGGACATGTTGAGACTGCCGGATTTGAGCGCTTCAGCCACAAAATCCTTGGCCTCTTTGCCCGATGCCGCCGCCTGCTTGGATACTTCAAGCGGGTTGGTTTGCAATTGCGGTGCCGATGGCAGCCAGCCCATACGTTCAGCGCGGATATTATAATCGTGGAATGTACCGTCCCATGAACCTTCCGGTGCGGTTGGCGACAGGATGTCGTTGACCTTGACCGTCTCGTAGCGCCACTGATCGGTATGCGCGTAGAAGAATGACGTCGAGTTCATATGGCGGGGTGGACGGTTCCAGTCGAGTGCGAAGGCAAGCGCTGTCCAGCCGGTCTGCGGACGCAGTTTTTCCTGTCCAACATAATGGCTCCAACCGCCGCCCGACTGACCGATGCAACCGCACATCACCAGCATGTTGATGATGCCGCGATAGCTCATATCCATGTGGTACCAGTGATTGAGACCAGCACCGAGAATGACCATGGAGCGTCCCTTGGTCTTCTCTGCATTATGAGCAAATTCGCGCGCAACAGCGATGATCTGATCCTGCGGAACGCCGGTGATCTTTTCAGCCCAGGCAGGCGTGTAAGGCAGGCCTTCATCAAAAGTTTTCGCCGAGTTCTTGTCGCCAAGACCACGATCAAGACCATAATTAGCCGCAAAGAGATCGAAAACGGTGGCGACCATCGTGTCACCGTCTGCAAGCTTTACCTTTCGGGCTGGCACCTTGCGCACCAGAATGCTGTCATGATCGGTACCTTCAAAGAAATCGTGTTCTCGATTGCCGAAATAAGGAAACGCCACATCGGCAACCGCATCGTGATCGCCTTTGTCGATAAAGCTCTTTGCCAGCTCAACATCGTGGCCTTTGCCGTCTTTTTCTTCCAGATTCCACTTGCCGTCTTCGCCCCAGCGATAGCCGATAGAACCACCGGGAGCGACGTAAGATGCAGTCTTCTTATCGAAGGCCACCGTCTTCCAGTCCGGATTGTTGCTTTCGCCAAGTGTATCGACAAAGTCGGAAGCGCGGATGAAGCGGTCAGGCACATAATGACCATCCTTCTTGCTGAGACGAACCAGCATTGGGAAGTCAGTATATTTACGGCAATAGTCCTCAAAATACTCCACCTGTCGATCCAGATGGAACTCGCGCAAAATGACATGACCAATCGCCATGGCAAGTGCAGCATCTGTGCCCTGTTTCGGGTGCAGCCACAGATCGGAGAATTTGGCGGCTTCCGAGTAATCCGGTGACACCACGACCGATTTTGCGCCCTTATAACGGGCTTCAGTGTAAAAATGTGCATCAGGCGTGCGGGTCTGCGGAACGTTTGAACCCCAGAGCATCAGGAAGCCAGCATTATACCAGTCAGCGGATTCAGGAACGTCTGTCTGTTCGCCCCATGTCATCGGCGAGGCAGGCGGCAAATCGCAATACCAGTCATAAAACGACATGCAAACGCCACCGAGCAGCGACAGATAACGTGAGCCGGCTGCATAAGACACCATCGACATGGCAGGGATCGGCGAGAAACCGATCACGCGGTCAGGACCATAGGTCTTGGCTGTATAGGCGTTGGCGGCTGCGATGATTTCGTTGACTTCATCCCAGGTCGCGCGGACGAAACCGCCAAGGCCACGCACCTTCATATAATCGGAGCGCTTGGCCGGATCCTGCTGGATCGCAGCCCATGCACCGATCGGGGTCTTCACCGCACGTTCCTTGCGCCAAAGCTTGAGCAGACGCGAACGGATCAGTGGATATTTCACGCGGTTGGCCGAATAAATATACCAGCTGTAGCTTGCACCACGCGGGCAGCCGCGCGGCTCATGATTGGGCAGATCAGCGCGGGTCCGCGGATAATCGGTCTGCTGGGTCTCCCAGGTGATGATGCCGCCCTTGACATAGATCTTCCATGAGCAAGACCCAGTGCAGTTCACTCCATGAGTTGAGCGGACAATTTTGTCATGCTGCCAGCGCTTGCGATAGGCATCTTCCCAGTCACGGTTTTCAACCGTGGTAACACCATGCCCATCGGAAAAGGTGTCCACATTCTTTCTGGCAAGAAAGTTTAGCCGGTCGAGGAGTAGGCTCATAATATTGTCCTCTCAATCCATTCATTAAGTGGCAGGCGCGGATGGAAAGCAGCTTTCCGCCTTCCCCGCGCTGCCTTTGTGGTCAGGCAGCAGCGGTCGCAGGTTTGCGATTGTGCTCGACGTCATAGAGGAGGCCACCTTTTCGGGTGTAGACGGCCCAGGTGATGATGAGGCAGCTCACATAGAAGATCAGGAATGCCCACAGAGCTGCTTCCGGTCCGCCCGTCATACTGATGGACGTGCCGTAGCCTTTCGGAATGAAGAAGGCGCCAAAAGCAGCAATGGCCGATGTGAAGCCGGTAATGGCAGCGGATTCCTTGCTGGCTTCCAGGCGACGTTCTTCAGCGCTTGCCTTGGGCATCAGGCGGTCCATTTCCTTCGACATGATCGCAGGGATCATCTGGAAGGTGGAGGCATTGCCGATACCTGTTGCGAAGAACAGCAGAACGAAGGAAGCGAAGAAGCCGCTGAATGCATAAGGCTGATCCTTGATGCCGACGAACCAGAGCACGCCGCTCACGCCGATCATCATAAGGATGAAAGCCCAGATGGTTACGCGTCCGCCGCCATATTTATCGGCAAGCCAGCCCGAGCCCGAACGCGACAGCGCGCCGACCAAAGGTCCAAGGAATGCGTAATGCAGCGCATTAACTTCCGGGAACAGAATGTTGGTCAGAAGTGGGAAGCCAGCCGAATAGCCGATGAAGGAGCCGAATGAACCGGTATAGAGCCAGCACATCAGCCAGTTATGCTTGCGGCGGAAAATGACGGCCTGATCCGCAAAGGATGCCTTTGCCGATGCGATATCATTCATGCCGAACCAGTTGGCAAAGGCAGTGATCACGATGAAAGGCACAAAGAAGAAGCCAGCATTCTGCAACCAGAGCGGCGAGCTGCCAGCTTCGGTGGCCACAAAAGCCGGATCGCCACCAAGCTTGCCGAAGATGCCAGCGGTAATAACCAGCGGGACGACAAACTGTACGACACTGACACCGAGATTGCCGAGGCCTGCATTGAGGGCTGCCGCATTGCCTTTTTCCGCCTTGGGGAAGAAGAAGGAAATGTTAGACATGGAGGAGGCGAAGTTGCCGCCACCAAAACCGCAGAACAGAGCGAGCAGCAGGAACACGAAGTAAGGCGTATTCGGATTTTGCACCGCATAGCCAATGCCGATGGCCGGAATAACCAGCGACCAGGTGGTCAGTGTGGTCCAGAGACGACCGCCGAAAATCGGCACCATGAAAGAATAGAAGATGCGCAGCGTTGCGCCCGAAATGCCGGGAAGTGCTGCAAGCCAGAACAACTCGTCCGTGGTGAACTTGAAGCCAACCAGCGGCAGCTTTGCAACGACCACCGACCAGACCTGCCAGATCGCAAATGACAGCAAGAGCGCTGGAATGGAAAGCCAGAGATTGCGCTTGGCAATATGCTTGCCTTTCTGTTCCCAGAAGGTCTTGTCTTCCGGTTCCCATTCTGTCAGCACGGCATCGCTCTTGCGGGCTGGCTTGATTTCAGCCTTCTTCAAGCCCTGCAGTTCTGCGAAAGCTGGAAGTTCCTCCGTTGCCTTGCCCTGTGCTGCGCGTTCCATCTGGCGGATCGAAACATGCATCCAGGCAAACGAGACTGCGACGATGACGAACAGCAGCATGAAGCAGCTTGTCCATAAACCTGTGAGATCAAGCAGAACACCAAACAGGATCGGCAGGATGAAGCCGCCGAGGCCACCGATCATGCCGACGAGACCGCCGACCGCGCCAACATTGTCGGGATAATAAACCGGGATGTGCTTGAAGACCGCAGCCTTGCCCAGCGCCATGAAGAAGCCGAGGATAAACACGGAAACCGTGAAGCCGACCACGCCCATTTCTGCCGTGAAACGCAGCGGACCATTATCGCTCTGGATGATGTATTCCGTTGGTGGGTAAGAGAGAATGAAGGTGGCGACGAGAGCAACGAGGAAGGTCCAGTACATGACCTTGCGCGCACCATAAACGTCAGACAGATGGCCGCCATAAGCGCGGAACAGACTTGCCGGGATAGAGAAAAAAGCTGCGATCATACCGGCATAGCGAATATCGACGCCATAAACATGGATCAGATATTGCGGCAGCCACAGCGCCAGCGCCACGAACGCACCGAAAACAAAGAAGTAATAGAGCGAGAAGCGCCAGACCTGAATATTCTTGAGCGGTTCGAGTTCCAGAAGCGTGCTGACGGGCTTTTCACCCGTGCGCTTGCGCTCAAGCAGAACCGGATCATCGCTGGTGGTAAAATAGAAGATCAGCGCCATGACGACCATCGCCGCTGCCCATATTTCGGCAACTGCATGCCATCCAAGCGCAACCATGACCATTGGTGCGAAAAATTTCGTGACGGCCGAACCGACATTACCGGCGCCAAAAATACCAAGGGCCGTGCCCTGTTTTTCCGGCGGATACCAGCGCGAGACATAAGCAACGCCAACCGAGAATGAACCGCCCGCAACACCAACACCCAGCGCTGCAATCAGCATCTGAGGATAGGTCGTTGCATAGGTCAGGAAATAGGTGGCGACAGCTGAGATCAGCATGGTCAGCGTAAAAATCGCGCGTCCGCCGTAGCGGTCAGCCCATATGCCAAGAATGACACGGATCAGCGATCCCGTAAGGATCGGCGTGCCAACCAGCAAGCCGAACTGCGTTTCACTCAGCCCGAGATCAGCGCGGATCTGTATGCCAATGATTGCGAAAATGGTCCAAACGGCGAAGCAGACTGTAAAGGCAATCGTGCTCATCGTCAGAGCAGTAGTCTGCTTACGGTGGGAAGCCCCCGTGACGTGTGGCATAGGCGTACTCCGAATTGAATACCATGGAAGGTTTCGTTTGCACTTATGCGGCGTCTGTCTGTTGAATACATTGATTAGGATCAATATTTGATAATCAATCAAGGGTTTTTGTAGTTAATAGTCATCATATACTGAAAATAGATTTAGTTTTATGATACAATTGATAAAATCATACTTGATGATTGATATTTATCAAGACTTTCGCTATAATAAAACTAGAGATGAAAGGTAATGTTTTAATGCGCGATGAGGATATTTTGGTTCTAAAGACGCTTCCGCTCTTTCTTGGAATGCGGGATAAGACTTTTGAGTTCCTCATAGCTCCCAGCTTTGCGCAATCCTTTCCGCCGCGAACCACCTTGATTGAAGAAAATCAGCCGTCTGATTTTCTCTTTGTCGTGCTCGATGGACTGGTGCTTATGTCTGCCCGCTCCGAAGAAGGTGAAACGGCTCTGGAAATTCTGCGCTCAGGTGATGTTTTCATCCTGGCTGCGTCGTTAAACAATGATGTGTGTTTGCAAAGCGCACAGACATTGACAGCCGCGCGCGTGTTGATGATCCCGTCATCGCTTGTTCGCTCCATGATGAGCGAAGATTCAGGCTTCATGCAGGCTATCGTTTTCGAGCTGGCACGGTCTTACCGACGGCTTGTAAAAGAGCTGAAGACGCAGAAATTACGCAATAGTGTCCAGCGGTTAGCCAACTGGATCGTTAAGGAATCGCTCGCCAATAACGGAACGGATGTCGTTACCATTCCTTATGAAAAACGCATCCTGGCGGCCTATCTCGGCATGACGCCGGAGAACCTGTCGCGCAGCTTTGCCAACCTTGGCGCACATGGTGTGAGTGTGCAGGCATCAGCCGTTAAAATTATCGACTATGACAAACTTCTGGCATTTGCATCACCCTCGCCCCTGATCGATAAGGAAGAGCCGGTGCGAGGGACTGACCAAAGCCTCTGAGCGTGCTGATCGAAAGCTATCCCGCCAGCATTCGATAGATTGCGGGCAAAGCAATCGGCAATTTCGCGAGCTTTTCAACCATTGCAAAGCCCCCGTGGCCGAAGAGAGCAGGCAGATAAGCATTTGCCTCGCGATCAACCGTCACGGCAAAGACGTTGACGCCTTTGGCACGCGCTTCATTTGCCGCCCGTCGGGTATCTTCCAATGCAAAGCGCCCTTCGTAATGATCGACATCATTCGGCTTGCCATCGGTTAGCAGCAGCAGAAGTTTCTTGCGATTGTGCTGTTCGGTTAACTTTGCGGTGGCGTGACGCATGGCGGTACCCATACGCGTATAGAAGCCCGGCTTGAGCGCAGCGATGCGATGCTCAACAGTCGGGCTGAAAGCCTCGTCGAAATCTTTCACCGTTTCAACACGCACCCATGAGCGTCGCCGCGACGTGAAGGTCAGGATCGAACAGCGATCACCGCAGGCAGCGATACCATTGGCCAGAACCAGCAACGCTTCCTTTTCCACATCAAGCACCCGACGGTTATCCACCCAGGCATCAGTCGAAAGAGAAACATCGACAAGAATCGTCACCGCCAGATCATTGGCCTGAGGACGGCTCATCAGATGCACACGTTCGCTGCCCTGCCCACCGGCTGCAAAATCACAACGCGAACGCACCACGGCATCAAGATCAAGATCATTACCGTCGAGTTGTGCGCGCATCATTTCGCGTCCGGGTCGCAAAACTTCAAACTGACGCCGGACCTTTCGTACAAGGCTGCGCGCCTCGTCATCCAGTTTAAGGGCATCATCGTGATCCTGCACAGGTGCCACCAGCACACTACAATGATCCTGCAAATAGGTCGCTTTGCGATAATCCCATTCAGGATAGGTCAGTTTGGCGGTAAGCACACTGTGGTCGACCGCCTCTGGTGGGAGATCGAGATCAAAGCGAAAGCGTGACGCGGGTCTGCCCTTGCGCTCGCCCAGTGTCAGATCATCGAGCTCGTCAGCCGACTTTGCATTCTGCTCGTCGCTGTCATCCGAAGGCCGATCAACACTGACCATTTCCGCCATGGCGAGAATTTTCTCAAAGCGATTGAGAATGAACGGGCTTCTATCAGCAAATCGCGGATCTTGCTGCTCACGCTGCGCTATCTGGCGGCCTGTTTCCGAACCTTCGGCCCGGGAGTCGCGCACGGGTTCATCTTCTGCGTTCCGCGATGCTGTTTCATTGCGACGGATCAACCCTGGCCAAAGCGGCACCGGAAGGAGCGGCAGATAGCCCGCAGGCGCGCGATGAGGGAAAATCGTTGCAAGGCTGAAGTCAGGCAGCCCGGCCCCTTCTTTCAACAAGGAAAGAACCCGGTCTTCGACAAGCTGTTCGAGTTGATTAAGCCGTCTATTAGGCCGTGCATCCAGCACCGCATCGCAGAGCCGCGCATAGCGATCTTCAAGCCCCGGAAACAATTGGCAGGCTTTTGCCGCCGTTACTGCAGCCATATCGAGCGCCGCGAGGTCGCGGCGCAACGGGTCATCAGGGACAGCACTCATATCAGTGGGCATGATCGCCATATAGCCCGCGAGCCAGACATAGAGATCGTAATTCAGTGTGCGATCAGGAAAGAGCGCAATCTCGGGCGGCAACATCAGCGTTGCTTCATCGCGCAAAGGGTGGCTGAGTTTTTCCTCACCCAGAGCCATACGCTGCCGCAAGCCAAGCCGATGCCCGGAAGTTCTTGCGCGTGCTGGCGCAATCTGCACTGCAACATCGCCGCCAAAACCACGGAAGCAGATGGCAAGCCTCTGGCGAATGTCGGTAAGCCTTACCGCTTGGTCGGGATATTGCGGCCAAGACCCCGTCTTACCAATAAGCCGATGCCAGGCCCGGCCAACGGTTTCTTCAAGCTCCAGAAAATCCAGCATGACATACCCGCCTACTTCAACATCGCATCGGCGATTTCAAGCAATGCTGCCTTCACATCCGGCTCGTCGGTCAGCGGTTCGATCATGGCGGCACGAGCAGCCTCTCGCTGTGACATGCCAGCGTCTATCAACGACGCGCAGTAAACCAGCAGACGCGTGGAAACGCCTTCTTCCAGATCATGTCCTTTCAGGCCGCGCAGACGATGAGCGAGCGCCACAAGCGGCGCAACCTTATGGGCATCAAGTCCGCTTTCGGCGCTCACCACCGCAATTTCCTGATCCTTGGGCAGGAAATCAAATTCGATAGCCACAAAACGCTGGCGTGTGCTTGGCTTCAGTGACTTAAGCAAGTTCTGGTAGCCGGGATTATAAGAAACAACGAGCATGAAATGCTCTGGCGCTTCGAGCAGTTCGCCGGTGCGCTCAAGCGGCAGAACGCGACGATCATCGGTCAGTGGATGCAGAACCACAGCCACGTCCTTGCGTGCCTCAACAATTTCGTCGAGATAGCAAATGCCACCCTCGCGCACCGCACGGGTTAATGGCCCATCAACCCAATGCGTATCCCCACCTTTTAAAAGATAGCGGCCAGTCAGATCAGCTGCTGCAAGATCGTCATGACAGGAAACGGTTGAGAGCGGCAGACCAAGCTTCGCTGCCATATGGCTTACGAAGCGTGTCTTTCCGCAGCCGGTCGGACCTTTAAGAAGCAGTGGCAGCTTTCGTTTCCATGCCATTTCAAACAAGGCGCATTCATTGCCAGATGGGCTGTAAGCGGGGATCGATAAATCGATGATTTCAACGTTCTTGAGAATGCTGCTCATGACCGTCTTCCTTTGGTCAAAGCATTTTCGGCAAAAGTGCGAAGCGGTTTTGCGTGAGGAAAATGCGTGAAAACAAATGATTAGAGCGGCTATAGCTATTCAATCATGATTGGAGCCGCTCTAAGTGAAGAAGCCTCGCTCGAAGGCGAGGCTTTCGTGTCGATCATTCAGCGGGCTGTACAAAGCCAGATGCGTTTTCCCGGCGTTCCTTGCCTGGAACGAGCATCGCCCAAATGAACATGAAGGCAGAGATTACGACCACGACGCCGGAACCCAGACGTATCCAGTAAAACAGTGCCAGCTGGTCCTGCACGACCATGAAGCTTTCGCCCAGCACACGCTGCAGATGGGTCTGCACCACACCTGCGAAAGTAAGTGCGAAGGTCATGACAGACATCGCCGTACACATCGCCCAGAAGCTCACCATGGAAAGCATCTGGTTATAAGGCGCACGTCCGCGCAGTTCGGGGATGGCATAGGCCATGACTGCAAGGTTGAGCATGACATAGGCCCCGAAGAAGGCGAGGTGGCCATGAGCTGCTGTCAGCTGTGTGCCATGGGTGTAATAGTTGACGGACGACAGTGTGTGCAGAAAGCCCCATACGCCTGCACCGAAGAATGCCATCACCGAGCAACCGATTGACCAGAGCAATGCGGCACGGTTTGGATGTTTGCGACCGGCCTTCCATGTCATCACGAAAGTAAAGATGACCATGGTGAAGAACGGAGCGACTTCCAGCGTCGAGAACAGCGAGCCGATCCACTGCCAATAACCAGGAGCACCAATCCAGTAATAGTGATGACCAGTGCCTAGAATGCCTGAGAACAGGGCCAGACCGACGATCACATAGAGCCATTTTTCGACGACTTCACGGTCGATACCATTGAGCTTAATCATCAGGAAGGCGAGGATCGAAGCCATAATGAGCTCCCACACACCTTCAACCCAGAGATGGATCACGTACCACCAATAAAGCTTGTCGATGGCGAGATTGACCGGGTTATAGAAGGCAAAGAGGAAGAACAGAGACAAGCCCCACAGACCGAACAGCAGAATGTTTGTGACTGTGGTCTTGCGGCCCTTCAAGGCGGTCATGGTAATGTTGAACATGAACATCAGACAGACGACGAGAATGCCGACCTTGATGATGAAGGGCTGTTCAAGAAACTCACGGCCTTCATGGATTTTGAAGAGATAACCCACAACGGCAACGCCTGCGGCAACGAAAAACATCCAGAACTGGATGACAGCAAGCTTGGTGCTATAAAGTTCGGTTTCTGTCTCTTCAGGCAAGAGATAATAGGTTGAACCCATAAAACCCATCAGCAACCAGACGATCAGCGCATTGGTGTGGATCATGCGGACGATGTTGAAGGGCAGAAGCTCGGAGAGCGTGTTGGGCAGGACATAGATCGTACCGGCAAGAACACCGAATGCGACCTGTGCTACGAACAAGACGAGCGCTCCATAAAAATAGAGCATCGCAACCTTTTGGCTTTCATATTTCATATCATAAAACTCCGTTCATCCCGCGCCTCAGCCTGCCTCATTTGGTGGCCAGTCCTGCGTCTTGATGCGGCTTGTCCATTCGAGGAAATCAGCCAGATCGTTGAGTTCCTGTTCGCTCAGGTTGAACTGCGGCATCTGACGACGGCCCTCGATTCCGGTAGGCTGCGCCTGCATCCAGGCTTTCATCGTTTCACGAGCGCCTTCCGGGTCTTCTTCGCCGCCCCAACGCTTCCAGACATTGCCCAGTTCGGGCGCGAAATAGGCGCCCTCACCCAGCAACGTATGGCAATTGATGCAGGAGTTTTTCTCCCAGATGTGTTTGCCGCGCGCGACTGCATCAGTGAGCGTCGACTCATCCGTGGATGTGGTTTTCATGTAGTAATGGCTGTGCGCCGTCAGTCCCACGAAGATCGCGAAAAAGAAAATGGAACCGCCGTAGAAGACGTTTCGGGCGCCGGTCTTGGTTAGGCGTTCTGCCATCCCCTTCGTCCTTTCATTGGCCGAAGGCAGAGCCTCGGCATTCAGAGCGCATTTCGATCCGAATGAACCAGATCAGCGCTCTAAATATTTGTTTTAACGCGCATCTTTGCCCCGAAAGCCGTTTCACACTTTTCGGGATGCGCTCTGATCCCCCGTCGATTATGCGGCTCGTCAAACCCCTCACCAGCATCACGGGACTTCATCCTTCTATCGGGCAGGCGAAAGACGTCTTTGCGTTTTGGCAAAGACCACAGCTGTTCTTCAAAGCAGGAAGCGCACTGCGACAGAACGCGCCAGCGCAAGTGTGAGCAAAGCGGCGGGCCACGCGAGCAAGGCAGGCTTGAGCCCGCCTTTGGTGCCGCGCATTTCCATAAAATCCAGGATGACGAACCAGCCTTTTGCAAAGGCGAGAATCAGCACCACCACAATCGCCATCAACCTTCCATGGCTGAGACTGGCAATCAGCGCGCCAGTGAGCGCAAGAAAAAGCAGAATGAAAAGCGTGCGATTTAAAGACATGCGACCTTTGTGTGTCATTCGTTGCCTCACGCAAGATAGAGGACTGGGAACATCACCAGCCATACGAGATCAATGGCGTGCCAAAGAGTGGTGATGAGCAGAACATTGGAAGCGGATGGCCGCCATGCGACCAGCGCCAGAATGATCGATCCAAACAGCACATGCATGAGGTGAAAGCCGGTGAGGAGAAAGTAGAGCTCGAAAAATGCGCCTGCCGATTCATCGCCGACAAACTGCATTTCATGCGAGTATTCGATGAATTTGACGGCGACAAAAATCAGGCCAAAAAACGCCGCATACAGAAGCGGATATCGTGCCTCCTTCCCATTATGTCGTCGCCGTACAGCAATTGCTGCCTGCCAGCCGCTCATTAGCAAGACAATTGTATTGGTCGCCGCCAGACCCGGACTGAGATGCACCCGTAATTGGGCAACACCTGCAATATCGATGATCGACATCACCAGAAAGGCAATCAGCAAAATTGCAAAGGTGATGAGTTCACTCCAGACGAGAATCCAAAGCAGGAGGTTTTCCCCCGGCTCATCGTCCGAAATCGTCGCCGCAAAGGCTGTATCTTCCGTTCCAAGCATGGGTCATGCCTAGACTGAGCGGCCATGCCGTTCTTTGCGTTTTGGCAAAGAAAAATCGCGACCGCAGATGCATTATGCATTTTCAGAGCAAAGGAACATTTCAATGACAGATGCACAGATCGGGCTCATGGTTGCTACCCCCGCCATTATCGGCTTCTCGCTCATTCTTTACCGCATGGGAGCCTTGCAGGGTGCTGGTACGTTGTCGGCCGTTGCAGCATCCATCGTGATCGCCATCGTGCTATTCTTTGGCCAATAGTTGGAACCGGACATGACCGCTGGCTCCCCTCTTCATGCAGCCGACATCAATAGGCTGGAAACACACCACAATGCCTTGCTTGAACTGTGCCTGCAGCTCGAAGAAGCTGCGGAAGATGTAACGACCGGTACCGCGACAGCGTTCGATTATCAAACACTCGCCAAAGCAATTCCTGCGCTTCTTTCAGAAGCACATTTGCTGGAAGAGACAGTGCTGTTTCCGGATTTCGACCATCATGCCGGATCGGGCTTTGCAACGGTCGTTATTGAGCGGTTGAAGGCTGAACACCGCTGCGACCGGCTTTCCGCCGAAGAGCTTGCAGCAACCCTGCAAGCCGTGTCTGAAGGACGATGCCCGCTCGCAGCCGATACGGTGGCCTATATGATCCGCGGCTTTCTCGAGAGCTTGCGCCGCCACATCCTCTCTGAAAATCTGATGCTGGAAGCCTTGCTTGCCGCCAAATCGGAAAAGCGGGAAGTGTTTGGATAAGTGACTGCTCAAATTGTCTTTTAGTATTTCCAGCAAAAGTGCGAAGCGGTTTTGCGTCGGATAATGCGTAAAAACAAACAGTTACAGTGGTTCCAACGATTCTTTCTTAACTGGAACCGCTGTAACTGTCCGCATCCGTACAGGACAATTGCCCATCGGGGCCGGTACAATTGCAACCAAGATCACGCAGCAATCCGTCTTTAAGGCCGTAAATCCACCCATGGATAGCAATGCTCTTTCCCTCCTTCCATGCCGATTGCAAAACGGGGGTTCGGGAAAGGCTTTGCACTTGAGAAACGACCGTCAGCTCACAAAGTCTGTTTAACCGCTCTTCCGGCTCCGTTATGGCCTCCAGTTCGGTTTCTGATGCCTGCGCGATATCGCGAACAGGCTGCAACCAATGATCGATTATCCCGTGGCGATACCCATCCATGGCTGCACGCACGCCACCGCAACCGTAATGACCGCAAACGATGATGTGTTTGATCTCCAGCGTTTCCACCGCAAATTCAAGCACGGAAAGCAGATTAAGATCAGCACGATGAACAAGGTTGGCGACGTTGCGATGGACGAAAACTTCCCCCGGCTGCAAACCCGTTACGACGTTGGCGGGTACACGACTATCGGAACAGCCGATCCACAGATATTCCGGTCGCTGCATGGCAGACAACCGCCTGAAATAATCAGGGTCTTCCCGCTCTCTTTCCGCAGCCCATTGCCGGTTATGATCGAAGAGATCTGATATCATCCGCAAGTTTCACCTCAGAAATCGTGGTTCAGTGAACATTTCCAGGATCCGCATCATAGTGGAGCACGAACATATCATAATTGATCCAGAACAAGGCTGTTCTGCCTGAGAGCCATTATTTGTCATCTTGTTTGAGATGCAACAAAGCAGCTTCGCATCGATCAGATTAGAAAAGCTCTCATGATGGCGCTGGCTGTCGTCATCATCTTTCGACAATGACGGCCTGGGAAAACTATAATGCCAATCGAACCAGTTTCGGCAAATCCAGTCATCGACGTGCGCACCATTCCACCCATCACGCGACATGCGACGATCTTTTCCATGATCGATACGCTGGAGCCAGGCGATGCGCTGGAGATCGTCAACGATCACGATCCGGTACCTTTGCGCCGCCAGCTGGAAACACGAAATCCCGATGAATTTTCCTGGGTCTATAAAGAGAACGGCCCTATCTGGCGTGTCGAAATTGCACGACGCAAGATCCATGGTTCAGACCATGAATGCACTTGCGGCAATCACTAAGCTGTTCTTCATCAAGGTTTGAGATGATCGGTGCCGCGCTTTCCCGCTGGACTTTGTCCTATTTTGCAGCCTCCCTCGCCTTCCTCATAATCGGGGTCGGAATGATGGCAGGCGGCTTTGGCTATCCGTTCCACGGAATTCGGGCACCGGAAACCCTCATTCTCGTCCATATCATCGCCATTGGCTGGCTGGCACTGCTGATGTGCGGTGCGCTGCTACAATTTGTGCCGGTTCTGGTTGCAAAGCCGCTTTGGGGCAGTTCCGCACAACTGCCAGCCCTTCTGCTGCTGCTTTCGGGCCTGATCGGATTGCTTTTGGGCTTCGCAGGCATGGCCGGATTGCTTGAAGATACAATTGCGCTGCTTCCCATATCCGGGCTGCTTTTAATCGCAGGCTTTTCGCTGATCGTTCTGATGCTTGGTGTGACCATCTGGAAAGCCCGGCCTATTTCATTGCCAACGCGTTTTGTGGCCGTCGGCATTGGCTGCCTGCTGATCGTTGCCAGTCTTGGCGGGCTTTATACTTTCGTGCTGTCCGGCGCGACGGAGCAGATGATGGCTCTTGAAATCGCCGGATCAACTGTCTCTATCCATGCAGCGCTAGCACTCGGCGGCTGGATGACTTTCACCGCGATGGGTGTGAGCTATCGATTGCTCACCATGTTCATGCTTTCGCCTGACAGCAACACGAAACGAACCAGGCTTCTATGGTGGCTCGGTCTAGCCGCACTGACGATCCTCAGCTTTAGCGTCACAGTTTTTGCATTCGGCATCGGTCAGCCAGCGATTGCGCTATCTATCGCACTTGTTCCGGCTATTGCCTGTATTGCTCTTTATGCTCTCGACGTGCGTGCAATCTATCGCCAACGCAAACGCAAGGCGATCGAACTAAACAGCATGGCCAGTATTTCAGCCTTTGCTGCATTGCTGATTTCCATGCTGCTTGCCCTGACGATGCTCTGGACCGGTGTGACAGACCAGATGGTCGCAGCACTCGTTTATCTTTTCGTCTTTGGCTGGCTTTCAGGCCTCAGCCTCGCGCAGCTTTACAAGATCGTTCCGTTTCTCACCTGGCTCGAATGCTATGGCCCTGTCATGGGCCGCGTGCAGACGCCGCGTGTTCAGGACATGGTGCGCGAGCAAAATGCGCGGCACTGGTTCATCCTTTATTATGGGAGCGTTTGGTTCTGCACATTGGCCCTGATCTTCAACCATCTGACTATTTTCAGACTGTCATCCGCACTCAGCCTTATCGCCATTCTGGCTTTGAGCGTTCACTTCTTCCGCGCCCGGCGGCTTCTGGACGTACCAATCAATCTGCGCCTGCCCAATGGCGTGATCCTGCCCAACCTTATTCATGCCGGTGCGCCCGTGCTTAAAGCGCGCCGCGTTTTATCGCAGCCGGGCGACACGCTTTAAGTCTTTGTTTTTACGCATGTCGATATCGGAAAACTGGTTCCCACTTTTCCGCGACACGCTTTAGGAGGTCGAAATGAGTTTATCCATTCAGGAAATCGCCCATCGGGAGCTGGACGTGCGTCCCTTGCTCAAAAGTGGCGTAGAGCCGTTTCAGGCAATCATGGATGCCGCGGAAAATCTGCTGCCCGGCCAGAGTCTCCTGCTTGTAACACCCTTCAAACCGGTTCCGCTTTTTGCCGTGATGGAACGCAAAGGGTTTCGTGCAGAGCCGCAACCGATCGGTGACGGCGACTGGCAAACGCTGTTTTCTCCAACGCAAGACGCGGTGCCGGAAATCCAGCTGTCGAACAATGTAAGTTCGCCCGATATCTGGCCTGAACCTTCGCATTATCTCGATTGCTCAGACATGCAACCACCTGAGCCAATGGTTCATATACTGGCAGAACTCGAACGCATGACGCGCGGCGACGTTTTGTTTGCTTTGCTGCACCGCGAACCACTCTTCCTGTTTCCAGAGCTTGAACGACGAGGCCATGAATGGGTCGGCAACTTCGATGAAACAGGCAGCGCCTACCGCATCATGATCCGTGTTGGTGAAGCGTGAGGACAAAACCATGCACAGCGAAAAAGATGCTCAACTCGAATATGCGATCCTTAATGCACTGCGGTTGATCCTCGATCCAGAGCTGGGCGTTAATCTGGTTGATCTGGGGATGATCTATCACATCGAGATCTTATCCGGCGGGCTGGTCAACGTTCAGATGACCACGACCACACCCGGCTGTCCTGCTGCGGGATTTCTCATCCAAGCCGTGCAAACTTGCGTGGAAGCGGTCGAGAGCGTCTCACGCGCCAATGTCGAGCTGACATATGAGCCCGCATGGATGCCGGAGATGGCACTGCCGGAAGTACAAGCCCGTTTCACTGGCCTGTCCTTATAGAAAACATGACCCCAACCGCTTCGCGAAGACCAGCGATTGAAATTTATCAATCGCTGGTTTTACTTTTGACAACACGCTCAGGCTGTAATCGTCCTTTGTGCTATCGCAAATAAGCCCTTAGAAACTTGGTTCATTTCACATAAAGCATTGTAAATAAACGATAATTATTTCATCGATTTATGGTCCATGTTGATTGCGGTCAAGGAAGGAACCTTCCCGATCTCCTATAGATAAAACGACAGAGCAAAGAGCGCTCGGTCCTATCGTATAGGAGAGAATCGATGGCAGACCAGATGCAGATCAACCGCCGCACGATACTGGCAGGAGCAGCACTCGCTGGTGCGTTAGCCCCGGTGCTTGCGACAACATCCGCCTGGGGTAATGGCGCAATCCGGAAGGCCAGTGCAGCGGAAATTGCAGCACTACCCCGGCAGAAAGTGGAACTGGTGAACCCGCCATTCGTCCACGCTCACAGCCAGGCCGCAGAGGGTGGGCCGAAGGTTGTCGAATTTACGATGGTGATCGAAGAAAAGAAGATCAGCATTGATGATGCGGGGACTGAAGTTCATGCCATGGCCTTCAATGGCACCGTTCCCGGCCCGCTGATGGTGGTGCATCAGGACGATTATGTTGAGCTGACACTCATCAATCCTGAAACCAACACGCTCATGCACAACATCGATTTCCATGCGGCAACCGGCGCATTGGGTGGCGGTGGGCTTACCGAAATCAACCCCGGTGAGAAGACGGTCCTTCGCTTCAAGGCCACCAAGCCCGGCGTTTTCGTCTACCACTGCGCACCTCCCGGAATGGTTCCTTGGCACGTTGTCTCGGGTATGAATGGGGCGATCATGGTGTTGCCGCGCGACGGACTGCACGATGGCAAGGGTAACAAGCTTTCTTATGACAAGATCTATTATGTCGGCGAGCAGGACTTCTATGTGCCTCGCGATGAAGCTGGTCAGTATAAGAAATACGACGCTCCAGGCGATGCATATGAAGACACTGTGAAGGTGATGCGTACCCTGACACCGACCCATGTTGTCTTTAACGGTGCAGTCGGTGCATTGACCGGTGACAAGGCAATGACCGCCAAGGTCGGCGAGAAGGTGTTGATCGTTCACTCGCAAGCCAATCGCGATACGAGACCTCACCTCATCGGCGGACATGGTGACTATGTCTGGGCAACTGGCAAGTTCAACACGCCGCCAGATCTCGATCAGGAAACCTGGTTCATTCCGGGCGGAGCCGCGGCAGCAGCCTTCTACACATTCCAGCAACCTGGCATCTATGCCTATGTGAACCACAATCTGATCGAAGCCTTTGAACTGGGTGCAGCCGCGCACTTCAAAGTCACCGGCGAATGGAATGACGATCTGATGACGTCGGTTCTGGCCCCGTCTGGGATGTAACGAAAGACTGAAAACTTCTTTGGTGATTATCGAATAAGGAAAGGCTCGGAGCCGTATCTATTGAAGGACGCGGCTCCGTGACACCAAATGACGAAAGGTAACAAGAAGAAGCGCCTTCGGGAGTTGGCTGTGGCTGTGCCCGCTGTCTTGCTGGCGGTGGTGGCGGGTCTGTTTGTGGTCGATGCCGCAGGACGCGCAGAGCGCAGCTCTCGGGATACCCAATTTGAGCGCCCGCAGACCATTGTCGTTGCACCGCGCAGCATGACCTATCGCGCTGATGGCGACTTTCAACAGAACAATTATCCGGTGGATGCACCACTGACGACGCGCAAACTCGCGCAATCCTTTGAGATTATGAAATATCAGGTCAGCGCATCCGACTATGAGCGCTGCATCGCCGATGGTGGCTGCCAACCGGCGGAAGCGTTACCGCATAATCGAAACGGATTGGGCGCCAATGCACCCATTGTCGGCGTGAGCTACGATGATGCGGAAAGCTATGCCAAATGGTTATCGCAAAAGACCGGTGAAGTCTGGCATTTGCCGACCGACGAGCAATGGGCTTTTGCTGCCGGTTCACGCTTTACCGATACCGCTCTGGGCATTGAGGACGATGCCGCAGCCAACCCCGCTTTAAGATGGCTCAAGGACTATGAGCAGCAGAGCGCGCGCAAACTCGAGCGTAGCCCTGAAGTCCGTTCTGCAGGTGCATTTGGTGAAAACGAACTTGGCATCGCCGACGTTGCCGGCAATGTATGGGAATGGACACAGACCTGTCATCGCCGTGTGAATATCGATGCCTATGGCAAGATCGTTGCCGAAACACCTGTCTGCGGCGTCTATGTGGTTAATGGCAAGCACCGTGCCGCCATGAGCTCTTTCATCCGCAACCCCAAGACAGGCGGCTGTAGCGTCGGTGTGCCACCCGACAATCTGGGCTTTCGGCTGGTTCGTGACGGTCGCTGGTATGCGGTCGTGCTGAAACGGCTGAAAGAATTCTCAATATGATGGTTTATGCTTGAATGCCCTATTTTATGCCCCCGAGACTATCCCTTATTCCTCTTGCTGTGCTAAAGCGACGAAGGGGATTTTTAGTAGGGGATGCGTGATGGCCACGATAGATCGCGGGCTTGTCAGAAAACTATCGTTGTTCGCAAAGATGAGCGATGACGAGCTGGACAAGCTTGTGTCTTACGCCTCAACGCGGCGTGTCGTTCCGGGCGAAACCATTTTTGAACAGGGCGATGACGCCGTCCTGTTCTTTCTGC
Source organism: Brucella sp. NBRC 12953 (assembly GCF_040369775.1). Lineage (NCBI taxonomy): Bacteria > Pseudomonadati > Pseudomonadota > Alphaproteobacteria > Hyphomicrobiales > Brucellaceae > Brucella > Brucella sp. NBRC 12953. The sequence goes on from NZ_BAABSV010000003.1 coordinate 269,273, forward strand.
TGCTTCACGGTCGCCTCAAGGTTAATCAGGTAACTCCCGACGGACAGCAGATCATCGTTCGCATGGTCCATCCCGGCGATCTATTCGGCTTCGCCAAGGCTTTGCAACGCAGCGACTATCCCGGCACGGCAATGGCGGTAGCCGAAAGCATTGTTCTGGCCTGGCCAACAGAGCTTTGGGACTATTTCGTCGAACAGAATCCCGGCCTTGCGATGAATGCGATCCAGACAATTGGCAAGCGACTTGAAGAAGCCCATACCCGAATTCGCGAGATGTCGACCGAAGAAGTTGAGCGTCGCGTGGCACATGCCGTTCTGCGTCTCGCCCGGCAAGCGGGTAAGAAGGAAGAAGACGGCATCCGCATCGACTTCCCCATCACCCGTCAGGATATCGCCGAAATGACGGGAACAACGCTGCATACGGTTTCGCGTATTCTCAGCAACTGGGAAGGCCAGGGTTTCGTTCGTGGCGGCCGTCAGAAACTTACCGTCATCAGCATGGCTGGCATCAAGCGTCTTGCCGACGGCAACCCATAAGCTGCGAACTAATCGATTTTTTTCATGCGAATGCTCGTTACGAGCGGTCATTCGCATCTTTTGCTTTGACGATCCCGCAATTGTCCAAACATGCCGCAAATCATCAAGACCCTGAACACGCACGCCTGTAGATCGGATGGCAGATCAGAGCTTCAAAGCGAATGCATTTGAAGCCGGGTCCAGTCCTCTCCTCCCAAGCAAAAGGATCTACGGCCATGACTACGAACTTCATCGAAACCAAAGACGGCACCAAGATTTTCTATAAGGACTGGGGCACAGGTCAGCCAATCCTGTTCTCGCATGGCTGGCCGCTTTCGGGCGATGCCTGGAGCGTGCAGATGCTGTTTTTCGCTGAGAAAGGCTACCGCGTTATCGCGCATGATCGTCGCGGTCATGGACGTTCTGATCAGCCATGGAATGGCAACAACATGGATCAATATGCCGATGATCTTGCAGAGCTGATTGAAAAGCTCGACCTCAAGGATGTGATCCTTGTCGGCCATTCGACGGGCGGTGGCGAAGTTGCTCACTATATCGGTCGTCACGGCAATAGCCGCGTTGCAAAAGCCGTGCTGGTTGGTGCCGTTCCGCCATTGATGCTCAAGACTGCAAACAATCCCGAAGGCACGCCGATTGAAGTCTTCGACGGCATTCGCAAGGGCACCCGCTCCGACCGCTCGCAGTTCTTCAAAGATTTGACGCTGCCATTTTATGGCTTCAACCGCGAAGGCGCCAAGGTCAATGAAGGCCTGCGCGAGAACTTCTGGCTGCAGGGCATGGTCGGTTCGATCAAGGGGCTGTATGACTGCGTTCGCGAGTTCTCGGAAGTCGATTATACGGATGATCTGAAAAAGATCGAAGTGCCGACGCTGGTGATCCACGGCGATGACGATCAGATCGTGCCGATTGCAGCCGCGGGCGAAAAGACCGCCAAGATCGTGAAAAATGCAACGCTCAAGGTTTATCCCGGCGCGCCGCATGGTTTGGCGGAGACCGAAGCCGACAAGTTCAACGCCGACGTTCTGGAATTCATCCAGTCGTAATTTCGGCTCGATATCGGGGTGAGACGGCGAGCGGAACTCCTCTTGACGTTTTCGCTTTTGTGATCGCGATGACATATCCAAATGACATCGAAATATGCAAGATTATCGTCCGTGGCTCATACAGTATGCATTTGTGCAAAGCTGGAAAGGCGATCCGCCATGACTGAGAAACCTCGCTTGCTTGAAGAGCGCGTGCGTGACGGTCTTGATATGCTGCCTGAACCAGTCGACCTGCCGGTTGACTGGCTGAGCTGCCATGATTTTCCACGCCCTTCATTGAAGTCTGCCTCAGGGCGCGCCCCGGAATCCCCCTGCTCTCAAACCGACAACAGCCATTTACGAACGAAAGGACCATCATCATGACTGATAATGTAAAATCCCGTCGCTCTGCCTCTCTCAAGACACCAAGCGGTTTTTCGGAAGAAGCCGTGAAGGAAATTTCCGGCGGCATTACCGCTCTGCTCGCAGATGTGTTTGCCATTTATCTCAAGACCAAGAATTTCCATTGGCACATGTCTGGCGCGCATTTCCGCGATTATCACCTGCTGCTGGATGAACAGGGTGATCAGATTTTTGCCATCACCGACGATCTGGCAGAACGCGCCCGCAAGCTGGGTGGCAACACCCTGCGCTCCATCGGCGATATTTCGCGCCACCAGCGCATTCTCGATAATGATGCGGAGTTTGTGCATCCGCATGAAATGCTCGCCGAGCTGCGCGACGACAACAAGGCACTTGTTGAAAGTATGCGGGTGCTGCACGAACTTTGCGACGAATATGGCGATGTGGCAACCGCAAGCCTGCTCGAAAACTGGATCGACGAAGGCGAACGCCGCGTCTGGTTCCTGTTTGAAACGCTGCGCGGTACCAACGGCTGATCGCAGGTTCAGTCACACAAAAGAAGGGGCCATTGGCCCCTTTTTTCGTTTGTGCGCGAGGTGAAGCACAAACCCACTCACCCTATACCCAAGTATAGAGTAGCAAAAACTCAGGTGTATGGTTTTGCACTCATAGTACGGTTTCGTACCGCGCCGTATCATCCCAAAATCCTCCCATATCCAACGCAGTTCAACGATTTTACGGGAGATCGATGATGTCACATTTTGCAACGCCAGTTGACCACAAGCAGCCACGCCTTCCCCTCGACAAGTTCGCAAGCGAGACATCAATCAAGGTCTCTGCCCTCTTGTTGAATGCCGTAAAGCTTCTCGAAGAAGATGAGACAATCGCCATCGATCTGGTCAATCAGGCTTCAAGCCTGCTCGGTACACGCATGGTTGACGGCAATGATGTGGCGGATCGGATCGTTGTCGGCGGACTGGCGCCCTGGCAGATCAAGCGTGTGTGCCGCTTTATCGATGAGCGCATTTCCTACACGATTTCGCTTGATGAAATGGCGCGTCAGGTCAAGCTCAGCACCAGCTATTTCTCGGCAGCCTTCAAGAACAGCTTTGGCGTTTCACCACATAATTATGTGATTAAGCGCCGTGTCGAATTTGCCAAGGACAAGATGCTCAACAGTAACGCGCCTCTCTGCGAAATCGCGCTTGATTGCGGCCTTTCCGATCAGGCTCACCTGTCGCGCGTGTTTCGCCGGATCACCGGTACGACACCAAGCGCATGGCGCCGTTATCAGACACGTCCGAATGTTGGGGCAAATGTTAGGGCGAAACTTGCAGTCGCGGAAATTTACTGAGGTTTCACGCGTGAAAGTTTTCAGCCGATGCCGCAATGGCCTCCCTCAATGCGGCAATGAAAACCCGGACCTTCGGCAAGACCAGTCTGGTGGTCGGATAGACCGCCCAGATATTGAGCGTTTCAGGTCTTGCATCACCGAAATTGAGCCTGACCAGACGCCCCGCCTTCACATCTTCACTCACATACCAGGTCGATAGAAGTGCAAGCCCACCGCCCGCAAGACAGGTGGCATAACAGCCCTCCATCGTGTTGGCGGAAAAGCGGGCGTTAAGACGAATGTGCTTTTCGCCTTCGGGCGTCGAGAAAGTCCAGTGTGTTGCAGAGCCGAGCGGCAGGCAGTCATGCTCTGCAATCTCATCAGTCGCGTGCGGTATGCCGCGTCTGGCCAGATAGTCCGGGCTTGCAACGATGCAACGACGATTGTCGCTGAGTTTCTGCGCAATCAGGCTGCTGTCGCGCAGCCGGGCAATGCGGATCGCGAGATCCGTCCCGCTCGCAACCAGATCGGGCAAGTGATCCGTGAGATCGAGCGCGATACGCAATTCTGGATTCTGCTCAAGAAGTTGCGGCACAAACGGCGTGACATAGCGAAGGCCAAAGGCGACGGGAACCGAAACACGCAAAAGACCTGCTGCACCTCTGGCTTCTGCCCGCAGCAGCGCTTTGGCTTCGGTTTCATTTTCGATCATGGCGCGCGCAAAAGGCAGGAAGGTTTCACCTTCAGGTGTCAGCGAAAGCGAACGTGTCGTGCGATGCAGCAGCCGGACACCGAGCATTGTTTCAAGAGCAGCGAGACGGCGTGTGGCAACCATCGGCTGGAGACCAAGCCTCCGGGCCGCTTCAGCCAGGCTTCCGGCATTCACTGCCGCCAGAAATACAACAACGTCATCCGTATTCATTATATCGATTTTCGTTATACAGGCAGATCATTCAAGATCACTAAAACGAAAATCGATAAAAAGCTAGATAGTCAGGCATCGATCGCGGTAGAGCGGCTCTCGCTTCAAGGTGCCTTTGATAGCCGCCCTATCCAAAGTTTTTCACGCATCGTTCCGCCGGAAAGCGCCTCCCACTTTCCTCGGGACCAACCATAAGAGGGCAGCAAAATGGACGATAAAAGCCAATCTTCAACGCAAGCCGGGCAAGCCAGCGCCGGTATCGGCAAAGGGGCTCTGTTCGCAATGGCCGTAGCCAGCGGCGTGGCGGTTGCAAATATCTATTACAATCAGCCAATGCTTGGGATCATCGAAGCCGATTTTCCAAACGATCCAATGACCGGCCTTATCCCGACCGCCACGCAGCTTGGCTATGCCGCTGGTTTGTTCTTCCTGCTTCCGTTGGGGGATATCGTTCACCGGCGCAAGCTGATTATCGGCCAGTTCATCATTCTGGCAGTAGCGCTTGCCATTGCCGCTGTCGCACCATCGGCGCTGGCTCTGGTGATTGCATCACTCATCGTAGGTGCAAGCTCGACAGTCGCACAGCAGATCGTGCCGTTTGCGGCGTCGCTAGCCGTGCCTGAAAAGCGCGGCGCGACCATCGGCACGGTGATGGCGGGCGTCCTTTCGGGCATTCTGTTCAGCCGTACGCTTTCCGGCTTTGTCGGTGAACATGCTGGCTGGCGTGAAATGTTCTGGATCGGCGTGCCGCTGGCGCTCTTTGCCGGCTTGCTGATGTTTTTTGCGCTGCCGAACCATCGTTCAACATCGCATATGCGCTATCACACGGCGATCCGTTCGCTGGCTAAAATCTGGAAAACACACAGTGCCCTTCGCATTGCAGCATTGACGCAGGCAGCGCTTTTTGCAGCCTTCACGGCCTTCTGGACCATTCTCGCGCTTTACCTGCAAACGGCTGAATTTGGCTTGGGCGCAGATGTTGCCGGTCTCTTTGGTATTGTGGGTGCAGTTGGTGTTTTTGCAGCGCCATTTGCAGGCCGGATTGCCGACCGCAAAGGTCCGCACTTTGTCGTGCTTATGGGCGCAATCCTCACGCTGATTTCGTGGGTGATTTTCGGCCTCTGGTCGTCGCTTATGGCACTGGTCATTGGTGTGATCGTGCTCGATTTCGGTATCCAGAGCGCTCTCGTTTCCAATCAACACATCATCTATGCACTTGATCCGGAAGCAAGGAGCCGCCTCAATACCATCTTCATGACGGCCATGTTCCTTGGTGGAGCGGCGGGCGCTGCACTCTCGACGCTTGCATGGAAACATGGCGGCTGGCTTGATGTAAGCCTGCTGGGCGGTTTGCTCGCCATCATAGCGCTGGCCATTCAGGTCGTCGCTTTTCGTGTTCGCAGCTCGATTGCTGCCCAGCATTGACTACAGCATAATTCCTTAAACTTGAATCAGTTTAAGGTAAAATTATGCTGTAAATATAAAGTGTTAGAGCGACCTTTGTGCGCCCAAAAGGGCGCACGGCGCTCTACGAAAGAATTGCTTTTACAGACAATAAAAAAGGCGGCCATTTGGCCGCCTTTTTGGTTGGTGGTTTTATCAACGGGGTACCATGCCCGGCTGGTCGGAAGGCAGTTTCCGCAAATCGACAACATCGATATTGAGGTGCTGTGCAACAAGATCGGCTGGCGTATGCGTCAGCCAAGAAGACAACGACACTTCCTGATATTCAGCCGTCCTGAACACGGCGACGAATTGAAGATCGGTGGTGCCGGTATTTTCAATCACATGACCCTGACTGCGTTTCACATAGCCGACATCGCCAGCTCTGAAATCTGCCGTCTGGGCGCGGGGGCCTGCATCGAAAACGGTCATGCGGCCTTCGCCCTTGATCCAGTATTGCCATTCATCGGCATTGGGGTGCCAGTGCAACTCGCGGACACCGCCGGGCTTGATCGTCTCGATTGCAGAAGCAATCGTGGTGGATGCCTTGAAGATCGAGCTGTCGGCCATGCGGATGGCGCCAGAACGGTTTTCCTTCAATGGCTTTGCAGAGCTGAGCTTGTAGGTGAAGGGAAAAGGGGGCAGACCAGCTGATGAAACCTCTTCCTGATCGTTGGAAAGTTCACCCGGCTCGCGACCCTGAAAAATCCAGAGATTGTTGAGCGGGATCGACTTCATCGCGTCTTCGTCGATGCCGAAATTCTTGGCAAGAATGCTGGGCGGTGTATGCGCCAGCCAATCTGTTACCAGCAGCGTGTTATATTCGGACTGATCGCCTTCATCAAATGCCAGAACAAATTCGCAGCCATCAGGACCGAGCCCCTGCAAGGAATGCGGAAAGCCTGCAGGGAAATACCAAAGATCGCCTGCTTCAACGTCCTGCACATAGGCGCGGCCTGCAGTATCAAGCACAGTGATGCGGCAACGACCATTGGTCACGATTGCCCATTCCGCCGCGCGATGCCAGTGCATCTCACGAATGCCCCCTGCACTCAGGCGCATGTTGACGCCGGAAATTTCTGCGGAAATTGCAAAGTCGGATTGTGTCAACTGACGCGCCCAGCCGCCATTCTGAATACGCTTTGGCGCATTGTTGAATGAACCCCAAAAGAGCTGCATATCACCGATATCGGTTGCAGGCGGATTCTGGAAAGATGGAAACTGTGCGTTAAGCGCCGGGTTCTTCGGACCGGGATCAGTCAGGCTTCCGGCGTTGGCGTTGACCGCGCCTTCGGGCGGCAGATCAGGATTGCCGAATGTCGGCTTCGTGGAATGATCGTTGGCGCTTTTTGCATCTATGCGATGGGTGGTCATGGCGGCTTCTCCTCTCGTTGCCAGCGGCAACAATTTCTGGTGCAGGAGAAGTTTACGAGAGCAGGGAAAGGACCACATCTATACCGAGGTCTATCTATCCCCGGCGATTGGTATGCTGTTCCCCAACCCTATGATCGGAGTGCGTGCTCAAGATGGTCGAGCAGTTTGGTCACATCGACCGGCTTGCCCAGAAAAGCGAAAGCGCCGCCTTCCATGGCCGCATTGCGAGTACGGTCGTCTTCAAAGGATGTCATGAAGATCATCGGCGGATGGGCCGTCTGCTTGTTCAGTTCGGCCTGAAGCTCGATTCCGCTTAATCCCGGCATTTTCACATCAACCAGCATACAATCGATATCCGATTGCGCCTCATAGGCGAGATATTCTTCGGCTGATGCGAAAAGACGGCTTTCATAACCGCAGGATTTGACGAGATCGTCGAGAGCTTCCCGGATGCCCTGATCGTCATCAACAATGGCTATGGTATGAATTTGCGCTGCGGACAAGATATTGGACCTTGAATTGCTAAAATCTGATCGTGCATCCCGAAAACGATTCCTGTTTTTAGAGATGCACTTAAGGCCCTTTATGCGCTCTGGCAGAGCACAAATATACCATACTTAGATACAGGTCACTTTGTCGTTTCGCTGAGGAATTCAGCCTTGCGAACCAGATCGGCAAGAGAACGCACATCCATCTTGCGCATGACATTGCCGCGATGAAGCTTCACCGTCACTTCACTGATACCAAGATCAAAGGCGATCTGCTTGTTCATTTTGCCAGTGACGACCGCGTCCATCACTTCCCGCTCGCGTGGGGTCAATGTCTGCACCAGTTCGACGACAGCCTGATTTTGCGCTGCCTCCTGCCTGCGCACGCTATCGCGCTGCACAGCCGAACTCACTGCATCGAGCACATCCTGTTCCTTGAACGGCTTGGTGAGAAAGTCGACGGCGCCTGCCTTCATCGCACGTACCGTCATCGGAATATCGCCAAAGCCTGTCATGAAAACCACGGGAAGGCGAATGCCCGATTTTTCAAGCTGGCTCTGGAAATCAAGGCCGCTGATGCCCGGCAAACGGACATCGAGGAGAATGCAGCCGGGTCTTTCCATTCGTGATTGATTCGGGAATTTGGCCATGAAGGCTGCGGCTGTTTCAAATGCTTCCGCATCAAACTGCATGGATAAAAACAGATCGGCCAGCGATTCCCGCATCGACGGATCGTCATCGATGATGAAGACCACCGGCTTGTCGTTTGGTTGCTTTTGGGGCTTGCGTATCTCAGGCATCCTGCACTTCCCAGTTGATCGGCAGGCGCATTTCAAATTCCGCGCCACCTGTTTCGTGGTTGGTTCCGGTCAGGGTTCCACCGCTTGCTTCAACCGTGCTGCGGCAGATCGAAAGCCCCATGCCCATGCCGGAAGCCTTGGTTGTATGAAACGGCATGAATAGCCGCTTGAGCGTATCCTGATCTATTCCCGGTCCGCTGTCACGAATGCTGATTACGGCATGGTCATTGTCGGTGCGTCCGATCGTGATCACAATTGAACGCGAACGGGTTCTGGATGCTTCCATCGCTTGAATGGCGTTGGTCACAAGATTGATAATCACCTGTTGAAGCTCAATCCGCACGCCCTCAATCACGGGCGAACGCCAGTTCTGTGCCATGCGTACCTGCGTGCTGCTGCGTTGCAGCTCATGTTCCATGAGCGCAATGGTTTCGCGAACCAACATGGTGAGATCGATGGATTCCACCCGCCGCTTGGCCTGACTCAGCATGTTGCGCGTGTTCTGGATAATCTCGCTTGCGCGGTCACTGTCGCGAATGATCCGTTCCGCAGAGCGTCGCACGGCGGTCAGGTCCGGCGGATCACGGTCGAGCCAGCGCAGCACTGTCTGCGCATTGAGCATGATGGCGCCAACCGGCTGGTTGAGTTCATGGGCAAGCGAGGCAGACAAGGCACCGACAGTTGCGGCCCGCGAGGCTTTGGTCAGTTCAGCCTGTGCTTCCACCAGCGCCTTCTGCGCCAGTTCGCGCTGGGTAATATCGACCATGCTCAGCACAACGCGGTTGAAAGCAGCAGGATCGCTTGGGAAGCTGATGCTCAGCAGCGCCAGCCGCTCTTCACCACTTTGGGTGTGAAACTCAACCTTGTTCTCAAAATAGCGCTGTTCATCGAGCAGCGCTTGCAACACATGCACAAATTGGTCATCGCGTGGAACGAAGAGACTGCCAAGTCGATGCGCCTGCCCCAGATCAACCCCTAAAAGTTCATAGGCTGCTTCATTGGCTGCGACCGTATCGGTCATGCCAATGCATTGATGGACGAAATCCGGATGCGTGCGGGCGTAGTCTTCGATGTCAGTGATGCCTTGCGCCTTCAACTGAATCAGATGCTGGCGAAGCCGTGAATAATCGCGCTCGCATAGGGCAACGCGTGTGCGGTCAAAAATCGAGCGATAGCGCGCTTCGCTATCTTTGAGCGCTGCGTGGGAGGCGAGCAATTCCTGCTGCCCCATTTTGTTTCTCAGAATGAGAACCGCTGTGACCACAACTGCAGCAACAGCGACTGCCAGTCGAATGGTTGTCTGAAAATCCGGCTCCGGACCATGGGTCGCATAATAGGATATGATGGTGAGGATGAAGCAGCCAATGCCGCTCAGGATAATGCCTGTGCGCCCTGTCACTTCGGCTGCCAGCAGCAGCACGATGGCATAGAGAACGGCAATAGCGCCTTCAATATCGGTGAAGGTATCGACGTAAAAGACAGCAAGCGCCAGCGCCAGTGCGACAAAGCCGACCGCCAGTTCACTGCCTCGCTTATGCACGCCCTCTGCATATTTAGACATCGTTTGTCGTTCCCCAGATTCGACTGCGCGAAACCATAGAGCAATTTAAGTGGTTGCGAACCTATACCTAGGTTTGGGTCCCAACTCTGCTCCCCAATAGACCTAAGTATCTGAACACTATCCGTTCATCTGATTGAGCTGCCTTGCTGCGCTGCCTAACCTTGGAGCGCATTGAAGCTGCAAAGGAGTTCGATCATGCCCGGCGATAATCCCTCACACGCACTCGCTGCAGGCACTGTTGCGCCTGCGTTCACTTTACCTGCAACGGCGGATCAAACGGTATCGCTTAGCGATCTGCGTGGCGCTCCGGTGATACTCGCATTTTACCCGGCTGACTGGAGTCCGGTCTGCAGCGATCAGATGGGACTTTATAACGAAATTCTTCCGGAGTTTCACCATGCGAAGGCGCAGCTGCTCGGCATATCGGTAGATGGTGTGTGGTGCCATGCCGCCTTTGAAGCAGAGCGCAAATTGCATTTCCCGCTTCTCGCAGATTTTGAACCCAAGGGTGAAGTCGCCCGGAGCTATGGCGTCTATCGCCAAAAGGATGGCGTGGCAGAGCGTGCGCTGTTCGTCATCGATGCCGATGGCATTATCCGATGGAGCTATGTTTCTCCGCTGGGCATCAACCCTGGAGCCGATGGCATTCTTGAAGCCCTCGACATGCTTGAGGCCAAACCAACCACTAAGGAGCTGCAATCATGAGCAAGTTGAGCATTCCGGTTAGTAAACAGGATCACATCCAGGGATATGAGATAGCCGGTGTAACCCTTGTCGAATATGGCGACTATGAATGCCCATATTGCGGCGAAGCTTATTACGTTCTGAAAGCAGCGCAGCAGGCAATGGGTGAGGATTTACGGTTCGTGTTCCGTAATTTCCCGCTTGCCGAAATGCATCCCCATGCGCTTCACGCAGCGGAATTTGCTGAAATGGCCGCTACACAAGGCCTGTTCTGGCAAGCCCATGATCTTCTTTACAAAAACCAAAGCGCGCTGACCGATCATGATCTTCACGAATATGCGACAGCTCTCGGCATAGCGCCAGTAACTCTCGCAACCGCCTTCGACGGTCGTTTTCAGGAGCGCATTGAAACAGATTTTCGCGGTGGATTGCGAAGCGGCGTCAATGGCACACCCACGCTTTTCATCAACGGCACGCGATATGACGGTCCGCGCGACGCGGCAAGTCTGGTTACTGTTCTGCGAGAAGTGAAGGATTTGCTTGTCTGAAATCATAACAGATAGATGCATAATCGCCTCGGGGACCAGCGCCCCCGAAGCTTCATCTTTCTAAGGTATGATATCCGTCTTTGCCGTTCTGATATTCGGCTCTTCTGGCTTCGTGTAAAAGGCTCTATCGCCGCCAACTTCAAGCATCAAACTCCGCTCAATTGCGGCCACATAATCCGCCGATGACGCGACCTGCAAACGCCTGCCCGATCCCTGATCGTGGAGGACATCTTTGCGCACTGTAATGATGTTGGTTATATCGGCTTTTGTGTGGGAGACATCCGCCGGACCACCATCATAAGTCGATACATTTACAATCAGCCTGTTCGCACTCCATGTGACCATTTTCACATCAGCCAAAGCCGCATTGATTGCCGCCAGCATTGTGCCGGCCTCGCGCTTAATACCATCATAGCGATAAAGTGCTATCGCTGTAGCTGCAGCTTCAGCATCGCCTTCATCGCAGATGCGCGTCCATGGCAGAACAGATTCAGACTGGCTGTCACCCGACCACTCGATATAGGCAATTGCCACACACTGGTTCGGGCCGCTGGTCATAACGCGGTGCAAAGAACGCAGTGCCGCTATATGCCCCTCGCGCACCATCTGGACATCATCGACATCTGGCAACGATGACCGATCGACAGCAAAGACAACCGCTGCATCAACTCTGTCCGACGGTAAAGCCTCACCCGCGAGTGCCTTCTCGCTCGGAAACAAAAGCGACCCCAGCAATAGCGCCAGAACTGAGATCAGAACTGACCGCCCATCCTCACCAAAATTTGCGTATTTGCCAAACATGGTCGCCGCCCCGTTTTACCGCCGACGATCCGGCAGCGGATTGGAGGGGACCATATTCTCCTGATGCAACTGCTAAAATACGACAGGTGCCGTATTTCATGCTGCCAGCCTACTTGGTAGCTTTTGGTCAACAGCAGCACATGCGCTTACATTCAAGCAAGCCATTGCTTGAATGGCGGTTCTGGCAGTTGGGGTGGCTTCTGCCAGAGCCGCGACCGCAATATTATGCCGATGGCAATCCAAGACGCACCGCATAGGCCGTCAGCTCGGCACTGCTATGGAGATCGAGTTTGCGCATGAGGTTTTCGCGATGCTTGCGGGCGGTGAAAACGCTGATACCGAGCCTGTCCGCTATTTCCCGTGTCGTCGTACCCTTTGGAATCAATGCCAAAAACTGCAGCTCACGTCTTGTAAGCGGCACGGGCGACAAGACATCGATATTGGGTTCAGGCTCATGGCCGCTCGGACGGTTGATCGCGGCACCAATATGAGTTGCGCCATTGCTGTGACCGTTTTTCAGATTGGTGATGGTGGCAAGTAATTCACTCGGATCGCCATCTTTCGTCAGATAACCATTGGCACCAGCATCAAGTGCGGCTCGGATCGAGCGGGATTCACTGTTTGCAGACAGAATGAGAATTTTCAACTTTGGATAGGTCGTTCGCAATTGTTCTATGAACTGAAAGCTGTGAAATCCCGGCATACCAAGATCAAGCAGGACCATATCGCAAGGCGTCTGAGCCAGAAGCCCCAACAAAGAAGAACAATCACCGACCTCTCCAACCACAACTGTTTCGCTTAAAGTAGAAAGAAGTAGTTTAAGTCCCTCGCGGACGATATTGTGATCGTCAGCCAAGATTACCCGGTAGTTTTCCCTCATCGATAAGATGCCCCTCAAGCCCACAAGCGAATACAGGATAGCATTATGGTGGCATTAGCGCTCTCTGAACAACACAAAAAATCTACGAGAGTTAATCCGATAGACGAGACGCGGATCAAGCAGGCGCTGATCAATACGCTCTACAAGCATTCGGCAGGCGTGCTGCTGACCAACATCTTCGTGCCGATCCCCTCGCTTCTGATATTCTGGGGCAAAGTGCCCAATGTGTGGCTCATTGCATGGTGTGTTTCGGTTTATTTTCTGACAATCCTTCGCATGATCGTCACCCGCGCGTTTTTCCGCCATCCAAAAACACCAGACACTTATTTGAAATGGGCCTGGACAGCGGCTGGCTTCTCGTGGCTATCGGGTATGAACTGGGGACTACTGGGTTTGATCGGTTTTCTCTCGGGCGAACCACACCTTCTTTCCTTCGCAATGATCGTCATGACTGGTCTGACCTGTGGGTCCGTACCCACTTCGTCGGCATTTCTTCCGGTCCTCGTAGGATCTCTGTTCACAACCGTTCTGCCAAGCACGATCTATTGCCTCATGAGTGAGGGAGAGATTTACAACGCCTATCTGTTTTTGATTGCCTGTCTAGTTATCATCAACGTGCATCATGGACGTGTGACCCACCGGGATCTGGCCGAAACGATCCGATTGCGCTTTGAAAATGAGACACTCGTTGATCAGCTCAAAAGTGAACGGGACAGAGTCGCAGCTGCCGATCGCGCAAAGACGCGCTTCCTCGCAGCTGCAAGTCACGATCTCCGGCAGCCGGTACATGCACTTGGCCTCTTCAATTCGACCTTGGCAGCACTCGCAGGCAAAGGAAATGTCAATGGCGCCGACGCGGCTAATATTGCTGGAAAGGTCAGAAACGTCGTCGCTAATCTAAGCTATCTGCTCAACGCATTGCTCGATGTTTCACGCCTCGACGCTCAGATTGTGACACCCAATCGCGAAACCATCTCGATTGGCGAATTACAGGATAATCTTCGCAGCGAATTTGCGGGCCTTGCCGAAAGCAAAGGTCTTCGATGGAGAATGGTCCGATGTGACCTTCATACAGACAGCGACCCCATGATGCTGCGGCAGATAATAGCCAATCTGATCGCCAATGCCATTCGCTACACGACAAGCGGAGGCATACTCTTTGGCTGTCGTCTCAGAGACAGTAATATCGAAATTCAGGTCTATGACACCGGGCTCGGTATCGCCGAAAACCAGCACGAAACAGTGTTTGAAGAATTCGTGCAGCTGCATAATCCTGAACGTGACCGCGACAAAGGACTGGGACTCGGCCTGTCGATTGTGAAACGCACAGCAGAGCTGCTCAATCATCCGATCCGGCTTTGCTCGCAACCCGGCAAAGGATCGATGTTTTCAATCGTCGTACCGCTTGTCGTTGACCAGCGCCAACCGAAGAAGCCTGCCAGAAGCCCGCTTCAGACGGGTGGAAACATTTTCATTATTGATGATGAAAGCACCGTCCTTGATGCACTCGCGGGGCTTGTCGACGTTTGGGGGTATCGAGCCTATGCGGGGCGCAACGCTGACGAAACATATGCCGCCTGGCAGGCCGATAAAACAGCGAAACCTTCTCAAACTGACCTGGTCATCGTGGACTACCGCCTTGAAGGCGGCATGATAGGAACACAGGCCGCACGCAGATTGTTCGATAAGATTGGATACGAGCTGCCAGTGATCATCCTCACAGGTGATACATCGCCTGAAAGACTGCGCGAAGCCTCCGCGAGCGGTTATATGCTGCTTCATAAGCCGATTGATCCCGCCGAATTGCTGCAGGCTATCCAGAAGCCAGTATAAACCAGCGTTCTTTCAACCTTTAATCCGTGAGACTGCTCTATCACACGAAAAATAATCAGAGCCTGGCTTGAAACCGCAAAATCGTTTCCTAAGTGATAGCCAGTGGACCGGGCCCCTCTGGCGGTTTTTCCAAACCGTGATGTCGGCCACTTCGAGCAAGCTCGAGGTCAGCCCGGTAAACCCCAGCCGACCTTGTTAGATTTGAACAGAGGTCGGATATGGAAATCTTTACTTCACTCTTCATGGGAACACCGGTCTGGATGTGGCTGGTGTTTATCGGCATCGTTCTGGCTTTGCTGGTGCTCGATCTTGGCGTCTTCAACAAGGAAGACCATGAGATCGAAATCGGTGAAAGCCTGAAAATGTCGGCTTTCTACATCACACTCGGACTGGCCTTTTCCGGCTTTGTCTGGTGGCAGATGAGCAGCGAGGCCACAGCGCAATATCTCACCGCATTCGTGGTCGAGAAAACACTGGCTCTCGACAATATCTTCGTTATCGCGCTTATATTCAGCTTCTTCGCAATCCCGCGCAAATATCAGCACCGCGTCCTTTTCTGGGGTATTCTCGGTGTTATCGTGTTGCGCGGCATTATGATCGGCCTCGGCGCCACAATCGTCGCAAACTATCACTGGGTTCTGTATCTCTTTGCGGTCTTCCTTATCATCACCGGCATCAAGATGCTGTTTTCGGGTGAAGATGATGAACCGGATATGAGCCGAAACCCGCTGCTGCGCTTTGCCCGTAAACACATGCGTGTCACGGATGAACTGCACGGCAATGCCTTCTTCGTACGGTTGAAAGACAGTGCGACC
The DNA here is from genome assembly GCF_040369775.1 of Brucella sp. NBRC 12953. Taxonomy (NCBI): domain Bacteria; kingdom Pseudomonadati; phylum Pseudomonadota; class Alphaproteobacteria; order Hyphomicrobiales; family Brucellaceae; genus Brucella; species Brucella sp. NBRC 12953. Next base: position 284,676 of record NZ_BAABSV010000003.1, read on the forward strand.
GGCAAGATGGTACGCTTCGCAACGCCACTATTCCTGGCGCTCATCATGATCGAAGTGGCGGATCTGATCTTCGCTGTAGACTCCGTTCCGGCAGTCTTCACGATCACCACCGATCCCTTCATCGTTTACACATCGAATATCTTCGCAATTCTTGGCCTGAGAGCGCTCTTCTTTGCCCTGTCAGCCATCCTGCATCGCTTCGCCTATCTTAAATATGCGCTGTCGATCCTGCTGATCTTCATCGGCTCCAAGATGTTCATTGCGGACCTGATGGGCTGGGAAAAGTTCCCACCGTCCTGGTCGCTCGGCATTACGTTTGCGATCCTTGGTGCAGGCATTGTCATATCGCTTGTAAAAACCAAAGACGCGGAAAAGTCCGTCAGCCATCATCAGTCATAAGACTGCCAAACCAACATATCAGCCCGGCCCCTCTGGTCCGGGCTGATTTCAAGATCAGTAAATGATCTCCACCCCTGCTCTTTCCAGCGCTGCATAAACCGCACTGGGCGGTGGCTGATCCGTGATCACCAGATCAATGCCGGATGTTGGCAGGATCGAAAACTTGTCCGATCTTTGCAGCGCCGTATGGCTCGCCAGTACGACGAATTTTCTTGTCTGGCGGCGCACCACTTGCGCAAGCTGAAGATGCCTGTCCGACGGTCCGAGCAATCCGCGCTGCACATCAAAGCCGCTTGCTCCCATGAAGGCGATATCGAAAACACGACGCGAAATGATTTCCATCGCCTCAAAACCGAATGAAGCACGGGAATGCTTGTCGAATTGCCCGCCGCAAAGCGTAAGATCAGTCTGCCCGCCCATAGACAGGACAATCATGATATCGACCATCAGCGATGTGGCGATGATCGGTGGTTCATGACGCGCCTCCCAAGCGGTGGCCAGGGCGGTTGAACCACCGCTGAAAAATACCGACATACCCGGTTTAAGCAGTCCATGAGCAAGCCGGGCAATTCGCTCCTTGGCTTCACGATCGGCGCCGATACGCAAGTCAATATGCGGCAGCCCCTTTGCCGTGACGGCACGCGCCCCGCCATGAACGCGCATCGCTTGCCCCCTCTCCTCCAAAGAAGCAAGATCTCGTCTGATGGTTTCTTCTGAAACCGCGAATATACTCGCCAGTTCCGCGCAGGTGGTGTCGCCCTGTCTGATGAGACGATCACGGATTCGATCCTGCCGATCCGAGGGCCGAAGAAGTCTTTGTGCCATTTTAAGGTCATGCCGTTGTTACGTCGCGGCAGGCCTAACGAACTTACCTCACAGGAATACGACAAAATCTCACCAAAACGGTCATTAAACGGGCAAATAGCGCAAGAGCCGGTAGAAACTCACAATTCGCATGTCATTCACGCCCGATAGTTTGTGCCCAAATCGGACACAGGAGTGACGGACATGGTTGAACTTTCAAGGCGCAGTTTTCTGACAGCCTCCGCTGCATTGGCAGCCACAAGCACTTTTGGTATTTCTTCGGCTTTTTCCGCCGACGCCAAAATTGAAATCTCCAGCATCTGGGGACCGGACAAGCCATTTCAGAAAGTCGTAGACGCTTTCAACGCGCTGAAGACCGGCGTCACCGTCACCAACCGCTTCGATGGCGATTATGAAACAGCGACTGCCAAGGCACTCGCCGGCATCGCTGCAGGCAAGCCGCCAGCAATCATGGTAACGGGCTGGAAGTTCGGCTATTTCGCACGCCGTACCCTTGGTGCCCGTGATCTCAACGAAATCGATTCAACCAAGGCAAAGGCCATCATTGCGAATTTCGTTCCTTCGCTGATGCCGCTGGTCACCATCGACGATGCCGTGATTGGCCTGCCATGGGCAATGTCCACGCCGATCACCTTCATCAACAGCGCTCTTTGGGCGGAAGCCGGTCTTGATCCAAACCTTCCGGAATATCCGGATACAGACTGGCTCTATAAGGCTGCGCGCACGCTTGATGAAAAACTCAAAGGTAAACATGCCACCTACCGGTCGGCACTGGCTCTTTCCAACAATGAATGGACCAGCCAGTCCTTCATTCAGAATGCCGGTGGCTACATCATCGACCCCGAAGGCAAGCTTGCGCTTAACAGCGACGAGGCTGCAAAGGGCATGGAACTTTTCTGCCAGCCAGCCCATCAGGGGCTCTGGACCCCCGTCAGCGGCAAAGAGCAGGATGCCGCTTTTGAAGCTGGCGCGCTTGCGATCTGCACCACGAGTTCGACACGCGCTGCCAGCTTCCCGTTTGGTAATGCCAAGGCGATCACCGCGCGCTTCCCCGGCATTCCGGGCCATGCCCGTAACATGAACAGCGGCGGAAACTTCCTCGCTGTCTGTGCAAAGAATGACGAACAGGCGAAGGCTTCGCTTGCGTTCCTTGAATTCTGCGCCTCGCCTGAAGGTCAGAAGATCTGGTCGGAAGTTGGCTATCTCAACACATCCGTTCACGATATTCCGCTGATTAACGACTTCATGAAACCTGCTGCGGGTCAGCTTACCGATGGTTTGACTGCCGAAACCATCTGGCCGGGCAAGCGCGGTCTTGAAGGCCAGAACATCTGGCGCAAATGGGTATCACGCATGTTGCTGAAAGAAACGGATATCAAATCCGGCCTCAAATCAGCTCATGACGAACTTGCAACCGTGCTGGTGGATGCCTGACGCGAAATGTCGAAACCTCTGTTTGCAAAGCTGGCTCCGTGGATTTTCGCGGGGCCAGCCGTCCTTTCCGTCATTGTTTTCCTTTATGGCCCGATCATCGCCTCGGCGGTTCTGTCGGTTGTTGACTGGAACCTGCTTTCAACCGATGTCAGCTTTGTTGGGCTCGACAATTACAAAAGCTTGTTTGCTGACGCCGATTTCCGGCTCGCAGCCTGGAACACGGTGCTTTACTGCATCATTCTCGTTCCGGCGCAGATCATTCTACCGCTGATTATCGCTGTGATGATCCATGCGGTGCAGGGCTCCAGGCTCGAACGCATCTATCGCGGCGCTTTCTTCCTGCCGACCATCCTCGCCTATTCTGTTGCAGGCGTTGCATGGTCATGGCTGCTTAATCCGGTCAACGGGCTTTTCAACGAAGTTCTCGTCTGGTTCGGATTGCCGACATCCATGTGGCACCTCGATCCGGATCTCGCACTCTTATCTGTGTCAGTCGTCACGTTCTGGAAAAGCTTCGGCCTCAACATGCTGTTGTGGATCGCAGCGCTTGCCAATGTTCCGCAGTCTTTGCGCGAAGCGTCTCGACTGGATGGTGCTGGTGCATGGCGACGCTTTTTCACCATCGAACTGCCGCTGATTACGCCGACCGCCTTTTTCATTTCGGTCACAACCGTATTCTCGGTACTCGATGATATTGTGGGCGTCGTTGACGTTCTGACGGGTGGCGGACCAGCGGGCAGAAGCTCCAATCTGCTTTATTTCCTCTGGCAGCAGGGCCTGCAGTTCTTCCAGTTCGGCAGAGCAAGTGCAGTGGCCATGATTATCATCGTGGCAGTCCTTCTCATCACCTGGGCGCAGTTCCGCTTCGGCGAAAAGCGGGTCCATTATCAATGACTGCAAATTCTCTCAGCACCACGCTCCAGCGTGGAACACTCCATATTCTTCTGATTGTGCTATCGCTCATCACGCTGTTTCCACTGTTGTGGATGGTGACATCTGCATTCACACCAAACGAACTGATTGCGCAAAAGGCGCTGCGGTTCTGGCCCGAGCAGATCACCTTGTCGAACTTCCAGCTTGCAGCGGATCGTTATCCGATCTGGTGGTGGCTGTTTAACTCCGTGGTGACATCGGCTGCCATTACACTGGGCAAACTCATCATCAGCCTGCCTGCGGGCTATGCTTTTGCCCGAATGGAATTTCGCGGCAAACAGTTCCTGTTCTGGGTGGTGATTGCCACCATGTCCTTTCCGACGGTTCTCGCGATCATTCCCACCTATATCGCGGTGGTGAAGATACAGGCCTTCGATACCTATTGGGCCATGATCATCCCTTCGATCCCCTATATCGGCTTTTATGTCTTCTATTTCAGACAGTCGTTCCGCTCGCTTCCCGACGAAATGTTTGAAGCAGCACGCATCGATGGTTGCGGTATCTGGAAACAGTTCAAGGATGTGGCCATACCCAACGTGCTGCCAGCCATTGCAGCCCTTTCCGTGATTTCTTTCATGGGCGCGTGGAACATCTACCTTTGGGGGCAACTCGTCCTCGAAGACACCGGCCGAAAGACACTCACCACGGGCACTGCGATGTTTGCTGATGTGGACGGCGCTGAAACCCCATGGGGACCACTGATGGCGACCAGCCTTCTCTCCGTATTGCCCGTACTCGGCATGTTTCTTCTCGCGCAACGTTACATCGTTGAAGCATTCTCTGTCGGCACAGGAGAGAAATAATGGCGCGTGTTCTGGTAATCGCACATCTCAACCATGATCGGATCTGGGAGCTGGACGGGGCACTCAAATCCGGCTCCCGCGTTTCGTGGGGAAAGCGTGAGACAAGGCTCGGTGGCGGTGGGTATTTCACCGGCTCACCGTTTCTGGCGCTGGGGCATGAGGTGGCGCTGGTCAGTTCGCTTGGCAATGATGCGCTTGGTAAAACAGCCCGCTCTGAGCTCTCAGAACTCGGCTTCGACATGCAGCATGTTTGCAAGCGAGATAGCGGCACCCACATCACCGACATTCTGCTTGAGCCTTCAGGCGAGCGCACGATTTTAACACCGAGCCAAGGACCGATGCGATTGTTCCGGCTTGATGGCAATGTCAAAGCCGATGCTGCTTATATCAATTGCTTCAACCCAGATGCGACGATCCTTAAAGCACTCGATTCAATAGGTTTGGTGGCGTCTCAGTTTCCCTTATCTGAGACCTCTGTGCCACGACCAGCGGATCTCATGATCGGCTCAAAAGGCGATTTTCCGGAGTTGGATGACAATGCGCTCTGGCACAAAGCACAGCATTTCTGCGGTTCCCGCCTGAAGCATCTCGTGATGACCGACGGTGCGCGCGCCATCACCATCCATGATGGCGAGCAAATAAGGAATGTCACCCCTATGATACGTGCGGTTGTCAAAAACACGATCGGCGCGGGCGACCATTTCAGCGCCAATCTCGTATCCGCGCTGCTTGCGGGAGCAGCAATTGAAGATGCCGCGCGCAATGCCAGCAAAGCAACCGCCGATTGGCTGGAACAGCGGGATCAGGAAAAGTATTATAGCATTTCCAGCAAAAGTGCGAAGCGGTTTTGCGTCGGATAATGCGTAAAAACAAATAGTTACAGTGGTTCCAACGATTCATTTCTAACTGGAACCGCTGTAAGCGCTTTGGTCCTGCGTTGAAATCTCAAATTTGAAGATGCAAAGCGCATGACATTTTGCTTTGCGGAAATGGAGAAAAATGGCCGGTATCATCATGAAGAACCTCAAGAAGGTCTATGCTGGTGGAGTGGAAGCCGTGAAAGGCGTATCCATCGATATCCGTGCAGGTGAATTTATCGTTCTGGTGGGTCCGTCAGGCTGCGGAAAATCAACCCTGCTGCGTATGGTTGCTGGTCTTGAAGAGATTTCAGGCGGTGAAGTCAGCATTGGCGGACGCATCGTCAACGAGGTTGAACCTGCTGATCGTGACATCGCAATGGTGTTCCAGAACTATGCGCTCTATCCGCATATGAGCGTCTATAACAATATGGCTTATGGCCTGCGCAACCGCAAAACACCCAAGGCCGAAATCGAAACACGCGTGGCGGAAGCCGCCCGTATGCTGGAGATCGAACCGTTTCTTGATCGCAAACCGAAGGCATTGTCTGGCGGTCAGCGCCAGCGCGTTGCCATGGGGCGCGCAATCGTGCGCAAGCCTTCCGTCTTCCTTTTTGACGAACCACTGTCCAATCTCGATGCCAAATTGCGCGTCACCATGCGCGGCGAAATCAAGCGATTGCAAAGGCGGCTGGGCACGACCTCGCTTTATGTAACGCATGACCAGCTCGAAGCCATGACCCTCGCGCATCGTCTTGTCGTGTTGAACAAGGGCAGTATCGAGCAGATCGGAACCCCGCTTGAGGTTTATCACAATCCGGCCTCGACTTTTGTCGCGAGCTTTATCGGCTCACCAGCTATGAACCTCCTTAATGCCCGGCTCGCCGGCAACCGTCTGATGATCGATGACGCTACCTTGCAGCTTTCAGGCAGTCTTCCCTCATCCGATCCGCTCACAGTGGGGATCAGACCGGAGGATCTCGTTCTGGCGCAGAACGGTGTGAATGCACTTAGTTTCACACTCGATCATGTCGAAGAACTCGGCGCCCAGCGCCTCGTCCATGGTATGGTTGGCGAGCAGCGGATAACCGCAGCCTTTCCGCCTCACATCCCGATCAGCGATCATATGCAATTGACGGCAGCCACCGATAAGCTGCATTTTTTCAGCGCAGACACCGGCAAGCGGCTGATTACAGCCCCAAGTCCGATTGTTTCGCAGAAAACATCAGGCCTGTCGCTCGTCTGAGGTCAGATGTGCAAACAGGCTCCTTGCCAAAGGCGTTAATGTCGTTTCATCTCGCACACAGACTGCCAGCTGGCGTGTTGCCCAACTGTCGGAGAGCTTGATGATCGCTATCGAAGAAGATCGCCGGAAACGCCGCGCCGCCGTTTCCGGTATGATGGCAACGCCCACGCCTTCGCCCGCCATCCGGCAGATACCCTCAAAGGTCCGCAACCTGATACGCGTTTTAAGCCGCAGGCCGATTTTCAGAGCCTGTGCATCGATGTGATCCTGTAATGCGCCTGTACCGAGCGCGATAAAGTGCTGGTCGAGCAATTCGTCGAGCCGGACGCTGTTGCGTAGGGCAAGCGGATGATCCCGCGCGCTGACCAGCACCAGCCGATCAATGGCAAAGGGTTGCAGATGCAATCCGCTGGTATCGACGGCATCGGACAGAATACCGATTTCAGCAAAACCTCCGGCGATACTTCTGGCAATTTGAATGCTCTGGCGCTCTTTCAGGTCGATATCGGCCTGAGGGTTGCGTGCGAGCCAGGGAGCAAGCCGCGCCGGAAGAAACTCCGTCATCGCAGCAGTGTTGGCCAGAACGCGGATTGTCCCGCGCAGACCTTTTGCATATTCGCCAAGTTCGCCCCGCATCTGCGCGATCTGATGCAGGATCGCGCGCGCATGATGGACCAGCGCATCGCCAGCTTCGGTCGTCGTGATGCCGCGTCGTCCGCGTTCAAGCAACATCACTTCGCTGAGCGTTTCCATATCGCGCAGCCTCTCACTGGCCGCCGCCAGAGAAAGGCCAACATCGGCGGCACCATGGGTGATACTGCCAGCATCTACCACAGCGAGAAACAAGCGAAGGTCAGTCAGGTCAAAGCGCATAAGGCAAGACTATCGCATAATCAGGCTTCGGACCAGCCGAAGCCATGTTGCGGAACTTCCACATTGTTCCAGTGCCTGAGATGGTCCATGCAAAGCCATGTTCGATTTATCAACGACACTGATATTGACGATTGCAGCCACGTTCTTTGCTGCCGGTATTGTCAAAGGCATCACCGGCATGGGCTTGCCGACACTGGCAATGGGCGTGCTGGGCAGCCTCATCTCACCGCTGGCAGCGGCAAGCCTGCTGCTGGTGCCGTCTTTCACGACCAATGTCTGGCAGATGATTGCCGGACCAAATTCGGTCGCGCTGGTCAAACGGTTATGGCCGATGATGCTCGCAATCATTGTCGGCACAATGCTCGGTGTTTCCTGGCTGGCGAAGGGTGATACCACTATCACAACCGGTACACTGGGTGCCTGTCTCAGCCTGTATGCAGCCTTCACACTGCTGGCACATCCCTTCAAGGTCCCTCAGAAGCTTGAGACCTGGTTGTCACCGGTCGTAGGCGCGATCACAGGCTTTATTGCCGGAGCGACCGGCGTGTTTGTGATTCCGGCAGTGCCTTATCTGCAAGCACTTGGACTTGAAAAAGACGAACTCGTTCAAGCGCTTGGCCTGTCCTTCACCATATCGACAATCGCTTTGGCTTTAGGGCTCGGGGTTCAAGGAGCGCTGGTTTTTGATCAACTCGCAATCTCCACCATGGCGATTGTTCCGGCACTCGCTGGAATGTGGGCCGGACAAGTTATTCGCAGGAAAATCAGTCCCGTCATGTTCAGACGCGGCTTTCTGATCTGTCTGCTGCTGCTTGGTTTGGAAATGTTGCTGCGGCCACTTTTTTAGATCATGAACGCAAAGCAGATGCCGGGCTCATGCGCAGCGTCATCAACGCCGGAACCAGTGAAACCACCGCTGCAACAGCAATAAAGCCAATAGCAAGCCAGACATCGCTCATCGCAAATTCCACCGGCATCCTGACTGCTGTTGTTGCGGTGAGCCATGATGTGATGGCCCGCGCTGCCGCATAGCCGATTGCCAGGCCAAGAAAGATTCCAAGCAGCAGCAGGAAAAACAATTCGCCCCAAACAATCGCCATGATGGAGCGAACCGGCGCACCAAGCGCCCGCAGCGCACCGATCTGACGTTTTCGCGCGCCGATATGCATGACCGCAACCAACAACAAGGCGAAAACCACAATCACTTGCGTACCGATGGCGATACCAAGCAACAGGCTGCGGGCATCTCCCAATGTTGAATAGAGCCTTGTGAGAACCTCTGCCGGGAAGATCGCCAATGTGCGATCAGAACGATATTCCTGCCGTAGCCGATAGGCATCCGCAATCGTCTTTGGCTTTACAAGAATAGCTGGAACACCGGGGCTATCGGCATCGAAAGCCTCATCAAGCGGCGCATTGACGTCGATTTCGTGATCATGGTTATGCGGCTTTTCATTGGTAAGCACACCAAATCCGTTACCCGGCTTTTCAGCATGGTCGTCATGCTCGTGTTCTTCATGAGCTTCCATGCCATGCAGCTGCCAGACAGTGCGAATGGGAACCAGAATGGACCGATCCCAAGCAGTGCCGGTCGGAGCCATTTTGCCAGCTACATGATAGCTGACCTCGGTATGTGCATGTCCGCCGGTCTCAACCGTACCATGCATTGGATTGACTTTAGCACCGACAGCTAGATCGACTGCCGAACCGATAATTGCCTCGCCCAGACGTGCGAACATCGTGCCTTCGGCAAGCTGCGGTGACAGGGCGGAAACAAGCTCGGTTGTCGTGCCGACAATGGGAAAGCCCATCGCGCTGTCGCCAAAGCCTATGGGTGCTGCGAAGGCCACGCGCTTGTCATTGGCAAGTTTGCCCAGCATCGCACCCGACATAAGCGGCAGAGGCGACGGCTGCAAAAAGACGGACGAAAGTGTGAGCTGCGTGTCACTTCCTGCAGCACCGATCACAAGGTCAAACTTTTCAGATGCCCGCGCCGTCCCAAGCCGCACAGCCCGTTCCTGCAAGGTTACGACCGAACTTAATGCAACTGACAAAGCCAGCAGAACGATGATGGCAACGGCACCACTCCAGAAACGGCGCAGATCGGCAAGAATGAATGCGATCATGACAATTCCATCTCCGCGCTGTCGCTTGCAATCCTTCCGCCTTCAAGGCGAATGCGGCGCTGCAGATATTGCATCAGCTGCGGATCATGCGTGACGACCACCAACGTCGCCTTTTCTTCGGTCGCAAGCCGCACCAGAAGCTCGGCAACATCGGCACCGGTTTTCTGATCAAGGCTTGCAGTCGGTTCATCGGCCACGATCACGCCGGGTTTAGAAAGAAGCGCACGCGCGATAGCAACGCGCTGCATCTCACCGCGCGACAGCGTTTCGATATGTTGGTCCGGGCGGGTTATTCCGACTGTTTGAAGCAATTGAAGCGCGCGTGCGCGATCATCAGCCTTCACCCCAAAACTCAATTTGAGCGGCAATAGCACATTGGACAGTGCGGAAAGGCCGGGAAACAAGTGAAAATCCTGCATCACCAGACCAATGTTGCGCGCACGAAACGCATCGCGCCTGAAAGAAGACAGGCTGCTGATTGCCGTTTCGCCCCAAACTACTTTGCCGGCTTTCACAGGTTCGAGACCCGTTATAGCGTTGACCAGCGTGCTTTTCCCCGAGCCGGAGGCACCGGTAATTGCCAGATGACCACCAGCAACCAGATTAAACTTTTCAATGGAAAGCACAGGGAGAGCCAACCCCGGAAAGCGCACTTCCAGATCGGTAATATCGAGCGACAGACCCGATGGCTTGGCAAGCATCATCATCAGACTGTTTTGAAAGAAGCATCACGCAGACGAAGCTGACTGACGAAGCCCGTTTCAGGGTCTGTCCATGAACCATATTCCAGCGTGCCGCGCGTCAGAATTGGCGCGTTGAACTGCACGAATGTCTGTTTGGATGCCAGATAAACGACCATGATATTGTCGGGCCAATCGGAATCCGACGAGCAGAATGGGCAGATCGACATCGGAATTTCGGTCAGAACAAAGAAATTGGCTTCAGCCTTGAGTGGCGGTGCCATGAACCCGCTGATTGCCGCTTCCTTGCCGGAAGCATTTTTAACCTGATCGGAAAACTCCAGACCCAGCACGCCAAAACTTTTATACAGATTGTCAAAGCCAAGCTGCTCTGCGGCTTGTACCCTGTTTGCAATGCACATCAAAGGCGCAGCTGCCAATGCACCAAGCATGAGTTGCCTGCGATTGAAATGCGGTCCTGTGCGCATCCTGTCCTCCTGAAGAGAAGTGGACAGGCGGAAAACCCGCCTGCCCTTAATCAAACGAAGATTACTCAGACTTTGCCTTGCCGAGCGCAAAGGTGTCAGCAAGCACACGGTAAACATCGCTCTGTTCCATATAGCCGCGCAGACCCTCGGAACCTGGACCCGTTGCCTGAAGAACAACGTCATCGACCGCGTGAACGCCGGTGTCATCTTCCTTAGGGATGTTGCCCTGAACGAAGACTGCGCCCGGAACATCCTTGTAAGCCTCATTGGCTACATATTCGCCCTTCTCGTTCTTAACGGCTGGAACGAAGGCGCCATCCATCTTTGGACGGAAGGTTTCGTAATGATCCGGGCCGTTATTGGCGGCGAGGAACAGACGACGCGAAACATCGATGCGATCCGGATAACCGTCGCCATTGGTGTCTTCGTAATTGGGGAATCCGGCGGCATCGTAAGTGCCAACCTTTTCGCGCATTTCATCGCCCGGCTTTTCATCATCGACTGTACCAATGATGGCAACGCCATGGGTATGATCACCGGTGACGATAATCATCGTGTCCGGGTTCTTTTCGGCAAATTCGCGGGCAACGCCAACGGCCCTGTCGAACTCGATGGTTTCGACCAGCGCGCGATCCCAATCAAGCGGATGGCTCATCTTATCAACCGATGCGCCTTCAACCATCAGGAAGAAGCCTTCCGGATTCTTGGAGAGCTTTTCGAGTGCCGTCTTGGTCATTTCCACCAGACCCGGCTGGTTCGGGAACTTGTCAACCGTGCCTTTCTTGAGGAACTCACGATCAAGCGTCACATCGAGGTTGCCGGTGTGGAAAAGACCGAGCAGCTTGTCCTGATTGGACTCACCCGATGCAGCAAGCTCGTCCTTGCTGGTGACCAGCGCATATCCGGCATCCTTGAACAGCTGAATATAATCCTTGTCGTCCTTGCGCTTGGAACCCGGAACGTCTTTGGCGAGGAAGTAAGCAGAACCGCCGCCAAGAATAACGTCAGGCTTCACATCATACATCATGCCGACAATATCAGCCTTGTCGGAACGCTTGCGCGTATGTGCGACCAGCGCGGCTGGTGTCGCGTCCTGAAGTTCGGATGTCGAAACAATGCCGATGGACTTCTTGGTTTCACGACGCATTGCTTCTGCAATGGTTTCAACCTTCGGGTCGTCCTGGCTGTCGGGTGTACGATCGGCATAAACGCCAAGTGCATTCACGCGTGACTTATGGCCCGTCATGTAAGCCGACATGGTGTTGGCACTGTCGGTCGCAATCGAATGGGTCGACGACGTGCCGATGAAAGCAACAGGTGGAATATCATCCATGTTGAGGCGGCCATTGGCCTTACCCTCAGTCATGCCCTTCGACATGATGCGCGCGCCGGTGCGGTGCGCGACCGAAAGACCGTCAGCGATCAGGAAGATGATGTTCTTGGCTTTGGCTTCATTGCCGGTCGCATAGACATCCCAATTGACCGACTTGGTTTCGTCGCCAGCAGAAACTTCGACCTTGTAATCGCCAGCCTTGCCGATTTTCAGTCCGCGCAGAATAAGAGCAGAGCCCAGAACCTTGTCTTCTGCGCCCTTTTCTTCAGCGGTAAACTCGGCTTTGCTGCCAAATACAGCTTCATAATCCTGGCCATTGATGGTGACTTTCACGTCCTCTGGCTTAACGACCTTATCGAACTCAACCTTGAAATCGAATGGCGAATTGACAAGGATTGTCGCTCTGTCAATCGGATAGACGGTTGCAGCACCAGCCGCAGTCGTCAGCATGGTTGCTGAGGCGAGAGCAAGAAGCAGTTTGCGCATATCAGAAATCCCCACTGTGTAATGCGTGTGAGGGTCAGATAAGAAAGCTAGATGACACTGGTATAACAGTTTGCCGATTAATTGGTAAAACTTGCTTTGCCGGCTATTGAGAGGGCAACTCCCCTTTTGAACAAAGAGCTTGCAACTCACAAGAACAACTTTTTTGATCCATCTCATTGTTTATAAATAATAATTTTCAAAATATCTGGTATTCATGCAGGTGTAAAAAACTTGGGCTAATTGTCTGCGGATCAATCAGACAGGTGACATATGATACGCAAAACGCTCTCGATCATTCCATTGACCGCACTTCTGCTCAGCACAGCCCTGCCTGTCTTTGCGCAAGACAAAGTGCCCGCTTTGGTCGGCGAGTTTGTTCTGCCTACCGGCCTGAAACTCAATGGCGTTGAGTTTGGCGGCATTTCCGGCCTTGATTGCGATCCGGCCCAAAATGTCTATTATGCGATTTCCGATGACCGTTCAGAGAAGGCACCTGCCCGTTTCTACAAGCTTAAACTCGATATCGACGCATCCGGCATTCACGGATTGGATATTCTGGAAACCAACACCCTGCTTGATGCCGAGGGAAAGCCTTTTGCAATCAAGGATGTCGATGCGGAAAGCATTCGCTTCAACCCTGAAAGCCAGACGCTTTACTGGTCCAGCGAAGGCGACCGCAAAGGCAAGCCTTCTGTTCGTGAAATGAAGCTCGATGGAAGCTTTGTTCGTGAGTTCAAACTGCCGGAAGCCTATTTGCCAGATGAGAATAAAACGCGTGGCACGCGAAACAACCTGGCTTTTGAAAGTCTCACCATCACAGCCGACGGCAAGACGCTGCTTGCAGGCACTGAAAATGCTCTGGCTCAGGATGGTGAGATTGCCACGCTTGATAAAGGCAGTAAGCCGCGCATCATCTCCTTCGATATCGCATCGGGCGAAGCAACCGCCGAGCATGTCTATGAAACTGATCCGGTTTTCGCAAAGGCAACGCTGCCGCCTTTCTGGAACGACAATGGATTAAGCGAGTTCATGACGGATGGGCCGAATCTTCTCACTGTGGAGCGAAGCTACGCTCACGGTGTGGGCAACCGCATCAGCATTTATCGCGCATCCTTCGAAGGTGCGACTGATGTGAACGGCAAATCATCGCTTGAGGGGATCGCAGCCACACCGTTGAAGAAAGAACTCTTACTGCGTCTTGATGAGGGAACGTTCGGGCTCGATATCGACAATATCGAATCCATCACATGGGGTCCGGAAATCGATGGTGCGAAAACGCTGGTGATCGCGTGCGACAATAATTTCAATGCCGACCAGTTTACCCAGTTCGTCGTCATCAAGCTTCCATAGTAGCTGTCATCAAACCTTAATCGTGATGATAATCACCCGTCACAGGGCCCCTTTAAGGACCATTGCGTTTGTTTTCGCAATTTAGGGGTCCCTTATGCGCCTTGGTTATCTTCTCGCTTCCATTGCCACGATTGCTATGACGTCTTCGGCCATGGCTGAAGAGACATTCACCGCTAAACTGGCAGGTCACGCCTATCTGCCAGCTCTGACGCTGATAACACCGCCTGCCGATGCACCCCGCGACGCCTGGGTTTCCGGCAAGTTCACCGGCAAGGCACGCAATGACAAGCCAATGAGCGTCATGGGCGATGTCGGCAAGGCCTATGGCAGCCACACCACTGGCATCTCGCTTCCCTTCATCGGCCAGCCGGTACAGGGCATGTCAGGTTTCGCGATGAGCCGCGCAGCCGATGGCAGCATTTTCACACTGACCGACAACGGTTTTGGCACCAAGGCCAACAGCCCGGATGCATTGCTGTTCTTCCACCGCATGAAGCCTGATTTTGAAACCGGCAAGGTTGAGCGCGTGGAATCGGTATTTCTGCGCGATCCCGACAAGAAAGTGCCGTTCCGCATCGCTTATGAAGGCACCGATGGCCGTTACCTGACCGGTGCGGATTTTGACCCGGAAAGCATTCAGTATCTCAATGACGAAATCTGGATTGGTGATGAGTTTGGCCCTTACATCATTCGCGCTGGTCTCGATGGCCGCGTGAAAGCCGTCTATCCAACCATGCTCGATGGTAAGCAGCTGACAGGACCGGATACACCGGGCATCGTCGTGCCAGCGGTGGCCGGCAAGGATTATCGCGTTCAGCGTTCGGGTGGTTACGAAGGCATGGCATTGCAGCCAAAGACCAACCAGCTCTGGGCCATGCTTGAAAAGCCGCTTTTTGACGACAGTGGCAAGCCGGAAGGCGATTTCCTGCGCGTCATCACTTTCGACACCGGTAAGGGCGAATGGACAGGCAATAGCTACCGTTTCCGTTTGGCTGAAGGCGCAACCGCTATCGGCGATTTCAACTTTGTCGATGACACCCGTGCGCTGGTCATCGAGCGTGACAATGGCGAAGGCGATCCAAGCCTTGAATGCAAGACCGACGATCTTTCGGCCTGCTACCCGCTGCCAGCCAAGGTCAAGAACATCGTTCTCGTCGATACATCGAAGATCGACGCAGACGGCTACATCCATCGTATCGGTCATATCAATCTGATGGACATTCAGGACCCTGACAACAAGACAATCCTGAAGACCGCAGCAGCACGCGAGCTCAAGGGCAAGTTTACCTTCCCGTTCTTCACCATTGAAGACGTGATGCGCGTTGACGATACGCATATCCTGATCGCCAATGACAACAATCTGCCATTCTCGGGCGGTCGCCAGATCGGCGAAGCTGCGAATAACGAGTTTATCCTGCTCGAAGTCGCAGATTTCCTAAACGCCAAGTAAGTCTCGTTCTGAACCACTGACGGGCACTGCATATTGCGGTGCCCGCTTGCGCATTCTGCAAAATAAAGACATTGCTCAGCTCCATAGTCGGCAGACAGCGAAGAGCAGAGAAGCAGAATGACCGTTAGAGAGATCGTCAAATTTCCGGATGCAGCTTTGCGTGCAGCAGCAGCACCTGTCACCGTCTTTGATAATGATCTGCGTCTTCTCGCACAGGATCTGCTCGACACGCTGCGCGCAGCACCCGGCATCGGCATCACAGCTCCGCATATCGGCGTTCTGACGCGTGTTGTGGTGCTTGAGCTTTCCGGCCCCGGCAGCGCCAAGACCTATATCAATCCTGAAATCACATGGGCTTCCGATGAGAAAATTCGCCATCAGGAAGGGAGCGTCTCCATGCCAGGTGTCGTGGACGATGTTGAACGACATGCGCGCATTCATCTGCGTTATCAGGATATCGATGGCACGGAGCAGACTGAAGAATCCGATGGCTTGCTCTCTGTGTGCCATCAACACGAGATTGACCAGCTCGACGGTATTTTCTGGCTTCAGCGCCTTTCAAAACTCAAGCGCGATCGCCTTATCAAGCGCTATCAAAAGCTTTCAAAGTAAAAACGAAAATCAGCAATTCAGCGAAAGTTTTCGCAGCCGCCTGGCCGGAATAGATGCAGTTCCTCAATCTGAAACGCTGATCCGGAACACGAGAGCGTGTTGCGGTTGATTGTATCCGCTGCGCTCGCTCTATCTCTTTGTTCTTGCGCATGTCGTTATCGGATCGTAGCGGGATTAAGAAATCAGTCCAGTGGACTGATTTCTCCGCGAAGGCGGTTCCCATTTTTCAGCGAGCCTGTTGCTCGCGCCGATATCTCAGGCAGCGTTAGCCACCTGGCTGGCAGTTCATATTGGTGAATGCTGTGAGCTCGTTCTTGTTTTCACTGAAGCCAAAAGCTTTGACGGTGAGCTTGCCAATCATCGTATCGTTGCACAGCATGATTGAGGTCGGCTTTTTACCTGCAAGCGTCATATCGCAAATACCACCGAAGCTTTCATTTCCGTTATCGTTCTGCGTTCCGATTAAGAGATCGCATTTCAGCTTTGCAGCAATACCCAGCTGGGTCAGATCTTTCGCAAATTCATCGCTGCGTTCTGATATCTCTTTTGCATCAGTGATATCGCGCACATTTATTGTTTCGGCAGCCACTGGCGCAGTCAAGAAAATCAAACCGGCAGTCATTAAGCTCGCCAATCGGAAATACATGTTTTCGTCTCCTAAGCTGTAATCAGAACTGATTTCGCAGAACAGTTTATCAATACAATCACTTTGCCCGCGTCCAGCCCCTATATGAATTATGGTGAACCCAACGGGCAAGGTTATATCTCATCAGCGCTTACCCAAGTTTGCGGTAAGCGGGAAGACGGCAGCTTTTGCAAAGGCCAGGATACGGTTTTTCGCTCCGTTACGCCTACGAAACGGAATATTTGACCGGCGCTCTATCTCTTTGAAAAAGATGGCACTATGTCGATTTAATAAACCTAAAGGAGACTATTGTTTAGCGACTCTGATGGTCGCTGGAGAGGTCTTTTTCCTCTTCCGGATGAGTGATGGAGTATCTGAATCAGCTCGTCCTCACTGTCAGGCACTATAGGGCGATTTGGTAAAGAATGTCTACGTCTAACCGCAGAAAAGCGCTCAATCCCGATTTCAACCGCTGAATCATCAGGCAGCCGTTTCACGTCTGACTACCTCTGCCTTAAGCCTCCCCGAGCCGCCCGGTAGAAATAGAGCCCGCACCGCAATGTTTGCCGAGCACACAACACGTTTGCTTGCCACATAACGTCTCAAGATTAAGTCTGCCCCACTCCTAACCATCGGCAAGGCACAGCACTCGCTTTTAAAGCTGAGCTTTCAGAAGCGAGTGCAGATATAGAAGCAGCGGATCTCGGCGCAGCTTGAGAGCGGAACCAGTCGTTCAAGAAACTCTGAATGCGCGGTGTCCTTATTTTACCAAATCAAATGATGTCTGTCGGCCAGCTTTGTGAATCTACGCCATTCTCCGACACGCGAGCGACCAGCGCACCGGATCAGCCAACATCAGGTTTTACTGCCCAGGAGATAGAAGACCGATTCTCCCACAAGTATTGTTACTCTCTTCAGCAATCTTGCTTGAATGCGAGAGGGAATCTCATAATTTCAGATCACAAGCCTGAATAGACTGCCGTCTATTATCCTTAATTCTCTTTATATTCAGGCAGATAGGATGTTTTCGATTCGTCTGGACTAAGATTCCGGAGAGGCAAACCTGGGGCGATAACCATTTGTTAATATACGCCCCTTGCAGCAAAATAAGAATCGGACATAATGACGGTATTTAGACGGTATTAGTTCCAGTGCCGTCACTAGGGATCCCAAGTCTATGAATATCGCAAATAAAGCAGAGCAAGTGTCGTTCGACGACATGATATTGACGCAAGGGCGAGAGATATCGCGCAAGCTCAATCTGCTGCGTCATGAAAACTTCCCGCCAGATGCGCGCAAGAACTTGCGTCAGTTTTCCATGGCCGAAGCTGCTTACTTCCTTGGTGTATCTCCGAGCAATCTTAAGAAGCTTCATCTGGAAGGTAAGGGCGTTGAGCCGATCATCCTTTCGGGTGGACGTCGCGCTTACACAATCGAGCAGCTGCAGGAACTGCGCCAGTGGCTCGATCAGAACGGTCGTGCTGAGGTGAAGCGCTATGTTCCACATCGCCGTGGCAATGATAAATTGCAGGTTATCGGCGTTGTGAACTTCAAAGGCGGTTCCGGCAAGACAACGACTGCCGCACATTTGGCGCAGCATCTCGCCCTCACCGGCCATCGTGTGCTTGCCATTGACCTTGATCCTCAGGCGTCACTGTCAGCTCTGCACGGTATTCAGCCTGAGCTTGATGAATTTCCATCGCTCTATGAAGCTGTTCGCTATGACGAACAACGCAAGTCGATCCGCGAAATCATTCGTAAGACCAATTTCCCTGGTCTCGACATCATCCCTGCAATGCTGGAGCTGCAGGAATATGAATATGACACACCGCTTGCAATGCAGAATGGTGGCGAAGGCAAAACCTTCTGGAACCGCATTGCGGTTGCTCTTGCTGAGGTGGATGCCGATTATGATGTTGTCGTCATCGATTGCCCGCCACAGCTTGGCTATCTGACGCTGACCGCTCTATCGGCCGCTACATCGGTTCTCATCACGGTTCACCCGCAGATGCTCGATCTAATGTCGATGTCGCAGTTCCTGCTTATGCTGGGCGATATTCTCAAGACAGTTCGTCAGGCTGGTGGCGCAGTTCAGCTCGATTGGTTCCGCTATCTGATCACGCGTTACGAACCGACCGATGTTCCTCAGGCGCAGATGGTTGGCTTCATGCAAAGCATGTTGGCATCGCACATGCTCAAGCATCAGATGCTGAAATCAACCGCCATATCGGATGCGGGTCTTACCAAGCAGACACTGTATGAAGTCGAACGCTCTTCCATGAACCGCGGAACTTATGATCGCGCTATGGAAGCCTTGGAAGGCGTTAATTCGGAAATTCGTGGGCTTATTCATGAGGCCTGGGGTCGTTAGACGGCAGTCTAATTCGGAAAATATGGAATAAAATCAGGCTTATGACTGGTTTAAGGATAAGAGAATGGCACGGAAGAACATTTTTCAGAGCGTAATGCAGACCGAAGAAGCGGAAGAAAAGTCCGTTTCGCCGGTCGAAAATGTTTCGCGCCGTTTTGGTGCTGCAAAGTCTTTGTCTGCATCTATTGATGAACTTGCCAAGCAGGCTTCTCAGAAGCTCGATGGTGAAGCCATCGTTGAACTTGATCCTGCCGTTCTTGATGCATCTTTCATCGCTGATCGCCTGCCTGAAGCGGATGATCAGGAATATGCCGAGCTTCTGGAAGCTGTTCGCGAACGTGGACAGGATAGTCCTATTCTCGTGCGCCCTCACCCGGAGACCAGCGGTCGCTATATGATCGTTTTTGGTCATCGTCGTGCAAAGGTTGCTCGTGAGCTTGGCATCAAGGTCAAGGCTGTCATCAAGCCATTGGCTGATCTTGAGCATATTCTGAGCCAGGGTCAGGAAAACTCTGCGCGCGCCAATCTCAGCTTCATAGAGCGTGTTCTGTTTGCCGCTCGGCTTGAGGAACTGCAATATAGCCGCGAAGCCATTCAGGCCGCTCTTTCTATCGATTATCAGACATTGTCGAAGATGTTGACGATTCCTCGCGCTATCTCGGAAGAGATGCTCGTGGCTATCGGACCAGCAAAAGGCGTTGGTCGCGATCGCTGGCTTGAACTGCGCAAGCTGATTGAGATGCCTGGCAAGGCAGATGCTGCGCGCGAACTGATGGATACTGATGCATTCAAGGCAGCACAGTCGAGCACGCGCTTTGAACAGCTTTATGGTCACCTGAAAGGTTCAAACCAGAAGAAGGCGGTTACGAAGGCCGCTTCGCGTACTGGTTCGACCTGGAATGCCGCTGACAAGAGCGTCAGCGCAACCATCAAACAGAATGGCAAGACAGCAACACTGGCGCTCAGTGCCGCCAATGGACCGCGTTTTGCCGAATGGATTTCGCGTAATCTGGATACGCTTTATGCGTCATTCAGCAACGACGAGAAGTGAGTAAGCGTACTGGGTGAGGGAACTTATCCTCGCCTGTCCTGCGTAACGTATAAAAGTGGAAGAGTGCAGGTGGTGGTCATCTGCATAATTTAACGAAGAGGAAACAGCAGCAAAAGAAAAAGGCCCCCAAACGTCGCCGCGTGGAAGCCCTTCTCATTGGTTTAGCAGCTAGAGAATCGCAAATTCACGAATCACTGTCAAGTGTATTTAGCGTCATTTTGGCGGGTGGATTTCTTTTGCCTTGTGGAAGGTGAAAGAAAATGGAGTCTCAATTCGGCCTGACGCCATTTGGCAGTCAGCGGATGACGCATGCCTTGTTGGCAGTGCATCAAAAAGCGAGAGAAATCCCTCAGGGAGCAGCCGCAGATAAGTGGCAGCTTCATCGTTGGCTGTGTGAAGGCAAGAATATCATTGGCATCAGTGATCGTTCTTTGGCTGTTCTATCAGCCTTGCTGTCATTCTATCCTGAAAATACGCTGGTCGAATCCGGCGCTCTGGTCGTGTTTCCATCAAACAAGCAGCTGGCCTTGCGTGCGCATGGTATGGCCGATGCAACATTGCGTCGTCATCTCGCAGCGCTGGTCGAAGCTGGTATCATTACCCGTCAGGACAGCCCGAACGGCAAACGCTATGCCCGTCGCAGCAAAACCGGCGAGTTAAAGGTTGCATTTGGTTTCTCACTCGCGCCGCTTCTTATCCGTGCGTCCGAGTTTGAAGCTGCAGCTGAACAAGTCAAAGCCCAAAAGGCTGCTCTGCGTGAGATCCGTGAACAGCTCACTTTGCTGCGCCGCGACATTTCAAAGCTGCTCGAATTTGCAATCGAAGCATCGCTTCCCGGTCCTTGGGATGAACTGAAAGTCGAGTTCCGTGCAGTTGTCGACAGCATTCCACGTCGTGCAGAGATGCAGGAACTGGCTATATTGGTCGCAAAACTGCAGGATATTCATGCTTCTGTTGATAAGGCTTTGAATAATAATCAAAAAGTTCAAAATCTGAGCGACAATGAATCCCAAAATGAGCGGCAGCTTAATGAATCAAAACCAGATTCCCATTTTGATAAAGACGTTGCAAATTCGAACAACAGCGCGATTACAACACAGACGAACAGCGCTTACGAAACGCACGAAACCACTATTTCTCTCGATTTCGTTCTCAGAGCATGTCCAGAGATTGGTGCTTACGCATCAGCTCCTATCAGCCATTGGGAACATTTGATCGCAACAGCAGAGAAAGTAAGAGGTTTTATCGGTATCGATAATAAACTCTATGAGATGGCTCTGAAGATGCTTGGAAGACAGAATACGGCTATCACAATTGCCTATCTGCTGCAGCGTTATAACGATATTCGCTCTGTAAGTGGCTATCTTCGCATTCTTACGGAAAAGGCTGCTGAAGACGCGTTTTCTGTAAAAGCTCTCATGGTCAGCGCCCTGCATATTCAGCAAAGACAACGACAACTCTCCTGATGACCTCATGAAACAAGGCTTTTGAAGGAATGAGGCACAGTCAGTCCGTTGAAACTTAACAAAGGGTTAACTTTCGTAAACGGGTCATGGCGGCATAAACGAGGGCTGAAAGGGCAATTCGAAGACAGGCGCTTGCAAAGCTTTTGACGAAATGAAACCTAAAAAGCGCAGGAAACTCAATTCCATACGCTCTGAAGGCTTAAGGCAGTGTTCTTCACTCAAGGCTACTCCACCAGTTCGGCATAGACGAGATAACGAAGTGGGCCTTGTGTAACGGCATCAAAGGGATAACAGGTCGCTAGAACCAGGTTTGAGCCGGAAGCGTGAATATCGATCTGGGCTTCATCCCAGCGGGTGACGGTCATCTGAGTGGCGCGATAAGTGAATATCTTACCGTCATCCCGGGTGATGCGAATGAGATCGCCTTTCTCGACGTCTTTGAGAAAAGCAAAATGTGTGTCGCGATGTGCTGCATAGACGGCTGTTCCGGTTTCACCGGCCTTTGGTGTGTTCTGTAAATGGCCGGGACCAAAGGCCAGAGCCTGTCCGCTTGCGCCATTAAGAGCAATTGCTGATGCAGCCAGTCGTGGCGCTTCGATACGGGCTACCGGCCAGGTATCGGCCCAGCTCCACGGTTTGACTTTGTCACCTGAGACGATGCTTTGCGTGAAAGCCCGCTCCAGAAGGATTTGTGCTGCATAGGCTTTTGCGTGAATCCAAAGACCGTGGCCAAAAAGAACAAGACCACAGACCATCACGGCAACAGACAGAAGGGTGAGGGGGGAGCGCAACAAGGCGCGCTCCTTTGTCTTTGTATTTTGAGCGATAACGATACTCATCATGCATTCCCCCTGCGGCGTGAGAACCAGAAGATCAGGAAACCGATGAAAAGAACGCCCAGACCCTGCAGCATATTAAGTGTTGCCGGTGTTGCGGTTTGCGGCAGAGGCGTTGCAGGTGCCGGAACGCTCGGCATATTGACACGTTTCTGAGTGCGAACCTTGATCTGGTCCTGCCCGGCATCCGCATGGTCAAGCACGCTGCGGTCTGCACGAATGCCAAACAAAGTCTCGAAATCCCATCCGGCAGGAAGTTCCAAAGGAATATCAGCACGGGTGAGGGGTGTGTTTGCAGGACGTGCTGGCGTCTGATCGACAGCGACAAGACTTGTGAGACGTGTCACCAGATGGTGTTCCAATGCCAGATTGAGGATACGCGTGTCGGCTGCCAAGACTGAAATCTTGCCGAGCTTCATGTCCACTTCCGCATCATCGATTTTGCGACGAGCCCAAATTTTCGAAATGCCTTCCGCGGGGCTTGCTGCATCAAGTGACAGGGTGATCGTCCAGGGACGGATTCCAACTGTACCTTGAACTGTAATGGTGCCAGTTGCATTTTTTGTACGGGCAGCAATCACCAACGGTTCGCCATGATAGATATCCGGTACAATGCCGGGTGTCAGATTGGCGCCTTCCTGTGAGAAATTGACCTTTAGATCGGTGACAGCGGGATTCTGCAGCTTATCAAAGAGTTCACGCATACGCTGTTCCAGCTCTTCAGAAGAACCGATATGTGTGAAGGTGCCGCGACCAAGTTCCGAAGCCTTGCTCATCAGGTAAGTATTGGGTGCTGAGCCGATGCCGACCATGAAGAGGCGCGAGCGGTCACGGCGCGATGCGATGACATCGAACATCTGCTGTTCGTTGCTGATTTCGCCATCAGTCAGGAACACGATCTGGCGCAAACCATCTTTCTGGTGGCTGTCATCAAGAGCCGCGTGCAGTGCGGGCAGCATTTCTGTTCCGCCGACAGCTTCGAGGCTGGCAACATACTGGCGGGCATCATTGATATTCTGCTGTGTGGCATCGACGGAATCCTCAAAGAACTTGGTCAGCGTGTCGTCGAACCGAATGACATTGAAACGGTCGCCGGGATTGAGATGCGAGAGGCCATAATCGAGACTGGCTTTGGCTTGTGTCATCGATGTGCCACCCATCGAACCTGAATTATCGATGACGAAGACGATCTCACGCGATTGCGCTGCATTGGTTTTGGCAAGCGGAGGGGTCACATAGGCAAGCACATAGTCCGCATTGCCGACCCGTTCACGAAACAGCCCGACATTCGGCATATCCGTGTGGGCTGCTTGCCATTCGAGCACGAAGTCGCGATCCGCTGTGGCTTTTCCATCGAGAACGATTTTGGCTGTCTGCTCGTTCTGTCGATCAATTCGCACAGGATGATAAAGGCTCTTGATATCGGTTGCGGGGAAACCGGGTTTGAGATCGACCGTGATCGTTACCGGATTGATACGCTCCTCACCGGGTATGATGAGCGGTGTTTCAATTGCGCTGTTGTCCGGGCCGGGCGCTGGTCGCGTTTTAGGCTGTCCCCACCCACCGGAAAGATCGGCGCTTTGTTCGATCGGATCGCTATTTTCAGGATTATAGCGCGGCGCCACAACAAGCGGCAGGCGCAGAGAAAAGCGATTGTCGCTGAGACGCACAGCCTGCTGATATTCAATCTGGATGACGACTTTCTCGTGCGGACCCAGATTGGCGACAGCATTGGTAAAGATGTTTGGCCGCTGCTGCTCGATGAGCGCAGCCTTCTTGCCTTCGCTCTTGGCTTTCTCGTAGATTTCGCGTGCGGCCTGCTTTTCCTTGATGTCGGCAACGATAACCCTGTCGCCCACAATCATTTTCAGGGAATAGACCGCGCTGTCTTCCGGCAGCGGGAAAACATAGAGCCCTTCAACCCAGCCATTGGTCGGATTTTCAAAAATCTGGCTGAGGCGGGCGCGGGCGGTTGGGCCGCTGACATCGATATTGTAGTCAGTGCTGATGCGTGGAGCCTCGACATATTGACCTTCTTTGCTGCCTTGCAGCAGAAGGCTTCCGCTTTGTACTGCATTCGGCGTCAGATAGGCCGGCGTCTCAGCACGGGCCGAAGCCACGTTGAGAAGCGAAAGAACAACGGCAAGGATTGGCAGTATCAGCATGTTCACAAACCAGATGAGTTTGCAGAACTGCGAGAGGCTGATTGCCCTTCCGCTGCGATGAGAGTGTCTGATGGCAGGCGACATGATGCGCTCCTGTATCTATCGGATAACTGGAGACAATTTTTGCCAGAGCGGTGTTTTAGTGCCAGCGTAAGCTTTTCCAAGTTTTATCCGGACTTTGCCGCAAGCCACCTTGCCGGTTGCGCTTATGTGTGGAATTGTGAAGAGAAGTACGGATTCAGGAAGTTCTCATGTCTCAGCAAGATGCGGTTTTGCCCGATCAGATGAATAGCCGTGTCGCTGAACGTGTGCGTGAGGAGATCGCGCGGCGCAGAATTTCCCGTCAGCATCTGGCGGATGAGGCCCGCATCAGCCTATCGACGCTTGAAAAAGCATTGTCAGGACATCGACCTTTCACGCTTGCCACCATCATCCGGCTTGAGCAGGCCATGGGGTTTGAACTGCGCGATCAACTCGAAACGGAGAAGCCAAAGCCAGCCGCGCCGCATGGACATGCTGCAGAAGAATTGGGTGCTTATTCGCGTGCTGCCGTCTCATGGCTTGAAGGGACCTTCCTCACGCTTCGCCCTTCCTTCGGCAATCAATCCGATATTTTCGCTTATTGTACAGATATCAGCTGGGATGCCGAAAATACCCATCTGAAGTTTGAAGAGCGCGAGCGCACCGATACGTCTTTTTCGCAGCATGGACGTGTTTCTGTTCCGCATCTCTCAGGCCATGTTTATCTTGTAACCAATACGTCTGGCCAATACCGGATGGCGGTTCTGTCGCGCCCAAGCATCGCAGGTGAAATGTACGGCATTCTCACGACATTGCGGGCAGGGCAGGGCGCGCAACTGACACCTGTATCGGTGCCTCTGGCGCTTATACCGATGAAGGTTTTTGAAACGCCAGTCTTTGGGCGGATCACAGCCGCAGATCAGGCCTATGACCAATATTCGCGCTTTATCAGCAAGACTCTTGGCGATGGTTATGCAAGTTTTGTGACATCGGAATAGATGAATAAACAGTCTTACTTTATCTATTCTATTTACTACTAAATATGTCTGATTTAACAGTGTGATTTGCGTCTATTTCTCTTAAAATATTGAAATAGCAACAAATTATAGAGAGAATATTTCCTTAATTATGTTCAAATAACCGACTTGCCTAATATATAAAATACCTCATTATTATTTTGCTGCCGCTGGCTGCAAAATGGAGAGGGATAATGAAGCATCGCGTAATTGGTCCTGCCTTTGTAACGTTTCTTTCAAGTACAGCCATTATTACAATCAGTAGTTTTATACTGAAAGCAGACCCGGCCTTGGCGGCCTGTTCATTTTCTCCCACACTTGGCGACGATACCTATATTTGCGATAGCGGCACATCTGCGACCGGGCTGACCGATATAAATGGCAATAACACTTTGCTGTTGCCAGCAGGCGGAACGGGTACAGTCAACGGCAACGTGACCTTCGGCGCAGGCACGGACCGGATCGAAGTTCATTCAGGCACGATTGCAGGCAATGTGGTTCAGGGTGACGGAGCGGATGCATTTATCATTTCGGGCGGAACCGTCACCGGCAATATCCAGCAGGGCAGCGGCATTGATGATTTCCGCATGACGGGCGGCGAGATCGGATCACTCAATCAGGGTGATGCGCTTGATACGTTCTTCATGTCGGGGGGCCGGATTGTCGATGCCTTCGACGATGGCGATTACGCCGTCATGACCGGCGGCCGTATCGGTCGCGTCAACATGAAGCTCGACAACAATTACTTCAATATGTCCGGCGGTACCATCGATCGCAATCTGGTGGCCGGTTTCGGTGATGATACGATCATCCTCTCCAATGGCATGATCGGCGGCAATATCAGCGTCAGCGGCGGCACCGATAGCGTGACGATTACCGGTGGTACGGTTGCAGGCGATATTCTTCTGAGCTTCGGCAATGATCAGTTTAACTGGAATGGCGGCGGGATCGTCTATGGAAATATTGATCTGGGGGCCGACAACGATACTGCGGTTCTCACCAATCTGACAGACGCCAATATCGGCGCGACCAAGCGTCTGACAGGCGGCGAGGGCGTTGATGCACTGACTTTCAACAATGTCAAAACCGGCAAGGTTGCCCGCTTTGACAGTTGGGAGACGATCAACCTCACCAATGATACGCGGCTGATTTTTGACACGACCCTGACGCTTGGCGATGCCGGGACAGGCACCGGAACGCTGAATGTCGATGCCAGCAGCACGATCTATGGCGGTTCGGCACAAAGTGGCATCAATGCCTTTTCGGCCAGCCAGCTCGCTTCTGTCGTCAATGCCGGTCGTATCGATCTGACCAATGGTGGTTCAAGCACGAGCGACACATTTACGATCAAGGGCAACTATACAGGCCAAAACGGTCTTCTCTTCGTCGATACTGTGCTTGGCGCGGATGCGTCACCATCAGATAAGCTGGTCATCGATACGGGAAATGCTTCCGGCTCGACCGGTATTGTCGTCAACAATGTGGGCGGGGCGGGCGCTTCGACCGTTTCAGATGGCATTATGGTTGTGCAGGCGCTTAACGGTGCCACGACCGCAAACGGTGCCTTTGCGCTTAATGGCCGCGTTGCAGCTGGTGCTTACGAGTATTTCCTCTTCAGAGGCGGCGTGTCTGCCAATACGAATGAAAACTGGTATCTTCGTTCGACGCTGGTCAGCGGCAGTCAGCCTGCGCCTGTGGTTCCCGACCAGAATCTGACACCGGAAGCGCCGGAAAATACGGCTCCGCCGCCAGCACTGGAGCAGCCGCCGGCGACCCTGCCGGTCGATCCGAACGATCCCGATCCGGAAGATACCTCATCTCCTGTTACGGAAAATTCGCCTGAGCCTGAAGCGCCACCTGCACCGCCAGCCGCAGAAGCGGCCAATCCGCCCGCCAGTTCCAGCGGACAATCTGCAATCCCGCAAATAGGCTTTGAAGGTGCTGTTCCCCCATCACCGGGTGCCACGCGCGTCGAGGGCGATGTCGTTCCGCTTTATCGTGTCGAGGTGCCGGTCTATTCGGCTTTACCACCTGTGGCGCATCATCTGGCATTGACCACGCTCGGTACATTCCACGAGCGTCGTGGCGAGCAGGATCTCCTGAAAAGCGGCGGCTATCTGCCTGCGACCTGGGCTCGTCTGTTCGGTCAGGACATTGATATGAAGTGGCGCGGCACGGTTGCGCCGGGCCTTGATGGCAGACTCTTTGGCATTCAGGCAGGTCAGGACCTGTGGGGCCGCGAAACGGAGAGCGGCCATTCCGACCGCTTTGGCCTCTTCTTTGGCTATGCGCGGGTAACGGGTGATATTACGGGCCAGGCCTTGGGCTGGAATGATCTGGCCGTCGGCGATCTTGAAGTGACCGGCACCAGCTTCGGCGGCTACTGGACACATATCGGCCCGCAAGGCTGGTATCTCGATGCCGTGCTGATGGGCACATGGTATGGCGGCGATGCCAATTCCAATGAAGGGCAGGGCATCGATGTCGATGGCCATGGTGTTACGGCTTCGCTGGAAGGTGGCTATCCGATTGCGCTAAGCGAAAGCTGGAAATTGGAGCCACAGGCGCAGCTTATCTGGCAGAGCCTTTCGCTGGATGATCAGGCGGATCGGTACTCTTCGATTTCCTTCGATTCCGATAATGCCTGGACAGGGCGCATCGGTATGCGACTGCAAGGTGCCGAGGACACATCTATCGGCAAGCTGCGTCCATATCTGAAAGCCAATCTGTGGCAGAATTTTTCCTCCGATCAGACTGTGCGCTTTGCGACCGATCCGATTGTTACCGACATGAAAGGCACTTCGCTGGAGGTTGGCGGCGGTCTGACCCTCGATATAACCGAAAAGGCCAGCCTTTATGCGACTGCCGATTACACCACTAATCTTGGTGGTGAGCGCAGCCGCATCTGGGAAGGTAATATCGGTTTGAATGTGAAGTGGTGAAATTGCAGTCGCGGCCATTTCTGAACTGATGCGTGCGCAGCTCTGTTAACCGACTTGCTGCGGTCACATCCGCGTGATAATTGCGTCTCCTGCCAATTCTAAAGCATGTCACCCAAAAGTGGGAACCGGTTTTGGGATAATGACATGCTTGAAAATAGAGACTTAAAGCGTGTCGTATGGACCAGATATAATATGTCACGCTTTAGGAGTACGCCGTGGAACGACTGATCGAACGCAGCCTTTTCGCCAGTCGCTGGCTGATGGCACCCATGTATATTGGCCTTGCTATGGCGCTGGTCATTCTGGTCTGGGTTTTCATCGTTGAGCTGTGGCGCTTTGCCATGATCGTCCCGTCAATGACGGTCAATGATGCGGTTTTGGGCGTGCTGGCGCTGATCGATCTCAGCCTTGCTGCCAATCTTCTGATGATCGTGATCTTTGCAGGCTACGAAAACTTCGTCAGCCGCATGGATCTCGCCGATCACAAGGATCGTCCTGATTGGCAGGGTGAAGTCGATTTCTCGGCGCTCAAGCTCAAGCTCGTCGCCTCCATCGTGGCGATTTCCGGTATCCATCTTCTCAAAGTGTTCATGGACGTCGCCAAATACTCCGCCGATCACATCAAATGGATGGTGATCATTCATCTGGTTTTCGTGATTTCCGGCGTGCTTCTGGCCGCAATGGACTGGATTGCCAATCACGGCAAGACGCTTAAAAAGTCCAAGGCATCGAAAGCCCAAGCCTAGGCTCAGGACCCATTAATTTAATGGAAATGGTGTGAGACCATTCGTTTGGATACGAACAAAAAAGGCGAAGGAAATGTGGTTCATTTTCGAGCCTTTTTGACAAAGTAGCCGAGCGGATGGGCCACATCCTCCGGACACCGAAATGAACTGGCGATCCGCTTCGTCAAGCCGCTCTAACGGGGGAAAACACCCCGTTCTTCACGTCTTTCCTTGCATATCTGGTCATTTCAGGTGCCATTTCATCAAATTAATGAGTACTGAGCCTAATCATGCAGTGATTGCGTCGGCTTCGCGCAGGCGATAGCCAACGCCTGTTTCTGTCAGAATATAATGCGGCTGATCGGGAGATTTCTCGATTTTCTGGCGCAGCTGGCGGACATAGATGCGCAGATATTGCACATCGGCCGCCGGTCCCCACACATGGCTCAGAATATATTGATGCGTCAGCACCTTGCCGGCGTGCTGCACAAGCAGACGCAGGATTTCATATTCCTTGGGCGAGAGCTTTATCTCCGCATCATCAAGCTTCACGATGCGCCTGACCAGATCGACCGATAAACCATCACTCTGAAAAACCGGCTTCTCGCCTTGCTGGTGCAGTTTATGGCGCAGCGCCACCCGCGTTCTTGCAGCCAGTTCCTTCATGCCAAAAGGCTTGGCTACATAATCGTCCGCACCGGCTTCTAGGGCGCGCACAATGCCCGCCTCATCGGTACGGCTTGAAAGGATGAGGACTGGCAGTGTCTGTCCCCGTTCGCGCCACAGACGCAGAAGTTCGTGGCCGTCCGTATCGGGCAAGCCCAGGTCAAGCAGAACGAGATCGGGCTTTTCGCTCTCAAGCAACAGGTCTGCTTCGCGCGCATTGGCCGCTTCAATGATCGTATAGCCTTCGGTCGTAAGCCCCACCCGCAGCAATTTGCGAATGGGTGGCTCGTCATCGACGACCAGAATTTTCGGCTTTGGATCGTTCATGAGTTCCTGTCTATCTCTTGAACCGGCAGCGGTATGGTTATCGTAAAACGGGCACCGGAACCCTCAGCCCTGTTTCCGGCCCGAACAGTTCCGCCCATTGCTTCTGTGAAGCCGCGGGCAATGGAAAGGCCTAAGCCCGTTCCTGCCTGTACGTGATCACCCTTGCGAACGCGATAGAATGTATCGAAAACCCGTTCAAGATCGATATCGGGAATACCGGGACCATGATCGCTGATTTCAAGCACCACATGACCACGCTCGACATGCGCTTCAAGCGCGATTTCTGATCCCTGCGGCGCATATTTTGCGGCATTATCGAGAAGATTGAACAATACCTGCTCAAACAAGACCGCATCAAGCCGCAGCATGGGAAGATCGGCTGCGACCGCCACCTGAAGCTTGTGATGCGCGAGAATCTTGACCGCGCGATGCAGCGCGGCTCCCACAATATCGCCGAGATAATGCAGCGACAGATTGGGTTCCATGGCACCTGATTCAATGCGTGTCATATCAAGCAGATTGGCGATGAAACGGTTCAGCCGTTCGGATTGCTCGACAATGGTCGATAGCAATTCGGTGCGGTCGCTTTCGGGCAGCGAAACGGAATAGTCGCGCAATGTTGTGGCGGCTCCCATGATACCCGCAAGTGGTGTTTTAAGATCGTGCGATATGGAGGTGAGAAGCGCCGAGCGGAGCTTGTCTGCCTCTGCGGCAAGCTTGGCGCGTTCAACATCGCCCACAAGCTGCACACGCTCGATCGCAATGGCGGCCTGATCACTGAGCGCTTCAAAAAGTCTCTGCTGTTCGGGTGTCAGGATTGGCCCCTGCCGATCATTATCGAGCCCGATCACGCCGACGGACGTGCGCGCCGTCTTGAGCGGCAGATAAAGCCGCTTGGCGCCCGGCAGCGTATCCGCACCCCGACCGGCTGGCAGTTCATGTTCCCAAGCCCAGTGAGCTGCAGCAATATCGGCATCGACAAGACTGTCATCGGGCGGGTAGCCCGCGCGAACCGCAATGCCTTCACCTTCGGGAAGCAGGATGACAACGCGCACTTTCAGCATCGAGGCGATCTGAAAGGCGGTTGCCCAGAGCACATCATCGAGCGAACCAGTTCCCGCCAGCTTCTTGCTGAAAAGATAAAGATCCTCGGTCATGTTTGCGCGCTGCCGTGCCGCTGCTGCCTGACGCTGCACGCGGCTTGCCAGATTACTGGCGACAAAGCTGACAAGCAGAAAGAACGAAAGCGCTACCACGCTTTCTGGGTCTGCGATAGACAGCGTGTAGAGCGGCGAGAGGAAGAAGAAGTTATAGGCAAAAGCGCTTAACACCGACACGAACAGCGCTGGCCAAAGACCGAGCGTAACCGCAACGCCAAGAACGCCTACAACGAAAACCAGAGCGATGCTTCGCACATCCAAAAACTGGTCGAGCAGAAGCCCGACACCAAGCGCGCAGGCCGTGACCAGTGAGGCCGCGAGATAAGGCTTGATGTTAAAGGCGCTCGGTTGACTTGCGGTTTTGACACCACGCGTCGTCCCCGCCTTGTCGCGGTCGGCAGTCGAGGTGATATGAACATCGATCGCGCCTGAATGGCGGATAAGATCATGCCCGACAGAGCCTTCGATTGCCTCGCGCCAGCGCGACTTTGCCGATTTTCCGGCAACGATATGCGTGTAATTATGTGTTGAGGCGTAACGCACCAAATCTTCGGCAATATTCTGGCCGGGAATAATCACGGTTTCGCCGCCAAGCCTTTCGGCCAGGCGCATGGTTGCCGAAATCCGGTCCTTTGCTTCATCGGACAGATTGGCCGAACGCGGTGTTTCAATGTGAATGGCAGCCCAGGGCGCCCGCATCCGATCGGCAAGCCGCCGCGCATAGCGCACCAATGAAGCACTGCTTATGCGCTGGTCGATGGCAACCAGAACACGATCACCCGCAGCCCATGGCCCTTCAATGGCATGTGCCCGCATATGGGTCAGCAATTGTTCGTCAACCCGCTGTGCGGTGCGGCGAAGTGCAAGTTCGCGCAGGGCAGTCAGATTGCCTGGAGAAAAATAGTTGCGGATCGCACGCTTGGCGGTTTTCGGCAGATAGATCTTGCCCTGGTCAAGCCGCTTGATGAGATCGTCGGGTGTGAGATCAATCAGCTCGATATCATCGGCCCGGTCGATAATACTGTCGGGCACGGTTTCGCGTACGCGGATGCGGGTAATCTGCGCCACCACATCATTGAGACTTTCGACATGCTGAATATTGAGCGTGGTATAAACATCGATCCCGCGCGCCAGAATTTCCTCGACATCCTGATAGCGCTTGGGATGACGGCTGCCCGGTGCATTGGTGTGGGCAAGCTCATCCACCAGAACCAGTTGCGGCTGTCTTTTGAGGATGGCATCGATATCCATCTCATCGAGCTGGTGGCCATGATAGGACACCGGCTTGCGGTCGATGATTTCAAGCCCATCGACAAGCGCTTCCGTTTCCTGTCGCCCATGCGTCTCGACAATGCCGATCACCACATCAATGCCGTCCGCTTTGCGCGCCCGTCCCGACATCAGCATTTCATAGGTCTTGCCGACGCCGGGTGCTGCTCCCAGAAATATCTTGAGACGGCCGCGCGTTTCGCGCTCTGCCTGTTCAAGCAGCGCATCGGGGGAAGGCCTCATATCGCCAAGGCGAAGATCGTCCGATACCAAGCGTCGTTCCTCAAAATGAGAAGGCAGCGGGCAAGCCCGCCGGTAGAGCGGTTTCATTTTTAGCAGAATCGTTGAAACCGCTCTATTTCTTTGTTTTCACGCATTATCCAACACAAAACCGCGATGCACTTTTGCTGGAAATGCTTTGATCTACTCTAGTTAATCCCGGTTCTGTCCAGAACAAGATTGAGCTTGAGCACATTGACCACGGGCTCACCAAGAAAACCAAGCTCGCGCTGCTCGATCTGCTGTTCGACGATACCGCGAAGGCTCGCTTCGTCAAGCCCGCGCGCTTTGGCAACGCGAGGCACCTGAAAAAGAGCAGCTTGTGGTGAGATATGCGGATCAAGCCCGCTTGCCGATGTTGTGACGAGATCAATCGGCACTTCGGCATTGGGTGTACCCTGCCGCAATGCGTCGGCATCGGCTTTGATGCGTGCAATCAGTGCCGGATTGGTTGGCCCAAGATTGGAGCCACCCGAGCTTGCAGCATCATAACCTTCTTTGCCAGCCGCAGAAGGGCGGCCATGGAAATAGCGGTCGCCTGCAAATTTCTGGCCGATCAGTTCAGAACCGATCACCTTGCCATCCTTTTCGATGAGGCTGCCATTGGCCTGTTGCGGAAAGATGGCTTGTGCAAGGCCGGTCATGCCAAGCGGATAAATCAGCCCTGTGATGACAGTAAGAGCAACGATCATGACGAGTGCTGGACGCAGTTGTTTCAACATTTTCTTGGTCCTTAAACCAGGCCGAGGGCGACGAGGGCCATATCAATGGCCTTGATGCCGATGAACGGAACAATGACGCCGCCGAGGCCGTAGATCAGAAGATTGCGCGACAGCAGTGCGCCTGCGCCGACAGGCTTATAAGCAACGCCCTTCAGCGAAAGCGGGATCAGCGCGACAATGATGAGTGCGTTGAAGATGATCGCCGAGAGGATCGCGCTTTGTGGGGTTGCAAGCCCCATGATGTTGAGCGTGCCAAGCTGCGGATAAAAGGCGAGAAACATCGCGGGAATGATCGCAAAATACTTGGCAATGTCATTGGCAATCGAGAAGGTCGTGAGTGCGCCGCGCGTCATCAGCAATTGCTTGCCGATCTCAACAATCTCGATGAGCTTGGTTGGATCGCTATCGAG
Source organism: Brucella sp. NBRC 12953 (assembly GCF_040369775.1). NCBI lineage: Bacteria > Pseudomonadati > Pseudomonadota > Alphaproteobacteria > Hyphomicrobiales > Brucellaceae > Brucella > Brucella sp. NBRC 12953. The sequence goes on from NZ_BAABSV010000003.1 coordinate 318,622, forward strand.
ATCGACCATATTCCCGGCCTCGCGTGCGGCAACCGTTCCGGTATTCATGGCAACGCCGACATCGGCCTGCGCCAGGGCTGGCGCGTCATTGGTGCCGTCGCCGCACATCGCCACAAGCTTGCCCTTGGCCTGTTCCTGCCGGATAAGCTCAAGCTTGTTTTCTGGCGTTGCCTGCGCCAGAAAATCATCGACGCCTGCTTCTGCAGCAATCGCCGCCGCCGTCATCGGATTGTCGCCAGTAATCATCACTGTGCGGATACCCATGCGGCGCAATTCAGTGAAACGCTCGCGGATACCACCCTTGACGATATCCTTGAGGTGAATGACGCCAAGCAGGCGTCCATCCTTGCTGACTGCCAACGGCGTTCCGCCGGTTTTGGCGATTGTGTCGGCAATGGCTTGCAGTTCATGGACGGTCTTTTCATCCGATGTTGCATGTTTGAGCACGGCATCAACCGCGCCCTTGCGGATTGACGACCCATCAACATCGACACCGCTCATCCGGCTTTGCGCCGTGAAAGGCACGAAGATCGCATTCAGGCTCTGCATATCGCGGCCGCGCATGTCGTATTTTTCCTTGGCAAGAACGACGATGGAGCGGCCTTCTGGCGTTTCGTCGGCAAGCGAGGCCAATTGTGCGGCATCGGCAAGGGCCAGTTCATTCACGCCGCTAACCGGCATGAAGGCTGTGGCCTGACGATTGCCGAGCGTGATTGTGCCGGTCTTGTCGAGCAAAAGCGTGTCAACGTCACCGGCAGCTTCCACCGCACGGCCAGACATCGCAAGCACATTGAAGCGCACCAGACGGTCCATGCCGGCGATGCCGATTGCCGACAAAAGTGCGCCGATTGTGGTCGGGATCAGGGTGACGAAAAGAGCAACCAGCACGATGACGGGAATATAGCCGCCCGCATAGGAGGCAAAGCTCGGAATTGTCACGACAGCCAGAACAAAGATCAGCGTCATGCCTGCAAGCAGGATGTTGAGCGCGATTTCATTTGGCGTCTTCTGGCGTTCAGCCCCTTCGACAAGGCTGATCATCTTGTCGATGAAAGTCGAGCCCTGAGCCGCTGTGATGCGGACCTTGATCCAGTCAGACAGAACCTGCGTACCGCCGGTGACAGCAGAGCGGTCGCCGCCCGATTCACGAATGACCGGAGCGGATTCACCTGTGATGGCTGCTTCGTTGACGGAAGCCACACCTTCGATGACTTCGCCGTCGGATGGAATGATATCGCCTGCTTCAACGATCACCACATCGCCGACCTTGAGACTTGTACCAGCTACGGTCGTAAAGTCTTTCTGTCCTAGATCACGGAGCAGTTTGGCCTGGGTTTCCGTGCGGGTGCGGCGCAGGGATTCCGCCTGTGCCTTGCCACGAGCTTCGGCAACAGCTTCGGCAAAATTGGCAAACAGCACCGTGAACCAGAGCCACAGCACGATCTGGAACGAAAAGCCGATATCGGCTCCGCTGGTCGCAACATCCTTCAACAGAAGAACAGTGGTGAGCATGGAGACCACAGCCACCACGAACATCACCGGATTGCGTGCAAGGCTTTTGGGATTAAGCTTGCGAAAAGCGTCACCAATGGCGGGGATGAGGATGCGCGCATCAAGGATGCTGGCCTTAACGACTTTGGCGGATTGGGACTTGCTCATAGGGAACTCCAGAAAAGCGGACCCAGAAATTCTGCAGCAAGCACGATCATCAGCACTGCTGCGAGGATGAGGAGAATGAGGTTTGATGGCCTAAAACTCCGTGCATCCGAATGGATGCAAAAAGGAGTTATTAACTTGCTGAATATGTGCATCAGAATGTCTGCCCGTTGATCAGCGCGAGATGTTCAGCCACAGGTCCGAGCGCCAGTGCGGGGAAGAAGATCAGACCACCCACAACGAGAATGACACCGATCAACAGACCGACGAAAAGCGGTCCGTGGGTCGGGAATGTCCCGGCGGATTCGGGTGCTGCCTTCTTGGCAACCAGTGAGCCTGCAATTGCCAGTGCCGGTACGATGACCAGAAAGCGGCCCATCAGCATCGCAAGACCGATGGTGATATTGTACCAGGGCGTGTTGCCCGAGAGGCCGCCAAAGGCAGAACCGTTATTGGCGGTGCCCGACGTATAGGCATAAAGGATTTCCGAAAAGCCATGCGGTCCGGGATTGGCTATCGAGCTTAGACCCGCCGGAATGACTGTGGCGATTGCCGTAAAGCCAAGGATCGAAAGCGGCAGGCAGAGAACGGCGAGCATGGCCATCTTCACCTCTTTTGCCTCGATTTTCTTGCCCAGATATTCCGGTGTGCGTCCGACCATCAGACCAGCCACGAAGATTGCCACGACAACAAACAGGATGATGCCGTAGAAGCCTGCGCCCACACCGCCGATAATGATTTCACCCAGCATCATGTTGATCATGGGAATCATACCGCCAAGCGCCATCATGCTGTCATGCATGGCAATGACTGCGCCACAGGAGGCGGCTGTCGTCACCACTGCAAATAGCGCCGACATGGTAATGCCGAAGCGGGTTTCCTTGCCTTCCATATTGCCGCCATCAATGCCAAGCGCGTGGATCAGCGGATTGCCCGCAGCTTCTGCCCAGTAGCAAATGGCAACACCGGCCACAAAAAGCACACCCATTGCAGCGAAAATCGCCCAGCCCTGCTTTTCATTGCCGACCATGCGGCCAAACACATTTGTAAGGCCTGCACCGATGGCAAAGATCGCTACCATCTGGATCATGTTCGAAATGGCATCGGGATTTTCAAATGGATGCGCGGAATTGGCATTGAAGAAGCCGCCGCCATTGGTGCCGAGCATCTTGATGGCAAGCTGGGAAGCGACCGGACCAAGTGCTATGACCTGACGCGCGCCTTCAAGCGTGGTGGCTTCGACATAAGAGCCGAGCGTCTGCGGTACACCGAGCGCCACAAAAGCGAGTGTCATGACCACACAAATCGGCAGCAGGATATAGAGCGTGCAGCGTGTGAGGTCACACCAGAAATTGCCCAGCGTGCGCGAGAAGGCGCGGATAAGCGCAATGGCAATTGCCACACCCGTTGCAGCCGAAACGAAGTTCTGGACCGTAAGACCTGCCATCTGGGTGAGATAGGACATGGTGCTTTCGCCACCATAGTTCTGCCAGTTGGTGTTGGTCACAAAACTTGTTGCCGTGTTGAAGGCGAGATCGGCAGGCACATTGCTCATGCCCATCGGGTTGAGAGGCAGGGAGCCTTGCGCGCGCTGCAGAAAATAAAGCAGCAGAAAGCCTGCAAGATTGAACATCAGCATGGCGGCTGCATAGCTCGTCCAGTGCTGCTCCTCACGCTCGCTTGTTCCTGCCAGACGATAAAGTCCCCGTTCGATGGGAACGAGGACAGGCGACAGAAACGTGCGCTCGCCATTGAAAACGCGCGTCATATAGCTGCCAAGCGGCTTTATGAGCGCGATGATGATCCCGCAAAAGATGAGGATCTGTATCCATCCATTGATTGTCATGGTTTTTCCCAAGCCTGATTAGAGCGCGTTTCGATCTGATTGAAACAGATCCGCGCTCTAAATCTTTGGTTTAACGCGCATCGTATCCGAAATTGGCTTCCCACTTTTCGGGATGCGCTCTAGGCTCAAATCGGCTGCTTATTCAGAACCGTTCCGGACGAATGAGCGCGTAAAGAAGGTAGGCGGCAACGAAAGCCGCAACCAAGGCGCCTGCGATATATTCAATCAGCATGGCGGGTTCCTCAAAGCCTCTCGCAAAGGCGCAAATAGCCAAACAGCATTGCGAAGAAAGCGATGCCGATACCAAGAACGGCAATATCCATTGTCATTTTGAATGCCCTGTCGCGATTGCCTCATGGGCTGAATGCCTATGGGCTCTCTGTTTCCACAGCAGGGATTATGCTGCCGCAGCCCATAGGGTTTCGAGAGAGGGGAAAAGGCTGAAAAATAAAAAAGTCATATATGTTTTGACGCCAGGCAGGTGACAACAAAAAAACGCGCCGCTGGTTGCGACGCGTTTTGACTTTCAATTTTGCGATGTATCTTATGGGTTCAGATCATCAAAGGCCCGGACAATTGCATCTTTCGGGCTCTTGCTGGCAATCAGGCTTGCCAGAAGAATACGCGCCTGACCGGGACGCAAAGTCTGCGAATGCACAGCACCGGCTGCAACCAGATCATGGCCGCCACCACCGCCGCCGTAACCCGGCACGAGAACGCCGCTTGGAACGCGGCTTGAAACCACCACCGGGATATTGTTTTTCGTACAGTCTTTCACGGCTTCAACGATTGTTGCATTGGCATTGCCAGAGCCAAGAGCTGCCAGCACAATGCCGTGGCTTTGAGCCTGAATGCTCGCCCGAAGATGCAGGTCGTCGCAACCCGGATGAATGGCAACAATATCGACCCGTGTTGTGCTGATAGATGCGGGCAGGCGGATAGCATCCGGTCTTTCCAGATCCCGCACTTCCCTAAAAGCATCGGCGTGGTCACTGCTGAACTTGAATGCGCCCCATGCAGGCACGATCCTGCCGCCGAAGGCGATCAATACGCCTCTTTCGGCATTGGCCGGGTCTGTAGCGAGATTGATTGCAGTCGTCAGATTGTGTGGACCATCCGCATCGGGATGATCGGCGGTGAACTGCGCGCCGGTTAAAATCACCGGCTTGGAAAGATGGTGTTGCAGGTGAACGAGCAGGGCCGTTTCTTCCATGGCATCCGTGCCATGCAGCACGACAACACCATGAATTTCAGGATCTGCAATCTGCGCTGCAACCGCATCGGAGACAGTCTGCATATCGATCAGTGTCAGGCTGGATGAATCCTTAGCCATCAGATCGATGGGGCGCAGCTGCGCCCCGACATCGCCAAGGGTCGCAAGCAGATCGTCACCATTGAGCGTCGGCGTGGCTGCGCCATCTTCCCCGCGCTTGCTTGCAATAGTTCCACCGGTGGCGATAACCGCCACCAATGGTTTGAATTGCGAATTACTCACTCTGCCCCTCAATCAGCTGTTTTTTGCGTCTCAGCTGCGCGTTCTGCCGCCAGACGATAGATTCGGTCACGCAGACCATACCAGCCAATAACCAGTGCGGGTACAATGATAATCAGCGAGCCGATGGTGTAGGAGCCGACCGGATAGTCTGCCGCCATCAGAACCAGAACGCCGAACAGGAAGAACAGCGTCAGGATGCCGGTATATGGCGCGCCGAACATACGGAAATCCGGACGGGCGATCTCGCCTTTGCGCGCGAGATACCACAGCTTGAGCTGGCAAAGGATGATTACGCCCCAGGCTGTGATGATGCCCAGCGAAGCAAGGTTCAGCGCGATTTCAAAAGCTGCGGCAGGCACAAACGCGTTGAGTGCAACGCCAATTGCGGTGACGACTGCGGTAACAGCAATGCCGCCATAAGGGACGCCGCTCTTGTTCATCTTGGCAAGTGCCGCCGGAGCAGAACCCGAAACAGCCATCGAGTGCAGAATGCGTCCGGTGGAATAAAGACCGGCATTCAGCGATGACAAAACCGCAGTCAGCACGACGAGGTTCATGATGATATCTGCACCCTGAACGCCGATCTTGCTGAAGAAGGTCACAAACGGGCTTTCACCAGCCGAATAGAGCGTATGCGGCAGCAGAAGGGTGAGCAGCAGAACCGAGCCGACATAAAAGACCAGCAGGCGGAAGACGACTGTTTTAATCGCGCCCGGCATAATCTTGCGTGGGTCTTCGGTTTCACCAGCCGTGGTGCCGATCAGCTCGATTGAGGCATAGGCGAAGACCACGCCTTGTATGATTACAAGGGCGGGCAGGATACCGTTCGGGAAGAAACCGCCGCTTTCACGAATGAGATGAAAACCCGGCTGATGGCCATCGATCGGGGTGCCGGACACGACGAAATAAATGCCGACAGCAAGGAAAATTACCAGCGACAGCACTTTGATAAGGCTGAACCAGAATTCCAGTTCACCGAAAACCTTGACCGAGAGCAGGTTCATCGACAGCACGAGGACGAGCGCGGTCATCGCAAACATCCACTGGTCGATCCCCTCGAGCCAGGGCACATAATGCTTGAAGAAATTCATGTAGAGGGCGACAGCAGTCACGTCCGCAATCGATGTCATGGCCCAGTTGAGCCAGTACATCCAGCCAGCCGCAAAGGCCATCTTCTCGCCGTAGAATTCACGGGCATAGGAGACGAAGGAGCCGGAGCTCGGGCGATGCATAATCAGCTCGCCAAGGGCGCGCAGCACCAGAAATGCGAAAAAGCCACAGACGGCATAAACGAATACAAGCGACGGGCCAGCCTGAACCAGACGTCCGCCTGCACCCAGAAACAGACCCGTTCCGATTGCTCCCCCGATGGCAATCATCTGGATCTGACGCGGCTTCAGCGCTTTGTGATAGCCGCGGTCTTCTTCTGTGAAGACTTCGCGTTCTGCCGGTGTGGCTTTGATAAATTCCGTTGTCATCGCTCCTCCCTGAGAGCTCAGTTTTGAATAAAGGCTATAGCTTTACGCAGTACCCGCAACGAAGAACGGCATTTTTGAAACAGTCAGATACATGGAGCTCGTGCACGGCCCGGCAATGCATCTTTTGTTTTAATTGAAAGCATTGTTGAGAAAAGAAACCTCACCACCCTAAGGGTGAGCAGGCTTCCGAACATGCTTCAATTCGTTCCCATTGCATTTTCTGTAAAGCTGCATGACAGATTTAATTGCGGCTTTAACGCATATCAGAAAACACGAGTCAAGTTCACAAGTGTGTTGACGCTTGTCTCAAGGAGGAGTAACCGAATTAAATCTGTCATGCTGTCAGACAGATTTAACGTTTCGAGTTCAGGAGGACAAAGTGGTCGGAACGCGCGTTGAACATGATCTGCTTGGTGCAAAGGAGGTGCCTGCAGATGCTTACTGGGGCGTCCATACGGCGCGAGCAGTGGATAATTTTCAGATTACAGGCGTCAGCATCGGACGCTATCCCTATCTCGTGCGCGGCCTGACCTTCGTCAAAGAAGCCGCAGCGCTGGCCAATCATGAGCTTGGCCTGATGAGCCGCCAGCATCTGGATGCGATTGTGAGTGCCTGCCGCGAAATCCGTGATGGCGCACTGCACGATCAGTTCGTGGTCGATGTCATTCAGGGCGGTGCGGGCACATCCACCAACATGAATGCAAACGAGGTTATCGCCAATCGTGCGCTGGAATTGCTTGGGCATGAAAAGGGCGATTACGCGCATCTGCATCCCAACGACCATGTCAATCTCAGCCAGTCGACCAATGATGCCTATCCGACCGCAATTAATGTCGGTCTGATTGAAGCCATTGATGAGCTGGCCGATTGCATGGAAATTCTTCAGGCATCGTTTGAGCGTAAAGCGCGCGAATTCGACAAGATGCTGAAGGTCGGGCGCACACAGCTTCAGGATGCGGTTCCGATGACACTGGGTCAGGAGTTTCGCACCTTTGCAGTGATGCTTGGCGAAGATCGCCTGCGGTTGCTTGAATCGGCAAAGCTTCTGCACGAAATCAATCTAGGCGCCACGGCAATCGGCACCGGGCTTAATGCGCCGAAAGGCTATGCAGCGCTTGCCTGCGAGCACCTTTCGCGACTGACAGGTCGCCCGCTGGTCACGGCCAGCGATCTGATTGAAGCGACACAGGATCCGGGCGCTTTCGTGCATCTTTCAGGCGTTTTGAAGCGCGTTGCGGTCAAGCTTTCCAAGACCTGCAACGATCTTAGACTTTTGTCGTCCGGTCCGCGTGCCGGTATCGGCGAAATCAACCTGCCAGCCGTTCAGGCAGGTTCCAGCATCATGCCGGGCAAGATCAATCCGGTGATCCCGGAAGTGGTCAATCAGGTGGCTTTTGCGGTCATCGGCAGCGACATCACGATCACCATGGCAGCCGAAGGCGGTCAGCTGCAGTTGAATGCATTTGAGCCGATCATCGTGCGCTCACTGTCGGAAAGCATCAGCCATCTGGGTGCTGCCTGCCGCATTCTTGCAGAACGCTGTGTGGATGGCATTACCGCCAATCCAGAAATCATGGCGCGCCGTGTGGAGGAATCCATCGGTCTTGCCACAGCGCTTAATCCGCTGATCGGCTATTATGCGGCGACCAAAGTTGCGCAGGAAGCGCTTGCCACCGGTCAGACGGTGCCGGAGGTCGTGCTTGCGCAGGGCCATATGACAGCGGAACAATTGCAGCAGGCGCTGAAGCCGGAACATCTGGCCAATCTGGCGATTGAGGCCTGAGCCTGAAGCGCATCGGACATTCAGTCTGATGCGCTTTTTTCTTTCGCCATAATGGTGGTGACAGCCAGCTTCACCTGACCGAGATGGCTCTGCATGGCCAGCCGCGCCTGTTCTTCGGAGCCACTCTTTATAGCTTCGGCAATCTGGCGATGCTCGATGTTGGAAGCCTCGCGGCGACCGGCCATGAGATTGACGAGCTCGGACTGGCGCGAAAGCGCCACGCGGGCATCAGCAACGATTTTTGCAAACATGGCATTGCCGGAAGCAGACGCTATCATGCTGTGAAATTCGGTGTCGAGCAGCACCCATTTATGCGGATCGGTCTGCTTTTCCATGCGGTCGCAGAGATCAATGAGTTTTGCCATCTGATCATCCGTGTGGCGGATTGCGGCCCATCCGGCTGCTGGCACTTCGATGAAGGGGCGGGCCTCGATCAGATCGCGCGCCGAATAGCCGCCATAGCTCAGTTCCGGGCCGGGAGATGTTTTAAGCACATAAGTCCCGCTTCCGGTGCGGGTATGGGTGAGGCCAAGCGTTTGCAGCGAGCGCAGCGCCTCGCGTACGATCGGGCGACTGACGCTATATTTTTCAGCGAGCTGAGCTTCCGAGGGCAGGCGGGTTCCGACCGAAAGTCGACCGCTTGCGATGGCTGAGCGAATATCTTCAAAGACGATTTCCGTAGCACTTTTCCGGCTTACCGGACTGGAATCTGCTAGCCATTCAGTGACCACCCAAAACTCTCCCGCTTTTTTGCAACCTGTCTAACAGCTAGGCAATTTATGACGGCAGGGCAACAGCTGTTTCGTACAAGACCGGGTTTAAGCAGAACTTAGCGCATGTCTCCAAAAAGCGGGAACCCGTTTTGGGCGACATGCTAGCGTTTGAGGGCGTGATAACGAGCGTGATGATAGACAAGCGGTTCACCCTCGCCGCTGACAATCCTGAGCGCACGACCGATGATAATGGCGTGGGTATGACGCTCGATGATCTCTTCAACGTCGCAATCGACGGAAGCAAGCGCGCCTTTCAGGGCCAGCGCGCCGCTTTCAAGCGCATACCATTCCGCACCTTCATAGCGCGCCGCACCCTTCTCGCCATTCCGGCCTGCAAAACGGTCGGCCACAGCCTGCTGCTCGCCCGAAAGAATGTTGAGGCAGAAGCGGCGTTCGGCATTGATTGTCGGCCAGACCGAGGCAGTTAGATTGATATTGACGATGATTGTCGGCGGTTCGACCGAAAGAGCGGTCGCAGAAGTCACGGTTGCGCCGGTTCTGGCGTCGCCGGTGCCTGTGGTGAGGACGCTGATGCCGGCAGCAAGCTGTCGCATCGCAGCTTTCAATTCATCCGCCGTGGCCGTGTTGGGGATTAAATCGAGCGCTGCAGAGTTCAGTCTGTTGGGATGTGCCATCAATCATGCCAACCGGAAACCTTGGGAGCGCTTCCGGCCTTTTGTTTGGGGGATATCAATATTGCAGCCGCACCGTATGCTTGGGGGAGGAGGGCGATGCGGCTACTGTCTTTATGTATGCTTTATTTCAGGCCGAGCAATATTGAGATGATCACGTAATGTCGAGCCCGTATATTCGATGCGGAACAATCCGCGATCCTGAAGGATAGGCACAACCTGTCTGTTGAAGTCTTCAAGACCGCCAGGGAAATAAGGTGGCATCACATTGAAGCCATCAGCAGCTTTGCCCTCAAACCATTCCTGCATCCGGTCGGCGATCTGCTCGGCTGTGCCAAGAACAATATGGTGGCCACGGCCAGCGGCGACGCGAAGCGCAAGATCACGGATGGTGAGGTTCTCACGGCGCGCGAGATCACGCAGAAGCTCCGCGCGGCTGCGAAGCTGATCGGAAATTGGCAGATCAGGCAACGGACCGTCGAGATCGTAATCAGCAAGGCTATGGCCGATGCGTTCTTCAAGAAGTGGCATGGCGCTTTTGATGTCCGTCCAGCGGTTAAGTTCTTTGAGCTCCTCTGCAGCATCTTCAAAACTGTCGCCGATCACCGGCATGAAACCGGGCATCACTGCAACGCTGTCGGGGTTACGACCGGCCTTGACCACACGATCCTTCAAGCTTGCATAGAAGGCCTGTGCTTCGGCAAGGCTTTGCTGAGCGGTAAAAACAATATCTGCAATACGCGCTGCGAGATCCTGACCCGGCCCGGACGAGCCTGCCTGAATGAGAACGGGATGGCCCTGCGGAGAACGCGGAATGTTGAGCGGACCCTGAACCGAATAATATTTGCCGGCATGATTGAGCACATGCACCTTGTTGGGATCGGCATAGACGCCGTTTTCCTTGTCTTTCGGAAAGGCATCGTCGTCCCAGCTATCCCAAAGACCGCGCACAACATCGACGAATTCCTCGGCAACGGCATAACGCTCGTCATGTTCAGGGTGGCTCTTCGAGAAATTGTTGGCCGTGCGGGCGTAAGAGGTGGTGACGATGTTCCAGGCGGCGCGACCATGACTCAGATGGTCGATAGAAGCGAATGCGCGTGCGGTATGATAGGGCTCGCCGTAAGTGGTGGAAGCGGTGGCAGCCAGCCCGATCTTGTCCGTGACCATGACCAGTGCGGATAACAGGGTCAGCGGTTCAAAACGCGCAACCATTGATGGATGAGCATCGACGCCGCTGGTCAGTCCGTCGGCCAGAAAAACCATGTCGAATTTTGCGTCTTCAGCTTGTTTTGCCACGCGACGCAGCAGGTCGAAATTTTCGCTGCCCGCCTCCGCATCCGGGTGCCGCCAGCCGGAAACATGGTGGCCTGCACCTTGCAGAAAGAGGCCGAGATGCATCTGTTTCTTGGTCATTTTTTTACTCCGGGGATTGGTTGAGCGACGAGATGAGTGTCTGCAAGTCGTCCACCGTCGTCATGGATTGCACGAGGTCGGGTATGCCTGCAAAGCGCTGGTCATTCTTCGTTGCGTCTTTGAATTTATCGGTCGGGTCGCTGATGCTCGGCAGACCATCGACGCGTTGCGAAAGTTTGGATCCGTTTGTGAGCGTGACATCGATGACGACGAAGCGGGTTTTTGGATCGGGCGAGAGCCGCGGGGCGTTCTCGTCATGACGCCGTGTCACTTTGGCCGAAAGTTGCGCCAGATCAGCATCGACCGGACGCTCATCAAAGTGAGCAATCGCCAGTTTTCCGTCACGCAAAGCAGCCGCAAAAATATATTCGGGGCTGAACCGCGCATCGATACCCGTCACGGGCCTGGTCGTGACCAGTGCGGCATCACCACCAGGCGGAAAAGTAATCGATACCGCTGCGATCTGATCGGGCTGCAAAGCTTTCTCATTGCGTAGTGCCAGAGCGCCAACGCCAACCGGATGGGCGGCGGTGCAACACGGGAAGGCTTTGAGTGTCAGGCCCGGCACGATGATCTGCCACGGCTCACCCCAGCCTTGCGTCACGCGCGATACATCGTCTGCACCAAAGGCGAAGGCTTTGAAAAAGCCGTTTGTATTGTCAATGAAATCAGGCGCACCAAGGAAACCTGCTTCCGCCAATCGGGCGGCTGTAAGCCCTGCGCGCGCAGCAAACCCCGCATGAAGCGGTTTGGCATCAAAGCCAAATTGCAGACGAAGCCCAGCCGATTGCGTGGCGGCAAGGCCGAGTGCAATTGCAGTGGTTGGTGCATCGAATTTCAGGAGATGCGCGATTGCTGCTGCAGCTCCTATTGTGCCGAGCGTTGCAGTTGCATGAAAGCCGGTTTCGTAATGCTTGGTGCCCATGGCAAGGCCGAGCCGGGCCATGGTTTCCAGTCCGACAATATAGGCCGAGATGAGAGCATCGGCCCTGATTTTACCTCCAGCGGCAACCGACAGAAGGGCCGGAATGATGGCAATCGTCGGGTGTCCGCGCACGCTGCCATGCACATCGTCATAGTCGAGCACATGCGCCGCATGACCATTGATGAGTGCTGCCGTGAAAGGATCGGCGGTCCCGCTTTGGCCAATCAGCACGACATTGCCACTGGCACCCAGAACCTTGCTGACGAGACGCGTGCTGCGATCATTCGCACCGCCAAGTGCGCAAGCGAGAAAATCAACGATTGCTGTTCGGGCAATGGCGACCGCTTCTGCTGATGGCTTGGAACCAATGATGGCCTGGCTTAATGCCTCCGTCACATGATCGGTCATATCAGATCCCTTCACCGCCTTCATTGACGCGGCTTACATTGCCGCCCAGGCCGTTGACGAAGGCACCAATGCGCGGGTTCGTGGATTTATAGAAGAGCTGCTCAGGCGTGCCTTGCTCGATGATGCGACCATTTTCGGTAAACACGATGGTATCGCTGATTTCTTCGGCAAAGCGCATTTCGTGGGTTACGAGGATGCTGGTCATACCTTCATTGACGAGATCACGAATGACCGACAGCACTTCACCGACGGTTTCCGGATCAAGTGCTGAGGTGACTTCATCAAACAAAACGAGTTCCGGACGCATGGCAAGGGCGCGGGCAATTGCGACGCGCTGTTGCTGACCGCCCGAAAGTTCACCCGGATAGGCATCGGTCTTATGTCCCAGACGAACCTTCTCCAGAAGCACCTTTGCATGGCGCTCGGCTTCGGCCTTTGACGTTCGCAGGATTTTGACCGGCGCAATGGTGATGTTTTCAAGAACCGTTAAATGCGGAAACAGGTTGAACTGCTGAAACACAATGCCGATGCGCTTTCGCAGGCTGATGCGCTCGGCTTCGCTTTTCAGCTCGTCCACGCGCGTCGAACCCACGGTGATCTTGCCCGATTGCGGGATCAGAAGGCCATTGATGCAGCGCAGGATTGTCGATTTTCCCGACCCAGATGGACCGATGATCGAGACTGCATCGCCCTTGTTGATCTTGAGATCGATGCCCTTGAGTACTTCATTCTGTCCAAAAGACAGATGAACGTTCTCCAGTTCGACCAGTGTAGTTTTGGTGGTGTCGCTCATGGGAATTTCAGATCCTTGTCAGCGGGAGGAAAGCCGCTTTTCGAGCCGCTGAGTAAAGCGCGACACGGGATAGCAGAAGAGGAAGAACGCCATCAGCACGGTCAGATAGATGATGACGGTGAAGTCGTTGCGCTGGACTGCGGTGCTTGCATCGGTTGCCGAATGCAACAGCTCATGCACGCCCACAAGCGAGGCCAAAGCCGTACCCATGGTGATAGACGTATAAAGGTTCATCCAGGGCGGCAGCGAACGCTTGACGCATTGCGGCAGGATGATCCAGCGCAACGATTGCAGGCGTGAAAAGCCGAGGCCCTGCGCTGCCTCCCATTGAGCCGTTGGGATCGACTGGACGGAGCCGCGGGTGATTTCCGCGATATGCGCGCTTGCCGGGATTGCAAGGCCGACGACTGCTTTGATCCAGTCGGGGAAAGCAATGTAATTGCCGAAGATCACCAGTTCGAACGGGAAAATATAGGTCGCAGCAAAAATCAGCACGAGATGCGGCGCGTTGCGGAAAATTTGCACATAGGTCACAGCCGGCGCGCGAATGATCCTGTAAGGGGCCAGTTCCATGATGCCGAGCAGCACGCCGGCAAAGGTGCCAAGCGTGATCGCAAAGACGCTGATCAGCACATTCATGGCAAAGCCTTTGCCAAGATAGGGCAGCCATTCGAGCCAGATCTGGCCAAGCGACGGATCAAGATAGAACCAGAGTGCCGTGGCCAGAATGATGGTCGTGAATGTGAGGGTCGCGGGCGACAGCCAGATGCCCGGCTTTTGTTCAACAGCAATGTTCATTGGCCATATCCCGGAATTGCAAGACGCTTTTCAAACCAGTAGCCAACGCGTGCCACGATGAGATTGATGATGCTGAAGAACAGAAGAATGACCAACATCAGCTCGACCACATTATCGCGCTGTGTCCAGATCAGGATCGACGCATAGGTTATCTCGCCCACGGCAATGGCCGAGCCAACGGTCGTGAGCTTCACCAAGTTGACGAGATTGTTGATAATTGCCGGAAGTGCCGTGCGGATTGCCAGCGGCAGTTCGACATAGATCAAGACCTGAAACGAATTGAAACCGATAGCGCGTGCAGCCTCGATGGTCGTACCGGGAACAGCTTCAATGCCGCCACGCAGTGCTTCTGCGTGAAGGGCGGCAATATGCAGGCCGGTGACCGCCACCAACCAGAAGAACGGCGTGAGTGGATTATTCTGCGCTCCGCCGATTGCGTTGGAAATCAGCATATTCAGCACGAGAAACCCGCACATCAGCTGCACCAGCGTTGGTGTATTACGGGTGAGCTCGACATAGCCGCGGACGGGAACGGCCAGCCAGCGCTTGCCTGATGTCAGTGCGCCCGCAAACAAAACGCCGAAAAAAAGGCTCAGCGGAATGGTGATCGCGACCAGCTTGAGCGTTGTGACCATGCCATTGAGCCACATATCAAGCTCATAGCCACTATTGAGAAATTCATAATTGAGGCCGATTGCGCTGGTGAGCTCAATAAAGCGCGAAATCAGAGCTTCTTTCATTGAAATGATCCGGTTGCGTTTAGAGCGCGCTAAGATCTGATTGGATCAGATCAGCGCTCTAAATCCTTTATACTGAGCATAGATTTATCGGTCCTCGTTCCACTCCGGTCGACTTATGCTCCGAGAACGCTCTGAAATTGCGGACGGATGAGCCGCCCGCAAATGTTCTGAAATTTGGGTATTGCGGGGCTGATAAAGCCTTCAATTACTGGGACTTGAGCTTGTTATGCTCTTCTTCAAGATAGCTCAGGTTTGGCAGGCGATTTGCCTTGGCGATCTCGATCATCTTGCCTGACGCGTGCAGATCGCGAACGATCTTGTCGAGGGCGGCTTCGGTGTCGTTCTCGTCCTTCTTCAACCAGATGACTGAATCCGAAGGTATCAGGTCGGTCGGGATCAGGATGCCGTAATCCTTCCACTCGTCGGCGCGGTCCTGAAGCATCAGACCCAGTGTGCCGCTAACATGAACGGAAACATCGCAATTGCCGCCCTTGAGTGCCAGAAGTGATTCCGGCTGACTTGGCAGTGCCTTGACGTTCGCGCCATATTCTTCGATCAGCGGCTGGGTGTAGTTAGACCCTTGCGAAACGCAGGCGATCTTGCCCTTGAGGTCTTTCCATTCCTTGATACCGCTGTCTTTGCGGCCAAGGGCAGCACCGCCCATGCGATCGTAAGGTGTCTTCACATAACCAAGCGATTTGGCGCGTTCTTCAGTGTACTGCATGTTGGCGATCAGAATATCGACCTTGCCCTGCTGAAGAAATTGTACGCGGTTGGGCGGCGTAACGGTTTGTGTTGCAAGCTCAACGCCGAGGCCTTTCGCCAGTTCGTTAGCGATGTCGATGTTGAGGCCCTTCTGTTCCTGCGTCTTTGGATCGATGTAGCCGAATGGTGCGCCCGACAGGATGATGCCGACGGTCAGCTTGCCCTTGGCTTTGATGCGATCCAGTGTTGCGTCTGCATGGGCCGCACCCGACGCGGCAAGGGCCATGAGAGAGCCCGCAATAAGAGTCTTGGTGAGGTTTTTGACGCTGAGGATCATGGGGGACTTCCTTCGATTAAGCTGGCGCGAATTTACAGGAAGTAGAACCCTCTTTACGACGAACCGATTTCCATTGGTCGAGATACAATTAGAATATCGTTCTAATAAATTTGAAAATTGGCATGAATTTCTGGTCTGCCGATTAAGCTCCAGCGAAAAGAAGCCTTGTCTGATCAGGTTTGTCCTGTATCAGAGTCTATTCGGAAGTTCAGATACGAATCCAGCTATCCAGTTTTGGATAAATTGGTAAGTTCTGATCTGGAGAGCGTGCGGGTCCGGGTCGACGACAACCGCGCGGGATGAGGGACAACTACAGAAGAGTGACACTCATGTCTGATCGGTTTAATCGGCTGATACTGGCCTTTACGACTGCGTTCTGCCTTGCGACATCATTCGGATCGTCCTCCGGGGCCAATGCCGCCGAAACACGGCGCATCGAGACAACACAGGATGCAGATTATTTCGGCTTCGATCTGAGAACCGAAAAGAATGTCTCGCTTGAGCAATGCAAAAGCGTTTGCCTCGGCGATAATTCCTGTCTGGCCTTCACTTATAATCCCAAGGTCAAATGGTGCTTTCTGAAAGCCGATTTCAACAAGCTCAATGAGTCTGTCGGTTCCATTGCCGGCAAGGTTGTGACGGAAGCAAAGGCTGCCAAGGGCAAAGATCTTGGCGCCGCACCTGCTATCTCGTTCTTTGCCGCCAATCTGATTGACGAAGCCCGTCGTCTCAAGCGCGAAATCGGCGGCCTTGAAAGCTCCGACAGCCTGCGCGATCTGCGCAATGAGGCGGGCGCTGCTGGGATGAATGGCGATCCGCGCACGGCAATGGAAAAATTCCGACTGGCTGCCAGCATGTCGCCGGACGAAAGCGAAATCTGGGCCGGATATGCACTGTCAGCGCTTGCGACCGAGCCGTCCAATGGTCAGGAACGTTCCAAGTTCCAGCGCGATGCGACGTCGGCCTCGTGGTTTGCCTACCAGACCTCACGCACCAAGGATGAGCGCGCGCAAGCGCTTGCCGTCATGGCGCAGGCACTCGAAAAGCGCGATGCATCGCGCCCGGCTCTGCAGGCTTATGAAGCGAGCCTTGATCTCGTCAATTCCGCATCCGTTCGTGACGCCTATGAAGATCTGAAGGCACGCAAAGGCTTCCGCGTCGTCAATAATACGGTCGATAATGATAATGCCGCGCCGCGCATCTGCGCGCAGTTCTCCGAAGAACTGGTGAAAAGCGGTGTCGATTATTCGAGCTTCGTTACGCTCGATAATGGCGCGCCAAAAGCCGTTGACGCCAAGGACCGCCAGATTTGCGTCGAGGGTCTGGAACATGGCCGCAATTATACAGTGACTTTTCGTCAGGGTCTGCCATCGGCTGTTGGCGAAGTGCTGCCAGCTCCGGTCAATCTTTCGATCTATGTGCAGGACCGCGCGCCATCGGTTCGCTTTACCGGCGACAGCTTCGTGCTGCCTGCGAAAGCCCGTCGCGGCATTCCGCTGGTCAGCGTCAATTTGAGCACAGCCAAGGTCAAGCTCTACCGCGTCGGCGACCGTTCGCTGGCACAGCTTCTCTCCGGCTATCAGTTCCTGCGCCAGTTGGACAGCTACGACATCAGCACGGTTTCCGATCAGATGGGTGCGCCTGTCTGGGAGGGTGAGATCGAGGTTGCAGGCAATGAGCTGAACAAGGAAGCAACGACCAGTTTCCCGGTTGATGAAGCACTGCCGGAACGCAAGCCTGGCGTCTATGTGCTGACCGCCGAGCCGCTGGTTCAGAAGTCCGATGATGAATATGGCACCAAGGCAACGCAGTGGTTTGTCGTTTCCGACATCGGCCTTTCGACCTATACCGGACAGGACGGCATCAATGTGTTTGCCCGTTCGCTGGAAAGCGCAGAGCCGCTTAAAGGCGTGAAGCTGACGCTGCTTGCACGCAACAATGAAGTGCTGGGCGAAGCGACCACCGACAGCGATGGCCGTGCGACGTTTACGCCGGGACTGACACGCGGCACAGACGGCATGGTGCCAGCGGTGCTGATGGCAAGTAGCGATGATGAGGATTTCACATTCCTCGATATGGCGCGCGCCGGTTTCGATCTTTCCGATCGTGGTGTGACGGGCCGTGCTGTGCCGAAAGCGCTTGATCTTTATGCATGGACAGAGCGCGGCATCTATCGCGCGGGCGAAGTTGTGCATGTAGGCGCGCTTGCGCGTGACGACACCGCAACTGCAATCGATGATCTGCCGCTCACCTTCATCTTTACGCGTCCCGATGGCGTGGAAGATCGCCGTCTTGTTTCCGACAGCAAACTGGCCGGTGGTCATGCCATCGACCTGACCCTGCCGTCGAACGCCATGCGCGGCACCTGGAATGTTTCGGTCTATACCGATCCCAAGCAGCCAGCGATTGCCACGCAGATGTTCCTGGTTGAAGATTTCGTGCCGGACCGGATCGAGTTCGATCTGACGTCTGACAAGCCGGAAATCGCTGTTGGCGAAACCGCCAATATCACCGTGGACGGTCGTTTCCTCTATGGTGCGCCTGCCGCTGGTCTTGCGCTTGAAGGCGAAGTCACGCTTTCGACCAAGCGTCAGTGGGACCGCTTCAAGGGCTATTATTTCGGCCTCGCCGATGAAGAACAGGGCGAAGCTACGCGCCTGCCGCTCGATGGCCTGTCAAAAGTCGATGACAATGGCAAGGCGACTTTCCCGGTTACAGTCGATGAAATGCCGTCAACAACGCGCCTCGTAAATGCAGCCGTGACCGTTCGTATGCGCGAAACCGGCGGTCGTGCGGTTGAGCGTAAGATCGATGTGGCCATTCAGCCGGAAACCGATCTCATCGGCATTCGCCCGGATTTTGCTGGCGATGAAGTTCCGCAGGGCGGCACTGCAAAGTTCAGCCTGATCGCCTCTGACAGCAAGGGTGATCGCAAGGCGCTTGATGGCGCACAATGGTCGCTGGTCAAGATCGAGCGTAATTATCAGTGGTATCGCAGTGGCAACAGCTGGAACTACGAACCAGTGACTTTCACCAAAGCGATTGCCAACGGCAAGATTGACCTTACAACCGATAGCGAGGCTGAAATCAGTCTGCCGGTCGATTGGGGTCGTTACCGTCTGGAAATCGAAACAGCTGATGCTTCGGGTCCGGCCACAAGCTATGAATTCGATGCGGGCTGGTTTGTCAGCTCAACCTCGACCGAAACACCGGACGGGCTCGAAATCGCGCTCGACAAGGAACATTATGCGGCGGGCGATACGGCAGAACTGAAAATCTCCCCACGTTTTGCAGGTGAGCTGCTCATCACCATTGGTGCGGAAAAGCTGCTTAAGACAATCACCGCAAGCGTGCCGGAAGGTGGCACGACCATCGATATTCCGGTGGGTGAGGATTGGGGTGCGGGCGCCTATGTTACGGCAACGCTGTTCCGTCCGGGTGAGGCGATTGAAAGTCGTATGCCTGCGCGTGCGATTGGTCTTAAATGGCTGAAGGTCGATCCTGCCGACAAGCAGCTTGCAGTCAAGCTGACCCCGCCTGAAAAGATCACGCCGCGTTCCACACTTTCCATCCCGGTTTCGGTTGAAAATGCGGGTGGCGAGCAGGCCTATGTCATGGTCGCGGCAGTCGATGTCGGCATTCTCAATCTGACACGCTATCAGCCGCCGAACCCTGAAAACTGGTTCTTCGGCCAGCGTCAGCTGGGCCTTGAAATGCGCGATATGTATGGTCGCCTGATCGATGGTTCGCTCGGCGTCACCGGCAAGCTGCGCACAGGTGGCGATGGTGGCAATATGGCAGCGGAAGGCAGCCCGCCCACCGAAAAGCTGGTTGCGCTGTTCTCCGGTCCGGTTGAACTGGATAGCGACGGCAAGGCAACAATCACTTTCGACATACCGCAGTTCAACGGTACCGCGCGCGTCATGGCGGTAGCATGGACCAAGAAGGCTGTTGGCCATGCGGTGACCGATGTCATCATCCGCGATCCTGTGGTGATCACCGCTGGTCTGCCACGCTTCATGGCCCCCGGCGATCAGGCCAATATCCGCTTCGATATTGCCAATACGGATGCACCGGACGGCGATTATCGTGTGAGCCTTGAGACCACCGATAATCTCGGTATTGAGGTTGGCTCCTACCCTGAAAGCATTGCGCTTAAAGGTGGCAAACGACAGTCGATCACCGTTCCACTCAATGCTGTGGCCACGGGTGCGGGTGGTGTGACGATCCGGCTTTCCAACGATGCAGGCCTCAATGTTGAGCAGGCTTTGGCATTGCCGGTGCGTCCGGTCGATCTGCCGGTCACGAGCCGCCATGTCGTCAATCTCACGGCCAATGGCGGAAGTGTGCGAGTCGATGGCGGACTTCTGTCTGAAAGCCTGCTTGATGGTGCTTTTGTCAGCGTTGGTGTGACGCGAAGTGCCGCATTTGATGTGCCAGCATTGTTGATGGCGCTCGACCGCTATCCTTATGGCTGCACAGAGCAGACCACCAGCCGCGCACTGCCGCTGCTTTATTTGAGCGAAATAGCTGCAGGTACGGAAGCGGCAGCGGGTCTGGAAAGTCAGGAAGAACTTAAGAAGCGCGTACAGGATTCCATCTTCCGCGTGCTCAACAACCAGTCTTCGAGCGGTTCGTTTGGGCTCTGGTCGCCGGGATCGGGTGATCTCTGGATGGACGCCTATGTGACCGACTTCCTGACGCGTGCCCGCGAAAAGGGCTATGACGTGCCGCAGCAGGCGATGCTGTCTGCACTTTCTAATCTGCAAAATGCGCTCGGCTATACCACCGACGTCAAGGAACGTGGCAACGACATTGCCTATGCGCTCTATGTTCTGGCACGCAACAAGAAGGCTTCAGTTGGCGATCTGCGTTACTTTGCCGATACCCAGCTTGAAAACTTTGCAAGCCCGATGGCCGTTGCCCAGCTTGGTGCAGCATTAGCGCTTTATGGTGATCAGCCGCGTTCGGAACGCGTGTTCAATGCGTCGCTCCAGCTCGCAACCAGCCAGTCCAGCTATGACTATAATCGCTCCGATTATGGTTCGCCGCTGCGGGATGGCGCGGCAATGCTGGCGCTTGCGTCGGAAACCAAGCCTGCGCCGAAAGTGCTGCCATCGCTGATTACGCTGGTCGAGTTCCAGCGCGAAAAGGCACGTTATCTCAGCACGCAGGATCAGGCATGGATGCTGCTTGCAGCACGCGGGCTTCAGGATGACAATGGCGCAATCAGCCTCGACATCAATGGCACAGCGCATGAGGGCGCGTTCTCCGAGCGTCTCAATGGTGCAGCCCTTGAAACGCAGCCGCTGGTCGTCACCAACAAGGGGCAGGGTTCGGTTGATGCGGTCGTCACGGCTGTTGCAGCACCTGCTCAGTCACTGCCTGCGGGTGGAGAAGGTTTCAACATCGAGCGCACTTATTATACGCTTGATGGCGAGCCGGCCAATGTCACCGGGGTCAATCAGAATGAGCGCTATGTCGTTGTTCTGAAAATCGACGATCTGCAGGAATGGCAGTCGCGTCTGCTTGTGACCGATCTGCTGCCAGCTGGTTTCGAGATCGACAATCCGGGTCTTGTTTCCAGTGCCGATCTTGGCAATTTCCCATGGCTGGAAAGCACACAGGCAGCGCATCTCGAATTCCGCAATGATCGTTTTGTGGCCGCTTTTGACCGCTCTGCAGGCGAGAAGAAGCCGATTACGCTGGCTTATGTGGTGCGTGCGGTGACGCCGGGTCTTTACACCCATCCGGCAGCAACGGTTGAGGATATGTATCGTCCGCAATTTGCAGCGCGCACGGCGACAAGCATGATGGAGGTGGCTGCACCGTAAGCCATGATCCCGAAAAGTGGGAACCGGTTATCGGACAAGATCATGGCCAAACAAATGAAAAGGCGTTGGAAAATAGCGATTGGCGGTGCCGCGTTTCTCGGCATCGCTGCACTCGGAACCGTGGTCGGGCTTGACTGGCTCGACCGCGCCTATCCTCCGCCTTTGCCGGAACGGCTGACCATTTCCACCGAAGTTATGGATCGCGACGGCGCTTTGCTGCGTGCCTATGCAACGCCGGACGGCTATTGGCGCTTGAATACCCGCATTGAAGATGTCGATCCGAAATTCGTGAAAATGCTGATCGCCTATGAGGACAAGCGTTTTTACGATCATGGCGGCATTGATTTCACAGCGCTTCTTCGGGCCGCGTATCAGCTTGCAGGGAGCGGCCGTATTGTTTCGGGCGGTTCCACACTTTCCATGCAGCTTGCACGCCTTATCGAGCCGCGCGAAAGCCGCAGCTTCGGCTCCAAGTTCCGGCAGCTGGCGCGGGCAGTTCAAATTGAGCGACGGCTGAACAAATCTGAAATTCTCGAACGTTATCTGACCCTCGCGCCCTATGGTGGCAATCTGGAGGGCGTACGGTCGGCATCGTTAGCCTATTTTGGCAAGGAGCCGCTGCGCCTTAGCATATCGGAAGCAGCACTTCTTGTGGCCTTGCCGCAATTGCCGGAGCGCCGCCGCCCGGATCGCGAGATGGAGAACGCGGTTGCTGCGCGGGATCGGGTTCTCAAACGCATGGTCTCGTCTGATGTTTTCACGAGCGAAGAAGCCGAGCGTGCATCGCGTGAGCGCATATCCGCGACGCGTCATCCCTTGCCTTCATTGGCCGCTCACTTTGCCGATCTCGCTTTGAAACAGGCACCGACCGAGGCCCGGCATCAGCTGACGCTTAAGAAGTCGGTGCAGGCTGGGCTTGAAGTTGTGGCACGCGAAACTGCTGCGAAGCTTGGGCCAAAAGTATCGGTAGCCATGGTGCTGGCCGACAGTCGCAATGGCAATATCTTAGGCGAAGTCGGCTCCGCTGATTATTTCGATGGCAAGCGGCAGGGCTGGATCGATATGACCCGCGCCGTGCGCTCGCCCGGTTCAACGTTAAAACCTTTCATCTATGGGCTGGCCTTCGAGCAGGGATTGATTGCGCAGGAAACCATCATCGAGGACCGTCCGCAGGATTTTGCAGGCTATCGTCCGCGCAATTTCGATATGAGCTATCAGGGCGATGTCAGCATCCGCCAGGCGCTGCAAATGTCGCTGAATGTGCCGACCATCAGCCTGCTCGATGCAATTGGCCCTGCACGGCTCACCACGCGTATTCGACAGGCGGCGGTTAATCTGCAATTGCCGAAAGGTGAAGCGCCGGGACTGGCTATCGGCCTTGGTGGCGCGGGCATCAGCCTGCGCGATCTGGTGCAGCTCTATACTGGCCTTGCCAATGGCGGGCGAGGGGCAGCCCTTCGTGACGGCACCGAAGGTTCAGAGCCTGTTCAGCCATCGGCTCCTATTCTGAGCGAGCAGGCATCGTGGCAGATTGGCGATATTCTGGCCGGTGTCGTGCCGCCGCAAGGCGCGAAACGCCTCGGCCTCGCTTACAAGACCGGCACGTCCTATGGCTATCGCGATGCTTGGTCGGTCGGTTATGACGGGCGTTATGTGCTGGGTGTCTGGGTCGGGCGTGCCGATGGCGGCTCGGTGCCGGGCCTTGCCGGCTATGTTTCGGCAGCGCCCATCCTGTTTGAAGCCTTTGTGCGTTCAGGTGTTGCTTCCGTACCGTTGCCGCGTGCGCCTGCTGGCGCATTTCGCACAGCACGCGCCGATCTTCCTGTAACGCAGATACGCTTTTCATCGAGCAGCGATCCGCTGCCGCTTCTCAAAGCCACGATTGAGCCTGCACCGCGCATCGTGTTTCCGCCTGATGGCGCGCATGTCGAATTGAAAGCCCTGACCGATAATGCCTCGCCGCTGGTGCTGAAATTACAGGGTGGACGCGCTCCGTTTCGCTGGCTTGCCAATGGAAAACCCATTGCCGAACCCAACCGCCGCCGCACGGCCACGTGGCTGCCGGATGGCACTGGCTATTCCACACTGACGGTTGTTGATGCAGGCGGACGCGCTGCCAGTGTGAAGATTTTCATTGAGTGAGGCTGCCATACAGTCTGCTCTGGGCAGAATAATTGATAGTTGGAGATTTTAATGCGTTTTCGTCCTTTTCTGCTGGCTTTTGCTCTTTCCTTGCCAGTGCTGTCTCAAACCGCTCCGGTACAAGCCGCCGACAAGTGCGTTGCCGATGCGATCATAAAGGCAAAGCAGCTCCTGCTTCTGCACAGCGACAATGACGATCGTGCAGAAATCGATGAACCTACTTTCAAGAAAACCGGCACGATCAAAGCTCTGCGCGGCAAAGGCAAATTCGATGTCATCGAAGGTCTCGGCTATGTCTATAAGGGCGAATATCGCCTGCGCCTTTATTATGCGGACATCGGCGGCGATTGTGTTTTGATGGGACAGGAAGTGCTCGAATATTCTGACCCGTTTTCCTGATTTTTTGTGGGAGATCCATTTATGAAAAAGCCTTTCATAACAGCCCTTTCGATTGTTCTCGCCTCGGCAACCATGTCTTTTGCTGCAGGCAATCAGGCAGAGGCTCCAGCAGGTGCCACGTCATGCGCGTTCAGTGCATGGACAAACGGTGAAAAGCCCTTAATTGAAGTCCGCGAAGCGCCATCTGCTGACGCCAAAATTTTGGGCCATATACCGACCGGCTCCAAAACCGGAGAGGCGGAATATGCCTACAGCATCGACTTTGATGTGCTTGAAGCCCGCGATGGCTGGCTGAAGATCGCCAATGCAAGCGATGCCTATAATGAAGAAAGCGACGATTACGTTCCGCGTGAGGTTTACAAGGGCGAAGGCTGGATCAAATCGGACGAAGCGAAAGTCGGCATCCAGTCGGCGCGCGGCTTTCTGAAACCCGACCCTCAAAGTGAGCGGCTGCTTGATATTGGCAGTGACTGGCTGACGGAAATGGGCAGGATCAACAACATCCTCGCCTGTCACGAGGATTGGGTGCTGTTGGATTACACGGTGCTGCGCAAGCGCATGGCTGGCGAAGAGCTAGTAGACCTTGCCGGCAATGACCAACGCACCGGACGCGCCTGGTTCAGAGGTCTGTGTTCCAATGCGGAAACCACTTGCGATATGAAATCGGTTGATCAGTAATTTCGGGTATTTGATATGAATTTGAAACACTCTGCTCTGCGTCTTTCCGTATTGACTGCTCTTTGTGCTTTGTCCGCACCGGCATTGGCCATTGATTGCAGCAAGGCACAAACGCCAAGCGAAAAGCTGATCTGCTCAAGCAAAACGCTCCAGAAAGCCGATAGCAAATTGAATAAGACCTATTCGGCAACGCTCAGATCTGCCCCCGACGAGGAAATCCGCACCATGCTGGTGGCAAGCCAGAAGCGGTGGATTGCTGCGCGTGACAAGGCGCTGGATGATGTTGTTGACGAACCCGATAACGTGCCGGATGGTAAAAGTGCGGTGCAGATTGCCAACAGCATGATTGCCGAACGCACTGAGCGGCTTGAGGAAAAGGGCAAGATGAGCCTCATTGAAGTGGCGCGCACCCAGCGGGCTTTCCTCAAGCAGTTCAGCGGTGGCGACTATGCTGGCTATGAGACATCCTGCGATATGCTGCCGCCTGACCAGACCTATAACTGCTTTCCAACGCGCCATTATCAGAATGGTGATCGCGTGTGCAGCGTTGAGGAATATTGGGCGACCAATACCGGTTATATGAAGCGCTATATCGCCGATATCGTCGATGGCAAACCAAAGCTGATCGCCAGCTGTTCATTCAATGGCGACGACAACACTTGCCCCACGACGAGCGGAGAAGGCCAAAGCTGGAACGTGAAGCCGGAAGCGCAGCCCACACTCTACAGTTCAAAACCAGAGCAGAAACTTGACGGCGAAGTCATCGATAGCGACGACTATGACTGGCTCAAGACCTGCCTGACGGACAAGAGCTTTCCACTTGCTGATCCGACGCGGTCAGGGGCAAGTGAGTAGAGCGCTCACGATATAGCGGCCTGCAATTCGGTCTGGCGGGAAGAAGTTTGGCTTTCCGCCGAGTTCATCCCAAGGCGATATTTGCGATAGGCGACAAAGCCTGAAAGGTAGTGTTCCACATCATCGATGCGCACGCGAAAAGCGTGGTGACGAATGAAGAAGCTGCCATTGATCCGCGCGGGGTTTGCATAAAACATCGCAAGTTCCGGCCAGAAATGGCCGTTCAGCAGATGATGCGCGCGACGCTCCAGTGCGAAACAGAACTTTTTCAGATCAACCCCGGCCAGCAATGGCGCGAGCTTCGCATCAGCTTCGATCCGGCGGACCATTTGCTGCGCTGCCATCATCAGTTCGAGCAGTGTCGGGAATGTCGTGATGCGGTTGCTGACGAAATCCAGATAATCGGCAAAATTTCGGATGCCGAATTCGTAATATTTCTGTTCCGGCCGATAACGGGTCAATTCATTGACGGCATAGGAAAGCCAATGGTCATGCGCCTGCCAGTGATCGGCTTCGATGAAATGGTGAAACGCCTTTTCCACTGCTTCCAGCCAGCGTGCATCGCGGGTCAGCGAGTATAGCCGCATCAGCCCGAACGCGGCCTCCCCATCATAATAGATGATACGGAAGGGCTCCTTGATGCTCAGCAACGGATAATTGAGCACATGGTTGAATTTGCCGCTCTGCTGATCCTGCATATGCACGATGCCGAGTGCGAGTTTCTCCAGCAAAGGCAGGTATCGGTCGGTGCCGGTCAATTCGCTATATTTAACCAGTGCCAGCAGGCAGACAGCGTTGCCGCCCAGCTTGATTTCACCATTCTCTTCCGTCAGGAAAGCCAGATCTTTGCCGTCCTGATTTACAGCCTTGATGAGCTTGTCGGTGAGATGTTGAAGCCCGCGCTCAATCGCATCTATCAACGCTTGATCTTTGGTGACTTCCCAGGATTCAAGCATCGCATAAAGCGTGCTTGTGTGGCGGAGCGTGTTGTAGGTTTTGATCTCATTGTCGAAGCACGGATGCCAGCCATAGATAAAGCGCCCGTCCTCGCGCACCTGCGTTTCGAGAAAATGGCTACCGCGCTCGATCAGCCCGTCAATATCGGCGATATTCAACATCTCGATCGTTCTGCGACCGGTGTTCGGACCGGCTCCGGGGATCGAATGGACCTCATCATCGCCGTCGGTGGTAAAAAGCGCCTGCGTCGAGAAGACATGAAATTTCTCGACATCGGCAACCGAAGTTTTATCGAACCCACGCGCGCGCTTTGCATAGCGGTTGAAGTTCGCTTCGTTGAGAGTTGCGGTGGAAACCGACGGGCCGCCATAGAGCATGGCATTGCCATTCAGTTCTGTTTCAAGGAAAGCCGTTTGAAAACGTGCATCAAGGGAGATGCCATAACGGAAATAGTTCCGTTTGACCTGCTTAAGGCGCTCGATGAGCTCCGCTTTTTCGATTTCTTCGGCGCTTTCCACCCAATCGACCCGCAACCATTTGGGTTCCATCCCTGATTTGGTGATGATTTGCCGTAGCTTCTCCAGCCCTGCATTCCAGCAGTCTTTAAAGCTTCCTGCTGTGACGGTCAGTGTTTGCGCACGCGATTGCGTGTCTGTGAAAGAAAAGAAAAGAATAAAGGGCGGAGTTTTTCCGATCAGCGGTTGGATATCTCGTTCAATGACCTGATGAACACGCGAAATCATGTTCTGCAGCTTGTCCGATACCATGCCGAAACCTCCCAATGTGTTTCACATCACTCCCAGATCTTATTTATGCTCGGGCAAAGTATTGATGGTCAAGCTTGATAGGTGGGCGTTTCACTCCGGTTTTCCGTATTTGTGTATGGTGTGCTCGGTGGCATGGAAGTTTCCTGCAACCGACGTTATGTTCGGCGGCAATTGCAATCGTGGAGAACTCCATTGAAGATTTTTATTTTCGGCAGCGTGAACGTGGATGTCAGCGCCAGAATGGCAGCACTGCCGCGTCCCGGCCAGACACTGAACGCTTCCGGCTACGGCATTGGTCTTGGTGGCAAAGGTGCCAATCAGGCGGTCGCGGTGGCAAAGCTTGGCGGCGATATTCGTTTCGTCGGTGCGGTCGGCAACGATGCCTTTGGCCAACTCGCTGTCAAGGAAATGCAGCAGTTCGGTCTTAATACCGGCGGTGTTAAAATGATTGATGGTGTCGATACCGGCATTGCAATCATTCAGGTCGAAGAAGCCGGGCAGAACACGATTGTTGTTTGCGCCGGTGCCAATGCAAATTGGGCGGCATCCGATGTTGATGCCTATGCGTCTGATATTGCGAAAGCCAAAATCACGCTGTTGCAGCGTGAAGTCCCGCATGAAGCCAATCTTGCTGTTGCAAAGGCTGTGAAAGCCGCCGGCGGCACCGTGCTGCTCGACCCCGCACCTGTGGGCGATGCAAGCCGCATGGCCGATCTGATTTCATTGAGCGAGATCATTTCGCCCAACGAAACCGAAGCCGCTGAAATAACCGGCATTGAACCAACCGATATTGCATCTGCTGAAGCTGCTGCCCGCAAACTTCTCGAACGCGGTCCGAAGATCGTTATCGTCAAGCTTGGTGGTCGCGGCTCATTGCTTGTGACGGCTGATGAGGTCAAGCACTTTGAACCGTTCAAGGTGAAGGTGGTCGATACGGTTGCCGCTGGCGACAGTTTCAATGGTGGCTTTTCCGTTGCTTATTCGCAGGGGCAGTCGCTGCATGATTGCGTGCGCTTCGCGTCGGCTTCCGGTGCGATTGCGGTGACGCGCGTTGGCGCCGGATCTGCCGCGCCGACCGCTCACGAAGTGGCGCAACTTTTGCAGAATAGTCAGTAAGACTGCAAAAAATCCAATAAAACGCTGAGGCAAAAAAGCCGCAAGATTGTGAATACTGCGGCTTTTTTGTGGCGATTATGTGATTCTAGAGCGTGTTTAGAGCGTTGCGAGACGCTCAGTCAGCAGCGTGAAGAAACCATCCGCATCAACATCCTTGATGAAGAGTGCGTTCTTTGGACGATCGGTAACTTCCCACCAATCGACGACTGTTTCACCGATGGTCAGTTCCGAATTGATCTCGATTTCCACGTTGCAATGACGGCCTGAATAAAGTTCAGGCTTCAGCAGATAGGCGATGACGTTCGGGTCATGCAGCGGGCCACCATCGGTGCCGTATTTTGCTTCATCATAGCGCTCGAAGAATTCAAGCCATGCAGCAACCACTTCGCCGACATGCGTACCGAGGCCACGAATGGCTGCGATGCGCTTCTCGGTGGTCAGCACCTTGTGCGTGACATCGAGTGGCATCATGGTGATTTGAATGCCTGATTTGAACACAACTGCGGCTGCATGTGGATCGACATAGATGTTGAACTCAGCCGATGGCGTGATGTTGCCGCCCTCGAAATAGCCGCCGCCCATCAGCACGATTTCCTTGACGCGTTCAGCGATCTTCGGCTCGCGGATGAGTGCAGAGGCAATGTTCGTGAGGGGGCCGAGCGGGCAGAGAGTGACGGTGCCGGCTTCTTCCTTCATCAGTGTTTCGATAATGAAATCAACGCCATGCTGCGCCTGAAGCGGCATAGTGGGTGCAGGCAGATCATAACCATCGAGGCCGGTTTTGCCGTGGACGTTTTCAGCCGTCACGAGTGGGCGCACCAGCGGACGGATAGAGCCTGCAAATACTTTTGTGTCCGGCTTTTTCGCAACTTCACAGATGGTGCGGGTATTGATTTCAGTGCGAGCCAGCGGGCCGTTGCCAGCAACGGCGGTGATGCCGAGAATGTCGAGCTCAGGGCTTGCGAGTGCCAGAAGAATGGCGACTGCATCGTCCTGACCGGGATCGGTATCGATAATGATTTTACGGGCCATGATGTGTTCCTAATAGGGGATTTTAAAGAGCGTTGCGCGCTGCACTAACCGTCTGATCGACAAGCGCATCGAATGAGATTTTCGCCGGGCGGCGCATATAGGTGACGATATCGTCGGCGAGGAGTGGCTTTGACCAGCGTTCTGCAATAATGCCGGGGCCGTGCTGGATGGCGATCATGCTCAGAATCTGCGCGGCATTGCAGTCAACGTCATGGCCGATGCCGCAGACGATTTCCAGCGTCTGGTCGAAGTCGCCTTCGCCGAACCACAGCGCCACAACTTGTGCCGCGGCATTTGGCGTGACGTGAATCCAGTTATACTCGGCATATTCCGCATCGCATTTTGCCCAGGCGTCCTGCCAGCTACCAGCAGTACGGCAGGCATCAAGGGCGAAAGCGAGAACCGCACCATACTCCGTGTCAGTTGAGAAAAGCTCTGCGGTTGAGACCAGCAATTCGCGCGTGTTTTGAACCGCAAAGGCGCGTGCCGCCATGACGGCATTGAAAACTTCGCCCAGGATTCCGTTTCCAGCGTGGGAGATTTCCGCATCCATCCAGGCAAGGCGGGCAGCTTCACGCGCACGTCCCGGCACAACCATGCCGCAGATTGTGCCGCGCATCTGAGCGCCGATCCATTCATCGAACGGATTGTCGGACGTGCCGGTTTCAGGCGCCGTGAGGCCGCGACGCATATTGGAAAGGGCGATTGCCTCCGCCGACCAGCCAAGCGGGATCAGCGACGTCCAGCGTTCGGCAATGTCGGCGCTGGTCACAGAAGAACCCTTCTCGCCAAAGGCTTCCAGAAAGGCGATCTCAAAGGTGATGTCGTCATTATAGGTGTTGGGCTCGCGCACATAATCGCGGATTGGACCGAAAACCTCCATGATGTTCTCAGCCGTATAGCCCTCAAGTGCTGTGCCAGCCGCAGCGCCCACCAGCTGCGCCATCCATGCGCCCGCGGTACGGTCGCGGAAATCATCAGACTGGATAGGATAAAACACATCGTCCGGCCACTTCACGCTCGCGTCAAACGCTTCCCATGATGCAAAGCGGATGGTTTTCTGCGATGGATGCTCGGGATCGGGCTTTGCCGCGCGCATCAGTATGCGCAAACGCATATCGATGCGATAAAGCGTTTCAAAATCAGAGCGCTCCAGTGCTGCGAGCCCGTCGCGCAGAAGCTCTGCATAGGGTGCCAGCACATAGCCCTTGTTTTCAAGCGATTGCAGCGCACCGGCCATCAGGCATTCGGGTGCTGCTGAACCCGGCACATTGCTTTTCCAGAACATGGCCATGAGATCGTCCTGCGCCTTCATGACGGCGCTTGCGTCCCATGTCTGCTCTTCTGCCGTGCGTATAACAGGCTTCGTGTCGCGCAGCAGATCGCGTGTCAGCTCCCAGGCTTTCATGTTTTTCTCGTTTTCATGCATTTCAGGATTTCTTCAACTGTCTTGCACGCCGCTGTCTTCTTGCGGCGTGTACCGTCAGCACCACAACGGGCACGAGATAAGGGATCATCTGCATCAGCTCGAACGGCAGTCCGAGGCTTTGCAGGGTGATTGCCAGCGATTCCGCTGCAGCCAGCACAAGACTTGCGACCAGCGTTCCCCACGCCGTTCCCTGCCCCATCACTTCGGCTGCAATGGCGATGAAGCCACGACCAGCGGTCATGTTCTGGCCGAACCATGTGACATAGCCGAGCGAGAGATAGGCGCCTGCCGCACCGCCAAAGATGCCAGAAAGTATAAGCGCCTGCATCTGAACGCGTCCGGTGTGAATGCCTGCAGCGCGTGCCGATTTGGGATCAACACCCGTTGCGCGCAGATGAAGGCCGAACCGCGTCCGCATCATCAGAAGGCTGACGGCCGGAACGGCCAGCAATGCGACAAAGCTCAGGATATGGATATTGCCGATATAAGGAATGCTGAGGTTTGGCAGCGCCCCGCTTTTCAACGCGCCCGACATGCCCTTGTCGCGGGTGGCAACGAAAAGCCCCAGCGTGGTGCCTGCCGCCGCGGCAATATTGAGCGCGATGCCGGTCATGATGAGATCGGTGCCGAGCTTGTTGACAGACAGCGACATCAACCAGCCGAGAAAGGCGCCGACTATAAGGGCCGCAAGGAGACCGATGGCCGGGCTTCCCGTCGCCGCACTTGCGAGAACCGCAATCAGCGCTGCAATCAGCATCATGCCTTCCATGCCGATATTCAGCACGCCTGCACGGTCAGAAATCATCACGCCGAGCGCTGCCAGCAAAAGTGGCGTGCCGACACGCAGAATGGTGGCGATGAACGCTGGATCGAGGATTTGTGCGAGAACTGCGCTCATGACTGCTCTCCTTCACGATTGCGCAGGTTTCGGATCACACGCAGCACGGTTGGATGGTTGTGAATGACGCTTGCCGTGGCACCAACCATGATAGCGGCGGTGACAAGGCCCACAACTTCGGTTGGGATATTCATGTTGCGGGCGAGAAGATCGCCGCCAACCTGAACGAACCCAAGGAACAAAGCTGCCGGAATGAGCAGGAATGGGTTTTCGCGGCCAAGGATGGCAACCACCAGCCCCGTCCAGCCGTAACCGGGCAGGTCGAGCCATGCGAAGCGATTATGCAAGCCCAGAACTTCGAGCGCACCGGCCATGCCTGCCACCAGACCACCTACAATCTGCGCGCGCATGATGATGCCCTTGAGCGGCAGGCCCAGATGATTTGCAAATCCGGGACTGGAGCCTGCAATGCGGATATTGAGACCGGAACGTGTCCAGTAAAGCCAGATGCCACCTGCGATACAGGCGAGAATGGCAATGATCGAGCCGGAGTTCAAGCGCGTGCCTGCCAGAAGCCGGTCGAGCTTTGCTTCGGGTGGAATGCGCATGGACATCATGCCGCCCGCAGCCGGGTCGCGAATGACATAATTGAGCACGAACAGCCCAAGAAACAGGAAGGCGTAGTTGAGAACCAGTGACGTTACCATTTCAGATGCGCCGAAACGCAGGCGCAGCGCTGCAGGGATCGTGCAGGCAAAGCTGCCCGCAACCGCACCGCACAAAATGGCAACCGGCAGCGAGAACCAGCCAAGCGACGGCAGCAGAACCGCTCCAGCAACCGCACCCAGTCCACCAAGATAGAAGCCGCTTTCAGCACCCAGATTAAACAGGCCGGAACGGAAGAGAATGGTGATGGCGAGGCCCGTCAGCATGATCGGCGTTGCAGCTTCCACCACATTGCCCATGTGGCGAATGCTGCCAAATGGTCCGAGGAAGAAGGTCTTGAGCACACCTGCCGGATTATCCTGCATCAAGGCCAATGGCACGAGCAGCAGCGCCATGATGACGCCGATCACCAGCACGGTCAGAAAGAAGGGAATAAGATAGGATATAAATCTACGCATCAGGCTGCATCTCGCGTGCCCAGCATATAAGGTCCAAGGACCGCTGGAGTAATATCGGGTCCGTTTCTGAGAACGGCAACAATGCGACCATTGAAGAACACGACGATCCGATCGCTCAACCGAAGCAATTCATCAAGATCGGCGCTGACGAGAAGCACAGCACAGCCATCCTGCGCCACTTCATCGATGCGTCGATGCAGGAAGGCTGCTGCTGAAACATCAATGCCGCGTGTTGGCTGATCGGCGATCAGGAATTTCGGTTTGGTGGCAAGTTCGCGCGCAGCGATAAGCTTCTGCGCATTGCCGCCCGACAGCGAGTCGAGCCTTTCGGTGATCGCACCTGCACGCACCGAATATTGTTTAATCATGCCGCTGACACGCGCTTTGATCGCGCTCCATCGCAGGAAGGGGCCGAAATCAGTGTCGCGGTTTCCATCCGTGCCGGCAATCGTGTTTTCAGCCAGAGACAGGCCCGGCGCACCGCCTTGTGAAAAGCGGTCGGCAGGCAGATAGGCCAGGCCTTTTTTGCGCCAGCTGGCCGTGTCGGCGGCACCCATATCTGCGCCGTTAAGGGTGATTGCACCTTGAGATGCGCGCATCAGACCAGACAATGCGGAAACCAGTCCGCGCTGGCCACTGCCATCCACACCGGCTACACCGACGATTTCGCCTTCGCCAATGATGAGGTTTACATCGCGGATACGGTCGGCAGGGTCGAGGGCTTCAATGGTGACGCCCTTCATTTCAAGAACTGTTTGCGTCGCATTCAGCTTGTGCGCGCGTTCCGGAATTTCGACCGCGTGGCCCATCACCATCTGCATGATGGCATCGTCCGGCACATCGGCGAGCTTTTCGGTTCCTGCAACTGCGCCTCCACGCAAGACCGTGACGCTTTCAGCCAGCTCGCGCACTTCATTGAGCTTATGAGAAATGAAGAGAATGGTGATGCCTTCATCACGCAGCGCTTTCAGCCTGCGCATCAGCTCTTCAATTTCGGGCGGCGAAAGAACGGCGGTCGGCTCATCGAGGATCAAGAGCCGTGTGCGACGCGCCAGCGCCTTGAGGATTTCGATCTTCTGCTGGGCTGCAACCGAAAGCGTACCGGTGATCGCATCCGGATCGGCGTGCAGATCATAATGCTGCATCAACTCTTCGACCGATTTGCGCGCGCTCACACGGTCGATAAACCCGCCTTTTACCGGCTCATGGCCGAGAATGATATTTTCGGTGACGGTCAGTGTCGGCACCAGCGAGAAATGCTGATGCACCATGCCGATACCTCGGGCGCTGGCATCTTCCGGCGACCATGATGAGATCGTCTGGCCGTCGATCACGATCTCGCCTGCGGTGGCATTTTCGATGCCGAACAGGATTTTCATGAGCGTGGATTTGCCTGCACCGTTCTCGCCGCAAATGGCGTGGATCGAACCGGCGCGGATCGAAAACGACACATCGCGCAGTGCAACCGTTCCGTTCGGATAGACCTTGCTCACATCTCGGAAGGCGACGATTGCATCGCCGCCTTCAATGTTTTCAGCTTGTTTTTCCACGATTATGGACGAACCTTGTTGCGGATCGCATTGAGATCTTCGGTGCTCATGCCAAATGCGGTTGGGACCGTGACCTTGCCTTCGGAGATTTCATCGGAAGCCTTCTTGATGGCGTCCTTCATTTCCTGCGTGGCCATGGAAGCCATGTTGCCATCCTGCACGATGCCGACAGCGCCTTCCTTCAGGCCAAGTGCTTCAGCCTTGCCGAATGGAAGATTGCCTTCCTTGAAGCGGTCATAGGCTTGCAGAAGGCTGACATCGACGTTCTTCAACACGGAGCTGACGACCTGCTTGGCCATTGCCGGATCGCTGTCCTTGAAGATGGCTTCCTGATCGGAATCGACGCCCAGAACATATTTGCCGGTTTCTTTGGCTGCCGAAAGCTGCCCGAGGCCGGTCTGCGAGGCAACGACGAAGCCGAGCGAAACGCCCGAACGATACTGCGCGAGGCCAAGTTCCTTGCCCTTTGCCGCATCCATGAAGGAGCCTGCATAGGAAATCGCGATTTTGGTGTCCGGCTCAATTGCCTGCACGCCAGCAATATAGCCAACGAGGAAGTCATTGATGACCGGAATATCCATGCCGCCAAGGAAGCCGAGATTCTTGCCGGTATCGCCGAGCTTGCCATCTTTCAGGAGCGAAGCCGCCAGCATCCCACCGAGGTAGGAACCTTCGTTCTGCTTGTACTGGATCGAATAAACGTTGTCGTAGCCGCCTTCTTCATAAGGCACGCTTGCATCATAGAGGACGTATTTCTTGTCCGGGTATTGCTGCGCAACGGAGCCAACGGTTTCCGACATCTGGTAGGTGCCGCCGATGATCAGATCCCAGTCCTGTTCGGATGCATCGAGGAAGACCGGTTCCCACTTGGTCGGATCATCACCGATTTCGAGAATCTTGGTTTCGACGTCGTCGCCATATTTGTCCTTGATCATCTTCATGCCATTGGCAGCGGAATCGAAGAAGGATTTATCGCCGAGCGCGCCATTGATAATGAGGAGGATCTTGTCCTGAGCCTGTGCTGCCGTGGTGGCAACTGTGCCCATCGCCGTGGATCCGGCGAGAGCGAGAGCAAGATGAAACATTCCCCGTCTGGTGAACTTGAACACAACAGAACTCCATTTTTACATCAATAAAGAGATGGAATTTCTGCTTAGGGCTTTTCGCCTCGTTCTACAGATCCCCCACACTTGCCCGATCAAACGATGCTGGCAAGTGCAAGTCAATCTCCAATTTCGGGGGCATCTGTGGACAAGATAAGGCTATTGCGTGGAATGCTGTTAAAGCGTTCGATTATTTCACGAATGCCTGACTGGGGTGACGCAAAGCCGGGTCAAAAGGGTTGAGTTTCTCGGAAATAGCGGCTGCTTCACGCTGCAAAAGTTCCGTGATCGTGTGCTGACGTTTTTCTGTTAATCGTGAGGCCAGCGTGCCGATGCTGAGTGCCGCCACCGCTTCGCCGCTGCGATTAAGCACCGGAACACCCAAGCCCGCCATGCCATCAATCATGTTGAAGTTGAAGGTGGATGCGCCGGTTTCACGCACTTCCGCAATCATGATGCGAAGATCAACCTCGTCAATGGTGGCCTTATCCAGAATGCGGGGCATGTTGAAACGGATGATCGCCTCGCGCTCTTCTTCCGGTAGAAAGGACAGAATGGCAAGGCTGCCCTGGCCAATGCCAAGCGGCACTTTACCGCCGATATCGCCAGTATAAGAGCGGATCGGAAACGGCCCTTCCACGCGATCAAGACAGACCGCATCGAAATTGCTGCGCACAAGCAGGAAGACCGTATCGTTGAAGGTGGTTGAAAGTCGCAAGAGGGAAGGGCGGGCGAGGCTCAGGATTCCATCGCGCTGACGTGCTTGCGCTGCCATGGCGAAAAACTCCAGCGACAGACGATAGGCTTTCTTGTCGGGAAGCTGCTCGACAAGGTTTTCTGCAATCAGCGTCTTGAGCAAACGATGGGCCGAAGGCTGGCT
The DNA here is from genome assembly GCF_040369775.1 of Brucella sp. NBRC 12953. NCBI lineage: Bacteria > Pseudomonadati > Pseudomonadota > Alphaproteobacteria > Hyphomicrobiales > Brucellaceae > Brucella > Brucella sp. NBRC 12953. The sequence continues at coordinate 355,111 of NZ_BAABSV010000003.1, forward strand.
TAACTCAAGCGCGCGCGCCAGATCGATCAACCGCACGCCGTCGTCCGTGCTGGCTGCCAGACCTTTCAGAATATGAATTGCCTTCACCAGACTTGAGTTAAGCGCGGCACCAGATTTCATATTCTCTGATATATCATCCATAAAATTGCTTCCAAATTCTGCATTTTGAAAGAAATATATAATTTCTTCCGAAATTGAAAATTATAATTTGTAATCGTTCAAAATTTTCTGCCATTTAAAATCCGTCGCCAATGGGAAGGTCCGGCAAGGCATCCAGAGGATGCCGTAAGCGGGTCGGCGGTTTTAACTTGAAGTAAGGGGAACGCCACGGTTGCATCAGTGACCGGACAAACACGCGTTCAAACGACCCAAGTCTGATCAGCGCTTGATGCGCGGTCGAGCCGCTCCCGCCAGCCAGCCCTATCGAAGAGGCGACGTGAGACAACATCACGGCGCTTCCGCTCCCCCGCAAATTCAGGCGGAAGTCATGCCGAGAGGGAGATGCAATGAGCTTTTTGACCCTTTCCGGAATTTCCCGCCACTACGGCAAGTTCGCGGCTGTCGACAATTTCAATCTGACGATTGAAAAGGGCGAGTTCATTTCGCTTCTCGGCCCTTCTGGCTGTGGCAAGACCACGACCTTGCAGATGATCGCCGGTCTGGTGCCGCCAACGGCAGGCACGATCACCCTTGATGGCCGCGAAATTACGCGCCTTGCACCGGCCAAGCGCGAATTGGGCGTCGTTTTCCAGAGCTATGCACTGTTCCCGCATATGACGGTTGCGCAGAATGTGAGCTTCGGCCTTGAAATGCGCAATGTTACAAAGGCAGAGCGCGAAAAGCGCGTTCGCGACGTGCTGGAACTGGTGCATTTGGGCGCACTTGCGGATCGTTATCCGCGTGAAATGTCGGGTGGTCAGCGTCAGCGTGTGGCCATTGCGCGTGCGCTGGTCATCAATCCGCCGGTTCTGCTGCTCGATGAGCCGCTCTCCAATCTTGATGCGCAGCTGCGTGAAGAAATGCAGTTTGAACTGCGCCGCATCCAGCGCACTGTCGGTATCACCACCATCATGGTAACGCATGATCAGGCCGAAGCGCTTTCGATCAGCGATCGCATCGTGGTCATGGAAAAGGGCCTGATTACACAGGTTGATGCGCCATATAAGCTCTACGAGCACCCGCATAACCACTTCATTTCCAACTTCGTCGGCAAGTCGAACTTCCTGAAAGCGCGCGCCGAGGGCGATGTCATTTCGCTGGCCGATACGGCCATCCGGTTTCCGGCTCCAGTGCAGGAAGGCGGAAAGAAAGTATCGGGCGAGCTGTCCGTCTTCATCCGTCCTGAAAAGGTGCAGCTTGTTGCAGCAGACGAAGGCCATATCGCAGGGGAAGTTTCGACCCGCTATTTCATGGGTGCGCAATGGTTGCTCGGTGTTACAACGCCAGCAGGCCAGCTTTCGGTCGCCCTGCCTAATCTCGGCAACCCGCCGCCGGCTGAAGGCACGGCAGTTGGTCTGAGCTGGAACCATGACGATTGCCGCATCCTCACCGCAGGGGTGAACTAAGCATGTCGGCTGTCACCTCACAGGATCAAAACGCTTCGGCCAAAGAGCGGCGCAATCTGCTCCCGCTTTTTCTGGTCGGACCTTCGACGCTTCTCTTTTTCGCGCTGGTGCTGCTGCCGCTCGGTCTCACCGTGCTGCTCTCGTTCAATAGCTATAGCTACGACAAGGGCATCGAAGACGTTTACACGCTTGCCAATTATACGCAGGTTCTCAAAGACCCGTATTATCTCGCAATCTTCTGGCGCACGCTCAAACTGGCATTGATCACAACCGTCATCACGGTGCTGATCGGTGTACCCGAGGCCTATATTCTGTCCAACATGCGCAAGCCATGGCGCTCGATCTTCCTGCTGGTCATTATTGGCCCGCTTCTGGTCTCGGTCGTGGTCCGCACATTCGGCTGGAGCATGTTGCTGGGTCGCAATGGCCTTGTAAACAGCGTGCTCGACATGGTCGGTCTGCCGACCACGCAGATCCTTTACAGCGAAACAGCCATTGTCATCGGTCTGGTGCATATCATGCTGCCATTCATGGTGATCCCGGTGTGGACTGTGCTGCAGAAGCTCGACCCGTCGGTGGAAGCAGCAGCGCTGACGCTTGGTGCATCGCGCCTGACAGCGCTTCGCCGCGTGGTGTTTCCGCAGGCAGTTTTAGGCATCCTGTCGGGGAGCCTCATCGTGTTTGCGCTTTCGGCAAGCTCCTTTGCCATTCCGGGTCTGCTTGGTGGACGTCGTCTGAAAATGGCGGCAACAGTCGTCTATGACGAATTCCTGATCGAGCTGAACTGGCCGCTGGGTGCTGCCATCGCCATCATCGTTCTGGTCGCCAACCTTGTGATCATGATCGCCTATAATCGCATGCTCGAAGGGCAAGCGAAAAAGAAGCTGGGGTAACGGCCATGGTCAAGAACGGTCCTTTCGCTCTATTCTTCCACACGCTGATCGTCATCTTCATGCTGGCGCCGATGGTGGTGGTGTGTCTGGTGGCTTTCACGCCGGAAAACACGCTGTCCATGCCGTGGAACGGTCTTTCGCTTCGCTGGTTCCAGGCGGTTTTCGCGCATAACGACTTCATGACGGCTTTTGGCAACAGTCTGAAGCTTGCTCTGTTCTCGGCAACCCTTTCAACGGCGCTGGCCGTGCCGTCAGGCCTTGCAATTGCACAATATGCGTTCCGTGGCCGCGATGCGCTCAACGCGCTGTTCCTGTCGCCACTGATTATCCCGCATCTGGTTCTGGGCGTTGCGTTCCTGCGTCTTTTCACGCTGATGGGCTTCACCGGCACATTTGGCTGGCTGGTGGCTGCACATACGATTGTCGTCACGCCCTATGCGCTGCGCCTTATCCTTGCTTCGCTTGGCAGCATGGATCGCAATGCCGAAAACGCGGCACGCACTCTGGGTGCTGGCGAATGGACTGTGTTCCGTCGCATCACCCTGCCACTGTTGCTGCCGGGTCTGTCGGGTGGCTGGCTGCTCGCCTTCATCAATTCGTTTGACGAATTGACCATGTCGATCTTTGTCACGTCGCCGTCCACGGTTACGCTGCCGGTCCGCATGTATATGTATGCAAGTGAATCCATCGATCCGATGATGGCGGCTGTGTCGGCCCTGATGATCCTCGTTGCCACCGTGACTATGATTATTATCGATCGCATGTTCGGTCTCGACCGACTGCTGGTGGGTAAAGGCTAAGCAGGCAGATCATGACATTCCCGGTTTCGCCTGCCGCGGCTCAGTTCCGCAGACGGTATCGGCTGACTGAGCAGCCGATCAGCTTCTCGCTCGACGGCGTGCCTTTTGAGGGCCGCCGTGGCGATACCGTGTTGACCGCCATTCTCTCGGTGCAGGGAAAGGTGCGTCATACCGAATTTACCGGAGAACCGCGTGCGGGCTTCTGCCTGATCGGCGCGTGTCAGGATTGTCATGTGATGACTGCCGAGGGCTACAAGCTTCGTGCCTGCACGACGCTTCTGGAAGACGGCATGGCATTTGTAACGGAGCCAGCACTATGAGCGCGTTGCACAATCCGGCTATTGTCGGCGCTGGTCCCGCAGGCATTCGCGCTGCCGAAACGCTGGTCAAGGCGGGTCTTAGGCCCATCGTGCTTGATGAAGGCTTTCGTTCAGGTGGCCAGATTTATCGCCGTCCGCCTTTCGATGATGGCCGCAGCTATAAAGCGCGCTATGGATCGGAAGCGCATAAGGCCGAAGCGCTGCACAAGACTTTTGACACGTTGCGCGGCGCAATCGATTATCGCCCGGAAACGCTCGTCTGGAATATCACGCGCGGCGAGGGCGATCGTCTTGATCTTCTGACCAACGGCTCGCATAGCCAGCTGGCCTATAGCCATCTCATTCTCGCAACCGGCGCAACCGACCGGGTTCTGCCGTTTAAAGGCTGGACCAAGCCGGGCGTCTACACGCTGGGTGCATCGCAAACGGCGCTCAAAGCGCAAGGCTGCACGGTTGGCGAACGCGTGGTATTCATGGGTTCAGGCCCGCTGCTTTATCTGGTGGCCTGGCAGTATCATCATGCAGGTGCGAAGGTCGTAGCAGTTCTCGACACTGCACCCTTCACCTCCAAGTTTCATCTGGCACATCTTGCGCTTTATGCGCCGCGCATTGTGGCGCTCGGCGCTTATTATGGTCTGCGTCTCAAGCTTGGTGGCGTGCCGATCCATTATAATGTCCGGCCGGATGAGGTTCTGGGCGAAGGCCATGTCGAAGGCATTCGCTTTCGCACGGGCAAGCGCGTTCGCGAGGCTCAGTGTGATGCGCTGGCTTATGGTTTTGCGCTGCGCCCTGAAACCCAGCTTGCCGATCTCGCCGGTTGCGAATTCCGCTTTGAAGAACGCGACCGCGCATGGCTTCCTGCAGCAGACAGGCTTGGCCGTTCAAGCCGCGAAGGTGTTTATGTGGCGGGTGACGGTGCAGGCATTGCCGGTGCCGATGCTGCGGAAATTCGTGGATCATTGGCCGCGATTGCATTGCTCCGCGACATGGGCCTGCCGTTTCACGAAGGCACGGAACGCGGGCTTCTCACAAAGCTCGATCATATCTATCGCGAGCGCCTGATCGTCGAAAAAGCCTTCCCGTTCCCGCGCGATTGGTTCGACACGATTGCAGGCGATGTCACGCTTTGCCGTTGTGAAGAAATTGCGGTGCGTGATGCGAAGGCAGTCATCGGCCAAGGTGATACGCGTGAGATCAACCGGCTCAAAGCGCTTACCCGTGTCGGCATGGGCCGTTGTCAGGGGCGTATGTGTACCGCTGCCGCCGCAGAACTTCTGGCGTCGATGCAGGACAAGACGCCTGCAGAATTCGGGCGCATCCGTGCTCAGGCACCGGTCAAGCCGATCCCGCTCGGCTTTGGCGCTCCGGCCAAGGAAGGCGCTTCGTCATGACCAGACAACTCCAGGCGGATGCGGTGATTATTGGCGGCGGGATTGTCGGCGGATCGGCGGCGCTTTTCATGCGTCAGGCCGGATTGTCGGTCATTCTGCTCGACAAGGGTTTTTGCGGTGCGCAGGCAAGCGGCGTCAATTATGGCGGCGTTCGCAGGCAGGGCCGCGCACCGGAGCAGTTGCCGCTTGCACAGCGTTCGCACAAATTGTGGGCGCGTCTGCCGGAACTGATAGGTATCGATGGCGAATATAACCGCAGCGGACATCTGAAGCTTGCCCGCACTGAAGCGCATTTCGCCAAGCTGGAAGCCTATGCAGCAAGAGTGAAGCCGCTCGGTCTCGATGTTGAGCTGATCGGCGGCAATGCCGTGCGCGAACGCTTCCCATGGCTTCCGGGCGATGTCGCAGGTGCTTCGCTTTGTGCGGAAGATGGCAATGCCAATCCGCGTCTGGTTTCGCCTGCTTTTGCCCGCGCCGCACAGGCTGCAGGTGCCACCGTGCTGGAAAACACACCGGTCATCGAAGCGCATGAAACCGGCGATGGGTTTGCCATTCTGGCCGGCGAGGGCATCGAAATCCGCTCGCGCCTTCTGTTCAATTGCGCGGGTGCCTGGTCGGATCAGTTTGCGGCTTCGTTCGGTGAGCCGGTTCCGTTAACGCGGATTTATCCCACAATGGTTGTGACCGAGCCGATGCCGTTTCGCTTGCCGATGAGCCTTGGAGAAGAAGGCGGTGGTTTCTACGGCCGTCAGGTCACGCGCGGCAATTATGTCATGGGTGGCGGACGCGGTACGCCGCTTGAAAACCCGGATTTTTCGCGGCCTTCGGTCAATGCGGCATCCTCGGTAATGCTGCGAGCAATCGAATTGTTTCCGCATCTCCAACATGCACAGGTGATCCGTTTCTGGTCAGGAACGGAAGCTGAAATGCCGGATGATAATCCGGTGATCGGGCCAAGCAGCCGGGTCAAGAACCTTTATCACGCCTTTGGTTTTAATGGCGCCGGTTTCCAGACCGGACCGGCAGTCGGCGCGGTCCTCGCAGACCTTGCGCTCAAGGGCGAGACAGAAACACCCATCGATGCATTTTCGATCAACCGTTTTACTTCAACCAATACCAATCTTAACATGGAAGGGAACTAAGCATGAAAAATCAACATATTACCGCCATGGCGGCAATGGCACTCGGCCTGTCGACAGCTTTTGCATCGGGCGCGTCGGCCGAAACCAAGACGCTCTATATTGGCATGAATGGCGGCAACATGGAGCGCGCCTATACCGAGCACGTTCTGCCGGAATTTGAAAAAGCCAACAACGTCAAGGTTGTCGTCGTACCGGGCACTTCGGCTGATATTCTGGCCAAGGCAACTGCGCAGAAAGACAAGCCACAGATGCATGTCATGCTGCTCGATGACGGCGTCATGGTGCGTGCGATCAATGGCGGTCTTTGCCAGAAAATTTCTGATGATCCGGTTCTTGCCGACATTCAGCCAGCTGCACGTCTGAAGGACGATATGGCAATCGGCGTTGATATGGGAATGACCGGCATTGCCTATAACAAGAAGCTGTTCGACGAAAAGGGCTGGGCAGCTCCAACGTCGTGGATGGATTTCGCTGACGAAAAATATGCGAACGCCGTCGTGTTCCAGTCGGCTTCCGCCTCGACTTTCGGTCTCCATGCATTCCTGATGTTCAACCGCATTCAGGGTGGTGACGACAAGAACCTCGAACCAGGTTTTGAAAAGTTCCCGGACACCATCGGCAAGAATGTTCTGGAATTCATCCCGTCATCGGCCAAGATTTCGGAAATGGTTCAGACCGGCGAAGCAGCGATCTTCCCGCTGACCCCAACCGGTGTAAACAACCTGAAGGACAAGGGCATTCCGGTTGAATATGCACAGCCAAAGGAAGGTTCTGTCATTCTCGCTGTGACCGAATGCGTTCTCGCAGGCAACAGCGAACCTGAACTGAGCCAGAAGCTCGCCCATTACCTGCTTTCCGCTGATGCGCAGAGCAAGGCGCTTGATCATGGCAATGTCATTCCATCGAACCTGAAGGCAAAAGCCGGTTCGCCAGATGCACAGGCCAAGCTCGACGCATTTAATGGTTATATGAAGACAGCCAACACGCTTGACTGGGATGCTGTCAACGAAGGCCGTCAGCAGCTCAACAGTCGCTGGAACCGCACAATCGAAAAGTAAGATTGTTTTCTGATTGAAAGAAAAGCCGCAGAGTGATCTGCGGCTTTTTTTATGCTGCGGCTTTTGCTTTCTGCGTTCGAGCAGATTGCCAGACCAACGGCACAAGAATGAGAGCGACAGCCGGGAAGATCAGCCAGTTGATGGTCTCCCAACCAGATGAATGCAGCAGCGATCCGGCGAAGAAGGATGCGCAGGCAACCGTTCCGAAGACGAAGAAGTCGTTCGCGCCCTGTGCCTTGCCGCGTTCTTCTGGCGTGTGACAATCGGCAACCATCGCGGTTGCGCCGATGAAGCCGAAATTCCACCCGATGCCGAGCAGGATCAGCGAGACCCAGAAATGGGTGAGATCAAGGCCAGACAGCGCAACGATTGCCGACAAGCCAATAATCAGCAAGCCCATAGCAGTCACGCGTTCCTTGCCGAAACGGGTGATCAACATGCCGGTGAAGAAGCTTGGCGCAAACATTGCCAGCACATGCCACTGGATACCCAGCGCTGCATGATCGACCGAATGGCCGTGACCAACCATGGCGATAGGGGCGGCTGTCATCACAAATGTCATGAGACCGTAGGAGACGACGCCAGCAGCCAAAGCCAGCATGTAGCGCCGGTTCAGCAATATTTCTTTGAGCGGGCGGCCATGATCGGCGGCATTGCTGGATTTCGCAGCCTTTGGTGAACGAAACAACATAAGGACGGGAATTGCCAGCAGGGCAAGGACCGCCTGGCTCAGGAAGCTGCCCGCATAGGGCGTTGCCGGCAATGCGTCTCGTGTCCAGATAACAAGCTGCGGTCCTATGATTGCGGCGATCAGCCCACCAACCATGACCCATGAAATAGCGCGTGCTTTAAGAGCGCCTGTCGCGGCATCGGTTGCGGCAAAACGATAGCTCTGCACATAAGCGGCATAAAAGCCGGCAATGAATGTACCAAAACAGAAGATGACGAAAGACGCCGAAAAAATGCCAAGGGCCGCAACGAGGCCTGCAGCCATGCCGAAACATGCGCCAAGCAGATAGCCGTTGCGACGACCAAAGGACCGCATGACAAAGGCTGCAGGCAGGGTGCCTGCTGCAAGGCCAAGATTGAACAGGCTGACCGGTAGCGTAACCAGCGCCGGATCGGAAGAAAGCTGCTGGCCGACCAGACCGCCCAGCGAAATGATAATCGGCGGGCTTGCAGCACCCAGCGCCTGTGCGGCAGTCAGCACAAAGATATTGCGTCTGGCGATAGTCTGGTCGGTCATGTCGTGTACTTCTTCATCGTCGCTTATGCAGTTGCCTTCAGTACCGAGCTAATCAACCACTGGTATCTGAAAATGTTTGCAGATCACCGCCATCACCTGCTTCGCTATATCGCTTTCCACACGATACCAGATCGTCTGCCCGTCACGGCGTCCGGCAATAATGCCCTCGCGTCGTAACAGAGCCAGATGTTGTGAAACCGTGGAATCCCGCAAGCCGATCAGCTCGGCAAGCTGTCCCACAGACTTCTCACCTCCGTGCAACCGGCAAAGGATCATGAGCCGGTGATTGTTGGCGATTGACTTGAGGAATTCACTTGCCTCGTCGGCCGCGAGGTGGGTTTTTACGCCCGGGTCGATTGGGTCAGTTTTGTTCATAACTACGTATCTACGAAACTATGAAGATATAGTCAATATTATCCGCAAAGATGCAAATCGGGGAATTTCATTCCGCTTCGCAGGTTTGCTCTCACCGATATCGAAAGGGCTTCTGCTCGCCGTCATCATATTGTAGCCTGCGCCCATTGTGTTGGCTGGTTGGGCTTGGAGTCGTCGTGCGCATAGCTGTATTAAGTGTTGTTTTCGGTTTTCTGTTTTCGGGCGCGGCTCTTACAGAACAAGCCCATGCAGAAGACGACTGGAAGGCCGTTGAAACCATAAAACCTTATGCGATTTCTGGCCGCACCGGTCCGCAGCTTTATGAATCCATCGGCGCGCGTGGCCCAAAGGCGGGAAAATCCCGCGTGATTGCGCACACGACCTTTGTTCTGACCTGGGATCGCAAATTCGACAATTCCAACAATGGCTGCACGATTGTTTCGGCAAAGCCAAAACTGAAAATCACCTATACGCTGCCGAAGCCATCGCAGAAGCTTTCCTCTCCGGTGAAGGAAAACTGGGAGCGCTTTTATGATGGCATCTACAAACATGAACTTGTGCATGGCGATACGGCCAAGGACATGACGCGTGAGATTGTCCGCACAACTATAGGGCTTTCCATTCCAAACGATCCGAAATGCCAGAAAATGCGGCGCGAGCTGATTAACCGTATCAATGCGCTGGTCGCTATTCAGCGTCAGCAGGGCCGTGATTTCGACCGTGTTGAAATGGGATCGGGCGGCAATGTCGAACAGCTTATTCTAGCGCTCGTAAACGGCGGATAGCCGCGCCGGTTTTCCGCGACAGGCTTTACGCAGCGCTGTCGCTGCCTAGCGATGGCAGGGCGTTCCTCGTCAAATTTGCGGGTTTTCAGATCGCAATCGGATTTAACCATAGCCGGTATCGGAAAGCTGTCCGAGGCAAGCTGCTAGTATGGCGAACCCGAACTTTGTATCACTTTGAAGCAGCTCTTGGAGCGAATTTCGGGTTCGAAACCAAACTAGAGATCAGCCATCTCACCGACATGGGGTAAATCCAACTTTATCCAGCATTTGTTAGTCGAAGTATAAGTGCATAACCCAATATCGGATGGCTTGTTTAAGAGAAATCGAATAAAAACAGATAATTAAGGGGTCATCGCGTAATCTTCGTGATTGCGTGCAATGTCAATTGATATGGCTCTGCGGGGGGACTCATGTTAACGGTGCGATTATTGGGCTGGTTAAACAATCGGATATCTGAGCTAGATATATGATTTCACTGATAAAAAAGAGTTGGGTTTAGCCGAATCCTCAACGGCGATTATTCGCATTCTCGCCTTGAGGGGGCAGGATATGTTCGTATGAGTTTCAGATATCCATGGCAGAGACTGGCTTTATTGCCGCGCTTCGGTAAGCAGATTATTCTTCTGTTGAGCGACTGCATCTTGCTGTTGCTGAGTGCCTATCTCGCCTTTGTCATGCGTCTTGGTTTCGTTTTCGTCCCGACGCAAACACAGATTTTCCTGATTGCCATTGCTCCGGCTCTGGCGATACCTGTTTTCATTCGTTTTGGTCTTTATCGGGCAATTATCCGATATCTGGCTGAGCGCGCTATCTGGCCGATTTTTCAGGCAACAGCCATTGCCGCGCTCTTCTGGGTGGCGCTGGTCTTTCTTATGGAATCTTATGGCGGCGCTGGTCTGCCGCGTTCGGTTCCGCTTCTTTATTGGCTGCTGAGCACGGTTCTCATTTCTGCAAGCCGGTTCGGTGCCAAATGGCTGTTGCGCAGCGCTGAATCAAATAAAACCTATTCAAGCACGGCCCTCATCATCGGTGTTGGTGAACCCGGCCGTCAGCTGGCAACCGCACTTAGAAGCCACAGTGATACGCATGTCATTGGCTTCGTCGATCCTACCGGCAATCTCAGCGGCATGGATATCATTGGTCTTCGTGTTTACGACATCGCACGCATCCCAAGTCTGATCGAGAATTTCGGCGTTCGTCAGGTCGTCATATCCGAACCGGAAATCGATCAAAAGCAACGCCAGGAACTGGCGCGTCTGCTCGGCCGTCTCCCGGTAAGCACCCGCATCCTGCCGCCTATTGCTGATCTGACAGCAGGCAAATATCTGGTCAGTGCGCTGCGCAATGTGGAAATCGACGACCTGCTCGGTCGTTCGCCTGTGCCGCCTGATGTCGATCTTCTGCGTGAGGTTGTTGAAGGCCGACGCATTATGGTGACAGGTGCAGGTGGCTCGATCGGCAGCCAGCTCTGCCGCACGATTGCACAATGGAATCCCAGCTGCATTGTGCTGTTTGAATCGAGCGAATTTGCGCTTTATCAGATTGAGCGACAGTTACGGCAGATCGCGCAATGCGATGTCATTCCGGTGCTCGGCACGGTCGCAAATCAGCAGTGCGTTGAAAAAGCCATCCGCATTCATGCCGTTGATACGGTCTATCATTGTGCGGCCTATAAGCATGTTCCGCTGGTCGAGCAGAACCCGCTTGTCGGCATCTATAACAATGTGTTTGGCACGTTGAACGTTGCCGCAGCAGCTTTTGAGACAGATGTTGAGCGCATGGTGCTGATATCGTCTGACAAGGCTGTGCGCCCAACGAATGTCATGGGCGCGACTAAGCGCTGGGCCGAGCTGGTGGTCTATTATTACGGGACGCTTGCTGAAAAGGCCGGGCGTAATAAGACATTCTATTCAGTACGCTTCGGCAATGTTTTGGGCTCCAACGGTTCGGTTGTGCCGCTTTTCCGCGAACAGATCGCCAATGGCGGACCTGTAACGCTCACGCATGAAGATATGACCCGCTATTTCATGTCGATTAAAGAGGCTGCGGAACTGATTGTGCAGTCCGGAGCGATTGCTCAATCCGGCGATACCGTGCTTCTTGAGATGGGTGATCCGGTCAAGGTTCGCGATCTGGCAGAAAATATGATCCTGCTCGCTGGCCTTACCGTGCGTAACGCCGATAATCCGGAGGGTGATATTGCTATTGAGGTCACAGGCATTCGAGAAGGCGAGAAGATGTATGAAGAGCTCTTCTACGATCCTTCGCAGGCTCAGACCACGCGTCATCCAAAGATCATGCGTGCGCCAAAGGGCCAGAAAGTTGCCGTGGACGTTCCGAAAAGTCTGGATGCTTTGAGGGCTTCGATGGAGACCGAAGATGTGGCCGCAGTTCGCAAAGTGCTTTTTGAAGTTATAACTTTCTGAACCGGCCGCGGAAATCAAGCAGCAGCAATAGAACGGCGACTACAGCGACGAGTAGAAATATGATCTGCGAAAGCGCGTGATCGAAAACCATGATTGCGGCTGCACAGCCTATCAGGATGACATTGAGCATCGCGACGTGGCTCACCACTTTAAGCACGCTCCAGCCTGCGCGTTTGGCAACCTGATAGGCGTGTTTTGAATGCGCCTTCAAAATGTTCTCGCCTGCCAGGCCTCGCAAAATAATCGTGGTCCCAGCATCCAGCACGTAATAGAGCGGCGGGATGAGTGCGACAATGATATGTGTTTCGCGTGCCAATAATAACAGCACCGTGCCAGCGATGAGGCCGAGTGGAAAGCTACCGGAATCGCCCAGAAAAATACTTGCTGGTGGCCGATTGAAGAAGGCGAAGCCCAAGACCCCACCAGCCGCTATCGCAGCAATTGAGCCACTTTCCATGCCAGAGAGCCGAAAGGCTGTCAGCAGCGCGATTCCCGCGAGAGGCACACCGATGCCTGCAACGGTCATCCAATCGAGACCGTCCATGAAATTCGTGACATTGATGGCGGCTACAAGCGTGATGACGATCAGCATCATTTCCATCCAATGCGGCAGCAGATCAGGAAGCAGTCGGAAGTCTGCACCCAAACCATAAGCGACGAGGCAGGCGGCAACGAACTGTGAGCCAAACCGCGTTGAAACGGAAAGATCGAAATGGTCGTCCAGCCCGCCGATGATCCAGAGCAACAAGCACGCTCCAGACAGACACAGAACGAGATCGATGGTCAGTCCCAGATCGGTGCCAAACATCAAAAGCGATATCAGGATGGCCGGGATAAGAGAAATGCCACCGATCTGCCGTGCAGCGACACTGTGGTTTGAACGCGCATTAAAGCCTGCTGCAAGAAAACCTGCAGGCAACAGCTTTGAAAGAAGATAGAGGCCCACGCCGCAAAGAATGGCGCTTGCAAGGAAGGAAACGAGCAGCAGGATCATTGCGACAACCGATCAATGTGGAATTCTCCCATCCGATTACCAGCTTTCAGGGCCTGCGCAAATCCCGCATGTGCCCGAATTGGGCAAACGCCCCGGCATTTATCCCCAGCCCTTATGCAGCATGTTGTAAAGCCTGCAGAATCCGTCAATAGACGATTGCACTTAGCGCGGGGAGCGGCTATAAGCCCGCGCAATCGATCTCTTTGATCCGATTTGTTGGGGCGTAGCCAAGCGGTAAGGCACCGGTTTTTGGTACCGGCATTCCCTGGTTCGAATCCAGGCGCCCCAGCCATCAATGCAGAGACAAATCAAATAAATACATTGGTTTTTTGTGCTTCCCTATGGCCGGGAATGATCTCTCTTTAATCTTCGCTAAATGTGCACATAGTGGTAGCACAGGGCTCTGACGTAATCCGGTCTTTGTAATGCTCGGTTTAAGTCGGCTCCAGATGATGGCTATGACATAATAGTGAGTGTCAGGTTCAAAATCTTCAGCGACGCGGAACGATTCTCAACGACAATCAAACCTCGCACGAACGGAGATTGAACGGGCCACGTCTGCAACTTAGAACTCGGGCTTCTGATTTTCCTGAGCTCTAGAACCACCTGCCAAGGAAAGAATCCTAAATGCGCCGCATTCGTGAGCAACGACAGAGTTGACTCAATCGCGACATTTCTTCATTTACCCAAAAACGAATTGACGAAATTTATCCGAGAAAGCGGCAGTCGTGAAAAAAAGAAGATTGACCCGGGAAAAATTATGAGTATCCAGATTTCCAGGATAGAAGTGTCCCATGACATTATAAAGGCAGAACCAACCAAGGGTGCTAAAGTCGCTATTGGTGATATTATTGAAGCTCTGTCGAAATATCGGTTGGCGTTAATTTTTGGTTGGCAAGACGTTGCACAACGTTATAGGCGTTCCCGAGTTGGAGCTTTCTGGCTAACCTTGAATATGGCTGTGTTTATCGGCGCTTTGGGTTTGATTTTTGGAACACTTTTCCAAAGTGAGATGCATGAGTTTCTGCCTTACTTGTGCGCAGGTATTATCACGTGGGGGTTCATTTCGACATCATTGGGTGAGGGGTGTACTACCTTCACGTCCTCGGAAGGTATAATCTTGCAAGTAAGAATGCCTTTATTTACTCATATATTGAGGGCAATCTGGCGCAATATCATAATATTTGCTCATAATATAGTTATTTTTCCCATTCTGTTGCTTATTCTGGGCCGCATGATCAGCATCAATGTGCTTTGGGCTATACCAGGTTTCCTTTTGATTTGCCTGAACCTAACTTGGATAATGCTCATTCTGGCTGTTCTCTGTGCGAGATTCCGCGATATGACACAGGTAGTATCCAACATACTACAGGTGTTGTTTTATGCTACGCCTATAATGTGGATGGTAAAGATACTGCCAGATCATGTGTCGCGATGGTTCATAGAGTTAAATCCTTTTTATCATTTGATTGAGCTGGTGAGAGCCCCTCTTTTGGGGCAAGCCCCGACTGCGACAGACTGGGCATTCGCGACTGGTCTAGCGATCATCGGTTGGATTATCGCCATAGCGTTCTTTGGACGTTATCGTTGGCGTGTAGCATATTGGTTGTAGAAAATGAGTTTGATCCAACTACAAAACGTAAGCGTAGAGTTCCCCATATACAATTCAACGAGCCGCTCGTTGAAGAACCGTGTACTTAGCATTGCGACAGGTGGAAAAATTGAGAGGCGCAGTGATCGATTGGTGATTGTGCGTGGTCTCGATGATGTTTCTATGACGTTTAGAGATGGCGACCGCGTGGGGCTTATCGGCCACAATGGCTCCGGTAAAACCACTCTATTACGCGTATTGTCAGGTATTTACACACCCACGCACGGAAGTTCAATTATTAAAGGCCATTGTGTTTCATTGATTAATATTAATCTTGGAATTGATCCTGATGCTACGGGCCGTGAAAATATTCGGCTGCGCTCCGCGATGATGGGGATGCCTCCAGAGGAAATTGCCGAAAAATTCGAGCAGATCGCTGATTTTTCTGGATTGGGTGACTTCCTCGACGTGCCATTCCGGACGTATTCCTCTGGTATGCAACTTAGATTGGCCTTTGCAACTTCAACAGCTGTCCGGCCAGAAATATTAATAATGGATGAGTGGCTTTCGACGGGAGACGAGGACTTCAAAGATCGGGCTAACGCACGTATGCGCGATCTCGTGGACTCAACAAAAATTTTGGTTCTTGCGAGCCATTCAAAGGAGTTGATGGAAAAAAACTGTAATAGGGTAATTTGGCTGGAACACGGGCGCGTCAAGATGGACGGGTCTCCCGAGGAGGTTCTATCGAACTATTTCGGCGGATAGCAAACCGGATCGGCACACTGTAGTTTGGGGGATTATCAATATGCAGAAGTTAAAAAGCCGTTTCAGGCAGTTAACTAACGCATTGCGTTATTTGGTGCGTGGGGATTTCTCAGGCTTAATACGTCGTGTACGAAGGATTCAAGATGAACAGAGCCATGTGAAGTTGCACCGCCGTTTGACAGCAGGTGATCGGCGTGCTTGGGGGATCGTCTGCACTCCACATACGCTTTTTATAGCAAATGCAATATCTGAACGCCTGTCCAAGCATGGGATAGTAAGCGAAATTATGACAGGAGATCTCCAAGATTTCGGTCATGATTTTTATATAGTTCTTTGCCCTCAGATGTTTAAACAACTCCCCCCCTCAAACAAGCGTGTCGTTTTTCAACTCGAGCAGTCAGTGAATTCCCGCTGGTTCACACCGGAATATATGAAAATTCTGAACGAATCCCTCTGCGTTCTCGAATATTCTTTAACCAATATAGATTTCCTTGCACAAAAAGGGGTTCAATACCCAAAAGTGCATTATTTACCGATCGGCGCTGTTCGAAAAACAGATTATAACGAAAGCCCTAAGAAGTACGACTTCGTTTTTTATGGTGACAATTTAAGTTCCGAGAGACGGCGCCTTTTTCTTTCAGCGTTAAAAAGAAAGTATACAGTTAAAATATGTAATGATGTGTTTGGCGATGAAATGTATTCGATTGTTCGCCAGGCAAAAGCTGTCATAAATATTCATTATTATGAGGATGCTCTGCTAGAGATGCCTCGTATTTGTGAGTGCATCTCGTTGGGTGTGCCAGTACTATCAGAGGGAACACTCGATCAGCAAGAATATCCGGAGTTACAAGGAGCTGTGCGATTCTTCGATGAAGGCTCCATTGATAGTATGATGAGTACTGCGGCTAAACTGCTGGATGATATTGAAACTATGAATTTAGCTGTCCGTGCCGCAGTTTCTTCAAGCGCCGCACGGTTCGATTTCATGATGGATCGTTTTTTAGTTGCCTTGGGTGCAATCCCCGCTAGCGTTATACTTGAAAACCCCATCTTTGTGCAGAGGGAAAGCGACTTTTTTGCTCTTTCGTTACCCGAAACCACAGAACGACGTAAGATGATTGCCCAATCTCTCCCAAAAAACTGCGAGTTGTTCGACGGGGTTCGGCACCGGATCGGTTGGATCGGGTGCGGTTGCAGTTTTAATGCGTTGTCGCGCTATGCCATTGCTCAAGATGTTGAGAGACTGACGGTGATGGAAGATGACGCGATAATTCCAAATGATTTTGATAGCGTTCTGCTAGAGGTCAATCAGTACCTCGACACCCGAGGAGCGGATTGGGATGTCTTTTCGGGTCTAATGGCTGATATCGATCCCGAAGCGAAAGTGCTTTCGGTTGAGATGGTGGGCACACGCACTTACGTCACAATTGATAGAATGACCAGTATGGTATTTAACATATACAATCGTAGTGCCCTGAAATTACTGTCGAGTTGGAACCCGCTCAATGACGACGCAGTCACGAATACCATTGACAGGTATCTCGAAAAACGGGAGGGCCTTCGGGTAGTTG
Source organism: Brucella sp. NBRC 12953 (assembly GCF_040369775.1). Taxonomy (NCBI): domain Bacteria; kingdom Pseudomonadati; phylum Pseudomonadota; class Alphaproteobacteria; order Hyphomicrobiales; family Brucellaceae; genus Brucella; species Brucella sp. NBRC 12953. The sequence goes on from NZ_BAABSV010000003.1 coordinate 372,036, forward strand.
TATGCTTGCCGTTTCTAGTCGGCTATAACGAGGACGTCACTTCGACCTTATGGGGGTTCAATAATAACCGTTATATGCCGATGATCGAAAAGGCAGAAAAAGAAATAGAGGCGCTGGTTTCTACTTGGATAAATGACCAACATCGATCTCGTAATCGTTAGAAAATGATTATAAATTTTACGACCTGATAATTCCTATCAATTATTGTAGAGTAAATTATTTTGAGATAACTATAGGTTTAGACCTCCCATTATGCGATTATTCAGTGTTGTATTAATTATAATTGATCATTTACAACATACATGTGATTATCCTTAACGCCGTTTCTTGAGCGAAGAGAGCTAACATTTCCTAGCCGTTCCTCAGTTTAAGGTGAGACAAAAGATTTACGGCTTTGGTATTTGCTTATGAAATCCCCTAACATGTTCCATTAATGCACGATTCATGAGCGTGTTACTGCTTCCGTTATTGATCGCAGCTGGATTTCTGCACCAACGCGGGCAAGCGGTTGATTTAGTGCGAATACTATGTGCTGGTGGCTATCGTTCAATCGGTGCGGCAGATCATCCATTATCTGGATGAGTAATTGGCATGGAAATAAGCTGCTTTATATCCAATCTTGAAGAGGGCGGCGGTCGTCAGTTGCGTATTGTGAACCGTAAACGGTGTCTCAATCACACCTTATCGGTATAATTCCATGGCAATAGTTGGTCGATTTGGATCTGCTTATGGCCATTGAATATTGCGGTGAGCGTAGCGGTCAGCCATTTCTGCGGATCGACTGAATTGAGTTTGCATGTCTCAATCAGTGAGGCGATTGTAGCCCAGTTATGAGCGCCTGCTTCATGACCTGCGAATAATGCATTTTTTCTGCTCAATGCTATTGGCCGGATTGTTCTTTCGACGCTGTTGTTATCCAGCTCGACGCGACCGTCAGACAGAAACAGGCACAAGCCGTCCCAGTATTTAGCGATGTATTTCAACGCCTCGCCCAATGGCGCTTTTGCCGACACGCGTGCGCGGTGATGCGCAAGCATGTTTGCATATCGATGATCAGCGGCTTTGATTGTGCCTGACGAGCTGCGAGCCGCGCTTCTGGATTGAGACCACGCAATTCAGCCTCAATCTTATAGAGTTCGCTAATCCGCTTTACACCGTCTTCAGCAATCGGGGACGAGCCTGTGCGCGTAATCTCAATAAGCTTTCGACGCGCATGAGCCCAGCAATAAGCCAATTGTATATTTGGACCAACACGATCTGGCGCGACCAACCGATTGTAGCCTGCATAGCCATCCACTTGCAGGATACCGTTGAAGCCCTTCAATATCTGTTCGGCATATTGGCCAGATCGTCCCGGCGCATAAGTGAAGGCGACACCGGGCGGGGCATTGCTGCCCCATGGTCTGTCGTCTCGCGCCAAAGCCCAAAAATACTCTGTTTTGGTCTTTCCTGATCCGGGATCAAGAACCGGTGCACACGTCTCATCCATGAAGAGTTTGTTTGATCGCTTCAGATCAGCAATCAGCGCATCAAAGACAGGGCGCAGCTCAAAGGCTGCCCCTCCCACCCAGTCGGCCAGTGTCGAGCGATCTATGTCGATGCCCTGACGACACATAATCTGGGCCTGGCGATAAAGCGGAAGATGGTCGGCATATTTGGAAACCAGCACATGTGCGACCGTTGCTTCTGTTGGCAAGTGCTGGTATCAATCGGGCGGGAGCTGGCGCTTGCACAACACCATCAGTGCAAGCACGGCATGCGTATTTAGGACGATGCGTGACAATGACGCGAAACTGCGCAGGGATCACATCCAGTCGTTCAAACTGCTCAGGATTAATCTTCTCTGACTTACGTCCAAAAGCTGCCTGTTTGAAGGCTGCAACCAGCTTCTCCAGCCGCGCAATGCGGTCATCTTTACGAAGACCGAGTGCTGTTGCTGCGATCAGTAGCGCCTTCAATTCAGCGATATCGTTGGGCAGCTCGGCGGCATCCAGCATGGGCCGAACTTACCAAATCCGGCCTTGATATGCTTGATAATTATGTTGTCAGAGTCATCGTGCCGCAGCTATCACACCAGCGCTCAATAGCTATTCAACCGTAATCGGCGCTCTCGCTTCCACCGCACGCACGCGTCGCCAGTCAAGCTCTGCGAACAAAGCTTCGAACTGTGCATGGTTCAACGACATCAGCCCATCGCGGATCTCTGGCCAGCTGAACGCATGGGCTTCCAAACGCTTATAAGCCAGCACCATACCTGTGCCATCCCAGTAGATCATTTTTAACCGATCCGCCTTGCGAGAGCGGAACACGAATACAGTTCCTGTAAACGGATCCTTGCGCAATTCGTTCTTCACCAACGCCGCAAGCCCGTCATGGCCCTTACGGTTATGTGGAGCGCCACATAACCGTAATTATGCGCTGACGATAACTATGCGGAGTCGTCATTGCCAGTCGATGGATTGTGTTGTCTGCGCAGATACTTAGATAAATTGAACACGCGCGAACGCTCCACATAACTATACTCCCTCCCTATGAGTTCACTTGTGAGGAGAGCGTAGTATGATGGATGCCAATAATCGTAATCACCGGTTCCTCGATCCGGGACCGTTGTCGTCGTGGATCGATCGGTTCGCGGAAGAGCTTGCCGCTCAGAGATATGCGCCGCTGACCATTGAGGGCTACACAGCGTCGGCTCGTCATTTCGCAGCTTGGCTCTGCAAAGCGGGCACCTCGATCGACGTCATCGATGATAATATCGTTCGTAGCTTTGCCGAACATCGGTGTCGATGTCCCGGTGGGCGGCAGTGGCCGCAGATCTCGCCAAAATACTCGCGTCGTGTCGGGAGGTTCGTTTTTTTCCTGCAAAGAGCAGGTGTCGTATGCCCACCTTTGAAGATCGCGTCGCCATATCCCTTGCTTGATGGATATCAAAGCTGGTTGCGCATCCACCGAGGACTGGCGGAACGAACGATCGCCCGTCACCTTCGCGACCTCCATAAGCTGTTGCCGTTGCTCGGTACGGCGACCCTCGACTATGATGCTAGCCTGATCCGTGATGTCGTCCGAGAGTGGCGCGAGCGCACCGGGACGGCTGATCTGAGGACCATAACAAGCGCCTTACGTAGTTATCTTCGCTACCTCGCGGGTGCTGGCTTGTGCCGCCCCAACCTTGATCACGCCATTCCGCCGGTATTGCAGTGGCGCCTTTCGTCGTTGCCGCGGTATCTGGCAGGCGCCGACGTCGAACGCGTCATTGCATCATGCGATCGACTGGCCAAAGGCCGCCTGCGGGACCGTGCATTGCTGCTCCTGCTGGCTCGCCTGGGACTGCGGGCCGGTTGCGCATTCCGGTCATGTCTCCACGATCGTGGCGCTGGCGCTAAAACGTGCGGGCATTTCCGATCCTCCGTCGTCTGGCGCGCGCTTGCTGCGCCACTCCGCGGCAACCTCAATGCTCCGTTCGGGCGCCACACTCGAAGCTATTGGCGCGGTGTTGCGCCACCGTTCGCTCGATATGACCGCACATTACGCTAAGGTCGATGTCGCGATGCTGGAGCAGGTTGCCCAGCCCTGGCCGGGAGAGCTCCCATGCTGAGTGAACTCCTCGCCGATCATGCGGCGCTGCACCAGGCTCTGGGGTTCAAGTTTCGGACGCCAGGCCTTCTATTGCGCAACTTCGTCGCGTTTGCCGAGCATCGCGGTGAGAATGTTATAACGACGGCAACGGTGCACGAGTGGGCTCTACAGGCGCCTTCACGCGAACAACGTCGCAACCGCCTGTTGGCGGTCCGTCGTTTCGCGCTCTCGCTGCATGCCGAAGATCCGCGCCACGAAGTTCCCTCTGCTGATCTTTTCGGTCGCGCCAGTTGCAAACGCCGCACGCCGTATATTTATAGTCCCGGAGAGATTAGGGGGTTGATCGACGCCGCTCAGCGACTTGGCCCCGACAATACAATCCGATCTCTCACCTACGCTACTATGTTCGGGATGATTGCAGCGACCGGTATGCGTGTCTCGGAGGCGATCACCATACGATTACCCGACGTGACAGACGACGGGTTGATCATTGCTCAGACTAAGTTCAAGAAGAGTCGGTTGCTGCCGCTACACACAACGACTCGACGCGCCTTGGACAGGTACCTCGCGACCCGCCTGAATGCTGCAAGTCAGAGTGATGCGCTTTTCATTTCGCATCAGGGAACGCCGCTCGCTTATCCGACGGTAATAACAGTCTTCCTGCAGATCATGCGATCAATCGGCTTGCGAGGCGCTGCAGGATCGCCAGGGCCGCGGATTCACGATCTTCGCCACACGTTCGCCGTCCGCTCTCTCGAACGCTGTGCCAACGATTCCAAGGCGGTGGCGCGGCATATTACTGCTCTGAGCGCCTATTTGGGACATGCCCATGTGACCGATACATACTGGTATCTTCAGTCAACGCCGGAACTTATGGCGCATATGTCGGTAGCCGGCGAGGCATTGCATCGAGGAGTAACAGCATGACCCAGCTTGCCCAGCACCTCACCGCTTTCCTGCGGGAGCATCTTCCCCGGGAACGACGCGCAAGCATTCACACTTGCGATGCTTATGCCTATAGCTTCCAACTGCTGGTGACGTTCGCCGCAGGAAGATTAAGTAAGCGACCGTGTCTGCTGCAGATCGAAGATATCGACGTACCGATAATTCTCGCCTTTCTCGAGCACATCGAAGAAACGCGCGGCAATAAGGCCCGATCGCGCAACGCCAGGCTGGCTGCTGTGAAGTCGTTCTTCCGCTATCTTGAACATCGAACACCCGCGGTGCTGGATCAGGCTCTTCGGGTGCACGCCATTCCGATGAAGAAGATTGACGAGGCGCTCGTCGCTTCGCTTTCGCGTACCGAAGTGCAAGCGCTGCTCAAGGCTCCGGATGGGCGAACCTCCTCAGGCATTCGCGACCGGGCCATGTTACATCTGGCTTTCGCTGGCGGGTTGCGCGTGTCCGAACTCGTCGGTCTCACCCTCGAACAATTCGACGGGCGGCCACCGGCCAGCATCCGTATCATCGGCAAAGGAAGACGAGAGCGCGTGCTTCCGCTCTGGCCGGAGACTGCTGCCGCTATCCGCGCCTGGATCGCGGTTAGACCCAAGGATGGCGACACGGCACTCTTCCTGAATAACGCTGGCAGGATGATGACGCGCTCCGGTTTCGAATACATCCTCGAAAAGCACGCCGTCGCTGCTGTCAGCGTCGCACCCACGCTGGCGACGAGGTCGATATCGCCCCATGTGCTGAGCCACAGCTGCGCAATGCACATGCTTCAGGCAACGCGCGACATTCGCAAAGTAGCGCTGTGGCTGGGTCACAACTCTCTCCAGAGTACCGAGATCTACCTGCGCGCTGATCCGAGCGAAAAACTCGAGATGCTCGACGCTTTGGTGCCGCTTGGTATCAAGCCAGGCAAATTCCGCCCGCCGGATAAACTAATCGCTATGCTTGCCAAGCGATAGCGCATGGTTATGTGGAGTCGATGGATGTCGAAATGCCGACCGCTGCGCCAATCGGTGTCTCCGACTCCGCATAATTACGGAAATCGACAGGTTTGGTAGCCACAATGATACGCACCCGGTTGGCAGGAAAGATCATTTGAGGGCCGCAAGTGCGCTCGCAACAGCTGCAATACGAGAAGCCGACGCACCTTCTTCCAGCCGGATGATGACTTCCCCACAGAATATCTCAACGCGTGAAGATGGTGGCGTCACAGGTTTAATTGCAGGTTCCGCTAAAACGATTGCCGCAAATTCCGTATTATCTTCGGGCGAAGGCAAAACAAGCTTGCCCTGACGTGCCAGCGTGCGCCATGAAGATAGATAGTTTGCACGCACGCCATAGCGATCGGCAACTTCCTGCACGCTCACGCCAGGACGCAAGCTTTCCGAAACAATCCGGGCTTTTAAATCAACGGGCCACTGACGATGGCTGTCACGCTTACTCTGATCCGTTGAGAGAAACTCCATTCGAGGCTCCATGGAGAAACTCCGTTCTGTCCATTCGCTGACTCTCAATGACAGAGTGAAAAATCAAACAGAATGTGGGGCCAGAACACCGGTTACTGTGAACCGCACTGATCGACATGAACGTTACAGCCACCAAAATACTCGAGTTATTAGGAAGCCCTACATATCGCCACACAATGGCCTTGGACGTTTAATAACGAATGTTTTATATATGGACATATTAGTATTTGTGGCAGCAGACCTGCCCAAAACTGAAAAGGACTGTTTGAGGTCTATCCCCACGGCTCTCAGAAGTGCGAAGGTAAGTGCAGTTTATGAGGAGCTACAACGCCTTCCAACTTTTGGATGGGCGTGTTAATGCACGACCCAATGACACCCAGTTTACCTAGAAGGCAAGATCATGAAGTTTGAGGAGCTGAATTTTGACATCCTTGGAGATGAAAGGGGTGCGCTAATCGCGTTACAAGCCAATCAGCAGGTTCCTTTTTCTTTTCAGCGAGTATTCTACATCTTTAACGTCACTGACGACGGCAAGCGTGGATGTCACGCAAATAGAAAATCTGAATTCGTTTTAATTTGTCTTCATGGAAAATGTCGAGTGAAAATTCGTTGTGATAAAGAGCGCGAACACATTGTAGTTCTAGATAGTCCTGACAGGGGATTGTGGCTCGATAAGATGGTCTGGAAGGAGATGTATGATTTCTCTCGTGACGCAGTATTGATGGTTATATCAAACGAGCTGTACGATCCAGAAGAGTATATCAACGACTTCGAACAATATGTTTGCGAAGCTTCAACATCACGTTAAAGTTGGAAGGGCAAATGGAACTTTTCAAGTTACAGGACTTAATATTTGGCGGTGAGCCTACGAGAGCAGAGCTAGCTGCATACCAAGCAGAGGGCGCTGTCACTCATCGAGTGGCCGTTTACAGGAATCACTCTTTTGAGTTGGTTCAAAAAACTATTGCGCCATTTTGCGCATTTGCCGGTATGAACGTCGAATTCATTTATAGTGATTACGATGATTCTTTATCGTTTGCTGATTTAGATACATCAGTAGATCTGGTAATCGTTTGGGTCGATGCAACTCGATACAAAATAGATAATGTCACGCAGTTTTTGGCGGAAAGAATCAAATTTCTGAGCTCTTCCTATTCGGGCCGAATTCTGCTGGCTGTCTTGGGAGAAAAAATCGATACCCCTATTGCCAGTATTTTGGACTTGTCGGGAATTGAAGCGAAAATGGGGCGCGACTTTATTGATATGCGTATGGAGCCCTATTCTGGTACAAGGCTAAGTGCGAAAGCTTGCATGGCTGTGTCCCGAGAGCTTGGGTTGAACTACTTACCTGTTTTACTTGGAGTCCCACTCAAAGGTATTATCGTCGACTTAGATAACACTCTTTATAAGGGAGTATTGGGAGAAGACGGTGTTCAGGGCGTGGAACTCACGCAAGGCCACATCGTGCTCCAGCAACATTTGAAGTTGTTTTCGCAGCAGGGCCTGTTTCTGGGTATCGCATCCAAGAATGATGAGATCGACGTCCGGAAACTTTTGGAAGAGCGTGTTGATTTTGTTCTGAAGCCGGATGATTTTGCATACATTAAAGCGAGCTGGAATGATAAAGCAGAATCCATTCAAGAAATTGCCGATTTGTTGAATATTCACTCCAGCAGCCTTCTCTTTATTGATGATAATCTCGGCGAAATTGTATCCGTATTGGAAAGACATCCCGATATTAAAACCATCTGGGCTCGAGATGACGCGGAAACAACCGCGAGGGCACTGGCAGAATTTCCAGGACTTTTGAAGCTTGCGATTAATAAAGAAGATCGTCTCCGCAAAGCTGATGTGTTGGCCAATAGGGAGCGGGAAGGGCTCAAGAACTCTCTCTCAAAAGATGACTATATAAAAAGTCTCCAAATTGAGGTTACTTATTCAGTCAACGAACTTAGCCATTCGAACCGTGTGGCTGAACTCGCGAATAAAACCAATCAGTTTATATTCTCCTATCAGAGATATACGCACCAGCAAATTTGCAATCTGATGAATGCAAATGACAGTGTTGTTGTGTCAATTTCTATGAAGGATAAACTATCGGACAGTGGCATAATTGGCGTTATTGTTGCCCGAGCGAATGACGAGCTGGCAACGGTCGAAGAGTGTTTTGTTAGCTGTCGTGCTCTCGGCCGTGGTCTTGATGAGGTCATTGTTTTGGGCGCAGTTCAGTCAGCGCTTACCGCGCTTAAGCGCACGGAACTCAATGTATTATTCGTTGAAGGCGAACGTAATGCTCCTGCTCGCAAGTTTTGCGATACGTACTTGAGCGGCTATATAGAACGCAAACAACGCTTTGAATACATTTATCCGGATGGTTTGGTAGACCTGAAATTCGAAAAAGGTAGAGAAGATGCATGACAAGATAATAGCAATGATTGCTAGTTTTGCCAAAAGAGAAACGGGCGATATTGAAGGTCGGCTCGATGAGAAAGGCCTATGGGATTCGTTCAGCCACGTTGAACTGGTTTTGCTCTTGGAAAGTGAATTTGGCGTATTCTTTGAGCAAGAAGAAATAGCGGGAATGAATACACCTCGAACTGTAATCGAAGCGGTTCAAAACAAGCAGGCAGTAGGATGATTTCAAGATCGTCTCTTGAGGGCATAGCGTATCGCATCCGACCTATCGCGGTTGCGGATGCCGCTTTCGTTGTAAGTGTTCGATTAGAAGATCAAGAACGTAATAAGTACATAAATCCTATTTCATCTGATTTAGGGGCTCAAGAGCGTTGGATTGCGGATTATCTAAAGCGAAACGACGACTTCTACTTTGTCATAGAAAACCGTCTGACTGGCGAAGCAGAGGGCTTAATAGCAATATATGATTTAAAAGAAGGCGCTGCGGAATGGGGAAGGTGGGTTCTAAGGAAAGGATCTTTGGCGGCTGTCGAGAGTGTCGATTTGATATTCAAGATGGCGTTCAAAACACTTAAATTGAAAGAGCTATACTGCCGGACGATCGCAGACAACACGCCGGTTGTTTCATTTCACGATGCTTTACCGCAGAACCGCCGGGGGATTCACGAAGCGTTCGTGACTTTGAACGGGCAAAATTTTGATGTCGTTGAGCATGTGATGACGGCGGAGAATTATTTCTCGTCTGTAGAAGAACGGCTGGCAGAAAAAATAATGCCGTTGTTTCTCAGAAACTTTAGAGCATCACTTGGTAAGCTTGAGTTCCACCATATCGGTGTGGCTACAAAAAGTATCGCATCCGAAATGGCGGCTCTACGTGTACTGGGATACCGCTCGGAAACTGAAGAGTTCGAGGATACCGAGCAGGGAATAAGAGGCAAGTTTATCGTTGCGCAGGGGCAACCTCGGCTTGAGTTGTTAGAAAATTTACCCGGATACAAAACACTCGACGTTTGGTTGGAGCGCGGGGTGAAAATGTATCACTTCGCATACAAGACTGAAGAGTTTGACAAGCTGATGAGCTTTTTAAGCAAAGGACGGATTCGGCCTGTAGGCACTCCCAAAGTATCTGCATTTTTTGGAAAAAGAATTTGTTTTCTTGCTCTTACCAATGCCTACCTGATTGAGCTTATAGAGGTATGATGTCCGCTGCGCGAGGCAACCGCTATCGGGGGGAAAGTTGTTGTAGGGTGTGCCGGTATTGCCCGCCCTATATTTGATTCGGAAAAGAACGTACTGCACGATAACTTAGTAGGGTTGCGATTACGTTGAAAAATGGAGCGATTACTTTGCTAATTTCGAATAGTGATAAAAGAACCAAAGTGGTCTTCTATTTTCCTTGGTTGGAAGTATCGGGTGGACCGATATACCTAACCGGACTAGCGGATAAATTGGCAGAAGATCCAAGTTATGATGTTTATTACACGGATTACTCACCCGGTCTGTCAGATAATTTATTAAAAAACAGTAACGTAAAGAAGATAACTGTCAGTACGGAAAATTTTTCTATTGGAATTGAAGAGCCTGTAGTTCTTATTACCCCTATTTATTGGGCTTGTTGGGTGCCAAAGCTTCATCCAGATAGCAAGATATTATTTTTTAATTGGCATATCTGCTCCATTCCGGTTTTGATTGACAACTGGAAAATAAGCCCTTTGGCGCTAAGAAGTTTTCTAGAGATTGTTCAGAAGACGGATTCTGTATTCTTTTGCGATTATTCGCACTGGATGGCGCAGAATACGAAAAAGATAATATTCAATAAGCGCTATGTGCCAATTTCACTTCCATCTGCACATTCCCCAGCGAGCTCAAATCTTGTTGAAGCCGATAAAATAAACGTTGGTATCCTGGGGCGTCTGAGTTTGGATAAAGTCTTCAGTGTATTGAACCTTCTCGACAATCTTAGCAAACTCGAACTCAAAAAGAGTGTTGTTCTTCATATAATCGGAGACGGGCCGGAAAAATCAAGGATTAATCCCAGAGAATATCAAGGGATTAATATCAAATTCGTAGGCACCGTGACAGGCGATCACCTGACTGAATACCTCAGGGAAAAGATAGATATCCTATTTGGTATGGGGACATCGATTTTGGAAGGTGCCGCACTTAGGATTCCTTCTGTTGTTATCCCTCATAATGTAAAGCCAATGGAATGTGATAGGTTTGTTTATCTTCAGGATAGTAAAGACTATTGTCTTGGGTGGTATGATGACCAGATAGAAAAAATAGGTTTGAAAGAGCGAAAATTAAAAGAAATCATTGATGAAGTTTATAAAAATGGTCGTAAAGAAGCGCTTGGTCAAGATGCATATAATTACTATCTTTCTCACCATACCATCGAAAGCGCGATTAAACCATTTAAAGAAATTATTGAATCGAGCTCTTTGACGTATTCTACTTTGCAACACGTTTCGGCAAAAAATTTAGGCTATCGGCCGATAGCAGGAAGTAAGCATCTGGGTTTCGAGGTTACATATGACGGCAAGGCGCGCTGGATAGCTTTTTCGCGTTGGCGTATTGCAACCTTGGATATCCACGGTCTCCCCATGCGGAGTATGCGATACGCCAATAGAGTTCGCAGATATCTGAGCAGAAAAATGAAAGGGCAATCCACAGAATCTACGTTGATCACGTGGCTGCAGTCGTTTGAATCTCGCATTGAAGGAAAAATAAATCAGCTAAAGAGCACTTCGGAGGCGCACTACAGGGATGTGATTGCGTTAGGCGACCAAGTCGATTCATCACAAATTGCTGCACGTGAAGAGTTGAGGTCGGTAATTGTAGATCACAACTCGTCACTTATGGAAAGATTTGATGATTTGTCGTCTCGATTAGATACACTAGAGCGGTCACTCGTTGACATTTCTGGTCGTGTATCCCGTGTCGCGCAGGCTAATGTTGTTCAAATGGATACGTGTGATTCACTCGTTTCATCGGAAAGCTTCGATTATTTTTGTGGAGATATATCTAAAGACTATAGGGAGCTAATAGCTGGTCTAGATAAAGAAAGTATAGATGTCGTCATTCGCGCAATATCACGCGCTCAGCAATATTGGTTATATAAAACCAGCTATTTCTGGCAAACAGATGCGGAACGCATTGAACTAACGCGTATAATGGATCAGCATACATCTAATACTGTTAAGCTCTCAGGTGATGTGACTGCATATGGAAATTACATACTTCCAATTAATATCATATCATCTACTGTGTTTTATTACCGGCATTTTCTGCCCGAAGTGAGAGACCTGCAAAAAATCTCTAACTTGGATATAATTGATGCTGGGGGGTTCATTGGGGATTCAGCTCTGATCCTCTCAGAGTATACAAACCGGGAAGTTCATGTATTTGAGCCCGTGAGTTCCTTATACAAGATGTGCGAAGAGACTGTGCGTTTGAACGGCTTGAGCAATGTCAAGTTGGTTAAGTATGCGTTGGGCGAAAGGCATGGGACCTCTTCGATTTCGATTGAAGGAGACACTTCTCATATTATCCGGGGGGCGCAGATCACTGACGATGCCGCTTCAGAACTAGTGAAAGTGATCCCACTGGATGATTATGTCGAAGAACACAAACTCAGCATTGGTTTGATTAAGGTAGACATTGAAGGCTTCGAATCGGAGTTTTTGAAAGGTGCCAAGCGGACGATTTCGTCACAGAAGCCTGTCTTGCTCTTAAGTATATATCACAATGCTGATGACTTTTTTCACATAAAAACGCTTATCGAAGGTTGGGATTTGGGCTACAGATTCAAAATACGCAAGCCCTTAGATAACAATATTTTGGTAGATACAACTCTCATATGTGAAGCGTAAATCGCGTAGAGGAAACGGTGCGACATTGATTAAGTTTCTTGATTTGAAAGAGATGAACGAACGCTATCGCGACGGAATTAATTCTGCGATAGCTAATGTTTTGGATAGTGGATGGTATCTACTTGGGCATCAAAACGAGGAGTTCGCAAAGAGCTTCTCTGCATATTGTGGTGTTAAGTATACGCTTGGTGTTGCTAACGGTTTGGATGCACTCAACCTTATCATCAAGGGAATGGGTTTCTCCGACGGAGATGAGATTATTGTTCCAGCTAACACTTATATCGCAAGTATTCTATCTATAACACAAAACGGATGTACACCGGTTTTGGTTGAGCCTTCTATAGATAGTTACAATATAGATACGACGTTGATAGAAGAAAAGTTGACGCCGAAAACGAGAGCAATTTTGGTCGTCCACTTATATGGGCAGGTCGTGGACATGGATCCGATCTTGCTCATTGCCAAGCAACATGGTCTTAAAGTTATAGAAGACTGCGCTCAAGCGCATGGCGCGCTCTATAAAGGTAAGATGGTCGGATCTTTGGGAGATGCCGCTGCGTTCTCTTTCTACCCAGGTAAGAATCTAGGTTGTCTAGGTGACGGTGGGGCTATTACCACTGATGATGAAGAATTATACATTAAACTGAAGGCTTTGGCGAATTACGGTTCGCATGAGAAGTATAAGAATATTTATAAGGGTTACAATTCTAGATTGGACGAAATACAAGCAGCCGTTTTGCGCGTGAAGCTTCCCGGTTTGATTTCAGATAATGAGCGGAGGAGAGAAGTCGCTAATATTTATCTTGCACGTATTCGTAACGAGAAGATTATCCTTCCGCAGATCACTGGTAATCAAGAGAGTCACGTTTGGCATGTTTTTGTTATAAGAACAGAAAATAGGGATCAGCTGGCGACCTACTTGAAAGAAAACGGGATTGGCTCGCTCGTTCACTATCCAATCCCTCCTCATAAGCAACAAGCATATAGCGAATGGAACCATCTTTCTTTCCCGATTACTGAAGAGATACATAGAGAAGTTCTCTCGATTCCAATTAGTCCGGTTATGTCTGATGACCAGGTTAGTCGAATAGTAGAGGTGATTAATGCTTATTGACGCCGCTAGGCGTCTGACGATTGTCAGCAATCGAGCGTTGTTTGAATCTTACATTCTAGCTATCTCAAGAGCTACCTCTCTAGAGGCGGCCCTTGAGATAGCTGAACGTGCTGTTTGGTTGGCCACTACGAGAAGTACGGGGTATTATTCCAGCAAAGAAATCGAAGACGTTTTTCTTCGATTGGCATCTAACAATTCTGTTGCACTTCAAACGACATTTACTCCTCAGTCCGTTCTTCATGTCATGACCCAATGTTATGCGGTGGGCGGGCATACCCGCGTGGTTGAACGCTGGATCGAGCAGGACGCACATTTTCAGCATAGTGTATTTCTTACTGCTGGGACAGCTGCCGACGTAACTGCGCGGCTATCCGAAGCCGTGAGTCAGCGTAAGGGGCGGGTGCTATTGGCTGACCCAGAACTAAGCTTGTTGGAGCGAAGTCTGAAGCTAAGGCAGGTGGCGTCTGGTTTTGACCTAATCGTTCTGCACGTGCATCCTCATGATCCGACCCCTCTAGTTGCGTTTGGAACACGCGAATTTACTAGACCTGTCATTCTCTATAATCACGCGGACCATTTGTTCTGGATAAATCTATCGGTAGCAGATGTAATCGCCGAAACGCGTGGTTGGGGTATGAAAGTCACGCGAAATAAACGTGGCTGTGACCGCAGTATAAATCTTGGAATTCCGATCGATACCAGTATTACTGCAGGTGCTAATTTGGTTATTTCAGGTCAAACGAATAACAGAAAGTTGTTGTTGTCCGTAGGTTCGGCATACAAATATACACCTGTTGGGTCGTGGAATTTTTGGCGTTCATTAAAACGCCTATTACGTGACGAGCGTGAACTGGATTTTGTAGGGATTGGTTTAAGTCAGGCAAATGCCCCGCACTGGGTTAGGTCTAATGAGTTTAAATCGCGAGTTCGACTGCTAGGTTATCAAAAGCACTCCGAAGTTGTGAAGTATGCTAAGATATGTCGCGTAGCGTGGGATAGTTTTCCCCAAAGCGGGGGAACTGCTTTGATGGATATATCGATTAGTGGGGCTGCGGTTGTCGCACTTGATTGTCCGACGGGACATCTCGATTATCTCAATCGGACCGGCAGTATCGTCAGAGATGAAAGCGAGTTGTTGGTAAGAACACGCCAGATGATATCCGACGATTGGCTGCGACTCCAAAATGTTGAAAACAACCAGACAGAAATAAACTCCGATTTCAATCTCGATAGTTGGAGAAAAAATTTATTAAATTTGTATAAAAGCGCTGGGCTTAAGCATCAAGTTTACGAAGGATTTACCACGAATTCTACAAACATCGATGCTCTTGATCTATTTAAATCGTCCATTAATAGATCAAATGGTGTTCGGGGAATTGTCAGCTATGCGCGCGAAATATTGAGCTGCCTTGTTAAGACCGCGTGCAATAATTTTCGATATTAAATTGTTTTAGCTGTCAAACTTACAACGAAACCGCTTGGTCAAGGATGAATGCATGTTATTCAAAATATTTTTAGTCCATGGCGCAGGTAAAAAAGCGATGCGGATTTGATGAAATTCCGTATGTGCCAAAGGCCCTTTTTTGCTGCATGTCCTCCCGCATGAATGATCCGGACCGTCGGTACATAAGCAATGTCCGCAAACGTGTGTACTCTTAAAGACAAGTCGAAATCCTCAAAATAGAGAAAATAGTCGTCACAAAAACCATTTGTCCGCTGCAAAATGCTGCTATCAAAAAACATGAAGCAGCCGCTAACTATTAGAGGGCCCCAGTAAACCTCGTCTTGAGTTTGTATCTTCATCTCATAGCGATCTAATCTTCTTTGAAATAAGGAACGAATTTTTTTCGCTGCAAAGCCGCGTAACATGAGATCAAAAACTGCAGGATATTGTTTGCACAGATATTGTCTCTCGCCATCCGGCCATTGGGCGTAGGGCGTTATTAAGCCACAATGAGGGTTAGTGCTCATAAACGTAATGGCATTTATGATTGCGTCTGGATGTAATTCAATGTCAGGATTGAGGATGAGATGAAATCTCCCCATTGCTTCCAAAGCGAGATTGTGTGCTCGGCCGAAGCCAATATTTCCTTGCCCGTGAATTACATACCAAGGCAAAGTCGCGTAGTTTTTAGTTAAAAATGGTGAAACGAGATCCTGATTAGAATTATCTATGATGACAATAGAAAAACGGTTACCACTAATTTTTTCAAGGGCGATAGCTAAACTATCAAGCGTATTTCGAAGTTCTGTGAAGTCTGGACGATATGTCACGATTGATATCGTTAGCAATTGCTTTTCTGGATTCACGCTGGAATCACAATTGGGCATGGGTATTCCTCATAATAAATTCGGTATCTCAGGGATTATCGTGGTAATCTAAAGCCTATCCAATTAGTGGGAGATTAATGGATTCTCGCTCTTTAATCAGCAAGGATTTTGTATTTAAGCGGTCAAAACGGAGCCATAATGTTAATGAAGATGTATTCGTTCGAAAAATGTAGAAAGTAAGATGCAGGAAAGCGACACCATATGAAGGGCATTGTACTCGCAGGCGGCAGCGGAACCAGACTCTATCCGCTAACGATAGCTGTTTCTAAGCAAATTCTTCCGATCTACGACAAACCTATGATTTATTATCCTCTGAGTGTGCTAATGTTAGCTGGCATTCGAGATATTTTGATCATTTCGACGCCGCACGACTTGCCGCTGTTTCAGAAGCTACTCGGTAACGGTAACGAGTTTGGAGTAAACTTCTCATATGCCGAACAGGCACATCCTAACGGTTTAGCTGAAGCCTTCATTATCGGTAGAGACTTCATCGGTGATGATAGTGTCGCCATGATCCTTGGAGACAATATCTATTTTGGTAACGGTCTTTCAAACCTATCGCAACTCTCCTCACAACCAATGAAGGGTGGGACTGTTTTTGCTTATCGTGTAGATGACCCGCAACGTTATGGTGTGGTGGAGTTCGATAGTAAGACAGGCAAAGCGGTTTCCATTGAAGAAAAGCCCGAGATTCCAAAGTCGCATTGGGCTGTGACAGGCCTTTACTTTTACGACAATCAAGTTGTCGATATCGCGCGTTCGATAAAGCCGTCTGCGCGAGGTGAGCTTGAAATCACAACGGTCAATAACGTGTATCTCGAACAGGGTGAGTTAAATGTTCAACGGTTCGGTCGTGGTTATGCCTGGCTAGATACGGGGACTCACGATAGCCTTCATGAAGCCTCATCATTTGTTAGGACTATTGAAAAGCGGCAGGGTATCAAGATAGCTTGTCCAGAGGAAATAGGTCTAGATAAAGGCTGGCTGAGCAGTGAAGCCGTATTGGAACGCGCAGCCAAGCTCGGCAAAACTGAATATGCAGCTTATTTGCGTCGACGTGTTGACGAATTAGGGAAAGCTTAATGGAAGTCCGTCCTTTAGGTTTAGAAGGTGTTTTCGAGATAGTCCCGCGAAAGTTCGGTGATGGCCGTGGTTTTTTTTCTGAAACTTACAAGGCTAGTGCGCTAAATGACGTGGGCAAAGATCTCAATTTCGTCCAGGACAACCATTCCTATTCGGCGGCTAAAGGCGTGGTACGAGGTCTGCATTATCAATTGCCTCCGTTTGCACAGGATAAACTTCTTCGCGTTACTCGCGGTTCAATCTTGGATGTTGCGGTTGATATCCGGAGAAGTTCGCCAACATTTGGAAAATGGGTGGCGCAAGAAGTTTCGGCTGCAAAATGGAATCAGATATTGATTCTTAAAGGTTTTGCGCACGGTTTCATCACACTCTCTGAGGATACAGAGGTTTTGTATAAGGTCACGGATTTTTACGCGCCGCAGTACGACCGTTCGATCCGCTTTGACGACCCCGCAATAGGTATTAGTTGGCCTATTCCTGCAACTGGCGTGCAATTGTCCAGCAAGGATGAGAAGGCCCCGTTGCTTGCTAACGCAGAAGTTTTTGATTGAGGAATAACATGAATATTCTTGTTACTGGTGGTGCAGGATTCATTGGTTCTGCCGTATGCCGCCACCTAGCCGCTGATCCCAAGGTCAATGTTATCAATCTCGACAAGCTAACCTATGCTGGTAATCTAGCTTCGCTGCGTCAGATTGAAAATCATCCCAATTACAGCTTTCTTCAGACGGACATCTGCGATGACACCGGTGTTTCGGAAGCGTTGCGTGCCAATGATATCGATATTGTCATGCATCTGGCTGCTGAAAGCCATGTAGATCGCTCTATTGATGGTCCGGCCGCATTTATTGAAACCAATATTATCGGTACCTTCCGACTGCTGAACGCGGCTCTCGTTTACTGGCGTGAGCTGCCAGAACCGCGCAAGTCGGCTTTCCGGTTTCACCATATTTCGACGGATGAAGTGTTTGGCGACTTGCCATTTGATAGTGGCATCTTCACAGAAGAAACGCCGTATCAGCCGTCATCGCCCTATTCGGCTTCGAAAGCTGCATCCGATCATCTGGTTCGTGCATGGCATGAAACTTATGGCTTGCCGGTGGTACTGTCTAATTGCTCAAACAATTATGGCCCGTTCCATTTCCCTGAAAAGCTGATCCCGCTTGTTATTCTTAACGCGCTCGATGAGAAGCCTTTGCCGGTTTACGGTGCAGGTGCGAATGTGCGTGACTGGCTCTATGTTGAGGATCATGCACGCGCGCTGGCTTTGGTCGCGACCACAGGCAAGCTGGGCGAGAGCTACAACATTGGCGGACGCGCGGAACGCACCAATTTGAACGTTGTTGAGACAATCTGCGCCATTCTCGACAAGAAGCGTCCGCGTGCAAATGGCAAGAGCTATGCCGATCTGATTACGTTTGTGACAGATCGCCCCGGCCATGATCGCCGTTATGCGATTGATGCATCGAAGATCGAGCGCGAACTGGGCTGGAAGCCTCAGGAGACCTTTGAAACGGGCTTGGATAAGACCATTCAGTGGTATCTCGACAATGCATGGTGGTGGGAGCCGATCCGCAGCGGTACTTATGCCGGAGAGCGTTTGGGCAGTGTCCAGCCCAAAGAGGCCTAAGCATGAAGATTGCAGTTACCGGGCGCGAAGGGCAAGTTGTTCAGAGTCTTCTGGAGAAAGCATCCCAGCGATCTGATCTGGAAGTGATTGCGCTTGGTCGCCCGGAACTGGATTTGGCAGAACGGGAAACTGTGTTCCATGTGATCGAAGCGGTCAAACCAGACCTCGTCGTTTCCGCTGCGGCCTACACAGCTGTCGATTTGGCTGAGGACGAATCGGAGTTGGCCTTTGCGATCAATGCGACGGGCGCGAAGGCCGTCGCAGAAGCTGCAAAATCTTGCGGTGCTCCGGTAATCCATCTTTCGACGGATTACGTTTTTGCCGGAGACGCCAGTAAAGCCTATGTTGAAACGGATAGCACTGGACCCCGCAGCGTCTATGGAAGCTCGAAGCTTGAAGGTGAGCAGCTGATTGCGCACGCCAATCCTCAGCACATCATTATGAGGACGGCTTGGGTTTACAGCCCGTTCGGCAAGAATTTTGTCAAGACGATGTTGAAGCTCGCAGAGACCCGAGGAGCTCTCTCGGTTGTGTCCGACCAATGGGGTAATCCAACCAGTGCGCTCGATATAGCGGATGCAATTATCAAGGTGGCAGATCATTTGGCGGCCAAGTCGGACTTCTCCGCTTATGGTGTTTATCACTTGGTTGGTACTGGCGACACGAACTGGAGCGGCTTTGCACGCGCTATATTCAGCGAAAGTGCTGCGCTTGGCGGGCCAACCGCCACTGTTACTGATCTCACCACTGCGGATTATCCGACCAAGGCGGGGCGTCCAGCCAACTCGCGACTATCGACTGCGAAATTCCAGGAAGTGTTCGACTGGTCTGCCCCTAGCTGGAAATCCTCTTTGTCCTATGTAGTTTCCCGAATTCTCCAATCCAAAGATTAAGCGTTTTGGCAAACGGTATTTGACTTTGTGACCGGTATTGGGTCCATTTTTGCTAGCAGTTATCTTTTTGAAGGAAGTTCCGGGCAAAGATCACTATTAATTACCGGGGGATTACCACCCGACAACGCCAATTTGGATACTGGTGAGATAGATACGATATCCTTGATGTGCACCTGCGTTTTCACTTGTAATCCCCGGAGCTGGATGAGTTTGGTGACTTGAACAGCCAGTTCGCGCGTTGTGGAATCTCGCGCTGGCAGTCTCGCTTGCCTTCCAACGCTGGACTATTCCCTTCGTTTTGAATCTGAACTGCTTTAGCGAATGCGCAAGGCCATGCTTGCGCTCACGCGTCGCGTGTTTTCCCCGCCTATCGTCTCCTCGCGGCGCTTCGCTGCAAAACACGCTCAATCAAACCTTGGCGCATCCGCTGTAACAGCAGTTCGACCGATCTCTTACGAAGGGAATAGTCCCTTCGGTTTAGGAGCAAGACAATGTCTGCAATCGGTTACGTCACCTACAAAGAAAACGGGTCTTACGAAGGCTTCCTGCGCACTCTAACTATCGATGCTCCCATCAAGCTCGTCCCTATTGCCAAAAGCAGCGAAAAATCGCCGGACTTCCGTATCCTGTCCAACCGTGCCGACGTGGGTGCCGCCTGGATCCGTACGGTCAAATCAACTGGTAACACCTATATCGCGCTGATGATCGATACACCTGCGCTCTGCCGTCGCATCCACGCCAACCTCGGGTCGAGTTCGGGCCAGGACGATGCCCATACTTTTACAATCATCTGGAACCGCCCAGGAACAGTTCGCTGATCGCTTGAGCCCGCCGAAAGGCGGGCTCTTTTAGCTCAGCTTTCGTCCAGTTGATGCGTTGATCGGTTAACTCCACAACCCCGTTTAAATTCCGCAATGAGCATTAAGAAAGGCCAAGAAAGCATGCTTTAATATCTTCCTTGCGTAGCGAAGAGCGCGGCGGCTTCTGTAGCCCACGGGTGATTAATCCTGGATCGAGAAGGAGTTGGAAGTGATTGGAAAAAGAGGCTTGCAACAGGAAAAGCAACACAACTCTTCACGCATTCCAAAATCCCTAATCTGGAACTTGAAAGTCGCATCACTATTGCTTTGATATGCACCTATTCCGCAGTGGACTGTTGCATCACCGAACGGCACCTCATTCATTTGGGGCAATTTGCGCAATCAAAGGGCCGGTTTACTGACGATTGAAGCAACGGCGGTGGCTCCCGAGGAACTGATAAGCTGCGGAGATGTCGGCCTTGCCGGTTATGATGCTACCGAGGCTGGGATCTGGAAGTGGTAGCCGATCTCAATCGCAGTTGAGCTTGCCCGCGCTGGCCATAAGGCATTATCTGATCTTCCTTGGCGAGACGGAAAGCAGATCACAGCCGACGCCGAGAATGGATTGCAAACTCAAGCGCTGTCAGCGATGCCGTTCAATGCAGGAGGTTCCACCCCGACCGAACTGACCCGCCAAGGCGTGCACGAGATCCGCGCTGCGTTCGCTGCGGTCGCAGTCCGGCCCGCGCATACCGGATTTGATGCAGTACGGATCCATGCCGTGCACGGCTGTCTTCGGCTTTCATTCCACTTGCCGCTCGCAATATCTTAGACTGTTCGAACTGCCTTTCCGGCTGAAAAATCAGTTTCAGCCCGCGTTCAGCAATGGACTGGGTCGATAGTGACTAGACTCTGGATGGGACAATCGGATGTGCAAAGGCGCTTGAGGTTGGAGGCTGCGACGCCATTAACGTGTCGAGCGGCTTTGCATATCGATCAGACGATTCCGGTTTCTCCAAATTACCAAGTTCATTTGCACGTGCGTTAAAAGCGGCGGTGAAGAAGCCGGTCTTCGCAGTCGGTGTGATTACCGAACCATCTCAAATAGAAGAGATCATTGCCACCGGTGACGCCGTTCTTCTCGGATGTGGACATACGGCCAGCCCTTTACGGTTCACGTGACATTGGCCCGCAGCAGCGCTCCTTGATGGCAAAGTCACTGCCGCGCCTCAATACCTTCGGTGTCAACCAGCACGATTAAAGTCTCTTTTCGAGATAGAGGCCGTTCGTTTCCAATCAGACACATTGATGCAAACATCAAAGCACAATGGAGCTGCGCTAAGTCAGCGTTAGTCTAAGGGAAAAGCTTCTGAGCCATGACAAGGTACTGATCGGCTAGACGAGGAGTTGGAGATGTGAGGGCAAACCCCGGCTGCATCGCGAGCACGCAACGATTGGCTTATGTGATTGGCTGAACAAAAAGCGCCAGTCTCTTCGGCAACCATTGACCCGTTTATGATCTTGAAAAATGATTGTCTGCTGGCCCAGGAGGTCGGAGACATGTCGCGCTGTCGCGATCTTTGACGTCAATGACCTGCAGCAGAACTGTGCATGTTTGCCGTTGGCTCATGTTCCTTCTTCGCTTGGGGGCGAGGCTGCTTTCATGGCGGGTGCTGTTTCGATCAAAGTCCGAAAAAGGGATCGGTCGATGTCTCGCTGCAGAAAATTGGGCAGTTCGCGGCGCAACCACTCATGCAGTCTGCGCGAAAATTCGGGATCGTCGGTGCTTTCCAGTCGTTGCAAGACCAGTGTTCCAATCAGTACCTTGCGGCGGGTTTCATTCGCGCGTTCTTGTTTCGACAGCCGCGACTTGAGTTCGCTTCTCCGAGCCTCAAGTTGTGCCAACCGCTCCTCAATCGTTTTGTGCGTCATTGTTCTCCTCCTGCTGCCTTTATCAGAGCGCGGCAAGGGCGCGATTGTCACTCCCAAGAGTGTGGCTTTGAAAACGGCAGGTAAAAGCGCGACACTGGAGCGATGGATTGATCGAGAAGACCTGCGAATGTGTGGGTATTGGGAAAGCTTGGCCGGGGGGGTGAATTTTGCTAAGGGCGCACTTACGAGTTGGTCCCAGGCTCGGATTACGATCAGAAGTGGCCTGAAGACTGAGAAGAGGAAGTTCATGTGGCGATCTATCACTTCAGTATGAAGCCGGTCTCACGGGGAAATGGTCGCAGTGCGGTTGCAGCGATTGCCTATCGCGCTGCGGAAAAACTGTTGAACGAACGCGATGGCGTCACTCATGATTTCTCACGCAAGAAAGGCGTTCTTCATTCGCAGATCATTTTGCCGGAACACGTGCAAGCGCCATGGGCATACGATCGTGAGAAACTTTGGAATACTGCGGAGTTTTCTGAAAAACGCAAAGACGCCCGAGTAGCGCGTGAGTTTGAGATTGCATTGCCTCACGAATTAACGGCTACCCAACGTTTGAGTGCCGCGCGGGCTATCGCGCAGGAACTCGCGAACCGTTATGGATCTGCGGTGGACTTCGCCATTCACGAGCCACATCGAGAAGGCGACATGCGCAATCATCATGTTCATTTGCTGATGACCGTAAGGGAAATTACACCCGCAGGATTGGGTGAGAAGACGTTAATCGAACGCGAAAATAGGTGGTTGCTGTCGCGGAATCGCCCAACAACCTATATGCAGATTGCTGACTTAAGGCGTTGTTGGGAAAGCATTGCGAACGCACATCTTGCGATCGCCGGTTCTGATCGGATCATCGATCATCGCGCGTACTCTGACCGCGGATACAAGATTGAACCGACAGTTCATATGGGCGTGCATGCAACCCAAATCGAGCGCCGCGGATCTAACTTGGAACGTCGGAGACTCAGTCCTGAATCCGCCGCAAGGAATGTAACCGCGATTCGTGAAAACCCAGCGCAAATCTTATCGATTATAACTGATGAGAAGTGTGTGTTTGATCATCACGATATCGCACGAACGCTGCACCGCTATCTCAATGGTGATGCTAGGGAGTTTCAAAACGCATTCGCACGCGTGCTGGCTGCGCCTAATCTTGTCGAGCTTGAAGAGAAATGCGGTGATCCTGATAAGAGGAAATCTGCTTCCGCTCGCTACACCACTCGTGAGATGGTGGACCTCGAGTCCCAGCTGCTGGACTCTGTCAAGCACATGCGTCTACCACGCGGCTATGATACTGAACGGCATCGTTCAAAACATCAGAAGGAATGCCACGAAACTCTGCCACTGTCACTGGAGCAAATGGCGGCGGTTGAACACGTTACTGGACCAGAGCAGATCGCTGTCGTGGTCGGATATGCGGGAGCCGGAAAATCCACCATGCTGGCGGAAGCGCGCCGAGCTTGGGAACTAAAGGGCTACAAGGTTCATGGGGCGGCCCTCTCTGGAAAAGCAGCGGAAGGACTCCAGGCGGCGACCGGAATACAAAGCCGAACTCTCGCTTCTTGGGAGTATGGATGGCAGAAAGAACGTTGCAATCTGAACCGCAGTGACGTGTTTGTCCTTGATGAGGCCGGCATGATCGGGACAAAGCAAATGAGCCGGGTTCTATGCGAGGCTGAAGCGCGGGGTGTAAAGATCGTTCTCGTAGGGGACTTCGAACAGTTGCAAGCAATCCGCGCGGGAGCTCCGTTCCGAGCCATTGCTCAGGAAGCGGGATATGCGGAACTGACTGAGATCCGACGACAGCGTGCAGACTGGCAAAGGGAGGCTTCAGTTGCATTCGCGACGCATCACACAGGTGCAGGACTTGCTGCTTATAGAGATCGGGGGGCTGTTCATTTCTTTGCCGACCAAGAGGCCGCGTGTAAAAGAATCGTCCAAGACTACCTTGCTGATTGCGCTGAACGTCCGCTTGGAACGCGCGTCGTCATGGCCCATCGGCGCGTGGATGTGCGCACGATGAACGAAGCAATCCGCTCGGCGCTGAGGGCGCGTGGTGAGCTTTCGCGCGTTGAGAACTCCAGCGAAATAAAAGTCGGGAAAGAGGTCTTGCCTGAACCCGCACATCGCAGCGAGGCCGTTGTAGAAACGAGCGTTGGCAAACGGACTTTTGCAGTGGGTGACAGGCTTGTCTTTCTCAAGAACGATCGCGGTCTTTGTGTCAGGAACGGGATGCTCGGCACTGTGTCGAGCATACAAACAAATCGAGCAGGGAATATTTCCGCAATGTGCGTCAGTCTGGATGACCGAGGTGGCGAAATGGTTCGATTTTCTACGACGAACTATTGCTCCTTCGACCATGGCTACGCAACAACGATCCACAAAAATCAGGGTGCTACCGTAGACCGGAGTTTCGTGCTGGCTTCAGATACGATGGATCGGCATTTGACCTATGTCGCCATGACCCGTCATCGTTATGGCGCTGAGTTATACGCTGCATTGGACGCATTCGTTCAACCAGATAAATTGCGGCAAAGCGGACGCCTTATTGAGCATGGCAAAGCCCCATTCAAACATTGCGCGAGCAAGGAACTGAGTTACTTCGTGACACTGGAAGAGGAGCGGATCGGACGAAATACGGTATGGGGCGTTGATCTGGAAAGGGCTATGAAACTCGCTTCCCCACACATAGGAGATAGGGTTGCTCTGAAGTGCCAAGGTTGTACACGGTTGGTGCTGTCAAACGGTGCACTCACGCATCGTAACAGGTGGAAAGTGGTCACAGACGAGGAACTTGCTTTCGATCAATTAACGCGTCTGCTGTCTCGATCCGGCATCAAAAAGAACGTTATCGATTATAACCATGCAATTTCCGGACTTCGACTCCCAACACAGCGTAGTGTTATCGGCGGATCAGTGGATGCACTTGAACGTGTGGGTAAAGGCAAGCTTGGGCAGGAAAACTCAGTAGCAGGCCAGAGTCGTCAAAAAGGAGTAACTGAGGCCAAGGCGGTGCGCGGATCACCGGTGCCTCGCAAAGCGCCTTTCGGGATGTTTGACGGCGTAAAGCTTAAAGTTCAGGCAGAAGCAGCCGTGGTTCAATTTAACGGTCACGAGCGGTCGTCACTGCATCGGATGGGTATTGCTCCCGAAGGTCGATACTTTAGTTCGCGACAAAGCTGTCAGTCTTTGGCTGAACGTGCGCGGCGCCAGTTGCCAATGGAGATAGCTGTTGATCGCTATGCACGCGCCTACCGCTCAATCGAGCGTCACATCAAGGAAGGTCTTCCTGTTCTCTCCGGGCAAGAGCTAGAACTGCGAGAGGCAGGAACTAAGCTGGACGATTTACGGACCGGCCAGCAAGCACTTTTAAAATCCGTTTTGCAGTACGATCCCGATGCTGCACGGAGCATGAATAAGCTCAGTGGTCGGGAGTATGTTGCGCTCCTCATTTCGAGCATGCAACGTGAAAACTTAGCGCGAATTGATCCGGCGATCGGAGCACAGCGCTTTATTGAGCGCTGGCAAACGCTACAAAACCAGCATGGCCAACTCTCTGGTGGGAAATCGCGAGACGACCGCCGAAAGCTCGAGCGGCAGATGCACGCACTTGTAGAAAGCCTCTCTGAAACTCCTTTGATTGAGGCGGAGTTACGTAGCCAAAGTAAAGCGCTCGGATTTCTTTATGCCCTAGGACAATACGAGAGCGTCTCTCACGAACTTCATCAAGGAATTGGTCATGTCGAAAGTCATGATCACGATTTAGGCCATGAGCTGTAGATGAGATTGGCATGACTGTATCGGAAGAAAAAACCGCTGTGGCGGAAGCTGTACCGGAAGCAGATACAACGGATCCGGCCCTTGCCTTCGATAATTTGCGACATACCGTGGATGCCGTAGCGTGTGATCTCAGTCGTGAAATGACGATCATTCGCAAAGGGGTTGAGGCTGCATTCGAAGAATTTGACCGGCATGGTGGCGTTCAGGATTATAATGTTGAGTTAGCGCAGATCCTAAAACAACAGGCCGAGGTTGCGAAAATCGTTCAAAAGATTGAATGTATGCCTGTTCTACACCACGATCCGCAGAGCATGGCCACTCGCATAGAGCAGAGCGCCGCCAGTTTGGTCCGTGACACTGCCGTTCAATTAGAGCGGCAGACGGCGGAGCTGAAACAATTGAGACAAACTTTGAACTCGCAACTGGGTAGCGCCCGTCGGCGCGCTTGCCAAAACCGAATGCTGACTGGCTTCAGTGGGATAGGCATTACTGTGGGTATAGTGCTCACATTATTTGGTCCGCATATCATGCCCGAACCTTTCGACCTTGTGATTGCAAGGATTGTGCTCAATGAGGATGGTTGGACAGCGGGATCTCGGCTTATGCACGCGTTCAGTCCCCCAAGCTGGAATAGTGTCGTCCGTTCATATCAACTCGTTGAAGCTAATCGTTCGTTGCTTGCGGCCTGCGCCAAGGCTGCTGCAAAGACCAAGCAGGATCAAAAATGTACAATCAACGTTTCTCCAAGCTCAAATTCCTCCTCGTGGTAACGATCGATGGTCGTTTAGCCGGTAAGACAAGGTTAGGAAAATAGAGCCAGGCAGAAAGCTTGAAGCTTTTGATGCTATTTCAATAGGAGGAGCGGGATTTGCATTTGATGCGCCATGAGCGGTCCGACAGTTGCAAAAATGCATCTCTTGTATGTCTGATATATGAATCTCGTTAGCGTCTACGTTTTGACGATTGCGTTGGTCGACAAACTATATATTGACCAATTCACTCAACTTTTAGCCAGCAAGTCCCAATAGGCAAGCCAGCGAACATGCAACGCCTATTTCGGGGATACTATGCTGGGGACTCTGTCTTTCCAAAACACGATCAACCATCGTTGGTTGAAAGCTCTTTCCGCCTCTGTTGCGCTGTTGGCTGCGATGCCGGCTCACGCACAGACTGCGCCTGAAAAAAATGCCGTAAAGCAGAGCCAGAACACCGAGGGCGAAAGCGCTGAAGTGATACGGCTGCAGACAATCACACTTTCAGCGGAACGCGCTGCCAAAAACCTGCTTGATGTTCCAATGTCCATCAGCGTGATTGATCGTGACACGCTCGACCGCCATCAGGTGCGTGATATTCAGGATATGGTGCGCTATGAGCCGGGCGTAAGCGTTGATCGTCAGACATCGCTCACCAATCCTTTTGGACAGCTCAACAGTTTCAATATTCGCGGTGTGGGCGGCAACCGTGTGCAAATTCTGGTCGATGGTGCGCGTGTTCAGGAGCGTACCACCGATGGTAGTCGTGATTTTGTCGATCCGTTTAATATGAAATCGG
The DNA here is from genome assembly GCF_040369775.1 of Brucella sp. NBRC 12953. Classification (NCBI taxonomy): domain Bacteria; kingdom Pseudomonadati; phylum Pseudomonadota; class Alphaproteobacteria; order Hyphomicrobiales; family Brucellaceae; genus Brucella; species Brucella sp. NBRC 12953. The sequence continues at coordinate 399,433 of NZ_BAABSV010000003.1, forward strand.
TTGAGATCACGCGCGGACCGAACTCGGTTCTATGGGGTGCAGATGCGTTGGGCGGCGTCGTTTTTTTCAGGACGCTTGATGCCGACGATCTTCTGGATGGTACCAAGCCATGGGCTGTCGAAACCAAGTTCAGCTATGACAGCTTCGACAAATCGTTCCGCAAACAGATCACCGGTGCGGCCAAAGCCGGAGACTTTAAGGTTCTCGGCAGTTTCGGACATATGAGCTCGTCCGAGCCGGATATGCGTAAGGCACGGGCCGATGGCGGGAGCTGGGGTTGTCCGCGTGAGTCTATCTGGCCTTGCAACAAAGCATTTCCGATGGATACCGACGCTTATAACGGCTTGATGAAACTGCAGTGGAATCCATCTGCCGATCATGAATTCAAGCTGACAGGCGAGTGGTTTGAGCGGAATACCGATGTCGATCAGAAGTATGATTCCGGTGCTGCCAATCCGCTTTATGCAAGCATGCCCGCTTATTACAGTTTCTACTATCAAAACGAGAGCTGGGATCGTTCGCTGAAAATGCAGCGCGCTCGCTTTGCTCTGGATCATCGCTGGACCGTTGGGGCTTCCTGGCTGGATGAGGTGAAGTGGAACATTTCCTATTCACCGCAGAAGCGCGATACGACCAGCACTCAGATCCGCAATTACTCGCTTCTGGCAACACCGCGACGTGAAAAGCGTATTCAGATCCGCAATTATAGCGAGGATTTTCTACAGGCTGACGTTCAGCTGACATCGTCATTTGATCTTGGTCAGACCAGCCATAAAGTCATCTATGGTTTTGCGGGCGATATCACCAAAAGCAATTATGATGGTGATAATATCACCACCAATCTCAACACGGGTGTAACGACGGTTACGCCGCGGCAGGGTTTCAATTTCCCGAAAGTCGATACAATTCGTGCGGACTTTTATGTTCAGGACGAAATCAAGCTGCTGGATGAACGTTTGACGCTGACACCTGGCTTGCGTCTGGCGACCTATTCCCTCGATCCGACCAAGGATGATGGCTATGTTTCGCTTGACGGGTTTGAGCCGGAAAAGATGGATGAAACCCGTCTGATCAAGCGTCTCGGTGCAATTTATAAGCTCGACGACACCTATTCGGTGTTCGCCTCCTATGGCGAGGGCTTCAAAATGCCAACGGCTCAGCAGCTCTTTGTTTCGTCCACCTCTATCGGCGCAACGAGCATGGTTGAGGTCATTCCAAACCCGAACCTGAAGCCGGAATTTGTGCGTAGCTACGAAGCTGGTCTGCGTGGCGAATTTAATCGAGGCTATTTCAGCGCGTCCACATTCTATTCGGACTACAAGGACTTTATCCGTGGCCTGCAGCGCGTTCCGGGGGAAGCAGATAAATACACCTCCGACAACGTGGAAAGCGTGAAGGTCTGGGGTATCGAGTTCGGGGGCGAATACGAGGTCTACAACAACGTTTTCGCCAATGCGGCGCTTTCTTATATGCGTGGCGATCAGCGCGTGGACGCCGGATCTGAGAAGACGCCGTTTGATGGTGCGTCGCCACTCACAACCGTTCTCGGCCTGCGTTACATCATTCCGGACTGGAACCTTGAAACCGAGTTTGTTGGAACTTTTGCGTCCGGTGTGAAGCGCCGTGCTGACGAAGATGCCTTCAAACCATCGAGTTACACGGTGTTTGATGCCTATGCGAAATGGTCTCCAACCAAGCATATTGATGTGAATTTCGGTGTCGAGAACATCTTCGACAAGCGCTATTTCCCAAATACGCTGACAGGTTATGCCAATTCGCCAGAGACGTCCTCGGTCGCCAATGTCAATCCGCTTGAGATGCAGGTTGCGCCCGGCCGCACCTTCAAGGTTGGCGCCACGATGCGTTTCTGATCGCCATTGATGATCAACATGCCGGGGCAGGTTTAAAGCTGCTCCGGCTTTCTCATGTCAGTATCGGTTGATTATGTTCACTGTGCTTAAACAATTTTGGCAGCTGCTCAAATATTGCAATTCCGGCGAGGGGAAAGTCCTCGGCTGGCTGCTTCTGGCTTTGATATTCGCACTGGAGCTGGTTGGTATCTATACAGGTCTGTGGCTCATCAAATGGACTGCAGATTTTTATAACGCTCTTGAGCAACGCAATGTTTCGGATGCCGTCAATCAAATCGGGGTTTTCTGGCTCATCGTCCTGACTAATACGTGTCTTGGCCTTAGTGGCGAATATCTTCAGGGCACATTGAAAATCCGCTGGCGTGAGAAGCTTACGGAGACAGTTATTTCTGCTTGGATGGTGAATAAAGCTTATTGGCATCTGGCGATCCGCAAAGATGGACAGAAGCCTGATAATCCGGATCAGCGTATTGCCGAGGATTGCGAGCTGTTTGTTAAGCACATATTGACGGAAGGTATGGGGCTCATCACCACAATAATAGCCCTGTTTTCTTATGTCGCCGTGCTGTGGGGACTCTCAACTTATGTGCTGAGCTTTAGTGTCTTCGGCATAGATATAGCCATTCCACGTTACATGCTCTGGGCAGCCTTTCTCTATGTTTTCATTTCATCATTTGTAACTCACTTCTGTGGGCGTCGTCTGAAAGCAACCTTCGTTCAGCAACAGAAGAAAGAAGCAGACTTTCGCTTTGCTATGGCGCATGTGCGTCAACATGCTGGTGACATCGCTATCATGAATGGCGAAGGCCGTGAGAAGCAGATCCTGGCAGATAAATTTTCTGCTGTCCGTGAGAACTGGTACCGATTGGTCTTCCGTCAGGTGCAGCTTGGCGTGTTCACATTCCCCTATCGCCACAGCATTTTCCGAATTCCAACCTTCTTTGGTTTACCGGCATATTTTGCGGGCACAGTAACATTTGGCGGACTGATGCAGCTCGGGCAAGCCTTCTCGCATGTTTCTACCAACCTCTCGTGGTTCATATTCAACTATAAAACATTGGCTGAACTCGTATCGGCAGTCTCCCGCCTGTCTGGATTCTTAAATGCGATTCAAACTGTTGGTAGTGAAGGACAATTATCGGTTGCAAGGTCTTCACATTCATCTCTCCAGTTGCGTGATGTCGCGCTGAAGACACCAGAGGGGCAGGATCTGTTGAAAATTTCGGATCTCGATATCGAACCGGGTAAAACTGTCTGGTTGCGAGGTCGTTCGGGGTTGGGAAAGACGACATTGCTTCGGCTTATTGCCGGCGCGTGGAATTTTGCGAGCGGCACGCTCCACCGCCCTGACGCGACAATGCTGGTGCTTTCACAAAAGCCCTATATGCCGAATGCACCTCTCCACGATGCGGTAGCCTACCCGCTTGTTGCGGAAAAGTTTGATCAGGCCGAAATTGCGAGGGCCCTGGAAAAGGTCGGCTTGTCGAAACTCTCACTTCCCGCAGCATCGACGCAGCAGATTGCGCCGGGAACGCTATCTGGTGGCGAGATGCAAAGGCTTGCCCTTGCTCGCGCCTTGTTAATGAAGCCAGAATGGCTCTTTCTCGATGAGGCGACGAGTGCGCTGGATAAGCCTTCTGAAACCGAGTTGCTCGATCTCCTGCGATGTGAGCTTCCCAATTCGACCATCGTTATTCTGGCCCACCGGGAGCCGGGCAATCTATCAATCGACAGCGTGATCGATCTTGAAGCGTTTGGCGCGGCCCAAACGCGCAAGCAAGCACCTGTCCCACAAACTGCATGAGGAAATTATGAGCGAACAACCGATCCGCGTGAAACTTTTGGCCGATGCGGCTGATGTTCTGAAGACGCTGCCCTCAATGGGCAAGCTTATGATCAACTCCAAAAGTGGCGGCGCGACACATGAGCGTATCGGTGTCGTGGAGCAGGTTGAGGTTCGTGACGGCTGGATTTATTTCTCAGGTAGCGAGCATCATTCGCGCATCGATCTTTCGGCAGTTGCCTCGCTGATTGCTGATCGCAGCAGTGTGATGCAGGAGAAGGTCTATCCCCGTATCGATCTTCTTGCTGAAGATGAGAGTGTGGTCGGCAGCGTGATCGGCTTTGATGGTGCGGAACCGTTCGATCAGGCTCTGAACGGCTTTGCGTTCTCGGCTCTTCCAGCCAAAGACAAAGATCGCGGTACTGGCGAAGCGCTGGAAGTCGGTGATGATGAACCCGGTTTGAAGCCTTTTGCGGCAGCTCAGCGCAATAAGGCGGAGGTGCGCATTGCGCTCGACTTGCCAGCCTTCAAGCAGGAATGGTCGGGCGAAATGCCGGACGTGCGTCCGTCCCGCGGCTTTATCAATGTGATGAAACCGGACTTTCATCTGCATCTCAAAGCGGGCCACGTTGCTTCGTGGCATGAGGTAGAAAAAGGGGATGAGTATCGCTTCTACGCTCTCAATGAGGCGGGCCAGCAAACGGGTCTCGTCGTGTCGGGCAAAAAGGATGCGTTTCGATGAGCTTAGAGCCTTTATCGGTACAAGTCGGGCAATGGATTGATTTAATATCGCCAGAAGTTCGCACGCATCAATCGGTCATGCATGAAATGGCCAAGAAGCGCGTTGTGCTTCTCGGCGAACAGCATGATCGGCACGATATTCATCGCTGGCAGGTGAATGTGTCTGCCTCTCTTCTTGCTCTTCGCGATGAGCTTGCCGTCGGCTTTGAGATGTTTCCGAGAAGAATTCAGCCAATGCTTGATGAATGGGTGGCTGGCAAGCTCGAGGCCGAGCAGTTTCTGGAGAAAGCCGAATGGAGCAAGGTCTGGGGCTTTGATGCAGATCTTTATTGGCCGCTTTTCCACTTCTGCCGTGAGTTTAACGTCAAGATGCTGGCGCTTAATTGTCGCCGCGATCTCGTGACCCGTGTGGGCAAAGAAGGCTGGGAAGCGATTGCGGAAGAAGATCGTGATGGCCTGACCCCCGCACGTCCGGCGAGCCTTGCGCATCGCGAACATCTTTTGCGTCTGACCAATGGCGGGCCGCCGATCATGCAGGGAAAACCTGCCGACGCACCTGAGTTTGACCGCTTTGTTCGTGCGCAGCAAACCTGGGATCGGGCCTTTGCCTGCAACATCGCGACATATCTCGAAGAAAAGCCCGAAGCGCTTGTCGTCGGCATTATTGGGCGTGGGCATATGGAATATGGCTTCGGCACACCAGATCAGCTTGATGATCTGGGTATCGGAGAAGTTGGCGTTCTCTTGACCGAATATGTTGGTGAGACGTTTGAAAAGGTAAGCCAATCCGATATTGCTGACGCGGTTTTCGGATTGCAGGGATAGTTGTAACGTCTTTCCCGGTCATGCGGCTGATAAGAATGATCGGTGCTTTCAAGGGTAAGAGACCTATCATTGAGGATCATGAAAATGAAAAATCAAACGAGTTTGCGCCTGTTCATGATGCTTGGTTCTTTGCTGACCGCGACGTCCTACAGTTTGCCATCCGTTGCACAGACAGGGCCTCGTGTTACGGCACCAGCCGCACCATCTGAGGCGGAAGCGCCTCAGATTACCAATCAGGCTGAATGGCAAAGCGCTGTCGTCCGCATCCTCCGACGTTATGGGGTTCTTCTGTCGCGCGAACTGCGCCCTCTTGAACTGGATGGTGTTTTCAAACCGAAGATCAGCTTTTATCTGGCGCCGGATGGAACCGTCTCTGATGTCGAGCTCGTGGAAAGTTCAGGCGACGATCTCGTCGATGCTGCAGCATTGAAAGTTCCGACCGCTGGTGCAGCTTTTCCACCTTTCACGCCAGATATGCCAAGCGACAAGCCCAAGAAGCTCATCGCTCCATTTGAAGTGCATCTGAGCAAGCCAGAACCCGACGAGCCTAAAACCAGTGATCCGGCCAAGCCGCAATAAGCGTCAAGCCACCTTTAATTCTCCGATTGGCAGACCGGTGTCGGTCATTTTGTTATCGACACCATTTTCATCGAGAAACTGCTTCATTTCGGCATAGGTCTCAAACCAGGCGCGGTTGTATTTGTCGAATAATGACTGGTCCCAGTAATCTTCCAAACGGAATTGCTTGTCACTGAAAACATCATAACTTGGGATTTTATAGGTTTCGGCAAATTCCGCAGTGCGGCTGTCATAAGTGAAATAGATCGATGGAATGCCGTTAGCGAGCGCCATCAGATTGCCGTGCAGGCGATAACCCAGAACCAATTGCTGCTTGCGCACCAATTCCTCGTAGTCGGCAACAACATCCGAATAGAACATGCGATGCCGATAAAGGTTTTCCATTGTGTCATCGAAATACCAGTCAGCGGTCCAGCGATGCGCCTTGAGGGCTGCGATAGCCTCTTCTTTTTGTTCAGCCGTGCCGAACACCATCTTTTTTTCTTCAATCTCGCCCTGTGCCATGAGCGTTACGTCAAAGCGTGCGGCCATTGTGCGGATCAGATCGCGATGCCGGGTCAGATATTGTTCAATATCTTGTGCGTAAGCCGGTGAAACCTCGCGCCGCACCGTAACGCCAACCTGACTCACGTCCTCAAGCGGCGGCAGTTTGATGCGCAGATGCTGATTGTTACGGCGAAACGCCGTCGGGCAACCAATGATACGGACATTCTGAATTCCGATCTCGTTGAGAACCTGAGCCGTATAAGCCCCACGCACGCCAACAGAGACGGTTGAATCGGCGATCATGCGCAGCACCGCCTTTGTTTCCTCTGACAGCTGAATTTCACCGCGCACCGGTGCTTGTGCGCCAACACCAAAAGCGATGACGGGCAACTTTAATCGCTGCAAAACAGGGATCGTATCGCGCCAGTTCATATCCTTGTTTATGTAGTTCGAGCCACGCAGGATCACATAATCATATTCTTCCCGCAGCTGATCGATTTTCTCCGGAGAGAAATTGGTGATCGGCAGCTCGGAAGCTTTTTCGTAATTCATCAGCTTCAGCGAAGATTCAAAAACAAAGGCGTCGCCGATATTGTGATAGTGATTGATGCTGCCCTGCACGTCGGTATGACGATACCAGCGGACATTGTCGTGATCGTACACTTCTCCTGCGGGGATCATGACGAGGGCGCGTGCCATAGGCTATTCCTTCTTTTGTAACAGATACAGGCGAGCCAGGCTCAGCTGGCCTGTGAAAGTACGGTTGTATCCACGGCAGGCTTTAGCCTGCGCGGATGAGCTTCCCGCAACTGGTGATAAAGATCGAGGTGCTCTCTTGCACAATCGACATAATGAACAGGCTTGCGAATGGATTGATGAAGACGGTTCCAGATATTCGGATCGCTCAGCACTTCAGTAAAACGATCAGCCAGATCTTCGGCGCTTCGCACGCGAAAATGCAGGCCGTCCTCGCCATCACGAATTTTTTCGGCCATGCCGCCAATGTTCGAGCAAATGACAGGACGGCGATGATGCAATGCTTCCTGAATGACGATCGGTGAATTTTCCCACCAGATCGAAGGCATCACAACCCAGTCCACCGACTGCATAAGCCGCGGCATTTCAGCATTCTGATAGGCGCCGTAAAAGCGGACACGCGGTCCTGCTTCTTCAATGAGCTTCTGCATTCTTGCCTGAAATGCCGGCGGTTGCTTTTCGAGATTGCCGCCAAAGATCATCAGGCGGGAATCCTCGCCCCATACCTGTTCGGGAACGCGTGACACCGCATCGACAAGCACATCGATGCCTTTGAACGGGTTGATCTGCCCGAAAAAGGCAAAGCGACTGCGCCGTGGGTCCGGTCCGGTAAGCTCGCGCGGCGGCGTTGTCTGTGTGATCGCGATCCCATTTTCGATCACTGCCATTTTCGCAGCATTTATACCCCATTCGCGATAGCGGTTTGCCAGAAACTCGCTGGGCGACACGAAAGCGTCTGCCAGTTCCAGCATCCCGCGCACGAACCGTTCGCGCTTTAAAAAGCGGGCAGGCGGTATCTGCGGGAAGCAGGCGTGACAATCAATTGGCGAGGCTTCATTGCAGAGCTTCGAGGTGCCAGCTTTTACCATCTGCCCGTCATTGTTGCAGATCGAGAGGAACTCGTGAAACGTCACCAGAATGATGCGATCCGGCAATGTCTCGCGAATGGCATAAAGCGTTTCGAGGCCGAGGCCGAGTACGTGGTGAAAGTGAATGATATCCGGGTCGAAATCGCGCACAAACCGCAGCAGATCGCGGCGGATTTCGTCGGTGTTTTTGTTTGAAAGATAGAAGTGATCATACTCGTCAGCATGAAAGAGGATTTCATCGCTTGCGCGACGCATACTCATCAGCGCAGTCGTCCCATGCCGCGGGATTGGGTGTGCCGCGCGTGCCAGATAGACTGACTGCACGCCGGGAATGGTGTTTAAGCCCTTGTGCAGATTATAGGATGCAATTTCACCACCGCCGAGTGAGATCGACGGATGGGCGTGGGAAATGACCAGAACGCGGAGCTTCTCGCTCATACGGGTTCCTCCATTTGTACTTTGCGCTTGCCAGCGAGAATGGCCGACCACCGGGCGTCGAAAACCTGGCGGTCGATCCGTTCAATTAAAGCAATCGTTGAAGCCTTGTCGGTGACAGAAGTATCATCCGCACCAAGCATCTGGGCTGATGGCAGCCAATAGGAACGCAGGCCCGATTGTTTGAGCTTCAGCCCAAGGTCCAGGCCCTTTTCATGGGTACCGAGATAGCCTCGTGTGAAGCCACCGGCTGAAAACAATGCTTCACGCGGCATGATGCAGCATTCAAAGGTTGCCGTTGCCACTTCGGTCAGCGACATGCCGGATATGGCGTCGATCGGATAACCCGCATAACGACTGATGAGGGCGCGATCCGATTGTGGTCCTGCAACCCACGTTCCTGCCCAGCGGATTGAATCATCTTCATAGGCAAGGGTTGGAGAGAGCACACAGTCTTTATGGGTTTCATATGCACTGACCAGCTTGTTGAGCCAGCCAGCCTTTCGCGGCAGCAGGGAGCCTGCCAGAAAGACAACCTGATCGGTGGTGACAGTGCGTGCGCCGACTTCCAGTGCGTCATAAAGATCTTCCGAGCCATTGGCCGAAACAAGTCGAATGCGCAAGCGATAGAAATCAGCCAGACGTCTGATCTGAACGCCGACGCGGTCTATGATTTCAGTTGCTGCTGCGATCACAATCGGTGCTATTCGCGTTTCAGGATCAAGGGCAAGCAGCGCGAGCAATGGCTCGATCTCTTCGACACGCTCGTCAATCCCGATGATGATTGCTGGCCCCATTGCATCTTCAAATGGTCCCAGATCAACTACACCAAATACTTCAGGTGCCGGGCGGGTAACGCCACGCAGCAGCGGCACCAGCTGCTGATCGACGATGTGGCGCAATGCCCAGGCATTGGGGTCCGTTGCGCGAAGCTGCCGCACGATTGCATCGCGCGAGGTCACACGCGTCGGCGTCAGCGGAAAGAAGGCACGCCGCCCGTCGCTGATGGATAGTTCTAGATAGAAGGGTGAGGTACTGTCACCATCAAGTTCCGCAGCAAATGCCACAAAGCCATGAGCATGTCTGCTAGGATCAAGGCCAGCATTGAACGGGGGTTGATTGTCAAATTCACGCGTCACATCCGGGCGATCAATGCGCGTCCATGTTGTGTCGATCTGGATTTCTCTACGATGACGACGCAGTTTTACACCCTCGACGTGGCTGTCGGGATCGAGCAGCCAACCTGCAACAAGAAGTCCACTGCCTTCAACGCGGAAAACATTGTCGATGCCGATCCGGACCGGAAACGGGAGGGCCGAAACAGTATCGGTGCCGTCAAAGCGATTGGCTGCCGAACGCAGTCGTAACAAAATATCGGTTGAGCTTCTAACGCGCGGCAGGATCGCGCGGATATGGGCCGGCGTCTCACGGGAACCGGACAAAAGCCTGCGATCATAGACTTCTGTAAACCGCCAGCCGCGCCTGCCGCGAAACAGAATTCGCTCAATATCATTGGCTTCAACCGGCTCATTGGAGAGCAGCAGCCCGGCAAAACCGGATGCCTGTTCGTTGAGGTCAGGGCGGGCGAAAACACTGATCGCACATTCGGCGAGCGACGAATTTTTGCCGCTGATAAGCAGTCGCGTGACACTGGGCGTCAAATCCTGCGCCCAGCCCTGAACGAAAATCTCGCCTTCGTCGCTGGCGCCGATCAATTCGATACAGCCATCCGAACGCGCTCCAGCTTGTAAGAGAACGGTGATCGCTGAAAGCTTCTTCCGGCTGATCGGTCCTGAAATCAGGCCTTCCACGAGCTCGTCAATGACGCCGGGCAGAGCTGAACCCGACAGATCGGCAATCATTGCTACAAAATCCGCAATGGAGGCGGATCGTGAGGCAAAGTTATAGCGCCCCACCTTGGCCCGGTGCTGGAACATGATTGTTTTAAGCACGCCACGACGCAGCACATTGGTCGGAACAATTGCCACAAAACCGTGCGTTCCAGCAGGCGAAGGTTCTTTTAGCGGCCAGGTAATGAGGTTTGTTTTCACACTCATTGCAGGGTCGCCATTCAGAAAGGCCGTAACCTGATCATTGGTCGCACTGCCAATACCCAGCACTAAAACCAGCGTGTCCTCAATCACGCTGCCGACCACCATTTCACCCTCCATCATCATGGGTGGGCGATCAGGTGTTCGGGGCTGTTTTGGAGCCGAATTTGGACGTTCGTCTTGCACCATACGGCTTGTCCTTACGGCATGACTGCAAGCGTCAGAAGCGCGCCTGCGACAAAGCCGGTCAAAACGGCGGCCAGTACGAAAAGTACCTTGATGTCACCGCTGCTTCTCTTGCGCACGTCTTCCATGCGTTGTTCAAGGCCTGCCACCACGCCATCCATCCGCATGATATGAACATCAAGTTCGGTCATGCGCTGATGAAGATCGGTTCGCAGCGCATCAACCGAATCGGCTATATCGAGAAGCTCTGCTGGTGCCGCATTGCCGGAACTATCGATGGTGGGCGCTGCGCGCTGCAATGAACGCTGGTTGACCTGCAATTGCCGCTGTGCAGCCATCAGCATATCGAGTTTATCGAGAATGCGGGTCATCGGTGCTGCGATGAGAGCTTCAGCTGCCTGCTCATCAGGCTTTGGAACACGCAGCTTTTGCTCATTGCCTGCGGCATTGGCTGCAACGACCACCAGATCGCCAGCGCGGGCTGCAGCAAATTGCGGCAGCATCACTTCGAAAGCGTGCAGCCCATCGCCAATGCCATTGCGCTTGAGGTCTGGTCGCTCTTTGTCGGCAGGTGCTTCGGCAATGGGCTTGTCGTCCAACAGAACGCGAATGATGAGCCGCTCAGTCGGATAAGACGGATCAAATGCCCAGCCGTAAAGGCGTCCTTCTTCAATAGCGTCAACGCGTCCTTTCATGGCTTCAGTCCTTTGAGCTGTCGGCGAAGCGCTCTGTGCTTCAACCGGCTTTTGTGCCCCTTCGGATGGAATTTTGGTCGCGATGTTCATGATCTACCTCTCATGCTGCCTCGACACGGGCCGCGCGCAAGGATCCAATCAGATCGAGATAGCGTGCTGCGGTGGTGTCGATGGTGTCCGGGTGCCGCGCGTTTTCGCCAAGCGACTGGCGCAGGTCCGGGTTTTCCGCCATGCGTCGCATTGCTTGGGCGAGCGCCAGCGGATCATTGGGCGGAACGGTGAGACCATTGATGCCATCAGTGATCATCTCGGCCATTCCACCAATATTGCTGCAGATGACGGGACGGTTCTGTCCCTGTGCTTCCTGAATGACGAGTGGAGCGTTTTCCCACCAGATCGAAGGCATGACGGCGCAATCCACGGATTGGATGAGTTGCGCGATATCCTCGCGGCGATAAGCACCACGCCGCTGCACAACAGGAGATGTCTGGGCAAAAAGCTCATCGACTTCGCCGACAAAGCTCTCGCTCTGGAAGGGAGCTGCTCCATGAACACGGAGCTCGAAATCAAATCCCTCGGCAATGAGCAGCTTTGCGGCCTCAAGCAGAACCGTTGCACCCTTCCACGGGTTGAGATTGCCAAAATAGCCAAAGGTCGGCTTGGACCGCTCATGCGAAACAGCCGTTGATCTTGGACGTTCCGGCTGGCCATTGGGGATGACCTGAATGCGATCATCGGCAAGGCCCCATTCTACATAGCGCTGTTTAAGAAACGCACTTGGGGAAACAAACGCATCGACAGTGCTCAGCAGCGATTTGATGTGCCGCTCACGAAGCACAAATTTATCCAGCGCAATATCTTTGAAACAGGCGTGGCAGCGATCTGGACTTGCCCCATGACAAAGTTCTTTGCCGGTGGTGCGAACCATCAGCCCGTCATGATGACAGATAGGGTAATAATCGTGCAGCGTCAGGACAATCCGGCAATCGGGCAGGGTGCGGCGTACGATATGCGGGAATTCTGCGCCCAAAAGCAGCAGATGATGCAGGTGCACAATGTCGGGCCTGAAGTCACGCAGCAGTTCAACAATATCCGGCACAATTCCGTATAGGTCGATCTGGCTCATATAGAAGCGATCAAAGTGCCCTGACCACAGCAGAATTTCATCGCCGCCATTGCCGATGCTCTGAAAGCTCGTGCCCGGACGCGCTTCGCGATGCACCTTGTTGGTTGCACCTAGAAACATCGCTTCACAGCCTGCCCGCTGATAGGCGCGGAACAGATCATGGGCGAAAATTTCCGTTCCGCCGGGGTGCAGCGATGGATGGTTGTGGGCTGCGATGAGTACACGCGGGGCCATCAGACGCCACCTCCGCGCGAGGCAATGAAGACATCCTGATAGTGATCGGCTTCAATGCCGCGCCAATGTCCAAAGGACTTTGTTTGTAGCTCCAGCTTGGCACCTGTAAGCGCACGATCCAGAAAACCGTTTTCGAAGCCGACCGCCGCAAGGGGCGGAAGTTCCGGCACAAACCAGCAAGGGCCGGTTCCGTGACGCTCAAAGGAGAGGCGCTTGTCGCGCTTGCCGTGCCGGTCGCGAGCGGCAATGTCGTCCACGACAAAGGCAGTCATGAACAGTTTGCCACCAGGCGCCAGGACGCGCGAAATCTGTTCCAGATAGGATTTTACCTCGTCAGGCGGTAAATGCGTGACCACCGAGGTCATGATGACGAAGTCGAAGCTCTTATCCGCAAAAGGCAATGTGAGGGTCAGACCGCTCACGCTTCCTTTTGGATTATAAAGATCATGGGCAATGTCGAGATGACGGAACTCGAAATTGGAATAGCGCGCAGTGATGTTCTGGCGACACCAGTTAACGCCACCGACCACAGGATCAATACCGGCATAGCGTGCCTTCGCCGTGTCGAGATACTGGGTCAGTGGTACGGCCATGCGGCCAATCCCGGAACCGATATCCAACACGCGTGAATCAGGCCTCAGCCCGCCCTTGCGGATGAAATGACCAAGGAACTCGGCACCCACGGCGCGATAATCGCCGTCTCCGACGAACACGCTGTTGGGGTCGGGTGAGGGCAGAAACCGGTTCTTCAAAACAGATTGTATCAGCCAGTCAATCTGTTCTTCGGGTATTGCTGGTTTGGCTTCAGGTTCTGGCTGTTTCAGCATTACCACTTCCGTCAAGCGGCGCTCCTTTCAGATTTGGCCACGATCACATTTGAGGGCATTGAGAGCTGCATCTCGTCGTGTTGCGGGGCCATCAATTCACTGATTTCTTCGTTCCAGCGCTGCGTGTGCAGCCAGGAATTATATTGGCTGGCAAGGCCGCGCATATAATCCGCGCTGCGGCGGATTGAGCGGCGCTCGAAATGGTAGAGGGCAACGCTCGGCTCGTAGTAAATCTGGAAACCGAGCTGGCGAATTTTCAGGCACAGGTCGCTATCTTCGTAATCGCCGATGACATAGTCTTCACTGTAACCGCCCACGAGGTCAAAGATGTCCTTGCGGGTAATCAGGCACGCGCCGGTTACCCCCGGAACATCACGCCCACGGCGCGCAGGCGCATAATTCCCGGGCATACCCTTGTGGTAGTGATGATTGAGCCAGATGCCCTGTCGATCGCGGGCGAAATAAAGCCCGGCATGTTGCAGAGAGCCATCTTCAAACAAAAGGCGCGGGCCGATTGCACCGAGCTTCGGCTCATCGAATAGCGGCTGGATCAGCTGCTGCAACCAACCATGTTCGGAAGGCACCACATCCGAATTGAGCATAACAATTGTTGTGCCTGTGGCGATGCTTGCGCCCGCATTGCAGGCGCGCGCATACCCGCCATTGCGGTTCATGATTGCAAGCTTGAACGGCATATCATGCAGGATGTTGAGGCCGCCCAGCATATGCTCCGTGTCATCCTGAATTTCAGGTGAATCGAGCACGAAGATAAATTCAGCATTGGCCATCAGCCACGGATCAGTTGCCATCGATGAAAACTGAAACCGCAGAAAATCGAGATTGCGGTAAAGCGGGATGACGATCGAGGCCAAAGGAGAAGCAGGCGTCTCGCCAAATTCTTTGACTTCCGTGATGCGCACCGTTGCGCCGATCTTCTTTTCAACTTCTGTGAGTGCGGGCGCGAGAATCTGTTCAAACACATGCGGTCGCGCCTGTTGTGGCGGGACGGAACGCAAGATCCGCATTCGCTGCGCGGATGGTTCAAAAGGTTGTGGCGCAGGCACCAGTGGTGCGGTGCTGCCCGAGGTAAGCCGCATCTGAAAACGCGGCTGCAGCAATGCGCCAAGGTTTTTTGCCGATGGCAACCACGCAACAAAGCCTGTCACGTCCCTTTGTGGAGCATCCTCACGCTTGGCAATTTTGCCTGCAAACTTATGGAAATAAGGCTTGAGCGACTGAGCACTGCCGCCTTCAGGCAAATATTCGATATCGGCTAGCATGGCCGAAGGATCATGCATCCAGCCACCGACGATCAGGCCCCCATCCAATGCCAGCGCCAGATCGATTTCGGCTGCCGGCTGAGAAGCAGATTGCGCAATTTGACGGACAGGCAGCGGCGAGCGCGTCTGTAAATCAATGGCAACGGCGGTCCCTGCCGCGTTGATTTTGCCCAGCTGGCGAACCAGAAACTCCCGCAAAGCACCGTTACTCTTCCATTTGCTCCACCATTTGGTGAAGTCGTTCTGTTCTGCCGTTCGGGTTGCCATTTTGCGCACTGCGACACCCTTCTGCCCGCTTAGTACAAGCAGGAGCGATGAAGGCAGATCCTGCGGAGCTTCAACCAGAAGATGGCAGGCCTGCCAGGCATTGCGGCCCTGCTGACCAAGCACAAATCGCGGCGGGATGACCATGACGCTGCCCGGCGTTATGCCGTAAATGGCAGAGATTTCGCCGAGCATCGGATCGACGGCTGTTTCAAGAAGATGATGCCCGGAAACAGGTTCACCACAATGCTGTGCTTCCCGGGGTTCCGGCGTTAACGCGAAAGTCAGCTCGCGCACGAGGGATGCGAATGCCTGATCTCGCGTCAGCCGGAACGTGCTGCGCCAGGTTGTGAGGATATTGGTCAGCAGCTTGATATGGCCGGGCAAAGTGAGATCACTGACGACATGATTGACATCGAATGCTGCAAGCTCATTGGCCGGATAAAGGATTGCTTGTGCCGTAGGTCCCAATGAACCCGCACTTAGCGATAATTCGATTGGTTCGGGTCCGGTCCGCATGGCCCAGAACATGCGCATCCCGCCATTTTCCAGCGGAATGCCAACACTGAGCAGCGGGACGGGCTGGACAGGCGTTTCCAGCGTGCATTTGTTTGTGGAGCGAGCCGGGCCGGGAACATCCCAGATGACCACAGCCACGTCGGCGCATAGACGGCAAATGGAGAGATTCTCGGTTTTGCTTTCAGTGTCCGCCGAATGGTCGAGGTTCAATGTGAGCGCCCTTTCATTCTTGTTGGAAATGCAGGGCCAGAAGCAGCGCTAACGAGGCTGGGTCGGGCCAAAAATCGAGATTGAAAAGAATTAAAGAAGGAACGTGCCCGGCGGGAGGATGCCGGGCACGCACTCAATCGTTTAATCAGTGGACAGTGAAATACTGGTCGGGATGAGCCTGTATATCTTCTGCACTGGTGTTCACGAGGGTAACGGTGTCGCCATTGCCGAGATCGACAACGACATTGCCACCAACCTGTGTGACACGGTCTGCGAGGTCATCCGCCGAATTGACATCAAGGCCATTGATGCCCTGCTGGATCTGAAGGATGTCTTCGCCTGGGTTGAAGTCAAGGATGACGTCGTTTCCGCCGCCGCCATTGAACAAGAAGACGTCGCTACCGGCACCGCCGATAAGGATGTCATCTCCAGCACCGCCATCGAGGATGTCGTTGCCGTCGCCGCCCAAGAGAATGTCATTCCCTTCGCCGCCGAAGAGAAGATCCGAGCCTGCACCGCCCTGAAGAACATCGTCTCCAGCGCCGCCAAACAGCACATCGTTCCCATCGCCGCCGCTCAGGATGTCGTTTCCTGCATCACCGAACAGAATGTCATTTCCGTTTCCGCCGAAAAGGAGGTCATCACCATTTCCGCCGAAGAGGATGTCATTCCCGTCATCGCCGAAGATGGTGTCATTGCCATCACCTCCGAATACGAGATCATCACCGCCATGAGCGCGGATGAAATCGTCAAAGCGGGAACCGAACAACACGTCGTCGTAGGCGCCGCCTTCTAAAGTGGCCATCTGCTTCTCCTTGTGTTCCTGTATGGGTTACAAAAAGGCCGGGAATAAACCGACCATCATGCTTGTAGTAGTTTGCGCCGCATCAATAAGGATTGCAACACTATTAATTGTTGCAATTTTGGCATCCGTAAGTAACAAATTATTACGAATAATTTATATTACAGTTTTGTAAACACAATTATGATGTATATTTAATATCATTATAATTTCTATTTAGATTATATTTAAATCCAATTTACTTCAAAATTTGAACTGGATCGGTTCGAACGGAAAAATTAATATATTTCAATATGATGACGCCGCGCATGTCGGAACATGCGCGGCGCGGGTATTTTCAGCGTATTCAACCTATGGATGAGTTATATTATAGAATACTCTTTCGTTACGTTTCACGACTATCCGGCTGTTGTTGTGTTAAGCACGCAGCCGGATGCAGTTTAATCTTCGCGGAATGCGCGATTGAGACTGTCGGTAATCGGCGACACGAGATAGTCGATTGCGCGGCGGTCTTTGTGAACAATGATGATTTCTGCAGGCATACCGGGATAAAGTCGTGCAGTTGGATTGGCGACAATCGCCTCAGGCGTAATTTCAGCGCGGGCGACGAAATAAGCCGTATCTGTCTTTTCGTCGAGCGACTGGTCGGCGGCGATATAGGTCAGTCTGCCGTCGAGCGGCGGCATTGAGCGCTGGTTGTAAGCTGTCAGTTTGATCTGCGCGCTTGCCCCCAAAGAAATACTATCGATGTCGCGTGGGCTGATCTTCATTTCCACCACCATGGGTTCGTTTTCCGGTACGATATCCATGATCGGTTCACCTGGAGCCACAACGCCGCCAGGCGTCCGCAGCCGGATATTGGCAACAATGCCCTGTTGTGGCGAATTGACCTCGACACGGCGCATGACATCCTTGGCTGCCACGATCCTTTCTTGCACATCGGACAATTCGACCTGACTTGATGTAATCTCGCCAGCGATTTCCGACTGAAGGTCGCTTTCAATCGCGCTCAGTGCAAATTCGGCGCCGGCTTTTGCCTGTCCAGCCTTTGCCTTGTCGCCAGCATATTCACCGCGATCACCGGAAAGCTGGCTCAAACGTGTATCGATTTCAGTGAGTTTTGATTTCTGCGCGAAGCCTTTCTCAACAAGACTTGCGATAGCATTGCGCTGTTCAGTGATCAGTTCGATCTGGCGATCAGTCGCGGAAATCTGTGAAGTCGAAGCCTTTTCCTGCTCGGTATATTGCTCAATGGTTTTTTGCTGAATGTCGATTTTGCTCAGCTTCTGGGCGAGGCGCTTCTGAAAAAAGATGTTCTCTGCGCGAACGGCGTTTTCAGCATTCTCGCCACCGTCAGCAAACTTTTCCGGAAAGGTGATTTCCTTTGCACCAGACTGCTCGGCACGCAGGCGCGCAAGTTTTGCAATCAGACCGATGCGACGGCTTGCGAGAGATTGAAGTTCGGATCGCGCCTTTGTTGCATCGAGCCGGACTAGCGGCTGACCAACTTTGACGACATCGCCTTCCTGCACCAGTAGCCGATCAAGAATGCCGCCTTCGAGATGGCTGATCGTTTTGCGTTTGGAATCAACAATAACCGTACCCAGTGCCACAGCCGCACTGCCAAGATTGGCGGAATAGGCCCAGGCAAAAAAGCCGCCAAAGGCAACGCCGATTGTTGCAAGCCCTGCGATAATCAGCCCGCGCAGCGGCGATTTCATATCTTCCTGTTCGATATCATGCGCCCATTCCGGCTTAACAGAGCCAAATCGGGTCAACGACTTGTTGTCGGATGACTCTGCACGCGGGGCGAGCAGGCTGGAAACACGACGCGGAATAACGGATTTGCCCATCATGCGCTTGCTGCTCCCATTTTAGGGCCAGTCGTGGCCGGGGTAAGTGTGGAGACCACATCGGTTCGTGGGCCGAATTGCGAAATCCGACCGTTTTCGAGCACCAGCAGCTTGTCTGCGACCTGCATGATAGACGGGCGATGTGCGATCATGATGACAATGGCACCGTCGTCGCGCGCGTGTTCGATGGCCCGCATCAGGGCGCGTTCGCCGACCGCATCAAGGTTCGAGTTCGGCTCGTCCAATACGATGATGCGCGGACGGTTATAGAGGCAGCGTGCCAATCCGATACGCTGGCGCTGACCGCCCGAAAGCGTCAGTCGTCCGTCACCCACAGGTGTATCATAACCAAGTGGCATACGCCCGATCATCTCGTGCACATCAGCAAGGCGTGCGGCTTCCAATACGCGCTGCGGATCGCTGTCACCCATGCGGGCGATGTTGTCTTTGATCGTGCCGTCGAGCAGCGAAACCGATTGCGGCAGATAGCCGGCGATTTCGCCAAAAGAGCCGCGTTCCCAGAGATAGACATTGTTGCCATCCAGGAAAACACCGCCGGACGTGGGCTTAACGATACCGATCAGCAAGCGTGCAAGCGTAGACTTGCCTGCAGCCGAAGGTCCGACGACGCCAAGCACTTCGCCCGGTGAGATCGAAAACGAAATGCCTTTGATGATTGGCACATCGACGCCGGGTGCCGCATAGATCAGCTTGTCGACAACCAGATCACCATTGGGGCGGGGGGTTGGCATTGTCTGACGTACAGCAAGGTTTTCGGAAAGCAGGGATTGAACGCGTTTCCAGCTTGCAATTGCGCTGACCCACTGGCGCCAGTTCTCAACAATCCGGTCAAATGGCATCAGCAGGCGACCGATGATGATGCTGGTAGCGATCATTGCGCCCGGCGTGATCTCCTGCTGCATCGCCAGAAGCGTACCGGCGCCAAGTGAGCCGATCTGCACAATGAAGCGTGCCGTTCGCGCAATGGATGACATAGCACGGGCTCGTGTTCCGCCCAGATCAAGCACTTCAAGCGCCTGCATCTGCATGGTGCGCCAGCGGCGCGCCAAAGCGGGCAACATGCCCATGGCTTCAATGGCTTCCGCATGACGCAGGCTGCTGCCGATTTTGGCGACAGCCTCGACATTGGCCTGATTGGCTTCCTGTATGAGGTTGCGGGTCAAAAGATCGGTCAGCACACCACAGGCAACCAGAATGATGACTGCGGCCAGACCGATCAGGCCGAGCATTGGATGCAGCATGAACAGCACACCAAGGAAGATCGGCGACCAAGCCGCATCAAGCGGCGCATTGATGGCGGGTGAGGTTAGAAAGCTGCGCAGTTCAGTGAGATCGCGCAGCGTTTGGGTGGCTTTTGGCAGGCCTTGGTTGACCGATGCCTGCACGGCCGCAGTCAGCACTGCCAAGTTTAGCCGGCGAACGAGTGCGCTGCCCATAGCCTGAAACGAAAGTGCCCGAATGTATTCCAGAACACCGAATACGAGCATCGCACCCACGGCCAGAATCGTCAGCATGGTCAGTGTGTCCATGCTTCGGCTGTTCAGCACCCTATCATGAACCTGCAACATATAGAGGGGCACAGTAAGTTGTAGCAAATTGATACAGGCACTCAAAAGCACCGCATAAAGCAGGCCTGACAGGAAAACGCGCCGAGCCTTGAAAATAAGGCTTTTGGACGTAGTTACAGAATCGTCGGGCCTTTTTTTATCCGCTGGGCTCTTGCCAACTGGATTGTTTTCGCGAGTATCATTCATACGCGATCTGCCTTGTAATGGTCACAGGTGGCGGATATCCCTAAAAAGTGTGGTCTAGTTCTCAAGATCAGTAAAGTAATACTGCAGAGAATGTGACAGAAAAAAGTTTTTATGGCGGGGAAATGTGAAAGGAGCCAAATAAATATAACTGCAAATTTCTTCAAAATTTGAAGTAAAATTGAAAAATGGAGAGCTAAAGATGCAAAAACTTCTGCACGAGGGAGTGGAAGTCGAGACATCAGTCGATAGATTTACTTCCGTCGACTTTCCTGAAGTTACCGCCGAAAAACAGGAACGCAGACATCCGGTTCATACAGTTGTAATTACCCATTTCGAGCTGGCCCGGATGATAGAAAGAGTGAATCGTCGCTTTGTAAGCCTTCTGAAAACGGAGCTTACCAAGTTGGGCGTGGAAGACGTTGGCCCAGCACAGACCTTGGTTCTGATGGCTATTGGCGATGTCGAGCTCACTGTGGGTGAACTATTGGATCGCGGGCACTATGTCGGTTCCAACATTTCCTATTATCTTAAACAACTTACAGACGGCGGGTATGTCGATCGCGTTGCCTCTCAGAGGGATAAAAGATCGGCTCGTATTCGTCTGACTGACAAGGGTGAACGGCTGTGTACGAGCTTGCGAAATGCCAGCAGAACCTACAGCCATGTGCTTGCCCGCGACGACGACGATCTTCGAAATCTCGAGATCGCATACCAGACTCTGCACCGGCTTGAGCTCGTGTGGGGCAATGCCGCGCGTTATGGCATTTGATGCTGAATCGCGGTTTTTCGACCGATAACCGGACACTTTTTGTGACATGCGTATAGCTTTTGTGCACAGGCGCGGTTTCGGCCAGTTTGCTGCGTTAGCCGAGAATCTGGCTACCAGTGGACATGATGTCAGCCTGATTTGTGAGACAGTGGACCGTCGCCTCCCAGCGGTCCGCGTCATCCGCCACCGAGTAGAATCTGGTCCTCGCCCAAATGGGGCGATGGCCAGATATCTGGAAATACCCGATCATCATACGAGGATCGGGTATCGGGTGGCTGAAACCCTGGAATCCATGGCACGTCATGGCCAAGCGCCCGACATTGTGATCGGTCACATCGGTTGGGGCAGTATGATGTTCGTGAAAGACGTACTGCCCACCACACCCGCGCTGGGTTACTGCGAATTCTTCTATCGCGCGCATGGCGCGGATGTTGGCTTTGCGCCTGATGACAGACCGGATATGGAAACGCGAAAGCGGCTGCGCCTGCGAAATATGGCCCAGCTTGTTACGCTCGACGGTATTGATGGCGGTTTCAGCCCCACGCACTGGCAGAAGAGCCTTTACCCCAAATCTGCCCAGAAGCGGATTGCGGTCGTGCATGAGGGCGTGGATACGAAATTGTTTTATCCAGACCGGCACGCTTCAATTGAGCTGCCGGGCGGGCGCGTGCTCAAGGCAGGTGAATCCCGGGTGATTACATTTGTTGCGCGCGATCTCGAGCCCTATAGAGGTTTCCCTCAGGCACTGGAAGCAGCGCAAAAAGTTATCCGGCAAAATAACGACGCGATATTCGTGTTTGTTGGTGGAGATAGCGTGAGCTACGGCACGCCGCCGCCCGGTGGCGGCTCGTGGCGCGAATATCTGCTTCGTGAAACCGAGCTGCCACCGGACCGGATTGTTTTCCCTGGCACCATTTCCCATGCGCAGCTGCGCAAACTCTACCAGATCTCTACCGCCCATATCTATCTCACCTATCCGTTTGTGCTGTCCTGGTCCGTCATTGAAGCCATGGCATGTGGTGCGCTCATCATAGGCTCTGATACGCCACCGGTGCGCGAGGTGATCCGGGCAGGGAAAAATGGCCTTCTCGTACCATTTTACGATACCGACATATTGGCGGAAACGATTCTGAACGTGCTTCGAGATCCCGATGCGTGCCTGCCGATGCGTGCTGCTGCACGCAGAACAGTGGAAACGCGCTTTCGGTTGTCGGAATGTTTACAACAGCAAAAAACCTTGATCGAAGCAGTATTAGATGGCCGATGAGTGTTATGTGGCAACAATCGGGCATACAAGGCCAAATGATATAATATAAAATCCCTTATTTCTGCGTGTTTAAGCGCTGTATTCAATATATTTTCATATTGTTTCAAATTTTGAATTAAATAGCTTCCAAATATTCGTAATATTATCATATAGTCTTCGCTATATTATTGTTGACAATACATAATCAGTATTTTCTCATTGAGAGTAGAAGCCAAACCTCCCAAGTTGGCTCTTAGACAATGGATGATTATGTTGAGCACACCACTTCCAGCGATCTCGGCGCGGAAAACCCGCCGTTATGCCATTGCTTCAATGCGTGATCGTGAAGCGTTGGAATCGACTTCTCTCGGCGAACTGACAGCTTTCGTTGAAGGAGACGGCAAGCGTCTGCGTCTGGCGAATACATTTCCACTCGTTGCTGTTGCCGCTTCCGATGAGGGCGCAAAAGAACTCAATGGCGTCCTGCAGCAGCTTTACCGGATGCGTACCATTCCTGAAGTCCCCGTCGTGCGCGTTGATGAGGCGTCCCCTGAAACCATACCGCTTCTCGTATCGCAGCTGCTTGAAAACGGCCTCGACCGGCTTGTCGGCCATGTGAGCAAAGTGCATGCCGAGCTTGCGATGCTGCGTCGTGAACGCGAAACGATGTTCGAAAATTATCGCGCTATCGAGGATGCCTTTCACGCCCGCAACTGGGATTCCTCTACAGAGATTTTCAGCCATGCGCCTTTGGTCGATCCAAAGGATGAAGGTTTTGCACGCTTGCTGCGTGAATCGGAAATTGAACAGCTCTTTCCAGTTTCAAGCTATGCCGTCTCGGGCTTTGCCCTGCATTTCCGCGACATGCCTGCCAATCGCAACGGACAGCTGATCGTAACGCTCGATTATCTGGAGAATGGCGAAGGCATTGCCGAATGGCTCGTGCCTTATGCCACGCTTCATTCGGAATGGAATTTCTTCTCGCTGCCTAAGGCTTGCGATGGTAGCCACCGGACCCTGCGTCTGCGAATTTCCGCGACCGGCGGTGTGCCACCAGAACTCTCGTTGGGCAATGTGATTGCCAATGAACGCTATGCGGCTCGTGCCCGCATCCCGCATGGCGATCTCGATATGCGTCCGCTGGCACTTCGTATTTTTACGGGGCTTCCGGGCGTTCGGCCAGCATCATTGCCCAACGCAATTGTGCCGACATCGCTCATCAATGGCCGCAAGGTTGATGATTATCGCCTGCCGATTGAATTGCTGCGCAATGTCGCCAATGTTTCCGTTACCCCCCTGACGCCGGATTTCCCAACCGTGCGGTTTCTTGAACATGAGGATGCAATCGGCTGCCATCCACTTGAGGAAGGTATTACGGCCGCTGCCATCCGCCGGGTTGTTGCCCCCGGTACGGTCCGGATTTCAGCGCGTGCCGTGATCGACCACCCTGAGGGACAGCCATGCGTGGCCGGTTTGCTGCTGGTCAATCTCGCTTCCGATGTGAAGGAAGAGATCGACGCGATCACCAATATGGACCGCCGGCGCGCACAGGTCTTGTTCAGTGGCTGGTCGGAAGTGGCTCCCAATCGTCCGATCGATATCAATTTCATGCTCGAAGAGCCGATTGATCGCACGATGGATCTGATCGTGCTCAGCAAGGCTGCAGGTGATTCAGTCGACTTTTCCTGGTTGAAGATTTTCAACTTCCGCCTGGTCAAGCACATCGAAGCCGCAAGCCCCGTTCAGGAATTAGCCAAAGAGGTTGCGAATGTACGATAGATCGAGAGATTTGATCGTCGTTGCCATGCCGCTTTATGGCCATGCGGCGCTTGCGCTTGAGGCGCTTGAAACCCTTCTTGCCTCGGAAACGGTTTTCCGTACCCAGATCGTCGTCTCCGTCGATGGTGATCCGCGTCGCGAAGTTTTCGACAGTCTGGCGCTTTATGCGGCAGCACATCCCAATATTCATGTCATTTTCGGAGAGAATGCCGGCCCCGGTGGCGCACGCAACCGCGCGGTCGATTATATTCTTGAAGAGATGCCGGATGTGAAGGCCGTCTATTTTGTAGATGCCGATAACCGGGTGCAACCGCAAACCATCGACACGCTTTATCGCAAGCTTCTGGCAAGCAATGCCGGTTGGGTTTACACCAATATCGACACGTTTTCAGTCAATTGGCGCGCGCATTATGGCGATAGTTATTCGCGGCTTATTCACTGCATTACTGACAATATCTGCGATACCGGCTCAATGATTTCAGCTGAAGTGTTCCGCAGCGGCGTGCGCTTTGACGACGACCGGCAGAACGGTTTTGAAGACTGGGAATTCTGGCTTTCGGCCATTGAAGCCGGTTTCGTCGGAACGCCATGCCATGACACCGGGTTCGAATATCGCCTGCGGGCTGAGAGCCGCTTCAAGGAAGCCAATCGCGACCGCTCCGGCTCCATCAATTTTCTCCGCAAACGACATAAGGCGCTGTTTCGTCGCCCGACGCTTGTGGGTTTCGAGCATGAGGAATGTCCGCGCTATGGCGTGATCCGTGCAGGTGAAGGAACAGTCAGTCTTTTTACTGATCTTAGCCTTGGCACGACTGATCTTAAATTTGATGATGCCATCCGCGCATTTTGGGGTAGCGTTTCCGAGCCGGATAATTTTCACTTCCCGCCCTTTCTTGCTTCATCCAACACCGAAACTTTGAAGCTTCTGGCGCGGTCGCGGCTGTTGCCAAACATCCTGTCTCGGCTTGAGAGGCTTTCTGAACAGGCGAATATCGTCTTTGTCGAACTGACCAATGTTGAAGACGAGCGGCGTATCGATACTGACATCACGCCTTCCGGCACGCGCCAGCCCCATGCGGATCTGATTTTCGTCTCGACGAAACTGATCAAAGACATCATCGAAAACGATGCGCTGGATTGGTTTGCGTCATTGGGTACACAGCAATTGTGGCCCACCTCGGCGCGCATGAAAGTCCGCTTCCCATTTCCGCGCGTTCGTCAGCGCAGGGCGCTTTCCCGCCCCGAACAGTCGATGCTCAATCTGGTGACATCGATTGCGACAAGCCCGCTCAAACAAAGTGCCGCCATGCGCTGGACATGGCGTCCGCGCCGTCTGCCAGCACTTTCAGAAATGTATCAGGTGTTGCGCGATGAAATGGGCGGTGGACCAGTTCTGCCGCTTGCGCATAACACCGCAAGAAAGAAGACGGCTGCAGTTCTGGTGCCCAATGCCTCCTTTGGGGGAGCAGAGAAGGTGGCTTATGCGGCTGGTCGTGAGTTGAAGAACCAGGGATTTGAAACGCATCTGTTCGTGCTTGGCAATGAGCGCATGGATGTGCTCGACGAGTTCGATCAATCCTTCGACTATTTGCACTTCTGGAAAGAAGGTATTCCTGCGTGGGGCGACACAAACCGCTTCCTTGGGCAGGATTTCATAACCGAAGATCATCCGCTTGATTGGGGCATCCTGCGCGGGCAACT
The DNA here is from genome assembly GCF_040369775.1 of Brucella sp. NBRC 12953. Lineage (NCBI taxonomy): Bacteria > Pseudomonadati > Pseudomonadota > Alphaproteobacteria > Hyphomicrobiales > Brucellaceae > Brucella > Brucella sp. NBRC 12953. The sequence goes on from NZ_BAABSV010000003.1 coordinate 425,095, forward strand.
CTCCGGTTTCGATCTCGTGGTCAACAATCACGTCATGGCAGCGCATCCTTTGATGGGCAAGCTGCGTTCGGAAGGCACACGCACGGCCTGTTATCTGCATGTGGTGGACGAAACCGTCTTCCGCAGGCAAGCGGGCCAGCCCTATGCGGCGATTGCTTTCGAACACGCTTATGACGCGTTTCTCACCTGTTCAGATCAGTTGAAAATCTATCTGCACAGCTTTGGCGTGCCGTTTGAGAAAGTATTCTCGGTGCCTAATGGTGCGAGCTTCTCCATTGATTCAAAGCTGCGTGCGCAGGTAACAGCCGCGCGTAAACAGATACGCAAGGGTGAGCCATTTCGGATGCTTTATATGGGCCGTCTTGATCGCCAAAAGGGGATCGACCGGTTACATGACGCAATCGTCAAGCTCAAAGAGCATGGCATTGTGTTTGAAGCGCAAGCCATCGGTGGAGAAATCCTTTCCGACGATCCAAGTGCATCTTGGATGACGCGTCTCAAAGATGCGGGCGTGAAGGTCTCGCCACCGGTCTTCGACGGAAGAGATATTGCAAACCATCTCGCTTGGGCAGATGTGCTTTTGATGCCGTCGCGCTGGGAAGGCGCACCGCTGATGATTGCCGAAGCCCAGCAGCTCGGCTGTGTGCCGGTTGCAACTGCGGTGGGTGCTGTCGATGAGCTGATCAATCATGGTCGCGACGGCATCTTAATCCGCAATGGCAATGATGCGCAGATCGTGGCCGATATGACGCGCATTCTCACCATTCTCGCGCAGGATCGCGAAGCCCTGATGCGTACGGCTGAAGGCGCATTGGCATCAGCCGCTCACCGCACATGGAGCGCTGCTTTCTCCGAATTTACCGATTGGGCCAATGAAATAAGCCCGGTCTATCCGAAATCCCGGTCCTCCCAGCCGGACGTTGCAGACGATGCCAGCACGATTGCCGTTTTCCCCGGCCGTGCAGTTGCCTGATTATACCAGAAAGGTCGACCTATGAGCCGCCCAACCAACCCAAGAATTCTTGTCACCGGCATTCCGAGCCATCTGACACGTCTCATTGATCGCGCAGACAAAGCGCAGGTCTATTATTCGGAAAAGCAGAAGGATTCAGAATCCAGGGATAATTTTATCCAGGAACTGAAAAACATCTCCAATACCGGAAATTATTTGATCGGCGAGGGCGCAATGACGGCCCTTCTGCCGTCAGCCAAGCATATTCCGTTCTGGCATCTCTATAATTGCGTGAACAATGGAACAGGTGTCGAGGAGATCAACAAGGAGTTCGATATCTGCGTCTTCACTTGCGCAAACCTTCTGCGCAAAGGCCTGTCAGCAGATGCGGAAGCGCTGGTTTTATCCAAGCTCGATATGCCGGTGGTTATGCTGGGCATTGGTATCCAGAACCGCCCTGATATTGAGGGCGAAGACGGTTTACCTGCTGGCACGAAGAAGCTTCTCGAAGTGCTTAAATCTCGCGAGCATTATTTCCTTACCCGCGGTGAAAATGCAGCCGGCTATCTTCGTGATCAGGGCTTTTCCTATGTGCGTCCGGTTGGTTGCCCGTCGCTTTATTTCCGTCCTGATAATATGCGCAAGGCCATTACGCGTCTGTCGCAGGTTAAAGTAGGTGAAGGCCGCACAGTTTTCACAGGCTATATGGGTGCAGAACTTGAAACCATCGGCGACATGAATGCGCTGAGTTCCGACGATGGTCGTTCAGCCTATGTGGTGCAGGATGAGCTTCTGCATTTCGATATGCAGCTTGAATCGGACGCCAATGGCCGTGCTTATGATTCAACGACTGGTGAGCTGGTGGGACCGCTGACCTACAAAGGCTCAAGCGATCTCAAGAAGAAGCTCAGCGTTCACGCTTTCCTTGACACCAATCAATGGCGTGCCTGGTGCTCGACGATGGACTTCTCATTCGGTCGTCGCTTCCACGGAAATATCATTTCCATGCAGGCGGGCGTACCAAGCCTTATGGTCGCCGTTGATGATCGTATGCGTGAAATGCTCAATTTCTCCGGTCTGCCAAAGATTGATGCCCGTGATCTCAATGCAGCCAACGACCGGCGCGCTTTCGTGAGTGATCATATCGCAGCAATGAACATCCCTGATGTGGTTGAAAAATACTCGGCTCGCGAACGCAATTTCCGAAGCGTGCTTTCAGACATCGGCATTGGGGCATCTCACGCCTAATCCAAATCCAGCAATTTTCTTTAATTTAAGCGAAGATGGATCACCATGCGCATAATGATTACCGGCATTCCGTCCTATTTGATGCGGACCGTGGAAAGCGTTTCGGGTGCAAGTGTTAAACACCGCCCTTATTTCGAGCCCATCCGCACCAAAAAGGATGTGACCGATCAGGTCAAAAAGATTGCCAATACTGGCAATTACCTCATTGGTGAAGGCGCTGCCAATGCTGTCCGCGGCCATGATGTGACTTATGTTCCGTTCTGGCATCTGGCCAACAGCCTCAATTCACCTGACACCTATGCAAAGCTCAATGAAAGCTTTGATCTTTGCCTGTTTGCATCGGCAAATCTTTTGCGTCCCGGTTATGCCGCAACAACGGAATCCTTCGTCTTTGAAAAGCTGAACATGCCGATTGTTGTCATGGGCATCGGCATTCAGAAGAAGGAAAATCTGAAAGCCGAATTGCCGGAAGGCACGCGCCGGTTTTTGGAAATTCTGCGCCGCAAGGAAAGTTTCTTCCTCACACGCGGGCATTTCACGGAAGCGTTCCTGAAAGATGCGGGCATGAAATATGTCCGCCCGACCGGCTGCCCTTCGCTCTACTATCGGCCAGAGCAGATGAAGCTATCGCTGAGCCGTCTTGCTGATCCGAGCCTTGCGGATGCGCAAAAAATCTCATTCGGCGGCTATCTCGGCAGTGTGGCCGATACGATTGTCGATGCCCATGCGCTGCTCGAAAAAGACAGCGTTGCAAGCTATGTCATCCAGGACGAGGTGATCGTCTATAATATGAACATCGCAGGCGAAGATCATGCGCAAGCTTTCGATGAGGCGGCAAGCCGCATCACCGCACCTGTCGATTACAAACACATGGAAAAGTGGCAGCGCAAAAACGAGCTGCTGGTGTTTTTCGATACGCATAAATGGCGCAGCTGGATTTCCAGTCAGGATTTCGGTTTAAGCCGTCGTTTCCACGGCACGATCATCGGTATGCAGTCGGGTGTTCCGGGGCTGATGATCGCGGTCGATGACCGAATGCGAGAAATGCTCGGCTTCGTCGGCTTTCCACATATTGATGCAAGCATCTGGAACCGTGAGCCGCAGAAGAAGGCCTATCTGCGTGACTTCCTTTCCAAGATTGATGTGCCTGCTGCCATCAATCGCTATTCGGAATGTGAAGCCAATTTCAACGGCGCACTCAAGGATATCGGGATAAGATGATGCCAAGCTGCAAGAGCATCAGGGGCAAAACGGTAGCGATGATAACGCTCGTGGGCGCTTTGTCGTTGGCTCTCCAGCCTCAAAGTGCTCTTGCCGATACGCGCTTCGGCGTCAACCGGGTCAATATGGCCTGGCTTAAGCCAGCAGAGCGTGAGCAGATTTTCGATCAGATGGTGGATAATGGCGTGGTGGCAGTTCGGCTGTCCCTCACGCGACCGGTGGATCAGAGTATCGATGCGGTGCGTCTTGCTCATGAAAAAGGTTTGGCCATCCTGCTCGAAATCTCGCTCAATAACGCGGATTTCTATCCTGAAGGAACAAAGCCTCGTTCCGGTCGCGGGCGCATCTGGGATATGTATCGGCTTTCAGATATATCTCCGGATCGCTTTCAGCAGGCGATCGCAGATGCCTTGCAAAAGATTGATGCACTTGGGGTGCCACTGGTTGCTGTGGAACCCGGCAATGAGATCAATTGGGGTGCCTATAATGGCGATCTTGCCATTCTACCCAAGGAAAAGATGAAGACCGCACGTTCTTTGGATGAGATGGAAGATCTGCCTTTGGTCGAAAAGGGTGCAGAAAAATACGTCGAACTTCTGCGCATTGTCAGGGCGGAGCTGGCAAAGACCAAGCACAGCGCCAAAGCAAAAGTCGTATCAGCGGGTTTGTCCGATATTCCTTTCATTGATGCCGACCGGCGCGGAATAGACAGCGTTGATCCAGCCGTCTTTACGGATCTTCTCAGGAAATATGGTCTCAATGATGTGGCCGACGGCTATGGCATTCACATTTATCCGGGCAGCAGCGGCACACGGGCTGCGCGCGCGAAACACATCGCCAGCGCGCTGTCTTTCTGCGGTGGTGCCGATGGCAAGCCATGCTGGATCACCGAATGGGGCTTTGCGAATACCTCCAAAGCCTGCCCGGCCAACGACAATAATCGCGAACAACTGGTCGAGAAGGCACGCGATCGGTTTCGTCAGATGATGGATAGTGGCCAGATCGCAGCCGCTTATTATTTTGATTGGGATGCAAGCACTTACGGTGTGTGGCGTTGTGGTTCGCTGACGCCGGCAGGCCAAGCTGCAACGGTGACGAAATGAAGCTCAAGACTGTAATCATCGGTGGTTCAAACACCGTCATGCTGCCCGGTTATCTACCAACCCTTCTGGGGACGATGGCAAAACGCGGCGTGGAGCTGGACATTGTTGCTGATCTTGCCGTGGGCGGCACCACGAGCGCGCTTGGCCTTTATCAGCTCAAGCAGTTTGAACAGCTCGAGGATTGCGAGCTGCTGCTGATCGAATATGCGATCAATGATGCCTTTGTTTACGGTGATGAACGGCGTCCGTTTCGCCATTGGGCACGATTTTACGAGGGGATCATTCGTTACGCGCTGGAACGCAATCCAAACCTGCGGGTCGCAACGCTTGTATTTGGCGCACGCAATGGCTCATTCCTGAATTCTGTTTCTTCAATTGATGCGGGCATCAATTACATATCGCAATGGTATGGCACCATTTCAGTCGATGTTTCGCGGATGCTGATGCAGCAATATGGCCGTGATGTCGTAAGCAATCCGGCTTTCTATCTCGATCAGGGTCATTATGCGCGCCCTGTTTCAACGACGATTGTAGCCAACTTGATCGCTGATGTTCTCGAACCAGCTTTGTCTATGCAGCATCGCCCAAAAGCGCTGCCATTTGCTATTGATCCCGACCACTTCGCCAATGCACGCGCCTTGAGTGGCGAACAGCTTTGCAAGCGGTTGGGGCGCGTGCCAATTCAATATAGCAACCGCCGCTTTTCAATTTCCGCGCTCGATCTTGGTGCAGACAGAATGCGCTTTGAGGTTGATAACGGCCAACTGCTCGCGCTTGGTTATGTTTGTGATCCCCGTATTCCGCCGCTTGATGTAGCAATCGGCGAGGAGGTCCATCGCGCCGCCATGATGAAGGGTGGCGTGCGCGACGGAACCTATAAATTCCTCGTTTCGATGCTGAGCTTCGAGTTCCTGTACGGGACAAAATTGCTGGAAGCGCGCGGGAATGTATCGCTTATCATGTCCGGTGCCGATGACGGCACCGAGCATAAGCTTCATGTTCCAAAAGACAGCACCCACCATGAAGCACTGCCTGCGGAACCAGTTCTGCCGATCACCGGCATTCTATTTTCAGGTAATCTCAAGACGATGACGCTTGAGAAAAAAACCTCTGCCATACCAATTATCGCAGAAGCCGCTCAGTAATTAAGTTCAGTAATTTTGAGATAAATAATTAGGCCGCCCGGTTTGATAATGCCAGGGCACAGTCTCTCCACGCACTTACCGCAGTTCCCTGCGTCACATTTTCTACAACAATATGCTTTCCATCGAATACACCAGATGCAATCCAGTGACGTGCTTCTCGCTGATATACATCGATCGTAATACCCAGCTGTTCTACTTTGGCTTCTGCCAGCATATATTTTGCTCCACGAATGATGAATCTTGGGCGAAGGTCGCAATATAGACCAAATCCACGACAATCCGATGTCACGTTTGTGCTACCGGATTGTGAATGGCACTTTCAGTGCAAAACAAACTTCCATTATGGAATATTGGTTCCCAATTGAGGAAACAAACATTCAATAAAACGCGCAGCTGTCGGCTGCGGTTCATGATTTGCAAGGCCAGGACGCTCGTTCGCTTCGATGAACACATATTCTGGTGTTTCGGGTGACTTCACCATGAAATCAATGCCCACAACCGGAATATCAATAGCGCGTGCTGCCTTGCACGCAGCATCAACCAATGTCGGTTCCACGATAGTCGTTACATCGTGGATCGTGCCACCGGTATGAAGGTTGGCTGCTTTACGAACGGTAATTTCACGTCTGTCTGTAAGCACGTCATCTAGTATCAGACCTTGCTGCTCAAGACAACGCTTTGTCTCGGCATCAACCGGAATGCGGCTTTCACCGCCCGTTGCAGCCATACGGCGGCGTGATTGAACTTCGATGAGGCGTCTGATCGTTGATTTTCCGTCGCCGATCACGCGTGGCGGACGACGCACCGCGGCGGCAACCAGCTTGTAATCGATAATCACCAGTCGCAGATCTTCACCTTCAAAACAGGCTTCGAGCAACACCTGATTGCAAACCTCTCGCGCTTGCTTGATGGCAGCACGCAGATCCTTCATCGTGGTGACTCCGACAGAAATTCCGCGACCCTGTTCACCGCGCGCGGGCTTCACAACCAGCTTCTGATGTTTTGCAAGAAAGGCTTCCAGCGTTTCATCATCAGCATCGGCTGCGATTTGCTCAGGCACGCTCAGACCGGCTTTTGCGACGGTGCGGCGGGTGACGGCCTTGTCGTCACAGATCGACATGGCGACACCGGATGTCATTTCAGAGAGGCTTTCACGGCAATGGATCGAGCGTCCGCCATGGGAGAGGCGGAAGAAGCCGCCTTCCGCATCGGTGATATCCACATGCACGCCGCGACGCAGCGCTTCGTCCACAATGAGACGGGCGTAAGGATTGAGCGCATCAAGGGAGTTGATCGGCTGGGCGAAAAACTTCTCATTGATCGCGTTTTTGCGTTTGATCGCAAAAAGCGGGACGCGACGAAACTTCAGCTTCTCATAGAGGCGGATTGCATTGTCATTATCGTACAGCACCGACAGATCGACATGGTTGAGCCCACGCGCCTGAAAATGCTCGGCCAGTTTGCGAACCAGCTTCTCACCAATGCCGGGCTGGCGTGCCTGCGGATGCACCGCCAGACACCAGAGCGAGCCACCCTGATCAGGATCATTGAACAGGCGCTGGTGATTGATGCCGGTGACTGTCCCGACAATTTCGCCCGTCGCATCATCCTGCGCGACGAAATAGGTGACGGCACGATTATCGCGTTCTGACGAAAAGAAATCAGCCCGCAACTGTACCATCCCACAGGCGGCATAGACCGCATTGATGCCGTCCGCGTCAATTTCCGATACTGCGCGACGAATGGTGATGCCGCGTGTGCGACGCCCACCAGCGCGGTAATTGGACAGTTCAAGCCGGTAGGTGTGCGATGGATCGAGAAAGATCTCCTGCGGTGCCTGCGATAGAAGCACATGCGGATCGCTGACATAAAACAGAATATCACGGCTTAAAGGAGCCTCAGCGCGCAATGCTTCGATGATGCCTTCATTGCTCTCGAACGTCTGTGCGAAAAGCAACCGCCCCCAACCGCAGTCGAGCACGATATTGCGGTTGGCAGAACGTTCATCTTCCTGCGCGTGACCGTGCAGATGCTCCTGATAAAAGCCCGCACTTTCGGGTGTGCGCAGTCGCGTGAGCCTGTGCGAGAAAGCATTTCTGCCCCTTGCTTTCTGCCGGGTCATTTCAACCTCACCTGTCTTTTTCATTTTGGGCCTCCCAACCTCATGCTTCCTGAGTTTGAAGCCACATTTCGAGCAGTCCGGCCTGCCAAAGCTCCGAGCCGCGCAAAGGGGTGATGTGTTCGGAAGGATTTGCGAACAACCGGTCGAGATAATCACGCTGGAAAAGCCCGCGTTCGCGTGCTTTCTGCGATGACAAAGCATCGCGCAGCATGTCGAGATAGGGGCCAGCGATATATTTGAGCTGCGGCACCGGGAAGTAACCCTTCTTGCGATCGATCACCTCGCTTGGCACAACCTTGCGGGCGACATCCTTCAGAATGCCCTTGCCGCCATCCCGCAGCTTTTCTTCTGGCGGCATACGCGCTGCAAGTTCCACGAGTTCATGGTCGAGAAACGGCACGCGGGCTTCCAGCCCCCAGGCCATCGTCATGTTATCGACGCGTTTTACGGGGTCATCGACCAGCATGATATTGCTGTCGAGACGAAGTGCGCGGTCAACGGGTGTATCAGCGCCATCGCGCAACAAATGCTCTTCGATGAGTTCGCGGCTATAGTCGCGATCTGTCATCCAGTCGGGCGACAGCTGGGTTTTAAGCACATCATGCGAGCGGTCACAGAATGCCTTGGCATAATCGCTGACCACATCATTGGAGTCCACCAGTGGCGGATACCAGTGATAGCCCGCAAAGACCTCATCGGCACCCTGACCGGATTGCACGACCTTGATATGTTTGGAAACTTCCTTCGACAGCAGATAAAAGCCGACATTGTCGTAGGAAACCATTGGTTCCGACATGGCGGTAATCGTACCGGGAAGCGCATCCATCAAATCAGAACTCGGCACAAAAATCTTGTGATGATCGGTGCCGAAATGTTTGGCAATCAGATCGGAATAGACGAACTCGTCGCCTTTTTCGCCGTTGGCTTCTTCAAAGCCGACCGAAAAGCTCATGAGGCCGGTCTGACCTGCTTCCGCAAGAAGACCGACAATCAGGCTCGAATCCACACCACCTGACAGAAGAACGCCAACCGGCACGTCAGAAATCATGCGGCGTTTGACGGCAACGCGCAGCATGTCGAGGAGCTGTTCCTGCCAGTCTTCACGGCTGATAGTGCTGTCGCCAGCCAGACGGCTATGCGGCGGCTGCCAATAGATGCGATCACGAAATTCGCCATTGGCCTGATAAACACGGATCGTTGCCGCAGGCAGCTTGCGCACACCCTTATAGATGGTGCGCGGCGGCGGAACCACAGCGTGGAAGCTCATATAATTATGCAGTGCCGCGCGGTCGATTGAGGTATCGACACCGCCAGCCTTCACAAGTGCAGGCAGCGACGAGGCAAAGCGCAGCGCGCCGCTGACCTCTGCCAGATAAAGCGGTTTGATGCCAAAACGGTCGCGGGCAAAGATCAGTCTGCCGGTATCGCGCTCATGGATGGCAAAGGCGAACATGCCGTAAAAGCGGGAAACACATTCCTCGCCCCAGGCGTGCCATGCCTTGATGATGACTTCTGTGTCGCCATCAGAAAAGAAGCGGTAGCCCTTGGCTTCGAGCTCAGCACGCAATTCGCGGAAATTGTAAATGCAGCCGTTGAAGACAACGCTTATGCCAAGATCGGCGTCGATCATGGGCTGCTGGGATTTCTCCGACAGATCGAGAATTCTCAATCGCCGGTGTCCAAAGCCGACATTGCCACGCACTATGATGCCAGAAGCGTCTGGCCCTCTGGGGGCAAGAATGTCTGCCATTTTCGAGATTGCCGAAACCGACGGTGTCGCACCGTCGAACCTGACTTCTCCGCAAATTCCACACATAAAAAGGGTCAAAACCTCCATGATCAAACACAACAAGCAAGGCCGTCGCATGAGTTATGGCGGCGGCCTGCATATTGGCTAATGCACGCACGCCGGGATGGTTCCGAAATTTCTGATTTTTATGCGCTTGATGCTTTTTTCAGCTCTTTTTCTTTGGAAAGCATGTATTTTTCGGCGGAAATCATATGTTCCAGCGCGATTTTACGTGCATCTTCGGCCCTGTTTTCCATCAGAGCTGTCAGAAGGCGATGCTGAAAAAGCAGGCCTTCTTCGCGGGATGCGGGTGTGGGATCGGCATAGATTGAGCGGGCAACAGGCATGTTGCGCAGCAGATTATGCGTTAGACCACATATGAAGCCCAGGAGCCGGTCCGGGCAGAGTTGTGCGAGCTGAGTATGAAAATCCAGTTCTGCCACACGCTGCTGAAACTGGTCGTCCAGATTGGTTGGAGGGCGGTCGTAAAACCGCATCGTGCTCTCCAGTTTCGTAAGATCTTCATTGCTCAATCTGCCGGCAAGTGAGGCTGCGATCTCAGGCTCCAGCAGCTTGCGTAGGGAATAGATTTCCTGAAGGCTTGGCTGGTCGAAGAAGAAATAGTTGCCGAGCATTTCCATCGCATGTTGCGCAGATGGTTCAGCAACGAAAACACCGCCACCGGGACCGGTGCGGGTGAAGAGCAGGCCCTGGGTTTCGAGCGCCTTCATCGCCTCGCGCACAGTACCCTTGGCCGCCTTGAACTGGTCGATCAGGTCTTTTTCCTGTGGTAGCCGATCACCGGGTTTGAGATGGTCCGTCTGGATCACGTCTTTGATACGGTCAGCAATGACCTCAGGCCGTCGCTTTGATTTGGTCAGCGAAGCATTGTCCGATTTGCTGCGGCTGTTCCGGGCCATACCTTGCTACTCTCTTTTCATACGCGGCGCGCTGTCTATCAGCTGACGTGTATAGGCATGTTGTGGCTTCGCAAAAAGGTCCCCGGCGGTCGCTTCCTCGACGATTTCCCCATAATACATGACGGCAACGCGGTCGCTGATGGCTTCCACCACCGCAAGATCATGGCTGATGAAGAGATAAGACAGGCCGAACTGCTGTTTAAGCTCATCGAGCAGCAGCAGCACCTGCGCCTGAACGGAGACATCAAGCGCACTTACCGGCTCATCCAGCACGATGATTTCGGCATTTGCTGCAAGTGTGCGGGCAATGGCGATACGCTGGGCCTGCCCGCCGGAAAACTCATGCGGGTAGCGCAGCAGAGTATCTTTTGGCATCTGCACGGCATCGAGCAGTTCTTCCATACGCTTTTGGCGCTTTTGACTATCCAGTTCACCGAGCAGCTTCAGGGGTGTTTCCAGTATCTGCCGGATGGTCTTGCGCGGATTGAGCGACGCCACGGGGTCCTGAAACACATACTGGATCACCTTGCCAAAAGCCCGCGGACCAGAGCGGCGAAGTGCGCTGGCATCCTGTCCGGCGATTTTCATCGTGCCGTCGCTCGGCTCTGTCAGCCCCACCAGCATTCGCGCCAGAGTGCTTTTTCCCGAGCCGCTTTCGCCTACGATTGCCAATGTTTCGCCGCGCGCGAGATTGAGCGACACGGACTTGACCGCTTCAACAGCATGGCGCTGTTTGCCGAAAAATGTGCGTCCGCCACCAAAGGTTTTGCTCAGATTCTGGACACTGATTGCAGCCTGACTCATGTGGCGGCCTCCGTCTGTTTGCGACTGAACAGCTTTGCCACGCGCTCATAGAAGTCCTTGCCGTGGCCAAGTTCTGGCACGCAGGCAATCAGCCGCTTGGTATAGCTGTGTTGCGGGTTGGCGAGCACCTCTCGGGCGGTTCCGGTCTCGAGGATCACCCCGTCTTTCATGACGGCAACGCGATCGCAGATTTCGGAAACGACGCCAAAGTCATGAGTGATGAACAAAAGCGCCATGCCGCGTTCGCGCTGCAGATCACGTAAAAGCTCAAGAATGCGCGCCTGTACGGTCACATCAAGAGCGGTGGTCGGCTCATCGGCGATGATGATGTCGGGATCATTTGCAAGTGCCATGGCTATGCCGACACGTTGACGCTGACCGCCGGAAAGCTGGTGCGGATAATGATCTGCACGCTCCTTTGCATCCGGAATACCCACTTTCTCCAGCAAGGCGATGGCTTCTGCCCGGCGTTCGGATGCGCTGATCGATTTGTGCGCTGCGATTGCCTCCTCGACCTGTTTGCCGATTGAGTACATCGGGTGCAGCGTGGTCAACGGATCTTGAAATACATAGGCGACCTTGCTGCCGCGCGTGGCGGTCAGTTCGGTTTCGCTCATGTCGAGTACGTCTTCGCCGTCAAGATAGATGGCGCCGTTGCGGATCAATCCAGGCGGTGAGGCCACCAGCCCCATGATGGAAAGTGCGGTGACGCTTTTGCCTGAACCGCTTTCGCCAATCAGGCCAAGACATTCACCGCGATTAAGATGCAGGGAAACACTGTTGACCGCAGGCGTGTAGTTGCCATTGTTGACGAAGCCAGTTTCGAGCTTTTCGACCGCGAGGGCTGCATCCAGCATCCTCGTCTTGGGCGCGGTTCTGTGCTTGGCGATTGCCGTTACCGAGCCGGGGCGGGCAAGAGCACCGGAGCGCAAACGGGGATCAAGCACATCGCGGATGCCGTCGCCCAGCACATTGAGGCTGATGACAATCAGAAAGATCATTAGGCCCGGCACGATGGAAACATGCGGGGCAGTGAACATCTGCGCACGGCCTTCACCGAGCATCGAGCCAAGATCAGCCTGTGGCGGCTGCGCACCAAGCCCCAGAAAGCTGAGGCCTGCCGTTTCAAGGATCATCCAGCCTGCCGTGGTTGACATTGTGATGACGATGACCGGCAACACATTGGGCAACACTTCTGTAAGCAGGATTGAAATGTGCCCTTTGCCGGAAAGCCGGGCAGCATCCACAAATTCGCGATTGGCAAGGCCGAGTGTTGTGCCGCGCACATTACGTGCAAAGAACGGGATATTGACCACGGCAATTGCATAAAGCGCATTCATCAATCCCGGTCCCAGCGCTGCAACGATTGCAAGAGCCAGCAGGATATAGGGGAAGGCCATCAGCATATCGATGCCGCGCATCATAAGGTTGTCGGTGCGCCCTCCTGCATAGCCTGCGACGATCCCGATAGCCGAGCCGATCACTGCGGCAATCAGCGTGGCTGCAAAGCCTACCGCCACCGAGACGCGTGCGCCCCAGAGAAGGCGGCTCAGAATATCGCGTCCAAGCTGGTCTGTGCCCAGCAGATGACCTGCGGAGAAGACGGGTTGCAGCCTGTTTGCGGGTGCTGTCGCATCCGGGTTGGGTAATGGCAGGATTGGCACGAGTATTATCAGCACGCAGATGAGCGCGAGCAGAAAAAAGCCAAAAGCTGCCAAACGATTGCTCATCAGCAGACGCCATGATGACAGGCGCGCAGGAGCGGCTGGGGAGTAGGTTTCCGAAAGGGCGCTCATGTGCGTATCCTCGGATCAAGCATGGTCTGAAGGACATCGGCGAGCAGATTGAACAGCACATAGCTGGCTGCCACGATCAGCACGCCGCCCTGCACAAGCAGGATGTCGCGGGTCGAAATTGCCTTCACAAGCATGGCGCCGATACCGGGCCATTGAAACACGGTCTCGATATAGACCGCACCGCCCAGCACAAAGCCTGCCTGAATGCCGATAACGGGAATGACACTGACAAGGGCTGCACGAAAGGCGTGGCCGTAAATCACGCGACGCTCATTGAGCCCTTTGGCGCGTGCGGTGCGGATATAATCCTGACGCAGCACTTCAAGCATTGCGCCGCGCGTCAGCCGGGCAATCACACCGGCAGCAACAACCGCAAGCGTCGATGCTGGCAGGATCAGATGCCAGATCAGATCCTTGAGATCGCCGCCGCCATAGACTGCATACATGCCGGATGCCGGAAGTATGCGCCAATGCACTGCGAAGAGATAAATCAGCAGAAGGCCAAGCCAGAATGAAGGGATCGAAATGCCTGCCAGAACGATGAAAGTGATGGTGCGATCTGCCCAGCCAAACTGACGAACGGCTGAGACAATGCCTGCGAAAAGTCCGAAGATCGAACAGAGCACGAGAGCAACGCCTGCCAGAATAAGTGTTGCCTGAAAGCGTTCCAGCACTTCATCGAGAACAGGACGATTGAGCACGAAGGAGCGACCGAAATCACCGTGCAACAGATTGCCGATCCAGATGAAATATTGCTGGACGAGTGGCTTGTCGAGGCCGAGATCACGATTGATACGCTCGACATTTTCCGGCGTCGCATAAGAGCCGAGCAGAGCTGTGGCAGTATCGCCGGGAATTGATGCCATCACCAGAAACACGATGATGGAGAGCCCGAAAAGTACGGGAACGACTGCGATGAGCCGCTTGAAGATATAGGCTGGCATTGGCCCTCCTCCGCTTCATCTGGGGCGCATTTGGTGCAAAACCGGGTTTCGCTTCTGCTTAAAATGCGCAAGTAAAATTGCGCCAGCGGCCCTAGAGAGCCGTGCGTCCAATTGGACGCACAAAGGACGCTCTAACTTATTGAATCTACGCATCGTGCTTTCCAAAAATCGAATACGATTTTTGGGCCGATGCTGTAACCTCTGGCGCAAAGCTTCATTGTTTGGTCACATTTTTGAGATGCAGCAGGAATGACGGCTGGAGCTTGAAGCCCTGAACTGCAGCTGTTGTGACAGCATTCTGTTTCCAGTTGGCGACAAAAAGCCATGGCGCATCGTCGTGGACGATGGACTGGATCTCGCCGTAGAGCTTGCCGCGCTCTGCCTGATCGGTCGATGTGCGAGCCTTGGTCAGCAATTCATCGACTTTTGGATTGGAATAATAGCCCGAGTTAAATCCGCCTTTGTCCGGCAGGGCTTCGGTGCGAAGCGTGAGAAATGGAACCGTGTCTGGATCGTTGGTCATCCATGCCATTTCAGCCATATCTGCCTTGCCATCGAGACCGGAATTCACACGACCAAGAAAGGTGTTCCACTCGTAGGTTTCAATCTTCACTTTGAAGCCGACGGCCTGAAGATCAGCCTGAATAGCTGCACCCATATTGATCGGATCAAGCATCCCCGAGCCACCTTCTGTCACATAGAAAGTAAGTTCAGGATTGGTAGCGCCTGCTTCCTTTAACAGCGCCTTGGCTTTTTCCGGATCGTAAGGATAAGGCTCGGTTTTATCATCAACCCAGTTGAATGCAGGTGGCACGGGACCGGCCGCGACAGTTGCAGAACCTTGCAGGACATTATCGACCAGACCCTGTTTGTTGACTGCATAATTTGCAGCCTGACGAACTTTCTTGTCGGCGAACGGTCCGCTTTTGGTGTTGAGAATGCTGAACCAGACATGCGGTCCCGCCTGTTCTGCGACAGCGAAATTTGCATCCTGTTTGAAGGTCGCGAGATTATCCGGCGGCACCTCAACCATGATGTCGATGCCACCTGCCATCATTTCAGCAACGCGCGTATTGGCGTCGGTGATGGGACGGAAAACAATCGCGGTCAAGGTCGGAGCCTTATCCCAGTAGTCGGGATTACGCTCGACCACCACGCGCTGGCCAGACTGCCATTCGGCAAATTTGAATGGGCCGGTGCCCGACGGATGGCGACCAAATTCAGTGCCATATTGTTCTACGGCGGCTGGCGAAACGATGAGGCCGGTCGGATAGGCGAGGTTTGACAGGAAGGGCGCGAACGGCTCTTTCAGTTTGAACTCGACGGTGTTTGCATCGACCGCATTGACGCTTTCAATGGATTCAAAGTTGAAGGAGAGGGGGAACGGGCCGGTATTGTAGAACGGATGATCCTTGTTCAGCATCCGCTCGAAGTTGAATTTGACCGCTTCCGCGTTGAAATCCGAACCGTCATGGAATTTCACGCCCTGTCTCAGCTTGAATGTATAGGTTTTGCCATCGTCCGAAATGGTCCAGCTTTCAGCAAGCGCCGGCTCGATTTCCAGCGTGCCATCCTTATAGCGGACCAGCCCGTCATAGATGTTCACAAGGATGCGGAAATCATTGGTTGCCGTGACCGTGTGTGGGTCAAGCGATTGCGGTTCAGCAATCTGCCCGACGATCAGAACATCGGGCGGTGTCTGCGCGCCAGCGTGAAATGTCGCTGAACCCAGAACCAGAGTGGCCGCTGTCAAAACGGCGCGAAATAACCTCTTCATCAGCGGTTCCTTTCGTTTGGCCATATCTGCCTGCAAATCTGTCAGGATATAATTTATAGGGAGGAAATGACGTATATCAACAAATTATCATAATTAATTTGCGTGACCGCACCCGCTTTACGCTTTTCGGGACGCGCTCGAAAAAAGGCGGGATGATCCCGCCTTCAAATTCTCTGTGCTGTTTTCAGCTATTCCGTCGGGCTGTCTTCAGGCCTCAGGTCTTGCTCGGCCGTGGTCGATGTCTGATGCGTGAAGCCCTTGAGACCCTTGGTGGTTTCCTCGGCATCGCGCTTGATCTCAACCTCGCTCATTGCATAGTGAACAGTGAGCTTTGCAATCGATGTGAGTGCGCTCAAATGAATGCGTTCATAGCCATGCGAGGCATCGATACCGAAGGTTAGAAGCGCGGTGCGAACATCGTGACCGGCCTCTACCGCTGATGCCGCGTCAGAGCGATAATAGCGGAAAACGTCCTTCTGCACCGGGATATCGTGCTCGTCGCAAAGCTCATAAAGCTTCTTGGTCAGATGATAATCGAAAGGTCCGGTCTGGTCGGCCATGGCCAGTGTTACGCCAAACTCAGATGAATTCTGACCCGGCGCTGTGGTGCCATTATCAATGGCGACCAGAGACGCAATATCCGGAACAACGGCTGCCGAAGCGCCGACGCCGACTTCTTCGCCGATGGTGAATATCCAGTACGTATCGACCGGCGTTTCGACATTGAGCCGCTGCATGGCTTCGAGCGATGCCAGCATGATCGCAACGCCCGCCTTGTCATCAAGATGGCGCGAGACGATGAAGCCATTATCGATGAATTCCGGCATGGGATCGACGGCAACAATGTCGCCAACATCGATGCCGAGCTCTATGAGGTCTTCCTTGTTGCGGGCAAGTGCATCGACGCGCAACTCGATATAGGTCCAGCCTACGGGAAGCGTATCCACTTCTTCATTGAAAGTGTGGCCCGAGGCTTTTAGCGGCAGGATCGAGCCGCGATAGGTACCTTTGGAAGAGAAGATTGAAACGCGCGCACCTTCTGCAAAGCGTGCCGACCAGTTGCCGATTGAAACAAGCTCAAGCCGCCCGTTGGATTTGAGATATTTGACCTGTGCACCAAGGGTATCGACATGGGAGACGATACCGCGCGCGGGCTTTCTCGATTTGCCGCTGCGGCGTGCGCGGATCGCCCCGCGTCGCGTCAGGATGACTTCAAGGCCGAGGCGCTCCAGTTCGCGTGCAACGAAATGCACCGCCTCATCTGTGAAGCCGGTTGGACTTGGGATTGCCAGGAGCGCGCCCAGTTTTTCGAGGAGATAATTTTGATCAATCGCAATATTTGTCATGGTCAGGTAATCTACGGCCCCGATAATCAACGTCAACCTTGCGGGTAGATTTAAAGTTAAATCCCGATGGGAACTGAGTTCTGCGACGTCTACGCGTGAGCTTTTTCTAAAGTTTATTTTAAGGATGGTCTAATTTCGCGATAATTTCAGCATGTTAAGCATTGGCTTCCAGCCTTGAGTTGTGTAATTTCGCGCAAACAACGGGGGCGTTGATTTGCTGCTTGGGGACATTCATCCTGATGATAAAGCTGCGTACCAACGGGGATCGGTGGTTTGTTGCGCTCGTCGCTTGTTTAGGCATCGCCATAACAATTCTTTTAGGGCAGCTGGAACTGGTTCGGCTCGCTTACATTCGCCTTAACGAATACAGGGACAATCTCTTGTCCCATTCGGTAAATGTCACACAATCTGGCAGAAATACGCTTGCAGTGGTGAATAGCACCATGCAGGAATTCTGCTCGGATGAAAATCTGACCGAGCTGCGACTGCTGGCATATAAGGCGCATTATCTGCGCGATATTGGCCGCGTTTTAAACAATCGCATTGTTTGTACTGCTTTATGGGGGCGTCTGTCTCCGCCTGCCGATCTGCCGAAATGGGATCGTGAGGTGGATGGCGGGCATCGATTATGGGCAAATGCCGAAAAGATCGGAAAGCACCAGACAAAGGTGGAAATGATCATGCACGGCTCGGCGATTGTTTTTACATCGCCCGTTGCTTTTGCCTTGTACGAACGTGCGGAACCTAACCTCAGCGCGCAGGTCGTTAGCCGCGACAGCAAATATATTTACCGAGCGTTTGGCGATACGAGAAAGATAGCGGAACGGCCGCCCGAAAAGCTGCCATGGTATGATCTGCGCACGCATCGGCTGGTTTCGCAATGTGCCGATGGCATCGATGTCTGTGTGACGGCATCCATGACCAATGTCAGCATTTTCCAGCAATCGCCGGGCGTATTGATGGCACTCGCAGTCTTCGGTGCATTGGCCGGTGGCGGACTGGGAGCCGCAGGGGTTCAATGGCGTAGGGGCCATGCATCGCTCGCACAGCAGATCAAACGTTCCATTGCGGAAGGCCGCGTCGATGTCGTCTTTCAGCCATTGGTGCGGTTGCGTGACGGACAAGTGATTGGAGCGGAAGTGCTTGCTCGTCTGTCAGACGAAGATGGTGTGCCGATTCCGCCGGATGTTTTCATTCCGATTGCGGAGCAGCAGGGTGATATCAAGAATATTACGCGGATTGTCGTGCGCAAAGCGCTTGATCAAATGAACATGCGCTTACATGCAAATGAAGATCTTTATCTCAGCCTCAATCTTTCGGTCGACGATGTTATTGATCCGAAAACGCTGGTCTTTCTGGACCAGGAGGTCAAGCGCCATGGGCTTTCATCGCTCAGAGTTGTGCTTGAGATCACGGAGCGCTCGACAGCTAACCATGAACGCCTGATTGAAGCGATGAAATCCTTTCGCACGAGGGGCTATGAATTTTTCATCGATGATTTCGGCACTGGCTATTCCAATCTCGCCTATCTCGCAAAACTGCCGATCAGCGGAATCAAGATAGATCGCATGTTCACGCAAGCGATCGGAACCGAGGCTGTCAGTGCCGAAATTGTCGAGAATATTTGCAATATCGCGCGGCGGCTCGAGTTGAAGCTGGTGGTTGAAGGCGTGGAGACGCAAGAACAGGCCGATTATGTGCGGGCCTTGCATCCGGATGCCATAGGGCAAGGTTGGCTTTTTGGCCGTCCTGTTCCCGCCGCTATTTTCGATCATGTCAACAATGCAATAATAAGTTGACTCTTAAAGTCATATATTACAGTAAATGCTAACTCTGCTGCGATAGGCAGGTCAGGGGATTGTGTATCCGGTCTGGAGAGGATCGGTGCGATGGCATTTAGCTATTCCGAATGAGCTTCGTTTGATGTGGAATCTGCAACGCCTTTTCCAGAACCATGCGCGGGAGCTGCATCGCTTTTTCCGGCGCAGAGGGCACAATGCAGAGACGGCAGCCGATCTGACGCAAGATACGTTTGTGCGAGTGATGTCGGCAACACCATCAGGCAATGAACATAATCCGCGCGCCTATCTGCATCAGGTAGCGCGCAATCTGTCCATTGATCTCTACCGGCGCGAGCGCATCGTTGAATATGTCGATATGCCTGACGAAGAATGGCGCCGCGTTGCCGACACGACGCCTACGCCAGAAACTATCGTCTATGACCGACAGCGCCTCTTGATTATTGAAAAGGCGCTGCTTGAGTTGCCTGAACAAACACGCCGTGCGTTTGAACTGCATCGTCTCGATGAAAAGACGATTGCTGAAGTGGCCAGCGAACTGGGGCTTTCCGTCTCGCGAACATGGACATTGATCAAGCGTGGTTACGTGCATCTGAGAGCGTGTTTGAATGAAGATGCGGCTGGCAGTCTTTAAAAGAGAAAATTCCCTCCCTTCATTCGTTATATTCAGTAGGACATAATCTGAGAGAAGCAGTTCGGCGTTGAGAAACGGCTGAGTTAAAGGGGCTGACGCTGCATGGATGACGAATTATCGAAAAGCGAAAAGCTGTTCGAAGAAGCATTGGATATTGTCATCCGCATTCAGGATGATCCGGATAATCCTGTGGCCCAAGAGCTGGTCAACCGCTGGCGTGCGCGTGGACCGGAACACGAAACCGCCTGGCGTGAGGCGATGGAAATCTATGGCATGACGGGTAAAGTCATGCATGATCAGCGCCGTGCGGCAGCCCCTAAAATATCCCGCCGTTCGATCCTCACGGGCGGAGCAGCTGGGCTTTCCGTTGTTGCAGTCGGGGCACTGTTTGGGCCGCAGCTGATGTTGCAGGCGCAAGCGGATTACATGACCGATTCCGCCCAGTTGCAGGATGTACCGCTGCCGGATGGCAGTCGTGCGATGCTTGGTCCTGATAGTGCGATCCAACTGCGATTTAGCCCGAATGAGCGCCGCGTCGAGCTTCTTGCTGGAATGGCATTTTTCGATGTGAAGCCCGATCCCGTACGTCCATTTCGTGTGCAGACCGGAAAGCTTACCGCGACCGCACTCGGTACTGCTTTCGATGTGAGCAATGACGCGGGTTATCTCTCGGTTTCGGTGGATCATGGTTTGGTCGCCGTCAGGCCGACCGGTGCGAACGATACTGTAACACCACTTGGGCAGGGCGACTGGCTGTCGTTCAATGAGCAAAGCCACGACTTCGAGCGTGGTAATCGTGACGTTTCCCAAATTGCAGCCTGGCGGCAGGGAATGCTGGTGGCCGAGCGCGATACGATTGCGTCAGTTGTCGCGCGCATTGCACGCTGGCAATCAGGCCGGGTGCTGCTGGCTCAATCGAGCTTTGGCACACAACGCATTAGTGGTGTGTTTGATCTCAACCAACCGATTGCCGCGCTGGAAGCAGTGGTTGAACCTTATGGCGGAAAAGTTCGGCAGATATCGCCTTGGCTGACGGTCATTTCGTCAATCTGATATTTTTTTGATGCAAGGGGAGAAAATCCCGAAGCCCCGCTCGTTGTAAGCATCAGGGTCGGACGTTAGCTGCTGCCATACAACCGCCTTTTCACCAAAAGATGGAGTGGTTGGACAATGGGGCGTCGGGTTAATAAAAGTGTTGTGCAGCGCTTGGGGACGAAAGTTCTGACAGCAGCACTTCTGGGTTCTACATGCGTTTATGCCTTGTCCCTTTCGACAGCTTTTCAAGCGCAAGCGCAGACTGCGCGACAGGTTTCTTTCAATATTCCCGCAGGCTCGCTGTCTTCAGCACTCGCCAATTTCGGTCGGCAGGCTGGAATGCAGGTGACCTATCAGCCGCAGATTGCTTCCGCTAAACAGGCTCCCGCCGTTTCGGGCATGATGACGCCGCAAGATGCACTTTCGCGTCTGCTTGCAGGATCTGGTATTTCCCATCGTTTCACAGGTAGCAACACAGTTGCATTGGCCGCACAGTCGGCAGCCACACAGGCACCATTGGCGGCTGACGGCACCACACTGCTTGATACGATTACCGTCACCGGCGGTGCGGGCGTGGTGGGGGCAGAAGCACCTTATCAAACGGCAGCACCGACCAATTATATCTCGTCCGAAACCATCGAGCGTTTCCGCGGCTCAAGCCCTGCCGATATTTTCCGCGGCACGCCGGGGGTGATGTCGGGTGAAGCGCGTAACGGTGCGGGCTCGGTCGATGTCAATATTCGCGGTATGCAGGGCATGGGGCGTGTTGCAACCACGATTGATGGCGCTGAAAACAGCGTGACCGTTTATCAGGGCTATCAAGGCCTTTCCAATCGTACTTACATTGATCCCGATCTGATTGCTGGCATTGATATCAACAAAGGCTCGGACGCATCCTCGCGTGGTATCGCGGGCAACGTCGCCATTCGAACACTCGATGCCGATGATATCGTCAAGGAAGGCGATAACTGGGGTATGCGTGTGAAAGGTGAATATGGCTCGAATTCCTCATCACCGCATGCGGGTGCCAAGGGAGGATATGCATGGCCCTATTCGCCGAGTGACGTCCCGGAAGTCGTCGGGTCGCCCGACGGCATGAACCGTCCTTCTTTCCTTACACCGACCAATGGCTCTGCCAGTATTGTCGCTGCGATCAAGGAAGAGAATTACGATTTCTTTGCGGGCTATGCTTATCGCAAGCGTGGCAATTATCATGCAGGCAAGCATGGCCCATCAGCGGATCCGGTGAATATCGGCCCTGCCAGGACCTGCAATACATCGGGTTCCTGGTGTCAGAACTGGCCTGAATATATCGAAAACGGCGGCCTTACGAATTATCGTGCTGGTGAAGAAGTCCTCAATACGCAGCTTGAGACCAAATCCTTCCTGACAAAAGCGACGCTGCGCTTTGATGGCGGTCATACGCTGAAGCTGGGCTATACTGGTTTTCGTGGGGAGGCTGGCGATCTTCTTGCATCCCGTTTCACAGGGGACAGAAATCAACCTGTTCAGCAGGAGCTGACATCTGGTTCCAAGCTCGATACCGGCACCCTGCGCTATTACTGGAACCCGGATGACAACGAACTCATTGATCTGAAAGCAAATCTTTGGGTCACGAAACTGGAACTGCGAAATCCGCGTCGCGGTAACATGATACCGACATCGGAATCTCTCGGCCTTTCGCCGAATTTCCGCACTGGATCGAATACGATCATGTGGGGCGGCGATGTTGCCAATACGTCCAAGTTTTCGTTTGGCGACTATGGCGATCTCGACCTGAATTATGGTGTGTCTTATCTCAGGGAAGATACGCGTCCGAGTGCTTATACTAACGAACTTGAGGGCTGGCTAAACCTGCGTGACGCTTATCGTGACGAACTTGGCGTCTTCACCAAAGCAGCCTACAAGCCAGTCGACTGGCTGACATTGAATGCTGGCCTGCGTTATTCGCATTACTGGTCACATGACCGCCGCACCGAGGCCAACTCTGCTGTACAGCTAAACCCGGAACCGAACCGCGATTCAGGTGGTTTCAGTCCATCGGTCGGCGTGACGGTCGAACCTTTCGATGGCAGCCAGCTTTATGTCATTTATTCCAACGCGCTACGCTATCCGAGCCTGTTTGAATCGGTTTCAGCATTCACCGTCATTCCCAATGCCGGATTGCAGCCAGAGCGTTCCAGCAACTGGGAAGTTGGGGCGAACTTCACGCGAGATGGTCTGTTGAATGATGACGATCGCGGCATGGTCAAGTTTGGCTACTTTAACTGGGACGTTAAAGATTATGTTGCGCGCGCATTCCGCGATTTCTACGACGACAGCGGAAAATTTGTCTACAGCGGTATGCAGGTCTACAACATTGATCGCGCACGCTTTTCAGGTCTTGAATTCTCAAGTCGTTACGAGGCCGGCGGGTTTACGGCCGATTTCTCGGCAAATTATTATCTTGATGTAGAATTCTGCCGCACCTCTGACACCTGTGGAGCAAAGTCGCTTTATGGTGACTATGCGACCAACCAGGTGCCTCCGAAATACAGCGTGGATCTGACACTTTCGCAGAAGATGCTTGAAGACAGGCTCACGCTTGGCGGGCGTGTTTCTTATGTCGGTCCGCGTGCGATTGGTCATGGTGATGTAACAGCGGTGGGTGCTGGTGAATTTATTTCGTTGACACGCTGGAAGCCCTATACGCTCATCGATGTCTTTGCCGAATATAAGATCAATGACAGCCTGACCGCGACAGCTCGTATCGAAAATCTGACGGATCAATATTACGTCGATCCGCTTGGCTTGGTGAACCAGCCTGGTCCGGGCCGGACGTTCTATGCGGGCCTTACCAGCAATTTCGGCGGCGATCAGCGCCTGCCGCAACTCTCGCCATTCTCCCGGTCACAGGGTGGGGCACCGGGAATCGACTGGACCGGCTTCTACGGTGGTGTTCATGCCGGTATGACTTCCGGGCGCACTTGGGGCAACACGACTGCGCTTGATGGCACGGTTGATCCTATATCGGCGAGTGAATCTGCGGATCGTGGATTTGGCAATTCGGCCCTGTTCGGCGTGCAGGCGGGCTATAACCACCAGTTCAGCAACCGCGTCGTACTTGGTATCGAAGCCGATGTCAGCAAAACGCGTTTGAAGGGCGCGCAGGCAGCCTTCATGCAAGAAGACTGGATTGCTGCTGAAAAGGACATTGCCGGTATTCAGGCAAACACGCATTACGACATTGATTGGACGGGGTCCATTCGCGGTCGCCTTGGTTATGCGCTGGATAATCGCTGGCTTGTCTATGGAACGGCGGGTGTTGCCTTCGCGCATGAGAAGCAGACCCGCGACCAGTACCACTATTCTGAAGATATCATGGGCAAGGCAAGCTCAAGCCTGTTCTTCGTCGATCAATTGTCGGGAATGCGAACGGGCGTCACGGTTGGCGGCGGTGTTGAATATGCAATCAACGATCGCTGGTCGGTCATGGCCGATTATACCTACAGCCGCTTTGGCAACCGCAGCTTCAGCTTTGAAAATGCGCGTGCCGGAACAGGGGGCAACTACACGACCAGAGAGCAGACAGGTGTGGAAATTACACCGCCCGATCCATTCTTCTGTGAGATTCTGGGAGGATCGTTCTGCAATCCACGCGAGAAGCCAATCTATAAATATACCGACCACACTGGCAGCTCGAATATCGCCAATGGCCGCAAAGCTTCCAATTCACTGGATACACACACCGTGAAACTTGGCCTCAATTTCCACTTTTAATTGGGGTTAGGTGCGACATTTTGACCAAGGTGAAGTTTTTTTGCCTTGGCATTGCAAAAAATAGCGTCCTCAATCGTCTTAATAAGTAGAGCGGTGTTATCGGCTTTACGCGCTGAGAACACCGTCTATCAATAGGGATATTCGAAATGACTGATGCTGCTACACTTGAGCACCCCGTTGCTCTTCCCCGCTCTAAGTGCTTGAAAGCGCGAACGACGGGGACTCACGAACGTCTTGATCAGACCATCATGGCAGGCAAACCATTTGCCAGCCGCGAAAGCTATGCATTGTTCGTTGAGGTGCAGTATCAGTTCCACCGTGACATTAATGCGCTTTATGATGATGCCGCGCTGGACGCGTTGCTGCCCGATCTTAAGGGGCGCCGTCGCTTTGAGCAGGTTGGTCAGGACATGATCGATCTCGGTTTCGATCTGCCCGTAGCAGATGGCGCGCCTGCCTTCCCTGCCGGAAGCGACATTGATCTGCCGACCGCACTTGGCTGGCTTTATGTGGCTGAAGGCTCAAACCTCGGTGCGGCCTTTCTGCTCAAAGAAGCGCTGAAGCTGGGCTTGTCTGAAGAACTTGGTGCGCGCCATCTGGCCGGTGCTCCTGAAGGTCGCGGACTGCATTGGCGGACCTTCACTGCGGCGCTTGATGAAATCGAGCTTTCTGACGCTGAGGAAGAACGCGTGGTCGCTGGTGCGGAAGCTGCTTTCCGCCGAGTCCATGCACTGGTGCGGAAAATCTTTCATGACCGTCTCTAACCTGACGACTGCGAATAACGGGGCCGCCCAATTCGCCTATCCCGATGAGCGGCAGCGCGCAGGTTATCTCGCGCTGGGGCTGTTACTGGTCGTGGCGGCTTTGATTGGTTTGAAGATACCTATGATGCCTTCAGCCCTGTTTGTCTTTGGTGCAGCACTTTGCTTTGTGCAGCTTTCATCCAGCATTCTAGGCTGGCTGGAAACCAACAGAAGTACACGCCTTGTCATTGATGCATGGCGTGCACTTGGTACTCTGTCCTTTCTGTTCAGGCTGTGCCTGCTCAGTCTGGTTACGGCAATCGGCTTGGGAGCCGTTGTTTTGAACCCTCATCTTTTCGGGGTGGAACTGGCAATCAATGCAATGCTGTTTGCAGGCCTCATGCTTTTTGTGGGCCCGCAATATCGAGAAGTGAAATTCGTTCCAGAATAAAGATAGTTTGCAATGCGATTTACCCGACAGGCAGAGCTTTCAATTGAGTTTCTTGTTCTTTGCGAGCGAGCACCAGATGGGACTGCACTGACCACCCGTGCTGCGGCAGAAGCCACAGGCACGACAAAAGATCACGCCGCGCAGATCGTTTCGGATCTCATACATCACGGTTTTCTGGTTGGCTCACGCGGGCGCGGTGGTGGCATCCGTCTTGCGCGCCCGGCAAAGACAATCAATGTCGGAACAGTTCTGCGACTGATGCAGCCGGGTTTCGATGAGCAGGCGACAAAGCAGTCGGGATCAGATTCAGCATTCGGCATGTTGCTGCAGGCAGCCTTGCGGTCCTTCGTGGCGGCTTTTGATGATTTCACCATTGCAGATCTTGCGATTGAGACCAGTGATGGTCGCCTGGCTTGTCTTGATTGCGATCTGCGCAATCTGATCAACCACGGTCAAATGCTCTCTGAGCTGCGCCGCAGAAGCGAATATACGGATGAGCCTGCCTGGGCGGGCGCATCATGAATGGTGCAACGGATAGTATCGGGGTGCGCGAAAGCTTTAGCGAGCTTGCGCTTTGGGCGGGGGCAAGCCTTCTCGTACTATCCTTGCATGTGGGAGCCGCAATGTGGCTTCTACGCGAGCCGGACATGATAGCGGCCGATGATACGCCGCCGGCCGCTATCATGATCGAGCTGGCTGAAACGCCTGAAGCAACTGAAACCGAAGAAAACGAGATATCACCGGATGAAGTGATGTCGGATGCAAGCGCTGCAGCCGAGAAGGTTGAAGAACCTGTCGATGAACCTGTACTCGAGCAGGAAGTGGTTCAGGACGAGCCGGAGCATGTTGAAGAAGAACCTCGGGAAGAAATAGCGCAGCTCGATAAGGTTGAGGTTCCGCTACCTGTCGCAAAACCTAAGCCGCCGGAGCCCAAAAAGGAAATCGTCAAGAAGGATGAGCCGAAGAAGAAGCCGGTGAAACAGCGCGAACAGGCATCGGCCAAGCAGGCAGTGAAGGCACAGGCACAGGTCACGCAGTCCAGCCGCAACGCAGCGAGACAGTCGGCTTCCGGTTTGTTTGCATCTTCCATGACACCGGCGCGCTGGCAATCGCGTTTGATGGCGCATCTGGAGCGCCGCAAGAAATATCCATCGGGTGCCAAGTCGCGTCGGGAAGAGGGCACCGTCTATGTTCGGTTTCGCATCGATGATAGCGGCAAGGTGCTTTCTGCGACGCTTGCGCGATCCTCTGGCTGGCCTCAGCTGGATAATGAGGTGCTATCGCTGGTTCAGCGAGCTTCACCGGTTCCGGCTCCCCCACCAGACGTCAACAAGACGATCACCGCGCCAGTCAAATTCAACAGACGATAAAAGAAGGGCTGGAAACGAACTTCCAGCCCTTTGATGACTTAGAACTTACGGCTGAAAGAGACCTTCAGATTGCGGCCTGGCATGGCTGTGATGCCGTCAGTCAGATAAGGTTCGTATTCCTTATCGAACACGTTCTCCAGTGCGAGACGCAATTCCGAATCCTTCATGAAGCCTTTGGTCGGCGTCCAGTTGAAGAACAGGTCATGCACGGCATAGCCCGGCGTTTCTGGTCGATTGTAGCTGAGATCGCCTTTGACATAGGAGGTCCGGTCCTGCTTGTCGACAAAGGTCCCTGTCCAGCCAAAATTGATATCCTGATCCGGCAGCTTGTATCCGAGGGTCGCTACAACCGTTGTCGGCATGATATCGTTGATATAGCTATCTGGCCCATAGATGTTGTTGACCGTGCCATGGCGCCGACCAATCATGTAGGTGACGCTTGCATCGGCGAACATGAAGTCATTTTCGTAATGCGCTTCCAGTTCCACGCCACGCGAATAATAGGAAGGCATGTTCCAGTAGAATGGGACTTCGCCGTCTTTCAGGCCAACCTTGTTTGCGCTGCCGACGCGACGCGCCACCGGGTTGGTGACGTGGTTGTTAAAGAACGAGCCGCGCACCATGAACACATCGGAATCGGTAAAGATACCGCTGAACGACGTATCCGCGCCGATATTGATCGTGTTGTTGCGCTCGACTGCCAGATCTCTGCTTGTGCCGGAGGTTTGTGTGCGTCCGCTTTGAACCGAGTAGATTTCGTCAATATTGGGTGCGCGCATGGCATAAGCCCAATCGGCGAACAGGCGCGTTGTGGGTGTTACCTGATAGGATGCGCTGATCGCTGGTGTGAAACCATGGTGGGATGCTGACGAATAGTCATGTCCGGCTTTTGGATCGTTATAGATCGCAGCGGCATTTGGCTCGCCTTCGGAGCGAACATAGTCATAGCGGATGCCGGGCGTGATGGTCAGCTTGTCGGTAATGGCCATGCGATCACGCATGAAGAAGGATGTTACATCCTGTTTGCCGCCGGGCATGATCCATGGGGCGTAATAGCCATAATTATAGCTTTTGTCGTTCTTCTTCGTGATGTCGAACATCGTCACATCGCGAATGTGGTGGTTATACTGCACACCGTAGTTCAGGCTGTGTTCGATACCGCCAAGCTCGAAGTTGGAGGTGTTTTCAGCTTCGATATGAAAATCCGAATATTTCGCATCGTTTTCGGTACCACCAAGCGATGCCGTGCCATTCACGCCGGTTGCACGTTCAGCATGCATGTCGGTCGAGGAATAGCTCGCCATGATGCGGGTGTTTACGAGGTCGCTGTCGCCGTCATAGGTGTGCTCGAATACCGAAGTGAAGTCTTTCAGCTCACGCCATGCAAGCAGCCTGCGCATTGCTTCCTTATAGGCAGGTGTGCCGGGAACCAGGCTATTGCTGGTCGGCTGAAGCTGTCCGCGAATGGCTGCAAGTGGTCCCCAATTGGCGCTCTCACCATAAAGAACAGAGGCCTTCACCTTGTGCCCGCCATATTCGCCGGAAAGCTTGCCGGAGAATGAAGTGAGTTCAGAACTTGAGTAATTATAGGTCTCGCCGCCGCCGACACGCATGTTGTCGCTCTTGCGCCAAGTCAGGCTGGCAATACCGTCAAACGTCATGCCGGTGCCGAGATTGGAGCGGCCATAAACCGCGCCCGTTTCCAGAAACTGCTTGTTAGCTGTCTGATATGCGGTTTTACCCCACGCACCCCAGCTTTCGCCTTCGCGCAGCATATCAGCGGCATCCTTGCTCTCAAGCTTCACGGTGCCACCGAAGCCACCATTGCCATATCGGACCGAGGTTGCACCCTTTTCAATCTCGACGCGCTTGAGCAGTTCTGGCTCAACGAAGATCGTGCCCTGATCGTATTTTTCAAAGTTTTTCGGCGCGCCGTCGAGCAGAACCCGAACGTCAGTCTGTCGCGAGAAACCACGGATCGAAATCGACTGGCCTTCAGTGCGGACACCCCCCAGCATTGCTACGCCGGGCGTCTTTTTGATGAGTTCGGGAATTGTCGAGGCCTGTGCCTGTTGCATCTGTTCAGGTGTAATCTGAGAGACGCGCGGGTCGAGATCAGCGAAGTTCACGCCGGTAATCTGGGAGAAGCTGATCGTATCGAGCTGCACTGCTCCGTCAACAGCAGGCACGGCTGCATTGTTTGCAGCCGTTTCGCGCTCAAGGCGTACAGTGCGATTGCCGGTGAAGCGATACTGGATATCCGTGTTGCGCAGCAATGCAGAAAGCGCGTCGGCAGGCGCCATGGTTCCGCTGACGCCGGATGTCCTGAGGCCGCTGGTCACAGATGCATCGAATGCGATTTGCAGACCTGTCTGAACTGCAAGGCGATTAAGTGCCGTTGAAAGCGCACCCGCCGGGATATTGATGCTGACTGCTTGCGATGCTGTCTGTGCCATTGCTGGCGCGGTCATAAACGGGCTTAGAACTGTGCCACTCAAAAGCAGCGAAGCAAACAGCGGGCGGGCGCAGGCAGTGAGAATGCGCGAGGAGGGGCTTTTCATGTCGTTTCCAGTCTCAACGTTCAAGGCGTTGGTGTCGGGCATTGGGTGGCTGAGGCATTCGCGCGGGTTGCGCAAACTGCCTTTCACCAACTGGACGAATGAATTGAGCTGTTTGGGACATTTGGTCGAAAATTAATTATGCAGCACCGTGAGCAATGACCCCACACGCACTGCTTTCAGCTCAAATGCCTTGACAAAATCATCAAGTGCTGTCGAGGGCGCGGAGAGATCGAAGGTGCCTGTGATCCGGCGTTCGGCGAGGTCGCTGCTTGCGATCATCACCTTACCCGGAAGGTGGCGCGCAATATCTTCGACCACATGTTCCAGCGGCTGGTCCTCGAAAACAAGGCGACCTCTTCGCCAGGATGCGGCAAGTTCCGGATCGACCATCGAAACCTGGCCTATACCATTCCGGCTGTCGTATGAAACGCTGTGTCCCTCATCCAGCCGCAGCGTATCAAGCGGGCTGAAGGCAGATGATGACGCGCTGGTCTGCACCTGAACTGCGTGTTCGGTGACAACGACATCTGCGCCGCCGTCTTTCAGTTTCACATCGAATTGGGTGCCAAGGGCAGTCACTTCGCCATTTGCGGCCTTAACTGTGAAGGGGCGCTGTGGATCTGGCGCCACAATGAAATAGGCTTCGCCGCGCAACAGCTGCACCTGACGCCCATCATTCGTAATATCGAGTGCGATTGCTGATCCGGCATTCAGCTGAACGGTCGAACCATCGCTTAACTCAATGACCGGCATCTCGCTGCTCGCCGATATAGCATCAGCACGCAGGCGCATCGGCCCGTCAAAGGCAAGGAAACCGCCCGCGAGAGCTGCGAACAACAGCATGGAACTGACGGCCGCGCGCACAGGGTAGCGCGGCTTTCTGGCCGCGGTTTTTGCAAAGTCGGTGTCTTTCAGCAACAGAAATCGCGTATCGCTGAAAACGCGCGAAGCCTTGGCAAATGCAAGCTCGTGTCGGGAATCACTAGCGCGCCAAAGCGCACAGGCTTCGACAACCTCCAGATCTCTGGGCGATGCCTGCAACTGCATCAGCCAGTCGACAGCCTGTTCCTGGATTTGGCGCTCAGCCTTATCATTCTTCTTTGCCGTCGCGCGCATTATGCCTGATCCAGTTCGTCGAGCCGCAAGAGGCAGTGCATAAGCGCTTTCCGCAGATGCCTGTCCACCATATTGCGCGTAATTCCGAAGCGTATGGCTATTTCATCTGGGGATAGATTGCCGATCCGGTGGGCAATGAACGCGCGGCGCTGACGCAAGGGCAGTTCCATGATCGCATCACGCAGGCAGGCGAGGCGGCGCGGCATATCCAGCGCCAGATCAGGATTTGAATCCTTGCTTGCAATGTTTGCGGCTTCGTCTTCAGTGCCGCAAAAGAGCTTTGCTTCAAAGCGTTCGCGGCGAAACCGATCAAGACCGAGATTAATCGCAGCGCGCGTAAGAAAGGCGCGTAACGACGATTTGCCTTGAAGATCGGTTCTGCGGTCTTTCAGCCTGACATAAAGATCGTGGACGACTTCATTGGCATTGGAGGAGGCGTGCCCACGCCGACGGACTGCGCGGCACAGTTCGTCGTAATAATCTGTAATAGCGGCATCGATATCTGCAATTTCTTGCAGAGGAAAAGCCGAAGGCAGATTGGATTTGTCAGATTGGTTCAAGGCAGGCACCACATTTTCGTGGCGGCACCATAGTTATGCGCTTGTGCAAACGCAATAATATATGAGAAATATACTCATCTTATGTGGGTGCTGTTGCATTTCGGCAAAAATGGCCGATAGCCGCAACGATGGAGAGCACTCCACCGCAGCGACAAAGGAAGCAAAGCCTTATTTCGGCAACTGGGCCGCGGCCTGCTTGATGGCCGTTGTGATCTGCTGGCAGAAAGGCTCGACGCTTTTGCCAGATGTCTTTGCATAGTCTTCGACGTCGGTTTCCTGTCCCATTGACTGGACTACGCCCTTTTTGCCGGCTGCCTGTGCTTCTTCAAGACCGGATTTGTCGGCTGGTGCCTGCATGATCTTCATGATGGACTGCTGGCTGTCGATGTCTTCCTGTGTCGCGAAGCCTTTGTCCTTGCAATACTCGACGATACCGAGCTGGTTCTGTGCTGCTTTATAGAGCGCTTCCGGTGTCATCTGCTGTGTGGCCTGGCCTTGCGCCATAGCGCCGCCTGCGGTGACCGATGCCAGAATAAAAGCGCAGATACCTGCAGTTTTCATCGTTTCAACCTTTCAGTTCTTTTGCATTTCCCACCCGAGCAAACAGATAGAGCGGGTCCGGTAAAACGGAACCCGCCCTGAAAGGCTTAAAGGTCATAAAAGGCATCGCGAAATAAAGACCTGCAAAACCGGGTAACAAGTTTTTACTGTATCCGGGGTTTCCAAGGCTTTGTTTCGTCACATTCGGAACCGGGGGTTACGCCCAGAAATACCGCACAATGTGGAAGAACACCGGGGCCGAGAAGACAAGACTGTCGGCGCGGTCGAGCATACCGCCATGTCCTTCAATCATGTGTCCCCAGTCTTTGACCCCGCGATCACGCTTGATGGCAGATGCCACAAGCCCGCCGAAAAAGCCCATGACGCAAGCGGTTGCGGCCAGCGCACCAGCTTGTAATGGCGAAAACGGTGTGAGCCAGGCAAGTCCAGCCCCCAGAAGAGATGCGCTCGCGACCCCTCCGACAAAGCCTTCCCAGGTTTTGGATGGAGAAATATTGGGCGCAATGCGATGCTTGCCGAACAATCTTCCGAAAACATATTGCAGCACGTCGCTGCCCTGAACGGTTGCCACCAGAAATGCGATCAGCAGCAGCTTCTTGCCTTCGAAGCCCGGAATATCCAGCGTCATCAACGCAGGCACATGGCTGATGCAATAGACCGAGAGCATGATGCCCCATTGCTGTTCGCTGATGCGTTCGAGAAAGCGCGACGTATCGCCGGAAAGGGCAGTCAGCACCGGCATGGCGAGGAAGCAATAGACCGGAATGAAGATGGAATAGAGGCCGTACCAGTCAATCCAGATCAGGTAATATTGCACCGGAATGACCAGCAGGAACATGCCAAGCAGCACGCGATGATCGGCGCGACGGGTTTGTGTAAGCGTCGCATATTCGCGCAATGACGCAAACGAAATGAGCGCAAACAGCACGATCACGCCGCCTTTGCCGAACAGGAAGGCGATGCACATGGCGCCGACCATGATCCACCATGCCTTGATGCGGGCATTGAGGTTGACCAGCGTGGATGAAAGCGGTTTTGGCGCACGCCATGACAAGACACCGGCAACGGCACTGGCTGTGACCAGAACGCCCATGAGGCCAAGGAAGAGTTGGGTTGTTTCGCTCATGGGTGATTACCATTCTGAGGCTGAATATCGAGAAGGCTCTGGCGCGCGCGCGTGAGAAATTCCTTGCGGTCCTCGCCCTCTAGGAGCTGAACCGGCGCACCGAAAATTACACGACAAAGAAGCGGCACGGGCAGCATCGCGCCCTTTGGCAGCACGCGTGACATGTTTTCAATCCAGCATGGCACCAGTTCAACATCCGGTCGCGCCAGCGCAAGATTGTAGATGCCGGACCGAAAACGCAGCAGCGCTTCATCGGTCATGTTGCGTGTGCCTTCGGGAAAGATGATGAGCGAATGACCATCGGCCAACGCTTTCAGCATCACTTCCATCGGATCTTGTGTGCGTTCCACCCAGTTGCGTTCCACAAGCACAGTGCGCAGCAGCACTTCAGCCATGAACTGGCGTACGGCATTGCCCCGCCAGTAATCAGCACCGGCGACGGCGCGGGTGCGCGCACGTTCTTCCTGATTGAGGCAGGACGAAAGCAGAATGAAATCACCATGGCTGGTGTGGTTGGCGAAATAGATGCGCTGATTGCGCGAGGGTCCGGTGCCGCTCCAGATGGGCCGCACGCCGGTAATCCCGCGCGACAGGATCGCCAGAAACGAGCCGAAAATCGATTGCACCTGATGGCGGATCAGTTCCCGCATATCAAAGCCCCTGACCATGCGGCACGAAGGCCAGAAGAATGAACAGCACGATGGCAAGTGCCAGAAAAACCCGCAAACGACCGATGATGCGCCGGGAACCGGCGATCCGTTCGACGAGCGGGCGGGTGGGGCCGATTGTTTTACGCAGGTCCATTTTTTCGAGTGTCCTGTCGAGTTCGATCAGTCCCGCCTCTTCAATGGGATTTGCGGCAACCAGCCGAAAAAGTGCTGCATCAAACAGCAGGTGAGCGGCAATTCCGAGAGTGACCAAACTACTCGCAAGGAGGACCGGCCAGACCAGCCAGAAGGTGAGGTCATGCACGACGCGCAAAAACGGTGCGACAGCCAGTATCAATACGGCCAGTGCAATGCCGAGATAGGCATTTCGCTGCAAACTTGCCGCGATGCTTGATGCCTGCGCGCTCATTCATGCACCTCACTTGTGTGCAGATGCACCGGCCAGCCTTTTGTGCGGATCAGCGCTTCGGCTTCGCGTTGATTGTTCACGCGACCTGTGTTGATGAGCCAATGAGCTGCAACCGTGGCGCTGCGTTGAAAGCCCAACGCGCAACAGATGAGCACCGGACCGTGATGGCATGCGACTTCGACCGCATCTGATGCAAGCCGTAGCTTTTCTGCGGGAGGCTTGATGAGATCAATCGTGCCGTAGCTTTTCCAGTCTATAGAGTGCGCGGGTGGCACCATTTCGGTCGCAAGATCAATGACGGTTGAGAAAAATTGTAGTTCTCTAGCCTTGGGAAAGCGTCCGAGGAAAACATTGTCGCCAAGTTCGACATGGGCTGGAAGCCTGCGCGTCCAGAAGCGGATATTCAGACGGGCAAAGAAGCGGTAAGGCCAGAGCAACAGGCGGCTGGCGAGACTGACCGTACCGTCTGTCTGTTTTTCGAAAATACCGGCACCCGCACCGAAATAACCAAGCGCCACAAGCGCCAGTGCAGTTGCGGGCCAGAACCAGAAGATCGCATAGCCGGTGATGCTCAGACCATGGACGCCCAGCGCAAGAAAAACTGTTGCCCCCGCAAGATAATACAAGCCGATCCGCCGGGATTTAGGGTCTGACGTGAGCTGAAACTCTGCCAGAGGTGAGGGCGTGTTGCGTGGAAAAAGCCACAGCGCAAACAGCCCGAGCAAAGCGCCAGCCGGAATATCAACCGCATGATGCTGATAGGTGGTTAGCACCGATAATCCGATCAGCAGACACCAGACATGCCAGACCACACGCATTATATCGCCCATCACGCGACGCATCTGATCCCAGATAATGATCAAAAGCGCGATATGCAGCGACGGCGCCTGGTTAAACGGTTTGTCGAATCCCCCCAGCACATCGAACATGAAACCCGGCAGGCCGGATGTCTCAGGTTTGACAAATGTGGCTGTCAGCGGAAAGGCAACAAAGCAAAGAACGGCGATAATCTGCGCGGTGAGATAACGCTTTGCCAGCCGGTCCACCTGTTCCGGGCCGTCATTGACGAAAAGTGCTATCGCGTAAAACAGATTGACCGACCAATAGGGAATGATGCTCCACGCGATAAAGGGAACATGGCCTTCCCAGTTGAAAGCGAGGTTCGGCACGTCATCATGGAGCGATGCAAGCCAGTTGGCGGTGCCATAGGTCAGATAGAAAAACGGTCCAAGAAACAGAAGCCAAGCGATTGCGCGGCGGATCACAGGCCACCGCGAGAAACCATCAAGCTCCGTCAATTGCGTGGTCACGCTTTAGCGTCTCCGATGCGTTCGGCAATCGATACGGTAAAGATGCCCCATTGATCGGTGCGCTGTTCGATTTTGAGATAGCCAGCCTTTTCGACAAGCTGATCCATTTCGCCCTGTGTGCGGCGGCGCATTACCCATGCCTGTCCGCCGCGATGTGACGTGAGCGCACGCGCGATCATTTCAAGCTGCGGATGCCATGGCTGGTTGGTGTAAATGAGCAGTGAGCCCGGCTTCTGCACACGGGCGAGACCCGAAAGCGACCGGTTAATGAGCGCATTGTCCGGGAAAAGCTCATAAAGCCCCGACACAATCGCGAGGTCTGGCTGTGGTGTGACCGTTGCCAGACTGTCTTCGTTGAACGCATCGCCTTCTTCCATATGGGCGATTGCTTCAAGACCGCGATCCTTGATGAGCTTGCGTCCAGCCAGCACATTGATCGGCGAGTAATCGCGAAGATGAATGCTGTCCGGCAATTCGCCGGCACGCACCACCGCATCAATCACATAGCGGCCATGCCCACAGGCAATGTCGAGGATATTGGTCGATCGACCTTCGCTTTCCAGCCGCCTGATGGCGTGTCTGATCAGTTCCTCAAGATGCACTTTGCGCTGGCGAATGCCGCGCCAGCCGATGGCTTCCAGAAACTGCTTGTCGATGAGCTTGCCGCCGGGACCCAAGCCCCGCACTTCATTCTCATAGACATAATCGAGCGTGGAGCCTGAATCGAAACCGGTACGACGACCAACTTTCAGCCCTTCCGACAAAAGCGAGCCAAAGCCGATAGAGGCGCGCGTCGAGGCCCAATAAAGCCCGCGCGGTGAAAGCAGCGGTAGCGGACTTGATAGTCTGTCAGCCTCATCGCGCGTATGGCCTGCAATATGCGCTTCCGTCAGATCGGCGCGTTGTGGTGCCTCCGCAAAACGCGCCTCGATGAAATCATGGATCAGCGCGAGTGCCGGCTTGCGATCCCTTTCACCCAGCGTGTCATGGTAAAAACCTTTGAGCACATGGCGCTCTTTAATGCGGCTGCCGAGATTCTCAAAAAAGCGATGCTGTGGTGTTGGCCGCACGACAAAATCGCTGCCGGAAATGAGAAGCTGTGTCGGAATGGTAATCGCCCGCGCATCATTCACCACGCGCTTTGCCGCCTCATAAAGCTGAAGCAGAATATGCGAGGCGATTGGCCGTGTAATCAGCGGATCGGTGCGATAGGATTCAATACGCTCCCGATCATGGGTCAGAAACTGCGGTTTGACGTAGGAATTGACGAAGAACGTGCCTTTGAGTTTCTGCCAGAGCGCGATGCCCTCTTTGGCGAAAGGCACATAAAGCTTGATGTCGAAGGCTGGCGACGCCATGACAAGCGCACGGATATTGGGCGCATAGTCATGCACCCATGCGCTCGCCAGAACGGCGCCAACGCTTTGCGCAATAAGCGCGACGTCTTCGTTTCTTACGCCGGTTTCATTGCGGATATGGGCAACGAAACTATCGAGATCGCGGATTGATGCTCCGAAGGACGGCGAAAAGCCGCGCACGCCCGGAGAGTTTCCATGGCCGCGCGCATCCCAGGCATAGAATGCATAATCATCAAGGCCGAGCTCATCCACGAGATGTTTCACACGCCCGCTGTGCTCATGACCGCGATGCAGCAGAACGATAACGCCCTTCGGCTTTTCAGAGCGGGCAGGCCAGAAACGATAGAACAGCGAAGTGCCGTCATGGGTGACGAAATGGGATTCTAGCGGTTCACGATGTGACGCCGTTTCATGCCCCGGCAATTCTATGCGCTGGCTCATCATTTCTCCTCTCAACAGGCCTTCTCCCATTTTTAGGGATGAACTCCAAGTTATTCGACCCAATTACTATTGAGTAGAATAGAATGTTTGAATAAACGAGCTAAGGCCGGTCGCAAATAGCTGATTTCTACATAATCGTCATTTCCAAAAGTTTCCCGAAAGTTTCTTATGTCTGTTTATCAACTTAAGTCCCGTTTCCAGAACTTGTTGAGACCTCTTGTCGTGCAGCTTGCAGCAAAAGGTGTGACGGCCAATCAGGTCACGATCGCAGCTGCACTGGTCTCAATTGTTCTTGGTGCTTTTCTTGGGTTGAACGGGAATGCAGTCTGGTTTGCGCTGGTGCCGGTCTGGCTTTTTCTGCGCATGGCGCTCAATGCAGTTGATGGTATGCTGGCGCGCGAACATGGTCAGAAATCCATACTGGGTGCCTATCTAAACGAGATCGGCGATGTAATTTCCGACGCGGCGCTCTATGCGCCTTTTGCGATCATCGCGCCGTTTTCGGCGCTGTGGACATTCGCGATTATCTTCATCGCCACACTGACGGAGTTTGTCGGCGTAACGGCAGCCTCGCTCGGATCAAGCCGCCGTTACGACGGCCCAATGGGCAAGAGCGACCGCGCTGTGGTCTTTGGTGCGCTGGGTGCGTGGATCGCCATTGATGGCATTCTGCCACAATGGATGTTCTGGTTGCAGCCTGTGATTTGTGCGCTTTTGATCCTCACCGTCGTCAAGCGCATCCGCAACGGCATGGCAGAAGCCCCGAACGCATAAACGCGGGGCTTCTTCTGTCTTGAGAACTATGCGCTTTTAGTTTGCAGAAACAAAAGCCGACATGCTGGTGATCAGCAGCATTCCGACAGTTGCGCCTGCGTCCTGAAGGCCGATGGTCTTTTCCTGAAAAGCTGCGGCCTTGCCGTGCTGGGCAACCATCGTTTTGGTCGCTTCAAGCGCATCTTCTGCAGCTTTGGCTGCGGCTGCAAGCGCATCTGCCAGCGAGGCACCCGCTGATGCTTGTCCTTCAAGCGTTACGGCGATTGGATCAAGCACATCGAGAAGCGTCTTGTCGCCAACCTTCGCCTTGCCGCGCTCGGCAATACCATCACGATAGGCACGCCAGAATGCGGCAATCTCTGCGGTTCCCAGCTCGTCAATACCGTCACATGCCTTGCTTGCACGCAGGAAGCCGGTCGCGGTCAGCGTTCCCATGGTTGATGGCGCGACGCGTGCCATGGTGGCACCAGCGGTGCGCAGAAGCTTGGCGATGCCTGCAGCTTCACCTTCCGCGTGGGCAGCTTCCGAAGCTGCTGCAAAGGCCTTGCTCATGGTGATGCCGAGATCGCTATCGCCAACCTTGCCGTCCAGCGCGATAAGGAATTCGCGCTGTTCTGCAAAAAGCTGCTTCCAGCTGTCGAAAAGGTTGATCAGATCAGATGCTGTAATGACGTTCATAATCTGACCTCAACCCGCAAAATGCTTGAAGAATGGGGTATTAGCGGATGCGGCAACCAGTGGCTCCAGTTCTTCATCAAGATGGAGCACGGAAACTGACGCGCCAGCCATTTCCATGGACGTGGCAAACTCGCCGATCCAGACATGCTTGACCTTGACGCCACGCTCATCAAACAGCTGGGAAACCCGGCGGAACATGATGTAAAGCTCTTCAAGCGGCGTGCCGCCAAGACCATTGACCAGAACGGCAACTTCGTCGCCCTTGGCATAGGCCTGCTCGGCGAAGATACGTTCCATCAGCTCGTCGATGACTGCATCTGCGCTGGCAAGCTTCTTGCGGCTGATGCCAGGTTCGCCATGGATGCCCATGCCGATTTCCATTTCATCTTCGCCGATGGAGAAGGTGGCGTGACCGATTTCCGGCACAACGCAGCTCGAAAGAGCAACGCCCATGGTGCGGGTGCGCAGACGTGCCTTGTCGGCAAGACGTGTCACTTCATCAAGCGAGAGAGCATTGGCTGCAGCTGCACCGGCTGCCTTGTAGACAAAGAAGATACCGGCGACGCCGCGACGTTTGTGTTCTTCACCGACAACCGAGGACGCCACATCATCATTGCCGACAACCTGTTTGACGGCGATGCCATCGAGATCGGCAAGTTCTGCAGCCATATCGAAATTGATGATGTCGCCGCTATAGTTACCATAGATGTAGAGTACGCCTGCGCCCTGATCGATGGCTTTGGTGACCTGATACATCTGCTCCGAGCTTGGCGATTGGAAGACGCCGCCGACAGCTGCGCCATCGATCATGCCTTCACCAATATAGCCGAGGAACAGTGGCAGGTGGCCGGAGCCGCCGCCTGTTGCAATGCCGACCTTGCCGGATTTGGTATTGGCTGTGACCATGCAACGCTTGTCATTATCGACAAAGGTAAGCTCGGGATGTGCCCGATAGATGCCTTCGAGCATCTCATCCACGAAATTGACGGGATCGTTCAAGAATTTCTTCATGATTTCCTCTTGAGAGTATCGGGTTATTTCTTGCGTTGGCGGGTGACGAAGAAGGCGGCAGCCAGCAGGATGAAGCAGCCTACGACGAGACGCTGCCATGTGCTGGGGATGCCGACGAGCACCAGAACACTGTTGATGACGGTGATGAGCAGCACACCGAGAAGGGTGCCGAAGACGGTGCCGGTGCCGCCGGTGATGCGTGCACCACCGAGAACCACGGCGGCGATAACCGCAATTTCGGTTCCAACAAAGTCGAAAGGGCTCGACTGGCGATTGGCGCAGACATGGATGATGCCTGCAAGTCCTGCCAGACCGCCTGCATATCCGAACAGGAAGATATGGATGGTGCGCAGATTATAGCCGAGGCGGCTTGCGATCTGGCTGTTACCACCCATCGCAAAAATCGCGCGGCCCATCAAAGTGCGGTTCAATATCCACCAGGTCAGGATTGCAGCCGCAGGCAGCACCAGAAAATAGAATGGCATGGTGATGGTTGCACCGGTCGCCGATTCAAACTGGAACAGCGGAAGGCGACCGAAAGCCCCCATTGTCGGAGGCAGGGACATAATCCAGACCGTACCGACAAAAGCCAGCAGGAAGCCGCGGAAGAGATACTGCGTGCCGATGGTGACGATCAATGACGGCACATTGAGGTAATGCACCAGCAGACCGTTGAGAACACCAAGGAAAATACCGCCAGCAATCGCCATCAGAATGATGAAGATGATCGGCAGTTCCGGCATATAGGACTGCACCAGAAGCGTCAGCGAATAGACTGTCGTGGCGGCAATTGCCGTAAAGGAAACATCAATGCCACCAGCGGCGAGAATGATGAAGACGCCAAGCGCAAACAGGCCCATCACCACACTGGCACGGCCAATATCGATCAGTGTCGAGGCTTGCAGGAATGCAGGGTTGATGATCGAGACAATCGTGCAGATTGCCACGAGCAGGAAGAAAGTGATCGATTCCGGGCGCCTGCGAATGAAGTCGCCCAGCTTGAAGGATTGGCCTCGACCCATATCCTGTTGATACTGCGACGCATTCATTGGGCAACTTCCTTCTGCGACGACATCATGGCTTGATAGAGCTGATCTTCGGTGGCCTGTGCAGCATCCAGTTCTGCAACGATGCTCCCCGAGTTCATAACGAGAATACGGTCGGCATTCTGCAGAAGTTCCGGCAGATCATCGCTAACGATGATGAGGCCCATGCCAGCTTCGGCCAGCGCCTGAATTGCGCGGTAAATCGTGTCTTTTGATCCCACATCGACGCCAACGGTCGGGCCGTGCAGCACCAGAAGCTTGGGGGCAATACTCAGCCAGCGACCGATCAAAACGCGCTGCTGATTGCCGCCCGAAAGCGCACCAACAGGCAGGTCCAGATTGGTTGTGTTAAGCCGCATCTCTTTCATCAGCGAGGCGGCGATGTTGCGGCCCTGTTTCTGGTCGACGATACCAAGGCTGTTGCAGAGCTTTCTAAAGATCAGCGCGATCTCGTTTTGGAAGATCGACTTGTCGAGGAAAAGGCCTTCTGCAAGCCGGTCTTCCGGCACATAGCCTATACCGCGCTCAATGGCTTCCGCAGGGCTTTTGACCTCGGTTACATTTCCTTCGAGGCGGATTGAACCGGAATGCGCAGGCACAACGCCGGTGATCGCCATCGCAAGCTCATTGCGGCCGGAATCTGCAAGACCGGTGATGCCAAGGATTTCGCCTTTGCGTAAGCGAAAGCCGATGTCCTTGAAGCCCGATGCGGTAAGGCCGTCGAGTTTAAGCAGTTCGGCATCGCCGGGCTGTGCCGTGCGATAACGTTCAGCGTCGATTTCCCGGCCGATCATCAGCTCGGAAAGCTGCTTCTTGGTGTAGTTTTCGATTGGGCCTTGTGCCACGCACTGGCCATCACGGAAGACAACCGCATTGCCGCCGATGCGATAGCATTCATCGAGCTTATGGGTCACGAAAAGCACTGCGACGCGCTCAGCGCGCAAGCGTTCAACGACTTCAATCAGATTGTCCACTTCGCGACGGGTCAGCGATGTGGTTGGCTCATCCATGATGACAAGCTTGGCGCGCGTTGCAATGGCGCGGGAAATGGCAACCAGCTGGCGCATCGCGAGCGGCAGCTCGGAAACGATGGTGTTCAGAAAGACTTTGTCGGTTGGCAGGCCAACCGTGCTCAATGCCCGTTCTGCAGTCTCGCGAAGCTGCGAAAGCTTGACGCTGCGGAACAGTCGGCCATTGCCTTCAACGAGCTGCTCATTCAGCGCTACGTTTTCAGCGACGGTCAAATTGGGAATAAGCGACAGATCCTGATAGACGGTCTCGATACCGGCTGCCAGCGACTGGATCGGGTTCAGCGAGGCATATGTTTTGCCATCGAGAATGATCTCGCCTTCGCTGGGTGCGTGTGCGCCGGACATGATCTTGATGACGGTGCTCTTGCCGCAGCCATTCTCACCCAGCAGGTGATAGGCCTGACCAAGATCGATTGTCAGGTCGATGCCGCGCAGCGCATGAACACCACCAAACCGCTTATGAATGTTGCGCAGTTCGAGAAAACGATCCGGCGACCGGTCGTTGCTCGTCCCATTCGTCGTTGTAGTTGACACGTAAAATTCCTTTATCGCCGCACCGCTCGCCAAAGCGATTGGGCTGGCTGTAGGATCGACCGACGGTAATTATCGGGCGCTAATGTCTTGCTTTATGGCTGTTTTGTTGGTTCAGGCACCCGGATGCAGCGGGGGCTGCATCCGGGTTTTTGAAACCATCGCGCGAGGCTGAACGATGTCCACGCACGATGGTCAGGCTACCTGTGCGTAACGCCTAGAACAGGTGTTCCTTGTAGGTCGCCTTGTCAGCAATCACCATGCCGTTGCCGATCACGAGAAGGCCTTCGC
Source organism: Brucella sp. NBRC 12953 (assembly GCF_040369775.1). Taxonomy (NCBI): domain Bacteria; kingdom Pseudomonadati; phylum Pseudomonadota; class Alphaproteobacteria; order Hyphomicrobiales; family Brucellaceae; genus Brucella; species Brucella sp. NBRC 12953. The sequence goes on from NZ_BAABSV010000003.1 coordinate 467,525, forward strand.
CTGCACCCTTCTTCACGCGAACGCTGTTATAGCCTTCAACGCCAAGATCGGTGCCGTCCTTGACTTCCTTCTTTTCAAGGAACAGACGGGCGAGCGCATTCATAGCCATGCCAGCCTTCTGCGGATCCCAGAAGCCGATTGCTGTAATCGCACCGGATTCGAGCAGATCAGCCGAAGGGTTTGGCAGACCGGTGCCGACCAGGCAGACCTTGCCGCTCAGGCCCGCTTCATCGATAGCGCGGCCAACGCCGAGAACGTCGTTACCGGCAGAGGTCTGGAAGCCCTTCAGATCAGGATGCTTGCGCAGGATTTCCTTGGCCTTTTCATAGGTGCCGTTGGCGTCGTCGAAGGATTCGTTGTTCGGATCGACGAGCTGCATGTCAGCGTACTTCTTGGCGTTTTCTTCCGCTGCGCCAACCCACTGCATGTGCGTGCGGCTGCCGAGCGAGCCAACGAACGTCGTCCACTTTCCGCTCTTGCCCATGCATTCTGCCAGACGCTCGTTGAGCGCTGTGCCGTAATCGGCATTATCGAAGGCTTCGACGTCGGCCATGGTGTTGACCTGGTTGTCGGCTTCATGGGTCACAACAACGATGCCGCGTTCCATGGCGCGCTTGAATGTGCCTTCAAGAACAGCTGGGTCCATAGGAACGACTGCAAGCGCATTGACGCCCTTGGCAACGAGGTCCTGAACGATTTGGAGCTGCTGTGCTGCGTCAGATGTTGCAGGGCCGCTCTGTGTTGCAACCACATCAGGATTTGCCTTCTGATAGGCTTCAACGCCGGTGTTCATGCGGTCGAACCAAGGAATACCGCTGATCTTAACGACAGTTGCAATAACTGGCTTTTCCTGTGCGACGAGCGTACCCGCGCTGCCCGCGACGATTGCTGCGCCAATGACAGTGCCGGCGAGCAGTTTTTTCGTTACTGATTTCATGATTTCCTCCACGCTAACATTCCCCCAATGTCTATGGTCGGGTGCCTGAGGGTTGAGCACCGATATTTCCCTTTTGGCGATTGCCGAGGGTAAAGAATCCCGCGATGTCGTATTTTCCGACTGCGAGGAAGGCGAGCAGCAGCAGGCCCCAAGCGAAGTCGCGGACAAAATTGGAAAGACCACCGAAGTTGAGCAGGCTGGACATCAGCTGCAGGGCAACTGCGCTCAGGACTACGCAGATCACGCGGCCATAGCCACCTTCCGGCTTAACACCGGCCATGACGGCAATCAGAATGGCGACCAGAAGGTAAGAACTGCCATAATCGAACTTCACGTTGACGTTGCGTGCCGCGATGATGATGCCCGCAATCCCGGCCAGCAGACCGCTGGTTGCATAGGTGGCAACCAGTACGCCGTTGCGCGGAAAACCGGCAAAAACAGCGGCTTTCGGGTTGGTTCCCATCAGCATCAGCCAATAACCGTAGGGCGTAAAGCGCACCACAGCAGCAATCAGCAACGCGACTGCGATAAAGATCAGGAAGCTGATAGGAACGGCCAGAAACATGTCGTTGCCGATGCGCGACAGCAGATCCGGGCTGCCAACCATGACGGCACGGCCACCAGACACGACAACCGCAAGCCCCGTAAACGCCATCTGCGTGCCGAGCGTGCATAGGATTGGCGTGATATTGAAGCGCGCAATCAGCACGCCGTTGACGATACCGCCTGCAAGGCCGATCACCAGTGCCAGTCCGATGAACGCGAGGCTAAAGCCTAGCTGGTTTTCGGCGCTGGAAATGAACATCGAAACGATAACTGCGGAAAGTACGCCCGCCAGATTGGCCAGAGCGATACCTGAAAGATCAATCCCGCCATTGCCAGCGCACATTGCCAGCATCACGCCGATTGCCAACAGCCCGATTTCAGGCACCTGGCCTGCCATCGACTGCAGATTGAACAGGGATAGGAAAGATCCACCCGAAATATACGCGCCAAGCGCGAGCAATCCGAGATTGATGACAACTAGCATAGCAAGCTGATTGCTTGTCTTCTGCATGGTCTCCTCCTACCATGTTTAGTAAACAAAACTGTTATTCACTAAATAAATGACCAAGAGGTTGGGGCTTGTCAAGCGCAATATCAGGGAATTATGGTTGCCTAACAGGTGGAATTACCCTAATCGTTTTAAACAGCAGTGGTTCTGTTTACTAAACTACAACGCAGTTCCCCCATCAAAGTCGAAGTTCCGCTTGGAAAATATGAAAAAGAAAAAGTCTTTTACGATCAGAGATATTGCCGAAAATGCGGGTGTTTCTCCCGCTACAGTGTCGCTTGTTCTGAACGGCAAAGGCGAAATTTCGGGCGAGACAAGAGCCCGTGTGCTTGAGTCGGTTTCCCGGCTCAATTATGTGCCGCGCGCAGCTAAAACTGGATCTGGTGGCGGTGAGACAATCCGCTTTCTGAAGATCGCCAAGCATGGCGAGACGGTAAATCGCGACCACAGCGTATTTGTCTCCGACTATATCGATGGCATGTCGTCTGAGGCCACGCGCCGCAATTACACGCTTGAAGTGGTAAGCTTTGAAGGGCAGCCGATCAGTGCGGTGGCAGAATCGCTGGCCGGTGCGCCGGTGCGCGGTGTGATTGCTCTGGGAACCGAGCTTTCGGCAGCAGATATCCACATGATACAGGGGCTTGGCCTGCCAACTGTGTTTATCGATACGTTTTATGAGGTCGTCGAAGCCAACTTCGTAGACATGAACAATGAAGATGCTGTCTTCAAGGTTCTGTCGCGCTTCAAGCAGCTTGGTTTTTCGCGCATCGGCTTTGTCGCAAGTCATACGGAAACGACGAATTTCCGCCTTCGGCGCGATGCGTTTTTCAAGAATATGCAGCGTCTGGACCTAAACGTTCAGGAACGCGACATTCTTTCGGTTGAATCAACCTATGAGGGTGCGCATCGCGATACGTGCGCAATGCTGCATTCGGGTCCTGATCTGGCCGAGTGCTATTTCTGCACCAATGATATCATCGCCTATGGCTTCATCCGGGCATTGAAAGGCAAGGGGCTTCGTATTCCTGATGATGTTTCGGTGATTGGTTTTGATAATCTGCCGCAAAGTGCGACCATGGAGCCTGGGCTGACGACTGTCGAAGTATCCAAGCGCAAGATCGGCAATCTCGCCGTGACCATTCTCGATGATCTCATCAGTACCGCTGAATCGCAGCCACCAGTGAAAATTCTGGTCGGTGCAAGCCTCGTCATCAGATCAAGCGATGCTGGTGTTACGGCTAAATCTGCTGCACCAAAGACCGGCGCCTTTACCAGCTAATCCCATACAATAGAGCATGAATTTTGATAGGCGGCAGGCGGAAGCTTGCCGCCTATTTTGCATGTCTTCGCCTCTCTCAGCCCTCTTCCTGAGCGATCCGCTTTCCAGCAGCTCTGTCGGGTAAGTTGTGCGGATGGCTATCCACACCTCCCAAATAGGTAGACAATTACTCTTGTAATTTTAATTATACATCTGTATTCAGAATGAGAGTTCGCTATGGGCTGGAGGCAGAGGAGCCTTCCCGGGTGATCTTTCAAGCAGTCAGGCGGGAGGAAGTTTCGTCTGATTTCCAAGGGAGGAATTAATGAATAAGCTTGCTATGCTGGCGGCTGTTGCTGCCTTTTCGTTGCCTGTTACCGCCATGGCGCAGGACGCTCCGGGTACTGTTAAAAAAGACAGCTATCGTTTCGTCATCGTGCCTAAGGTTGTTCATCCTTGGTTTGACAAGGTGAATGAAGGCGCACAGCAGGCCGCTGCTGCGCTCAAGGCGCAGACCGGCGCCAATGTTGAAATCGTCTACTCGGCACCACAGAGTGCAGACGTTGTTCAGCAGAACCAGATTATTGACAGCGCACTTGCCACCCGTCCGGATGGTCTTGCACTCGATTTGCTCGATCCGTCGGGCAACCGTGCGTCGCTCGAAGAAGCACAGGGACAGAAGATTCCTCTCGTGCTGTTCGACTCCGTGCCGCCGGAAGGCATGACCATCACGCATATCGGTTCAGATTTCTGCGAGCAGGCCAAGATTGCTGCCCGTCGTCTGGTCGAAGTGCTGGGTGGTGAAGGCGAAGTCGCAATCATGATGGGCGTGCCTACCGCACCGAACCATTCGATCCGCGCCGATTGCCATCGCGAAGTGTTCAAAGAACATCCGGGCATCAAGGTTGTTGCTGAAGGCATCGACAATGACAGCATCGAAATCGCACAGCAGCAGGCTGCCGCCATCATGCAGGCCAATCCAAACCTGAAGGGCTGGGTTGCTTCGGATGCGGCTGGTCCGATCGGCATCGGTCAGGCTATCGTCGAAGCTGGCAAGCAGGGCAAAGTCACGCTGGTCGGCCTCGACAATCTGCCGGAAATGCTCGACATGATCCGCAATGGCGTGGCTGACAGTTCGTCCGCATCGCAGCCTGAACTTCAGGGTTACTGGTCGGTGATGACGCTCTGGGCACAGGCAACCGGCGCTCCGGTTCCTGGCTATATCGACACCGGCAATGCGTTCCTTACCAAGGAAAACGTAGGCAACTGATCCGTTCTGGTCTTGTTGCAGGGGCACGGGTTCTCCCGTGCTCCATTCTTTCCTGTCCTATCGGCTTTGACTGGCGGCTTGCCGGACACACCGATAGTTTTCCAAGGTGTCCATCATGGCTTATCTTGAAACAAGCGGATTAGGCCGGGACTTTCCGGGCGTAACTGCGCTGGATGGTGTTGACCTGAAAATCGAGCTCGGTCGCACGCATATTCTTGCTGGCGAAAACGGCGCCGGCAAATCAACACTCGTAAAAATTTTGACCGGAACCGATAGCGCTTCGCGCGGTCAGGTGCTGATTGATGGTCGCGATCCTGTCGCTGATCCTGCGCTCTATAAAAACGTCGCCTATGTTCCGCAGGAGCTGACGCTGTTCCCGCAGATGAGCGTCGCTGAAAACCTGTTCATGCCATTCAGCCGAACCGGCCATGGCGGCTTTCTCGTCAACCGCAAGGCGTTGATGGAAGAGGCAAAATCCTATCTCGACCGTTTCGGCATCGAAGCGCAGCCGGATGATCTGGTTGCCAATATTTCTGTGTCCGATCAGCAGCTTTTGCAGATTGCGCGTGCCTGCACCAATGAGCAGATGAAGGTGCTGATCCTTGATGAGCCGACATCTTCGCTGACGCGTGTTGAAGTCGAGCGTGTCTTCAAGGTTATTCGTGGTCTTCTCGATCGCGATCATGCGATTGTTTTCATCAGCCACAAGATGGAAGAAGTCTTCCAGATTGGCGATGATTATACCGTTCTGCGCAATGGTACGAAAATCGAAAGCGGTCATATCAAAGATATTACCGAAACTGATCTGATCCGCGCCATGTCTGGGCGCGATCTTTCCTTTGATGAGCATTTCCGTCCGTCAAAGCCTACCACTGAAACCATCATGGAAGTGCGCGGACTGTCCGGTTCGCGTTTTGAAGACATCAGTTTTGATTTGCGCAAAGGCGAGATTCTCGGCTTTGCCGGACTGGTGGGCGCTGGACGCTCCGAAGTGATGCAGACGATCTTCGGCTTTCTGAAAGCCAAATCGGGCCAGGTGAAGGTGGAAGGCGAGAGCTGGGCACTGAATGATACCTCGCGCTCGGTTTCCGGCGGTATGCTCTATCTTTCGGAAGAGCGCAAACATCACGGCATTCTGCCGCTTCTGTCACTGCGTGAGAATATCGGCATTTCGGTATTGTCGTTGACCAGCGGCAAGTTGGGTATCTCCGACCGCCGTGAACGCAATATCGTGCAGAAGATCATCGATGATTACGGTATCCGCACATCTGGCATGGGCAAGCGCATCTCGCAGCTTTCGGGCGGCAATCAGCAGAAGGCCATTATCGGTCGCGCCATGGCCACGCGTCCGCGCGTCCTCATCTTTGATGAGCCGACGAAGGGTATCGATATCCGGACTAAATCCGAGATTTATCGCATCATGAAAAATCTCGCCGAAGAAGGCGTCGGTGTCATCCTCGTCTCCTCGGAACTCAACGAATTGCAGAAATGCGCAAGCCGTATCATCACCATGCATAACGGCCATATCACCGGTGAGTTCTCCACCACCGATACCAACAATGAAACACTCGTGGGCGCGATCTTTGGAACAGAGGTAAAAGCCGATGCAAACTAATCCCCTTTCCAATCTCATCCGCACGCCGCTGGCCGGTGTCTTTGTGGCGCTTCTGGTGATCTTTGCCCTGTCGGCGATCCTTTCACCCTATTTTCTCACACCTTACAATCTGTCGGTTGTTGCACGCGGTCTCGCCTTTGTCGGTCTCATCACCATTGCGCAGTCGATGCTGATGGTGCTCGGCGAGCTCGATCTGTCGCTCGGCGTGATCGGTGGTCTTTCCGGCGTTGTTTCGGGCATTCTGATGGTTCGGATGGGTTTTGAGCCTTATTCGGCAATGCTGCTGGCAATATTGCTTGGCCTTTGCCTTGGTCTGTTCAACGGCTTCCTCGTCACCTTCCTCCGCCTGCATTCACTGGTACTCACCATTGGTACGGCGGGCATTTTTGGCGGTGCCAATCTGGTGCTGACCCGCGGTGTTGCCATCACCGGCATTCCGCGTGATGTGCAATATCTCGGCCGTGGTGATTTGTTCGGCGTGCCAGTGCCGTTCATCATCATGTTTGTTGCACTGCTGGTGGCGACTTTCGTGATGCTGAAAACCCCGTTTGGTCGTTACATGTATGCCATCGGCAACAATCGTGACGGCGCTCGTATGCTGGGCATTCGCGTGGACCGTGTGCGTCTTATGGTGTTCGGTGTGGCCGGTGCCATTGCAGGCCTTGCAGGCGTGCTGATGGTTGCGCGTCTTGGAACGGCACAGCCGTCGATTGGCGACAGCTGGGTGCTGGCTCCGATTGCTGCATCCGTCATCGGTGGCGTTGCCACAACGGGTGGTATCGGCAGCCCGATTGGTGCGATCCTCGGTGCAGGTATCATCGCTATTATTGAAAACATTATCGTTCTGTTCGGTGTCTCCCCCTATTGGCAGGGCATTGTTTCAGGTGCAATCGTCGTGCTGGCAATCTCGTTCGATGCCATATCGCGTCGTTATCTGCGCCGGGATGCCCACTGATCTGACGACCTGACACGTTTTAGAAAGCCAGAAATATGAATGAACAAGTCAAAACGAAGAAGCTGATCAACGCGCCGGAAAACATCATTGCAGAAATGATCGAAGGTATGGTCGGCGCGCATCCCGACATGCTGCGCGTTGAAGGCGAAACAGGTCGTGCGGTTGTGGCGGTCGATGGGCCACGCGAAGGCAAGGTCGGCATTGTGGTCGGCGGCGGTTCAGGTCATGAGCCAGCTTTTGCAGGCTATGTCGGGCGCGGCCTTGCCGATGCGGCAGCTGTTGGTAACGTGTTTGCCTCCCCATCGCCTGCTCATATTGCAGAAGCGGCACGGGCTGCGGACGGTGGCGCTGGCGTGCTGATGCTCTATGGCAATTACACAGGCGACGTTCTCAACTTCACGATGGCTGCAGAAGAACTCGCACAGGACGGCATGGATGTGCGCCATGTCGCGGTTGCGGACGATGTGGCCTCGGCTCCGCTTGATCGCAAGTCGGAGCGTCGCGGTATTGCCGGTGACTTCTTTGTGTTCAAGGTTGCTGGTGCTGCCGCTGATCTGGGTGAATCTCTGCCGCGTGTTGAAGCGCTTGCACAGGCAGCCAATGAAGCGACCCGTTCTATGGGCGTGGCATTGAGCCCTTGCTCGCTGCCACAGACCGGCAAGCCGAACTTCTCTATCGGCGATGATGAGATGGAAATCGGCATGGGCCTGCATGGCGAGCCGGGCATCCGCCGCCAGAAGCTTGCGCCTGCCGATGAAGTGACTGACGAGCTGATGGCCTCGGTCGTTGAAGAACTGGCGCTCAAGGCTGGTGATCGCGTTGCTGTTCTGGTCAACGGACTTGGCGCGACCACGCATATCGAGCTTTACCTGATTTTCCGCCGCGTGAAGCAGATTCTGGATGGCAGGGACGTTCAGATTCACGCCTCTTGGGTTGGCGAATATGCGACGTCGCTCGAAATGGCTGGTGCATCGGTGACGCTGATGAAGCTCGATGCGACGTTGCAGACGCTTCTCGATCATCCATGCCATACGCCAGCTCTAACGGTTGGTGCCGTGCAGGCAAGCGATCGTGAACCGGCTTCACATCGCAAGGCGCAGCGCAGTGCTGAACACAAAGAAGCTGCCACGGACACGCCGCGCAAGCTCATCACCGAGGGTGATGTGACACCTGCGCTTTTCAAGGCGATGATGATGAATGTCGGCAATCAAATCATTGCCGAGAAGAACTGGCTTTCGGAACTCGATGGCGTGATTGGCGATGGCGATCACGGCATTACCATGGAAATCGGCTGGAAGGCCGTGCAACATGCGCTTGAAGACGAGCAGGGCGATGAAACCATTGAAGCCATCTGCAAACGCATGGCCAAGGCGTTTCTTGATGCGGTTGGTGCCTCGTCGGGCCCGCTCTATGCAACGGCATTTCTGCGTGCGGGTACGGCTGTCAGCAATCGTCTGAACCTTGACGGAACCGGCATTGCCGAATGGCTTGCAGCCGCATCGCAAGGCATCCAGGATAGGGGCCGCGCGGCACCGGGCGACAAGACGATGATCGATGCATGGGTTCCGGCGGTTGAGGCTGCAAGTGAGGCCGCGAAGGCTGGCAAGTCCACGCTCGACGTACTGATTGCGGCACGCGATGGTGCGGAAGCGGGCATGAAGGCGACGGCTGCAATGGAATCGCGTCGTGGCCGTTCAGCCAAGCTTGGCGAGCGCTCCATCGGTCATATTGATCCAGGTGCAGCGTCTACATTCGTAACCCTGCGCGCCATGGCAGAAGCGCTTCAAGCGAAGGCTTAATCAAGTAGCACAGGGGCCGTGTTCAGCGCGGCCCCTGTAATAATGCGCGGGCGACGCCTTCATTGGTGACGAGACGATTGACATAACCGCCGCGCAAAATGGCCCGAATAATCGGAATTTTGTTCACCCCACCCGAGACCAGAACCGATGCGGGTTTGAGTTTGAGCTTGTCCGGTGGCAGGGCAATGATTGAATCATTGAGGAAATGGTCAATCGGACGCCCCTGAGCATCAAGAAAATACCCCAGAAATTCACCGACCGCCCCAAGCTTCAGCACGGCATCAAGGTTATCTTTCACCACGCGGATGTGGGTGAGTGAGGTTTCTGATGTTAGTGCGCCGCAAGAGACAAGGCCGATATCTGCAATTTCGGTGCGGGCCAGAACGTCTGTCAGCTCGTCGCTCAAAAGAATTGCATCGCGGCTTTCGCGGTTGGCGCAATAGATCGGGGCGGTGAGATAATGGCACTCCACGCCGAGCGCCCGCGCAAAGTCGGTTGCAACTTCAAATGTGTTGGTAGAGGAGCCGCTGGTCACGCCCCCCGTCAGGCTGACGACCCAGCTTTCAGGTTTGGGACGCGAACGCAAATTTCTGACCGCGAAACTTAAAGTGCGCCCTGAGGCAATGCCCACTCCCATGTCCCGTCCTGCAATCAGCTCGCTTGCCATGGTTCCGGCGGCTTCACCGATCACACGTTTCTGCTCCAGATAGTCATCAAGATCCGGCACCACAACGGCATCAGCTAAGCCGTAGCGAGCCGCGACCTTCTCCGCCAGTTCGATACAATCCACAAGCGGCAGGCTGACTTTGACCTGTATCTGACCCGACTCACGAACCTGACCAATGATCTTGTTGACCTTTAGCCGGGTAATGTTGAGCCGCTGCGCGATTTCCTGCTGGGTCTGGCCGCCAATGAAATAGAGCCAGGCCACGCGTGCGCGTTCCTGCTCTTCATCGACTGACACGAAATTCTCGTTCATTCACTGGCCCTTAACAGTCGCTACGTGCGGCAGGATATCCTTGAGCGCGCGCGCTGAAAAGCATCATTTCCTGCGCTCTTTCAACGCGCATCTTACCTGAAAACGGTTTCTCATTTTCAGGATGCGCTTCTCACTCTTTTCATAATTGAGGTGCGGGCCGCAATGCATTTTGCAATGCAGGATGTTATTTCTTTTCAAGCTACACTGAATGCCGACACGTTTTTGTATCTGAAATTTGCAGAGCATATTTAAGTAATTTAACTTGACTCAAATTATCATGTTAAATAGAGGTTGCGGCGGGGGCATCCCTGTCGGCGGGTAAGATCATGTATAACAAAAATAGTCAGAAGACGGCGCTTCATCGATTTGTCGAGGGAGATGGATTCTGGGTAGCGTATGCTGGTTTATTTGCAGTGATCGTTATCATTGCAAATCTTTACCTTTGAAAATTGTCAGCCTGTAAACTGCAACGTCTGCAGGCCGACCACGCATATCAGCAGCAAGCAATAGTTCTCAGGTAGCCAGCCACTGATTTCCACTTTCGCGAGGAAACAGTGAAAAAAATACACTCAAAACACTACGGCATTCTTTTACTCGGTGTTGCCTATAGCGCATTCATCGCGGGCATTCCCGCGGCCTATGCGCAATCGGCGGGCGGTACACAGCAGAGTGCAGAAGCGGGCGACAAGTCACAAGACAAGAAGGTTCCAGGCTCTGTAGAGCTTCAGCCGATTATCATCAGTGCAGGCGTGGACATGGACGCGCCCTATCTGACGCCGGGCGGTGTCAGCGTCATCGATGGCAATATTGTGCAGGAAAAATACGGTGGCGATGCAAACGCGATCGTTCGCTCCATGCCCGGCACTTTCACGCGTATCTCATCGAGCCAGCCGGGTGTTGCGGTTAATATTCGTGGCTTTGAATCGGATGGTCGCATCAATACCATGATTGATGGTGTGCCGCAGATGTTCAGAAACACCGCAGGTCATGCTTCGACCGGTGGAGAACTGCTCTATATCGATACCAACCTTCTAGCGGGCGTGGGTGCAGAGCGCGGTGCTGTAAACGGTGCCCATGGTATGGGATCGCTTGCCGGGGCGGTCAATTTCAGGACGATTGATTTTGAAGATGTGGTCCTTGAAGGACAGGATCAGGGCGTCAAGACAATCATGAAGGCCGGAAATAACGGCTTCGGGCTTTCAGGCATGATTGCCGGTGGCGCAAGGACCAATATCCCTGGGTCGGGAACGGCGTCGATTGTTGGTGCTTTCAGCTATAGCGATCGCGAAAACTACCGCCGAGGAGACGGTGTTTACAATACGCCGGATGCGAGCAACAAGCCGGGTTCGGGTTTGTTGAAGTTTCATTTCCAGCCAGACGATGTGCATGATCTGAAACTCGGCGCACGATGGTACAAGAACCACTTTCTGGTTTCGGGCTATGAGTGGGGCGTAACGAACTCCACTTACACGGCCAACTATACCTATAATCCGGATAATGACTGGATCGATTTGAAGGTCAACGCTTATTATAACCGCACGGATATGTCTTACGATCCGACGACCGGCGGTTCTTATCGGCAGCGCCAGACGCGTGATAATGGCTATGGTTTCGATGTCACGAACACCAGCCGCTTTGACATCACCGACGCAATCAGTGCGCGATGGGAATATGGCGCGGCCTATTCTTCGGACGATTACAAGGTCAATAATTATCGTGGGGCAAACCCTCCCGGCAGAATGCAAAAAGCGCGTGCATTCACAGACCTTACTTTGTCGAGCGGCATCTTTGAGCTGAGCACAGGGCTAAATTACGACTACTGGACCCTGAGTGGGCACCAAAGTCCTTGCACCGCCAATGTCGGTTTCTGCCCACCAACGGGCGGTAATGTCGATGTGTCACGAAGTGAAAATGCGTTAAATCCGAAGATTACTCTCTCCGCCAAGCCGCTGGATTGGTTGCAACCCTACGTCACCTATGCTCACACGTTCCGGCCTCCATCGGCGCGCGAAGCGCTTTGGGCACTGGTTCCAATCGGCGCTGGCATTGGTGGTGGCCAGTTCTCCAACTTCTACCTCGATCCGGAAAAGTCTCGCGGATGGGAGTTCGGCACGAATGTCATTAAAGATGACGTATTGCTGGCAGGCGATGCATTGCGCTTGAAGGTGAACTACTTCCGCTACGATATTGAAAACTACATCGTCAACAATATCATCAGCCTGCCGGGCGATCCGTATGAACGGGCAATCTGGGTTAATGTGCCCGGAACGACCCACTCACGCGGCTTCGAAATCGAAGGCGGTTATGATGCGCGGTTTGCCTATGTGAACTTGTCTTATACCCATGCAACCAACGATCAGCCAGTTGGCTGGGGGGCAGGCATCGGCAATGGCGACTCGACATTCCTGCCGGAAGACTATGTTACCGCCGATGTCGGCGTTCGTGCATTTGATGAAGCTCTGACGGTCGGTGCCACGATGAATTATGTTGGCGGCAGTCGCTACGCAGTTGGATTTGGCGATACCGAGAAGAAGGAAGCCTATACGCTTTACAATCTCTATGCCTCGTACAAGTTCAACAAACACGCGACCGCTTTCATGAACGTCGAGAACCTGACGGATGTGGCGTATAGCCCAGCTGTATCGGGTGAAATGGCTGACAAAACCGGGCGCGGGCGCACCTTTATGGTGGGGCTCACAACCCAGTTCTGACCTGCAAAAATGAAAATCAGATGGCTGGCGTAATGTCAGCCGTCTGAACTTAGAGCTCGATAGGGACTGTGACCACGACTTTCAGACCGGGGTCGTTGTTGAGTTCTTCCATCTCGCCACCAAGTCCCAACACAATGGCATTGAGCATTTTGCTGCCAAAGCCGACACGGCTTCGTGTCTTGCCCGTTCCATTATCAGCCACGATCAGACGCGCCTGATTGAGATGCTGATCAAGCGTAACCCAGGTTGGTCCCGGCGCACCATCATAGGCATATTTATTCGCGTTGGTCACAAGCTCGGAATAGACCAGACCGATATTGATTGCACGGTCGGCATTGATCAGCACATGCGAGAGCCTGCTTGTATGGCGGCTGCGCCATTCCTCGCCCATCGATTGAAACAGTTCGTTCGACAGTTCGTCTAGATAGCGGGCTAGATCAACTGAGCCGACATAGCTGTCGGAATAAAGACGGCGGTGGACGAGTGCCACCGCGGCAATACGGCTGCGGGCATCCGTCAAATATTGCGTAATCAACGGATCGTCGGTTTCCCGCATTTGCATACCAAGGAAGGTCGAAACGAGCTGAAGACTGTTCTGGACGCGGTGATTGATTTCCTTCATCAGAAAATCTTTCTGTTCCAGAAGCTTATCCTGCTGTTCGAGAGTACGCTGCAATTCGCGGTTCAGCTTGTCGATCCGACGGCGCTGATAGGCCTCATGAATGACGCGGCTAATGCGATGCATTGCGTCTATCTTGTTGAAGTTCCAATAGCGTGAGCGACCATGCACTTCTTCCGACCAGGCTTCAAACGAGGCCCGTGGCGTGAGAGGTGTTGAGGCAGAACCGGACGTATCCTTATGAGGATTGCCGGCCCATTCGACGATCTGCACTTTTTCGGCGCGCGACCAGATCAGAAATACATCTTCATCCAAATGCAGTTTCAACACGGCAATGCCGCTGGCAATCGGAATGATATGTTGCGGCAGATCTTTATGACGGCCCATTTCATATGAATGAAACAGCCCGTCCTTGAACCTGTTGTGGACCAGATCAAGGATGATGCGCAGATCGGAAATATCGGGCGATGCACCGGACCGCGCCGCAAGCTTTCCATTGGAAACCACCGCAAAGCCATCCGCAATCATCATCTGCCGCAGATTATCGGCGGTTTCGGCAAGGCGCTCTTCGAGTGGTGCATTAATCAGAAGTGCTTCGACCAGTCGGTCTTCATGGGAACGCAGCCGCAACCGCTCGCGGGCATTTTCTGCTTCATCCTTCGATTTCATTTGTCGGGCGAGGCTGGCGGCCAGCGCACGGGCTGATGCACGCGTTGCGAATGGCATGGAAAGCGGCGCAACATTGTGACAGGCAATGAGGCCCCAGAGTACGCCATCCTTGATTATGGAGACTGACGCGCTCGCGCCAACGCCCATATTCTGCAGATATTGCAGGTGAATGGGGGACACGCTACGCAGGGCTACATCGCTCAAATCCAGCGGCTGCTGTGGTTCTTCGCCGTACCATCTCAGGGGAGCGGGAACATAGGACGAGTCTGGAATGACGCGCACGCGATTGCGGAGATAAAGAGCCCTCGCCTGTTTGGGAATGTCGCTGGCAGGAAAGTGGTGGTTGAGAAAAGAAGGGTAATTGTCGTTGCCATCTTCAGCCACCACAACGCCGGACGCATCTTCGAGAAACTGATAGATCATCACGCGGTCAAAACCGGTCAGTTTGCGGAATGCCACGACAGCTTTCTGAAAAAGCGTCCTGATGTCGGGTGCCGCTTCAAACTGATAAGCCACCGCCTCAAGACCAGACAGGGACTGTTCAGGCGTAACAAATGAATGCAGAGCGGGTTCTATTTCGACCAGCAGATATTCGTTGAGGATATGACCGAGAAGATCAAAGGTTTCCTCGCCAATGATGAGCTTACCCAGAATGATTTCATCGGCTCGCGGCGCTTCTGCGGCGAGCGCCAATGCATCGAATTGCAATAAATCATCGAGGTTCTGGCCGGGCCATGCCTCGCCAAAATAGGCTTCCAATTGCCCGGCGCCACCGACGATGAGACCGCTCTGCAACTCTGCTATGAGCAGCATTCCATGCGGTTGAATAGATCCGGGTATATGAATTGGTTCGCGGTCGCAGGCAGTCTGATCAAGCGGGCTGTCTGGCGACATGGTTGAAGACCTTTTGATAATTATACTCAAAGGCACCGAATGCTGCGATGGCTGCAAATTTGCAGCGCTCTTCATCATCGTCATCAAAGGGCGTTATATCGATCAAATTAAGTGTTTGCTGCCATGAACGCAAATTTGTCATCTGTCGGTCGAGATGCCGGGCACCGAACTCTTTCGTGAAGCCGAGTTTGGCAACTTGTTCTGCGCGATCCTGAACCCGGATGGCGGATGCCTCCAGCACATAGAGTGTCCCGATAATGGTTGGCAGATCGACCGGCTCTGTCGCACGCTTGAACTTCAATGTCTCAGGCGGCATGCAATCGGGAAAGTCATTAATATCGTTGGCCAGATCAGGCTCGATCCTTCGTTCGTTCCATTGCGGCAGAAGAGCTTCGATGTGGCTTGTTTCAAGCATGGATTCCAGCAAAAGGCGGCTTGCAAGCGTGGCCTGCAAATAATTTCTGTAGGAAGCTTCTGAACCAAACATGGACAGATCGCTGCACAGAGCATCGACTCGATTATGATGAGGATCGGTGGCCGATTTTAATCGCCAATACCGCCCCGACGTCACTTTATGGAACATTAAAGAAATTCACTCCGCCTAAATCTGGAGTGTACGAAAGCTAAAAATTCAGACGCACGTCTCCGGGCGCTTTAACGCAGCAGATGCAATTTTGTTCCGAAATATTTGGGTGGTGTCCGCAAATAAATAGATGTTGCGCAAGCCGGGAAAGGCTTGAACCGGATGATGTACTTGAGAAAAAGCCAAAAGCCGAAAAGCGTCTAAGCGCCTGAAGATAATACTAAATTTAAGGCTTGGAGTTCGAATGGTGGGCGTAACAGGGATTGAACCTGTGACCCCTACAATGTCAATGTAGTGCTCTCCCGCTGAGCTATACGCCCATTCGATGTGGCGCATACACCATATAGCGTTGCGCCCGTCAATGCCCTTTTTTGAAGTTTTTTATTCTTTTTGTTGAATACCTTATCAAAGGCCGGGAAAGCCGCTGGTCGCCTTAGGCGGCGATCAGCATTTTTTCAATTTCGTTCACGAGATCGCGGAGGTGGAAAGGCTTGGAAAGCACTTTCGCATCGCGCGGGGCGTCCGAATCGGGATTGAGGGCAACTGCGGCAAAGCCCGTAATGAACATGATCTTCAGATCAGGATCGATTTCAGTTGCGCGGCGCGCAAGCTCGATGCCATCCATTTCTGGCATGACGATATCGGTCAGCAGCAGCGAGAATGGCTCCTCGCGCAGTCTTTCATAGGCGCTGGCACCGTTATCGAAATGAGTGACGTGATAGCCCGCCTTTTCCAGCGCCTTCACAAGGAAACGACGCATATCGTTGTCGTCTTCAGCTAGCAGAATTCTTTTCATGGGTCCGTCCGAATTTCTCGCCGCCGGTTCGTGTCTTCTGGACACATTCGACGACTCAGTTTTCACACTAGAAAACGCTTTTTTGGTAAATATGAAATGAATGCTCTCGCAAATGTTAATTGTTATGGCCAGTGTTTGGCAACAAGCTGTTATGTGTTACAGCTTTGCATCGTTTGAACGGCCTGCCAAGAGGAGGAAGGGCTCGCTCTCAAACATTGGATATTGCATCACGCCGGACTATTATAAGATACTGCTTTAACAGTGTAATTATCTTATGACCGGTCGTCCAAAGGCAGTCGAGACGGGTTGAAGTATGAGTCTGGAACGTGATTTTCATCTGATGCCCCCTTTCGAGGTCTGTGCACCAGCGCAGCAGCGCATTCCTTTCGTTTTCAATTCTCCCCATAGCGGTCGAGCCTATCCCAAGTCGTTTCTCGAAGAATCGCGACTGGATTCGCTTGCCATTCGTTATTCCGAAGATTGCTACGTCGATGAGCTTTTTGCAGCCGTGCCGCGCCTTGGCGCGCCGTTGCTCAAGGCGCATTTCCCGCGTGCCTTTCTCGACGTGAACCGTGAGCCGTACGAGCTTGATCCGCGAATGTTTGCGGAGCCTCTACCGCCTTATGTGAACAGCCAGTCGGCGCGTGTGGCGGGCGGTCTGGGCACTGTGCCGCGTCTGGTTGGCGAGGGGCAGCTTATTTATCCTGGCCGCATATCGCTTGAAGAGGCCTATTATCGTATCGAGGAGCTTTATAAGCCCTATCACCATGCGCTGGATGGTCTGCTTCAGTCGACCCATGAGCGCTTCGGCTATTCGGTTCTGATTGATTGCCACTCGATGCCGGGCGGCACGCGCTCCGGCGATGTTGGCGGGCGACCTGATTTCATCATTGGTGATCGTTTCGGTCGATCCTGCAGCGAGCAGCTGACGCAGGCGGCAATCGAGTTGCTGCGCGGCCTTGGTTACACTGTTGCACACAACAAGCCTTATGCAGGTGGGTTTATCACCGAGCATTATGGCAGACCTGCCGCGGCCTGCTATGCGTTGCAGATCGAGATCAATCGCAGTCTCTATATGAATGAGCAGACCTTGCAGAAGCTTGTCGGCTTCGATGCGCTATGCGCCGATCTCTATCAGTTCCTGAGCGATCTCACATCCTTGCCGGATGAACTTCTGGTCGTGCCGCCGCTCGCCGCTGAATAGCTGTCGGGTGCTCTAACGCTTTATATTTACAGCATAATCTCACCTTAAACTGGTTCAGGTTTAAGGAATTATGCTGTAGCACAGAAAATCTATCGTCAAGTGCATATAAAAAGAGCCGCGCTCCAAGAAGAAAGCGCGGCCAAAGACTAGGGAGGAAATGCCCCGAAAGGCACCGACAGGACAGCCTGTCTGACGTTTAAGCTACGCGGCAAAGCCTTATGCGTCAAGGATTTACGCATATTTTTTGTGCTAAAAAATAGACAGCTCAAATTGTGAGCAATATTAGGACGAGATGCACATCAATGCATCATCTTATGGAAACGGGAGATTGGGATTGCTGATTGATAAGGCATTTTTTTCCGAAGTCGCTTCGGTCGCAGCTGCTGAAACCTTGCCACGGTTTCGCCAGTTCAACGAGATCGACAACAAATACACTTCGGGATTTGATCCGGTCACGGAAGCCGACCGTGCTGCGGAACGCGCGATTCGTGCAGTCATCGGGCGCGCGTTTCCAGATCACGGCATTCTTGGCGAAGAATATGGCCCTGAAAATATCGATCGCAGTCATGTCTGGGTGATCGACCCCGTTGATGGCACCCGCGCGTTCATCTCTGGTCTGCCTGTCTGGGGAACGCTGGTCGGCCTGACGGTCGATGGTGACGCAAAGGCTGGCATGATGTCCCAGCCTTTCACGGGTGAGCTGTTTTACGGCGATGCCAATGGTTCTTATCTGCTCCGCGAAGGTGCAGAACCACGTCGGCTTTCTGTGCGCGCTCAGGCAAAGCTTGAAGACGCGACCATGTTCACCACCACGCCAGCACTTTTCAAGGGCGATCTGCGCAAAGGCTTTGACCGGCTGGAAAATGCGGTGCGTCTGTCGCGTTACGGCGTTGATTGCTATGCCTTTGCGATGCTGGCAAGTGGCTTTGCCGATATCGTCGTGGAAGCGGGCCTTCAGCCCTATGATATCGTGGCGCTCATTCCGATCATCGAGCAGGCGGGTGGCGTTGTCACGCAGCGCGATGGCGGCCCGGCAGAAAAGGGCGGTGATGTTGTTGCCGCTGCTTCACCAGCACTGCACAAGGCCGCTCTTGATTTGCTGAACAGCTGATCGTCAGGCTTTGTCGGGATTTGCAGGCTCTATGCTCTCTGGAAGCGCTTCAATTTCTGATGTGCCGGGAATGAAAGCGTCAAAAGCGGCAAGAGCCTGCTCTCGATAGAAATCGGCTTCCTGAAGCAATTCATGGCGAGCGCCGTCGATGACGACGAGCGAGACGTTGCGCGTGCGCGCAGCAAAGCGCTCAATAGCTGTAGTCGAGACGACCTTGTCAGCACCTGCAGCAATAACCAGCACAGGCACTGTCGGCCCGTCATAGAAACCGGGCTGATGAATACGGGCTGCGGCCGCAAGCGCATTGCCGATCCAGTTGATCGTCGGTCCGCCAAGCGCCAGCTCTGGATGTTTTCGCACCACAGCCATATTGCGTTCAAAGCGTTCCGGATCATTGGTCAGTGGGTTGTTTTCAAAGGGCCTTTCACCGCGTAAGCGCCCACCGGCGGCATAATTCCGGCCCATACCCAGCCAGCGCAAGGTCGTTGCCATGAAGCGCATTTTGGTGTCGCCAGATTGTGACGGACGCAAACCCATTAATGGCGCGCACAGCACGATACGGGTCACGCGCGATGCCAGTTTGTGAATCGATGAATAGGTAATCAGTGCGCCTGCCGAATGCGCCAGCACATAGAAGGGTGGTGGACAATCAGGTAGCACGATCTCTGTCAGAAACTGATCGAGATCGTCAGTATAGTCGCTGAAACTCCGAACATAGCCGCGCAGCCGGTCTTTGAGCAGCCGCTGCGAACCACCCTGGCCCCGCCAGTCGAGCGTTGCGACCGTGAACCCGCGTCTGGCCAGATCAGAGATGGTTTCAAAGTATTTTTCGATAAACTCGTTGCGGCCCTGCAGCAGAATAATGGTTCCGCGCGACGGTTTTGTTTCGGGTCTCATAATGGCGTAGCGCAGATCTAGGCCATCTTTCGACTTGAACTGTCCTGATTTCGTCCCTGCGGGAATGGGGTTCGCGTCGGTTTCAAAAAGAAGTTCAGGCATTCAAGCTGCGGCCCCAATTATAGCATTTCCAGCAAAAGTGCGAAGCGGTTTTGCGTCGGATAATGCGTAAAAACAAATAGTTACAGTAGTTCCAACGATTCATTTCTAACTGGAACCGCTGTAAAATCACACACGAGTATAGTCGGATAAAGAATGATAAAAAGTAACCGGAAGTTTGCAAGCAAACTTCCGGTTCAGGAAACAACCAGTGCAAGGGACGTTACACTGGCTGATCTTTCCAAATCAGAGAATATTACCAGCCGCGACCAACGCGGCGTTCATCGATGATGCGGCCGCTGAAAGCATCGACCACAACGATTACGCGGCGGCCATTCGGGCGGGTTGCCTTGACGAGATAAGCTCCGCGTTCACGGCGCATATCGCCGACATCATAGCCGCGGCGCTGCAGTGAGCGCGAAATCTGGCGTGGGCCGAGTGTTTCCGGGCGTCCATAGCCGTCACCCCAGCCGGGTCCGCGACCCGGGCCTCTATCATATCCGCGATCTGGACCGTCCCAACCTGGACGTGGTCCGCCGCGTGGCGGCATTGGTGGACGATAACCATCATCGTCGTAATACTGAACCTGAACACGCAGGCCGTTATCAGCTGCATGGGACGTAGTCGCAATTCCGGTCGCGACGGTGGCAAGTGCGGCAAAAGCAAGAAAAGCTTTTTTCATAACCGTAATCCTTTGATGAACCCGCCTCTCAGCAGGCATAGTGGGACAATAGCCCCAAGCATCTGAACGCTCGCCGAAGATGATGTTCATTTTGGGTTCATTGGATGGCGTAACCCCCAATTTCCGGGGTCCAAGCGATCAGGAGTTGTTACGCTAAGTGATAAGCCGTGTAACTATATTCTCGGCTTTCACGCGCGGCCCCGACAGCGTTTTATGCAAGACACAATAAAATCAGCCTTGAAATGAAAAAGGGGCATTCCCAATTAAGTTTTGCGGTCGCCGATAACGGGATCGCCGGCACGAAGAATTCGCCAGAATGGGAGTTCTGCCGCCAAACCAATGCATTATGTCGCTCTTAAGGAGGGCTTACACATGCGTCACGTTGATTTTTCCCCGCTCTATCGTTCCACCGTTGGTTTCGACCGTCTCTTCTCCTCGATGCTCGACACGCTCGCATCGCCTGAAGGTTCGCAGTCGTATCCGCCATATAATATTGAGCGGACCGGTGAGAACACCTATCGCATCACCATGGCCGTTGCAGGCTTTTCGGAAAGCGAACTCGAAATCGAAGCCCATCGCAATCAGTTGACCGTGAAGGGCCAGAAGGCCGAGAACGATGCTTCTGAAACCGGTGAAGTGCTTTATCGCGGCATTGCTTCGCGTGCTTTCGAGCGCCGCTTCCAGCTTGCAGACTTTGTTGAAGTCGCTGGTGCCAGCCTCAAAAATGGCTTGCTCCATATCGATCTCAAGCGCGAAATCCCTGAACAGATGAAACCGCGCAAGATTGAAGTCAGCAAAGCATCGGTTGGTGAAGCCCAGCAGATCGAAACGAAAACTGCCCACTAATCTCTGCTGAAGACTATATATAAAGAAAGCGGCGCATTAAGCGCCGCTTTTTTGCTTTTGGGATACGCGCTCTAAGCGATAAGCTTGCCGAACTGATCGACTTCTTCTTCGGTATTGGCAAAGCTCGTGACGAAGCGCGCGAAGATTTCGCCCTCGCTGATACGGTTGACTTCCGAATGCGGCGGGTTCCAGTCATAGAAGATCGCACCCGCACTGCGCAGGCGGTCATAGACTGACTGTTTCATGATTGCGAAAACCTCGTTGGCTTCCGGCTTCCATGCGAGCCGCATCTGGCTGGATGCATCAATGTGACGGGCGAGACGCGCGGAGAGCGCATTGGAATGCTTCGCAAGGTCAATCCAGAGATCGTCTGCAAGATAGGCATCAAACTGTGCTGCAATAAAGCGCGTCTTTGAGAAAAGCTGTGCTGCACGTTTGCGGATGAAAGGCAGGTCGCGTGCGCGGGCCGGGTCCATAAAGACCAGCGCTTCTGCGCACCAGCAACCATTCTTGGTGCCGCCAAAGGAAACAATATCGACGCCCTGTTTCCACGTCATCTCGGCTGGCGTCATATCAAGGGATACAAGCGCGTTGGCAAAACGTGCGCCGTCCATATGCAGAGGCAGGCCCGCATCGCGGCAAATCTGCGAGATCGTCGCGATATGTTCAGGCTGATACAGTGTGCCGACTTCCGTGGCCTGCGTGATGCTGACCGCCATCGGCTGACCAGCATGAACGAAAGCCGGATTGAAACGCTTGAGTTCGCGCTTGAGTAATTCAGGATCGATACGTCCCATCGCGCCATCAATCGGATGCAGACGTGCGCCGCCGGTGAAATATTCAGGCGCACCGCATTCATCTTCGATCACATGCGCTTCGCGATGGACGAGTGAAACGCCGCCCGGACGGTTGACGCTGGCGAGCGCCAAGGAGTTTGCCGCCGTGCCTGTGCCGACAAAGAAGACCGCGACTTCACGCTCGAACAATTCGTTGAAACGCTGTTCCACGCGTTTGTCGATTTCGCTGGCGCCATAGGCTGCAGCAAATCCGTTTGCATGAAGGGAAAGACTTTCAGCGATTTTCGGGTGGGCGCCTGCCCAATTGTCTGAAGCAAAATGCACGATGTTCTCCGCTGGCGGTAGGACCTTATAGCAAAGGTCTATAACCGGACTCGGTAACAGGCGTAAGGCCTGTTGACGCTAAAAAGCGAGCAGCATCTGTCACTTTTTAGAGCTTCCCGTGAGGGGCGCCAGGCGCGCCAAACTGACGCAACTAGCATCAAACGTAATTAAATGATGCAATAGTGAATATCTGCGACACTTTGTTTCGCAATTGGCTCGAAAAAATCATGTTTCCATCTTGTGAGCGAATTTGAATTCTGTCATACGTGATTAGGACAGCAATGCTGACTAATTCACCCTTGCTGTCCAATTCATCACTGTGATCGTCAGGTTTCTTGTCAAAGCTTCCGTCAGTTGCAGAAAGAAAGTGCCGCGCGGATCGGGATAACCCGGCAGAATGCGATGCTTAATGAGACAGGGGAGTTTGGTGCGCCGCAATGCGGGCCGAGGTCGCTTGTCGAGCCTGAAAGACTAAGGCGCCAAAACAATATTCCTTTCGATGGCTGTGCCATCGGCCCCGGAACGTCGTCCAACGCCTTTTCGATAAGGCTTTCCATACACAGACTAAAGTGCGTCCCAAAAAGTGCGAAGCGGTTTTGGGATCAGACGCACGGCGAGACACAGCGCATCCCGAAAAGTGCGAAGCGGTTTTCGGATGAGATGCGCGACTAAAACAGTTCGGAACGAATAGCCGTTCCGGTTCATTATCGTATCGCGCAGGGTTGCGCGCTCACTGGAGGGAATGACGATGCCGCATTTGACGCCATCTGTATCGCATGTGGATTTACACAACGGTCAGAACGGAACGGTCAAAGCTGCGACCAATTCCACCAATGCAACCCGAAAAACGCGAACTTCGGCGGGTACTCCCCCCGCCCAAGGTCTCTATGATCCACGCAACGAACGCGACGCCTGCGGTGTTGGCTTCATTGCGCATATGAAGGGTCAGAAGTCGCATCAGGTTGTCGAAAACGGCCTCAAGATGCTTGAAAACCTCACCCATCGTGGTGCGGTTGGCGCCGACCCTCTGATGGGCGACGGTGCGGGCATTCTGGTGCAGATTCCAGATCGCTTTTTCCGCGAAGAAATGGCGCGTCAGGGCATCGACCTGCCGCAGCCGGGCCATTATGCCGTAGGCTATTTGTTCATGCCGCGCGATGCGGAATTGCGCGCGCATATCGAAGAGATCATCAAGGAAGTCATCGCTGCTGAAGGCCAGACCTTCATCGGTTTCCGTCAGGTGCCGGTTGATAATGAGTCTTTATCGAAGGCTCCTGAAATTGCCGCGACCGAGCCTTTCCATGTTCAGGTTTTCATCGGCCGTAGCGCGACTATTGAAACCGACGATGATTTTGAACGTCGCCTGTTCGTGCTGCGTAAGGTCATTTCCAACCGCATCTATCAGGAAAACGAGGGCGACGATAAGGGCTTCTATATCGTCTCCATGTCGGCGCGCACAGTTGTTTATAAGGGCATGTTCCTGGCCTATCAGGTTGGTGCCTATTACAACGACTTGAAAGATCCGCGCTTTGAAAGTGCTGTGGCGCTCGTTCACCAGCGCTTTTCGACCAACACTTTCCCGTCATGGCGTCTGGCGCATCCATATCGCATGGTTGCGCATAACGGCGAAATCAACACGCTGCGCGGCAACGTCAACTGGATGGCTGCCCGTCAGGCATCGGTGGATTCGGAGCTGTTCGGCAACGATATTTCCAAGCTCTGGCCGATTTCCTACGAAGGCCAGTCAGACACCGCCTGCTTCGATAACGCGCTCGAATTCCTGCATCAGGGCGGCTACAGCCTCGCACATGCGATGATGATGCTGATCCCGGAAGCATGGTCGGGCAACAAGCTGATGTCGGACGAACGCCGCGCGTTCTACGAATATCATGCGGCCCTCATGGAGCCATGGGATGGTCCTGCTGCCGTTGCCTTTACCGATGGTCGCCAGATTGGTGCGACGCTGGACCGTAACGGTCTGCGTCCGGCCCGTTATATTGTGACTGACGATGATTTCGTCATTCTGGCTTCGGAAGCAGGAGTTCTGCCTGTCGAAGAGAAGAAGGTCGTCAAGAAGTGGCGTCTTCAGCCAGGCCGTATGCTGCTCATCGATATGGAAGAAGGCCGCATCGTTTCGGATGAGGAAATCAAGTCACAGATCGCACAGAAGCATCCTTACAAGCAGTGGCTTTCCAACACGCAGCTTATTCTGGAAGATCTGAACCCGGTTGAGCCTCGCGCGCTGCGCAAGGATGTAAGCCTCCTCGACCGTCAGCAGTCATTCGGTTACAGCCAGGAAGACACCAAGCTTCTGATGTCGCCAATGGCCACAACTGGTCAGGAAGCCATCGGCTCGATGGGTACGGATACGCCGATTTCGGCCATGTCTGACAAGTCGAAGCTGCTCTACACCTATTTCAAGCAGAACTTCGCGCAGGTCACAAACCCGCCGATTGATCCGATCCGTGAAGAGCTGGTGATGAGCCTTGTCTCCTTCATCGGACCGCGCCCAAATATTTTCGATCTTGTTGGCACATCGCGCCGCAAGCGTCTGGAAGTGCGTCAGCCGATCCTGACCAATGGCGATCTCGAAAAGATCCGCTCCATCGGTCACACGGAAGATCGCTTCGATACCAAGACGCTCGACATCACCTATAATGTCGGCGAAGGCGCTAACGGTATGCAGGGCGCGATTGAACGCCTGTGCGACCGTGCGGAAGCAGCGGTTCATGGCGGCTATAACATCGTCATCCTGTCGGATCGTCAGGTTGGTCCGGATCGCATTCCGATCCCGGCTCTGCTGGCAACGGCTGCTGTCCACCATCACCTGATCCGCAAGGGCCTTCGTACATCGGTCGGTCTGGTCGTTGAATCGGGTGAACCGCGCGAAGTGCATCATTTCGCCTGCCTCGCAGGCTATGGTGCCGAAGCAATTAACCCGTATCTCGCATTCGACACGCTGCTCGACATGCATCGCCGTCGCGAATTCCCGCCGGAAGTCGATGAATATGAAGTGGTCAAGCGCTACATCAAGTCGATCGGTAAGGGCATTCTCAAGGTTATGTCCAAGATGGGCATCTCGACCTACCAGTCCTATTGCGGCGCGCAGATTTTTGATGCGGTCGGCCTGCAGACGAGCTTTGTCGATCAGTTTTTCTTTGGCACGGCAACGAGCATCGAAGGCGTTGGTCTTGACGAAATCGCGGAAGAAACCGTGCGCCGTCACACCGATGCATTCGGCAACGACCCGGTTCTGCTGACAGCGCTCGAAGTTGGTGGCGAATATGCCTACCGTATGCGTGGCGAAGCACATCTCTGGTCGCCGGATGCGGTAGCGAAACTGCAGCACGCCGTCCGTACTTCGAACCCCGATACATTCACCGAATATACGTCCATGCTCGACTCCAAGGCGGCGCAGGCAAAGACCATTCGTGGCTTGTTTGATATCCGCTTTGCGGAAGCAAGTGGTCGCAAGCCGGTTGCCATTGAAGAGGTTGAATCGGCGGTCGATATCGTCAAGCGCTTCTCGACCGGCGCCATGTCGTTCGGCTCGATCTCGCGTGAAGCTCACACCACGCTTGCGCGTGCGATGAACGCCATTGGCGGCAAGTCAAACACGGGTGAGGGCGGTGAAGAGCCGGATCGTTTCTATCCGCTGCCGGATGGTACGCCAAACCCAGAACGCTCTGCGATCAAGCAGGTGGCATCGGGCCGCTTCGGTGTGACGACGGAATATCTGGTCAACTCCGATCTCATCCAGATCAAGGTTGCGCAGGGTGCAAAGCCTGGTGAAGGCGGTCAGCTGCCGGGCCATAAGGTCGATGCGACCATCGCCAAGACACGTCACTCGACGCCGGGCGTTGGCCTCATTTCACCTCCACCACACCATGACATCTACTCGATCGAAGATCTGGCACAGCTGATCTATGATCTGAAGAACGTCAATCCGGCTGCTGATATTTCGGTTAAGCTGGTTTCGGAAGTGGGTGTTGGTACGGTTGCGGCTGGTGTTGCCAAGGCACGCGCCGACCACATCACCGTGTCCGGCTATGATGGCGGCACAGGTGCGTCTCCGCTCACATCACTCAAGCACGCTGGTTCGCCATGGGAAATCGGCCTTGCCGAAACCCATCAGACGCTGGTGCTGAACGGTCTTCGTTCACGCATTGCGCTGCAGGTCGATGGCGGTCTTCGGACCGGTCGCGACGTGGTGATCGGTGCGCTGCTCGGTGCCGACGAGTTCGGTTTCTCGACCGCTCCGCTGATTGCCGCTGGCTGCATCATGATGCGCAAGTGTCATCTCAACACCTGCCCTGTGGGCGTTGCCACGCAGGACCCTGTTCTGCGCAAGCGCTTCAAGGGCACGCCTGAGCATGTCATCAACTTCTTCTTCTATCTGGCAGAAGAAGTGCGCGCTCTTCTTGCAGCCATGGGCTTCACCAAGCTTGAGCAGATTATCGGCGAAACGGAACTGCTCGAAAAGCAGACCATGATCGATCATTGGAAGGCCAAGGGTCTCGACTTCAGCCGTATCTTCTACAAGCCGGAAGCCGAGAAGCACGAAATCTTCTGGACCGAACGTCAGCATCATCCGATTGAAGATGTTCTGGATCGAACGCTGATTGCTCAGGCCATGCCTGCGCTTGAAAACAAGACACCGGTCAAGATCGATGTAGACATCAAGAATGTGGACCGTTCGGCAGG
Source organism: Brucella sp. NBRC 12953 (assembly GCF_040369775.1). NCBI lineage: Bacteria > Pseudomonadati > Pseudomonadota > Alphaproteobacteria > Hyphomicrobiales > Brucellaceae > Brucella > Brucella sp. NBRC 12953. The sequence goes on from NZ_BAABSV010000003.1 coordinate 494,328, forward strand.
TGCGATGCTTTCGGGTGAAGTGGCCAAGCGTTTCCGCCACAAGGGTCTGCCGGATGACACCATTGCCGTTACCCTGCGCGGTACGGCTGGCCAGTCCTTCGGTGCCTTCCTTGCACGCGGTGTCTCGTTTGAACTCATTGGCGATGGCAACGACTATATCGGCAAGGGTCTTTCGGGTGGTCGCATTGTCATACGTCCGCCAGAAGACACGCGTATTGTGGCCGAAAACTCGATCATCGCAGGCAATACCGTGCTTTACGGTGCGCTTGAAGGCGAGTGCTATTTCCGCGGTGTGGCAGGCGAGCGTTTCGCAGTGCGTAACTCCGGTGCGGTGACAGTTGTCGAAGGCGTGGGTGATCACGGCTGCGAATATATGACGGGCGGTGTCGTTGTCGTTATCGGTCAGACTGGCCGTAACTTTGCAGCCGGCATGTCGGGCGGTGTCGCCTATGTGCTGGATGAAGAAGGTGACTTTGCACAGCGCTGCAACATGGCGATGGTCGAGCTGGAACCGGTGCCGGAAGAGGATGACATCCTCGAAAAGCTGCACCATCACGGCGGCGACCTGATGCACAAGGGCCGTGTGGATGTATCGGCAAACATGACGCGCCACGACGAAGAACGTCTGGTGCAGCTGATTGCCAACCATCTGCATTACACCGGCTCTACGCGTGCCAAGGACATTCTCGACAATTGGGAGAGCTATCGCCCGAAATTCGTGAAGGTCATGCCGGTCGAATATCGTCGCGCTCTCGAAGAGATGGAACGCATGCAGATCGGCGTTGCAGCGGAATAAAACTCATAATCAAGACGCGGTGCTTGTGCGCCTGAAATGGCGAATAGCACCGCGATAGGAGCATGGAATAATGGGTAAGGTTACTGGTTTTCTTGAGGTTGATCGGCAGGTAGCAAAGTACCAGCCAGCATCGGATCGCATTCGTCACTTTCGCGAATTCACGCTTCCCATGACGGACGGTGAAGTGCAGAAGCAGGCGGCACGCTGCATGGATTGCGGTATCCCGTTCTGTCACGGTCCAACGGGCTGCCCTGTGCACAATCAGATCCCTGACTGGAACGATCTCGTCTATAACAACAACTGGGATCAGGCGATCCGCAACCTGCATCTGACCAACAACTTCCCGGAATTCACGGGTCGTGTTTGTCCGGCGCCTTGTGAAGAAGCCTGCACGCTGAACCTTGAAGATGCGCCAGTTGCGATCAAGACCGTTGAACAGGCACTCGGCGATAAGGCCTATGAGCTTGGCTATATCGTTCCGCAGCCAGCAGCGCAGAAGACCGGCAAGTCGGTCGCGATCATCGGTTCTGGCCCGGCAGGTCTTGCGGCCGCTCAGCAGCTGGCACGTGCTGGTCACATGGTCGATGTCTATGAACGCGAAAGCCGTCCGGGTGGTCTGCTGCGTTATGGTATTCCTGACTTCAAGATGGAAAAGCACCTGATCGACCGTCGCGTCACGCAGATGGAAGGTGAGGGCGTCCGCTTCCTTTGCGGCGTAAATATCGGCGTCGACAAGCCGCTGCGCGGTCTGCTCGATACCTATGATGCGGTGCTTTATTCGGGCGGCTCCGAAAAGCCGCGTCCAGCCGGTATTCCGGGTGCAGATCTAGAAGGCGTGCATGATGCCATGCCTTACCTCGTTCAGCAGAACCGTCGTGTTGGCCGCGAAAGCATTGAATCCGTCGCCTGGCACGAAGCTCCAATCCTTGCCGGTGGCAAGCATATCGTCGTTGTCGGCGGTGGTGATACGGCTTCTGACTGCGTAGGCACGGCTTTCCGTCAGGGCGCGGTCAATGTCACGCAGCTCGATATTCGCCCGCAGCCGCCTGAAAGAGAAGACAAGCTGAGCGTCTGGCCTTATTGGGCAACCAAGATGCGTACGTCTTCCAGTCAGGCTGAAGGTGCTAATCGCGAGTTTCAGGTGGCAACGCTTGAATTCATCGGCGAAGACGGCAAACTCACTCACGTGAAGTGCTGCCAGGTTGATGAAAAGCGCAAGCCGATTGCTGGCTCTGAGTTCTTCATCAAGGCTGATCTTGCTTTCATCGCCATCGGCTTCTTCGGTCCGGGCGAAGATAGCGTGGTGAAGGAACTTGGCGATAAGCTCGAAATCGCAACGGATCGTCGCGGTGGGACTTCCGTGAAGGCCAATGAGCAAGACTATCGCACAAATGTCGACAAGCTTTATGCAGCAGGCGATGTGCGCCGTGGTCAGTCGCTTGTTGTCTGGGCAATTCGTGAAGGCCGTCAAGCAGCTCATGCTATCGACGCAGATCTGATGGGATCGTCCGTATTGCCTCGGTAATTAAAACGTCGTCTCAATAAAAAGCCCGGCTTTAAGCCGGACTTTTTTTGCTTTTTATGTTAGCTTTGCTGGCGCTTCTTGCGAATTGCCAGATAGACAATGCCTAAGAACACAAACCAGATCGGTGTTACTTTGAGTGCCGCTGCCGTGTCCTGTTCCTGTGCCAGCGCCCAGAGAATGAAGGCAAAGAAAGCAAACACCATGACGACGGAAGCGCGTCCACCCGGCAGCTTGAAGGTCGACTTTTCATGCAGATCAGGACGCTTGCGGCGATACTGAAGATAGGACGCAAGAATGATCGACCAGATGAAGATGAAGAGAAGCGCTGAAATCGTCGTGACGATGGTAAAGGCTTCAATGATGCTCTGGCCTGCATAAAGCAGCACAACACCTGCAAGCAGGAAGATGCAGGAGAAAAACAGCGCATTCACTGGCACCTTGCGGCTGTTAAGCTTGCCGAGTGTCTGCGGTGCGAGGCGTGATGTTGCCAGACCATAGATCATGCGCGAGGTCGAGTAGATGCCGGAATTGGCGCTCGACGTTGCCGAAGTCAGCACCACGAAGTTGACGACATGGGCGGCAATGCCAAGTCCTGCCAGCGAGAACATGGCCACGAACGGGCTGGAGTTTGGATCGACCTGATCCCACGGAATGACCGTGATAATCACGAACAGCGCACCAACATAGAAAAGCACGACACGGATCGGGATCGAATTGATTGCCTTTGGCAGATTGCGCGTCGGGTTTTCGGTTTCAGCCGCGGCCGTACCAACCAGCTCGATACCCACGAAAGCGAAAACCGCGATCTGGAAGCCTGCCACAAAGCCGAAGAAGCCGTTCGGGAAGAACCCGCCATTTGCCCACAGATGCGTGACCGAAGCCTGCGTACCATTTGGCAGCGTGAAATTCGTGATCAGCATATAAGCGCCAGCCAGAATAAGCGCGACGATTGCAACGATCTTGATCAGCGCAAACCAGAATTCGATTTCACCGAAGTTGCGCACGTTTGGCAGGTTCAGCAGCAGCAACACGCCGATCAGGCCAAGCGCCGGAATCCACAGAGCCAGTTCCGGATACCAGAACGATACATAGCCCGAAACAGCCACCACATCGGCAATGCCGGTTACAATCCAGCAGAGCCAGTAGGTCCAGCCAGTGAAGAACTGTGCCCATGGGCCGAGATAGTCGCCTGCGAAATCAGCGAATGAGCGATATTCGAGATTGGACAGCAGGATTTCACCCAGCGCGCGCATCACGAAGAACAGCATGAAGCCGATGATCGCATAGACCAGCAGAATGGATGGTCCCGCGAGCGAGATGGTCTTGCCCGAACCCATGAAAAGGCCCGTGCCGATTGCGCCACCAATGGCAATCAGCTGGAGATGTCGATTGGACAGATTGCGTGCAAGATGGGGTTCCTCCTCCCGGTTGTTCTCAACGGGAGGCTTCGATGCAATATTCATTCAGATGCCTCTTATGCATTGCGGTCGCGTCGGGGACGCACCCTCAAAATCATGCCCGGAACGGACAACAGGCTTCTGATAGACGAGGAAATCTGTAATGTGAACTAAGAGAAATATAGCAATTAGGCGAAGAAATGCCGCACATTTCACCGCATTTTCAGTAAAAGACGGTCTGCTCGGCCATTATTCTGTTTAAGTATCAGGGATTTACGCTTTTTTGCGGCCAGCTGAAGTCATCTGCCCTGCCGGGAGCAGTTTTTCGCTCTGCTGACGGCTTTTTCTCATCCTTTTTGCGCGATGCCAGCGTTCCGCCCAGCAAAACCCCGCTATTGTCGCGGTTAATGTCACGCAGACTCACCGGCGCAATACGATCAACCGGCTTGGAAGGGTCCTGTTTTCCGGCGGTGGGCAGCAATTGCTCATTGTCGCGAATGTCGCCGAATAGCGCCTTTAGAGGCTTCTCTGCGTAGAAAGCGAGTTTGCGTTTGCCGGCAGTGGTGGTGTTGATCCCATCATTACCGCGCAGACGCGCTGTCTGTCCGTTGATGTCGAAGCCGGTCTGGCTGAAATTGCCTTCTTCATCGACAAAACCGTCCCAAACATCGACAAACTTCGCGCCTGCCTTTTCGGATGTGGTGCGATGGATTTCATTGAGCGCAAGCATATCCTGCGACATGCCGCGTGGCCGGAACGGTGGCTGTCCAACCCATATCAGTGGATATTTCTTATCCGTGATTTCCTTCATGAACTTGGAAACGCGGTTCTGATATTCTGCCGTCCATTCGGGCGAGCGAGCCGCAAGACTTTGCCCTTTGGCGATGATCGCCTGTCGGTCGTTTGAACCGATCATCACGACGACAGCGGCGGGCTTTTCTTCTTCGAGTATCTTGCCGATGCTGGCAGGCCAATCAAAATGGTCGTCGCGGACAAAGCCTGATGAGCCGTTGATACGGCTGACGATCCGCAAATCCGGATTGGCTCCAAAGGCAACGTCGAGCCCTTCCGCAAGACCATTGCCGATGAAGTCACCCACCACGAGAACCTTTTTGGCATCCGGCTTCTTTTCAACGAAATTGACTTCGGGCTGCGGGGCAGGCGCGGGGGCTGAGCGGGCTGCGGGCGTTGCTTTTGGGGCGCGCTTGGGTTTGGCCGGGCGCACACGTTGTGGTTTTGGCTGCTCATATTGCTGCTGTGGCTGTGCCTTCTTGGGGCCGAACAGCAGGTCGAAAATTGTGCGGGGGCGTTCCTGTGCCAATGCAGATGACAAGGCGGTGAGAACAATGGCGAAGGCAACGAGCATCGTTGCTAAAACGCTGAAAGCCGTGTTTTTGAACTGCTTTGCGTGCATTGTTCTTACCTTCCTGCTTCCAGAATTGTAGCGCCCATCGCCAAAAAGAAAAAGGAGCGTACATCAAATGTACGCTCCATACCTTTAAAGCGGCTTTTAACGGCGGCGGAGAACCGAAAGCACTTCCGCGCTTGGATGCCCGTCTGGCTGCAAGCCATTGCGCTGCTGGAACGCTTCAATCGCCTTGCGCGAAGTTGAGCCGATCTTGCCGTCGATCTTGCCGTCGTAATAGCCGAGCGCCTTGAGATGCGTCTGCAATTCTTCCCGCTCATTCATGGTGATTGGCGTGAAAGGACGGTTCCAGTCCTGACGCAAGCCCTGATAACCACCAATGCGATCTGCAAGCAGACCAACGGCGAGTGCATATTTATCGGCGTTGTTATAGCGCTTGATGACGAAGAAGTTCTTGCCCATCAGGAAGGCTGGACCCTGACGACCATCAAGTACCTTGAGAGTAACCTTCTCATTGGCATCCGGGAACGGACGGCCATTGGCGCGGACGACGCCGAGCTTCTGCCATTCAGCAGCCGAAAGCGAACCGGATGGGAACTTGCGTCCAGCTGGAAGCTGAACTTCATAACCCCATGTGCGGCCCGGCTGCCAGCCATTGCGGTGCAGAAGGTTTGCCGCGGTGCCAAGAGCATCGGGAACCGAATTCCAGATATCGCGCTTGCCATTGCCATCCATGTCGACTGCATAGGCCTGATAGCTTGTCGGGATGAACTGGGTATGGCCCATCGCGCCTGCCCAAGAGCCAGTCAGATGTCCGCGGTCGATATCGCCGGTCTGGAGAATTTTCATGGCGGCGATCAGCTGCGTGCGACCAAACTTGGCGCGGCGCTGATCGGCATAGGCGAGCGTCGCCAGCGAGCGGATCGTATCCATCATAACGTCGTCGCGCTTGAGGATTTCGCCGTAATTGCTTTCCATCGACCAGATGGCCAGCAGGATATTGCGATCAACCGAGAAGCGCTGTTCGATGCGCTGGAGCCACGGGCCCCATTTTTTCGCCATGCTCTGACCCACAGCCACGGAATGCTCATTCACGCGGTTGTCGATATAGTTCCAGACAGGCTCGTTGAACTCCGGCTGAAAGCGCGCTTTGCGCAGCACTTCCGGATCGGGCGAATCGACGCCTCGAAACGCACGGTCGAATGTCGATGGCGATACGCCATTCTGAACAGCCGTGGTGCGGAAACTGGAAACCCATTTTCGGAAATTGGCATCAGCGAAAGCGCTGCCAGTCGTCAGCCCAGATGCAAGCATTGCCACCGCAACGGTTGCTGTAATCTTGGCGCGCATTCCTCGTCCCAGAGTGAATGGAAATCGCAGCATTCTGTGTTTCCCTTCTGCAATCATATTTTGCCGTGCCTAACGGCGAGTTGCCTTTCATGCCGAGCCTGTTTCAGTCAGATTGCATTAAGTCGCTAATACTATCCAGTGTTGAATTTGGGGCCGACCCTGATGAGGTTTAAAATTATAGGCTTCAGGTTAGCATTTGGTTTACCATGGCGCGATTTACGAAAAAAATTGCCTGAACTTTTATGAAATATTTGAATCAAGTAAGATTAAGGTCAGGTCATCGAATGTGATAAGGAAAAAGACGGAATTTCGTCATTCCTTAATGAAAACGCCCTATTTGAAATGCAATGGTTTCAATGCTTTGATAGCACAACGCTGTTTGTAACAAATCGAGGAGACGAATGAGTTCGATCCGCAAAATCCGTAAGGCAGTATTCCCGGTCGCCGGTCTTGGGACCCGCTTTCTTCCAGCGACAAAGTCCATCCCCAAGGAAATGCTTACCGTCGTCGACAAGCCAGTCATCCAGTATGTGGTGGACGAGGCCCGCGAGGCCGGTATCGAACATCTGATTTTCGTCACCGGACGCAACAAGGCCGTCATCGAAGATTACTTCGACGCACAGGTTGAGCTTTATTCCACGCTTGCCGAACGCGGCAAGAAGGCTGAGCTTGAGCATCTGCAGGAATTGCAGCCGCAGCCAGGCACCACCAGCTTCACCCGCCAGCAGGTTCCACTCGGCCTTGGCCATGCGGTCTGGTGCGCACGCGAACTGGTCGGCGATGAGCCTTTCGCACTGCTTTTACCAGATATGGTCATGCAGTCGAAGAAGGGTTGCCTCAAGGAAATGGTCGAGCTTTATGAGCAGACCGGCGGCAATGTGATTGCTGTGCAGGAATGCGATCCTGAAGAAGCCCATAAATACGGCATCGTCGGTAAGGGCAATGCGATCGGCAACGGCTTTGAGATCAACCAAATGGTTGAAAAGCCAGCCAAGGGCACCGCACCTTCCAATCTCTATATCAATGGCCGCTACATTCTTCAGCCAGAAATCTTTGAGCTGCTGAGCAAGCAGGAAAAGGGTGCAGGCAATGAAATCCAGCTGACCGACGCCATGCTCAAGCTTGCCGATCAGCAGAAGTTCTTCGGCTTCGATTACCATGGCCGGACATTCGACTGCGGCTCGAAGTCGGGCTTCATCGAAGCAAACGTGGCTTTTGCCCTGTGGCGTAAGGATATCCGCCCAACGGTCGAAGTTTCGATTGCCGATCTGCTCAAAACGATCAAGCCGGAATAGGCCAGACGGACATACAGACCAAGAAAACCCCGCTTTCAAATATGAAGCGGGGTTTTTTGTTTATAGCATTGCCAGCAAAAGCGCGAAGCGGTTTTGCGTCGAATAATGCATAAAAACAACCAGCTACAGCGGTTCCAACGATCCAATCTTAACTGGAACCGCTGTAATGTGAGGTGTAGTCCCCTTGGCCAGCTCTCTTGGCCAGCTCTCTTGGCATGAAATTCGCTTCCTTAAACACGACAAGGCGAAAGCATGATCGGGAATATGACGGCAGCAAACCAGCAGCTGAGGGCGCTTTCATCACAGCGCGTTAACGGGATTGGGCGATTATCGCTTCAGTTCAAGGATGGTCGTACCCGAATTGCAGAGCTTTATCAGGAGGGTGCTGCAAAAATCCGTATGCCACGGGCTGCAACTGATCCTCTTGAGGCTATCCTCATAAACACATCGGGCGGTTTAACTGGCGGTGATCGCCTGAACTGGCAGATGGAACTGGCCCAAAACACATCAGCTATCATCACGAGCCAAGCCTGCGAACGTATCTATCGCGCGAGCGATGATGAGGCTCGCATCACCACAAGTATCAAGCTTGCAGACGACACACGTCTTGCATGGCTCCCACAGGAAACCATTCTGTTCAACCAGTCGGCGCTATCGCGGAGGCTGGAGATAGAAATGGCTGCAAGTGCTGAACTGCTGCTGGTGGAAACAACGGTTTTCGGACGGCTTGCAATGGGAGAAAGCGTCGAGCAAGCGCAGTTTCGAGATCGCTGGCGCGTGCGGGTTGGAGACCGGCTGGTTCACGCCGAAGAGTTCTGCATTGGCCCCGATGTGGCCGCGCAATTGAACAGCCGTGCGGTAACCGATGGTGCTTTGGCGATAGCGACAATCCTGATGATTGGAAAGCAGCCAGAACGCCACCTCGATAAAGCCCGAACGGTTGTGGGTGAGGATGGGGGATGCAGCATCACCGAGACTGCTGGCGTTGCGAAGCTTTTGATCCGGCTTATGGCGCCGGACAGCTATTCGCTTCGCAAGCGGTTGGTGCCTCTGCTGACGCTGCTTAATGGAAAGGCACAACTGCCTAAAGTTTGGTCAATTTAAACCCAGCGCGAGCTCAGGTTTTATGCAGGACGATTTGGAACAGGATCATGAATTTAACGCCAAGAGAAAAAGATAAGCTCCTAATCGCTATGGCCGCCATGGTCGCCCGCCGCCGATTGGAACGCGGTGTGAAGCTTAATCATCCGGAAGCGATTGCTCTGATTAGCGATTTCGTCGTTGAGGGCGCAAGAGATGGGCGCTCCGTCGCCGACCTCATGGAAGCGGGAGCCCATGTGATTACGCGTGAGCAGGTAATGGCAGGTGTCGCTGAGATGATCCACGATGTTCAGGTCGAGGCGACCTTTCCTGACGGCACCAAGCTCGTCACCGTGCATGAACCAATTCGCTGAAGCGGGAAGACATGCAGCGGTTCCAGTTAAGAATGAATCATTGAAACCGCTGTAACTGTTTGTTTTTACGCATTATCCGACGCAAAGCGCGCTCCGCAATTTTGCGGGAAATGCTATAATAGAGGGATTGATAATGAGAAAATCGATATTTCTTGTGGCAACAGCGATGGCGCTCACAGCAAACCCGGCCTTTGCGCATCTTAACCCTGCCGAGCATGGTTCGTTCGCGGCGGGTTTCACGCACCCGATTTCAGGGGCTGACCATATACTGGCGATGGTGGCAGTCGGTCTATGGGCTGCAATGCTTGGCGGGCGGGCGCTGTTTGCTGTCCCTGCCGCCTTTGTCGGTGTCATGCTGCTTGGGTTTGTTGCGGCCCTCGCGGGGGTTCCGGTACCGTTTGTCGAGCCGGTTATCCTCGCTTCAGTAGTCGTGATTGGTCTTCTGGTAGCTTTGGCGCTTCCGGTCTCGGCTGTAGTCAGCGCCATGATCGTTGGCTTCTTCGCATTCTTCCATGGTCATGCCCATGGCGGTGAAATTGGTGGAGCGGCTTTCCTTTCCTATGGTGCGGGTTTTGCGCTGGCGACGATCCTGCTCCATGCGGCAGGTATTGGCGTGGGGCTCACAGCCGGGCGCATGATGACGGGGAAAAACGGGCGCATTGCTCTGCGTGTTGCGGGTGGCGCGACGGCTCTTGGCGGCCTCATGCTGATGGCCGGATGAGGTGATGCGATGATACCCGGAGAAATCATTACCGCTGATGGCGACATAGAGCTCAATCAGGGCCAGCCGACCATCACCCTCAAAGTGGCCAATACCGGTGATCGCCCGATCCAGGTGGGCAGCCATTATCACTTCTACGAGGTCAATGCAGCGTTGTCTTTTGATCGCGAGCAGGCGCGTGGTTTCAGGCTCGATATTACAGCCGGAACTGCAGTTCGTTTCGAGCCGGGACAGGAGCGTGATGTGACGCTGGTGCCGATTGGTGGAAAACGCGAGATTTATGGCTTCCGTCAGCTTGTCATGGGCAGGCTCTAATCCAGGAAAAAGGGGAATCCCATGCCAGCCAGAATTAGTCGCGCCACATATGCGCAGATGTTCGGCCCGACCACCGGAGACAAGGTTCGGCTTGCCGATACGGAGCTGTTTATCGAAGTCGAAAAAGACCTAACCGTCTATGGTGAGGAGGTTAAGTTCGGTGGTGGCAAGGTTATCCGCGATGGTATGGGGCAAAGCCAGTTATCGCGCGCGCAAGGCGCGATGGATACTGTCATCACCAATGCGCTGATCCTTGATCACACCGGCATTTATAAGGCCGATGTCGGCCTGCTCGACGGGCGTATTGCAGGCATCGGCAAAGCCGGCAATCCTGATACGCAGCCGGGTGTGACGATTATCATAGGCCCCGGCACGGAGATCATTGCAGGCGAAGGCCGTATCCTGACTGCGGGTGCTATTGATTCACATATCCATTTCATTTCACCGCAGCAGGTGGAAGAAGCTTTGAACTCGGGCGTCACTTGTATGGTCGGTGGCGGCACTGGCCCTGCACATGGCACCCTTGCCACCACCTGCACCCCGGGACCATGGAACATTGCCCGTCTGATCCAGTCATTTGACGGCATGGCGATGAATTTCGGCGTGTTTGGCAAGGGCAATGCATCCTTGCCAGGCGCACTGGAGAAAATGGTGCTTGCTGGTGCGTGCGGTCTGAAACTGCATGAGGATTGGGGAACGACCCCGGCCTCTATCGACAATTGCCTTGCTGTCGCGGACCGGTTTGATGTGCAGGTGGCAATCCATACCGACACGCTCAATGAATCGGGCTTTGTTGAAGATACGCTTGCTGCTTTCAAAGGGCGCACGATCCATTCATTTCATACCGAAGGTGCAGGTGGCGGGCACGCACCCGACATTATACGCGTCTGCCAGTATCCGAACGTATTGCCTGCTTCGACCAACCCCACAAGGCCTTATACGGTCAATACGGTGGCCGAACATCTCGACATGCTGATGGTCTGCCATCACTTGTCGCCCTCCATTCCTGAAGACATTGCCTTTGCTGAAAGTCGCATCCGTAAGGAAACGATTGCCGCCGAAGATATTCTGCATGACATGGGTGCTTTCTCCATCATCTCATCAGACAGTCAGGCCATGGGCCGTGTCGGCGAAATGGTTATTCGCTGCTGGCAAACTGCCGACAAGATGAAGCGGCAACGAGACGCACTCTCTGAGGATGTACCAGGCAATGATAATTATCGTGCCCGTCGCTATGTTGCGAAATATACGATCAACCCGGCAATTGCGCATGGCATGTCGCATGAGATTGGTTCGGTGGAAGTTGGAAAGCGCGCCGATCTGGTGTTGTGGAATCCGGCATTCTTCGGTGTAAAGCCAGATTTCGTATTGCTTGGCGGCTGGATTGCGACCGCACCGATGGGCGACCCGAATGCTTCCATCCCTACGCCGCAACCCATGCATTACAGGCCAATGTTCGGCTCGTTCGGCAAGGCGCGTACCAACAGCTCAGTAACATTTGTGTCTGAAGCCGCGATGAGTGCCGGTTTGCGGGAGTCGATTGGCGTCGACAAGCAGATGGTTGCGGTCAAAAATACGCGCGGTGGCATTGGCAAGCGTTCGATGATTTTGAACGATGCGATGCCGCAGATGGAGGTTGATCCAGAAACCTACGAAGTGCGGGCCAATGGCGAGCTTTTGACCTGCGAGCCGGTCGATGTCGTCCCCATGGCACAACGCTACTTCCTGTTTTGAAGGTTTGAAATGATAGAAGTAAAATCGATAATCCGCGCTCATGAAGTGATCGATGCTGTCCCGGCAGGCCATGCAATCCTCGAACGCGATGAGCGCCATCTGCGTCGCAAAGCCATAGCACTTGAAGATGGTGAGAAAATCTTTCTGGATTTTGCAGAGCCGGTGGTGCTCGACCATGGCGACCGGTTGGTGCTGGAAGATGGGCGCGAGATCGAAATTCGTGCCGCTCGAGAGGCGCTTTATGAGGTTCGCGGTCGCGATGCACTCCATATTGCGGAGCTTGCATGGCACATCGGCAACAGACATCTCGCTGCACAGATTGAACCGGATCGCATCTTCATTCTGCGGGATCACGTAATCAAGGCGATGCTCGAAGGGCTTGGCGCCAAAGTCATGGATACCGTTGAAATCTTCAGCCCATTGCGTGGAGCCTATTCGGGCGGACATTCCGCACATGATCACCAGCATCACCACCATGACCATCACCACCACGATCACGACTGATCAGAACGTTGCATTGCTGCGCTTGATGGCCTGGCTTTCGCCGGTCTTTCCGGTGGGTTCGTTCAGCTATAGCAATGGGCTGGAACGTGCGGTTCATGATGGTCTGGTGACGGACGTTGAAGGCCTGCAAACATGGCTGCAATCGCTCATCAATTATGGATCGGGCTGGAATGATGCTGTCCTGTTTGCAGAAAGCTGGCGACAGGCCGTTTCAGGTGGCGATCTTCAGGGCGTGGCGGAGCTTGGTGCAGCACTGGCAGGTTCACACGAACGGCACATGGAAACCATGTTGCAAGGCTCGGCATTTCTGATGGCTGCCAAAGCTTGGGATCATGCAATTTTCAGACGCCTGCCGTCTGAATGCGCTTATCCTGTTGCGGTGGGTGCCGTGTCGGGCGCGCACGGCATTCCGCTGGGATTGGCACTGAGCGCCTACCTTCAGGCTTTTTGCATCAATCTTCTGCAAGCATCCATCCGGCTTTCTGTTACCGGGCAAACGGGCGTCACAAGCCTGATGGCAGCGATGGAGCCAACGCTTGTTACGACGGCTGCAAGGGCTGCTCAATCCACATTGGATGACCTTGGTTCGGCAACATTTCTTGCTGAAATCATGGCCATGAAACATGAAACACAGCATTCGAGGCTTTTCCGCTCATGACACAGAAAAACGGACCTTTGCGCGTTGGTATCGGTGGCCCCGTTGGCTCGGGAAAGACGACTTTAACGGAAAAACTCTGCAAGGCCTTGCGCGAGAAATATTCCATTGCGGTCATCACAAACGATATTTACACGCGGGAGGATGCGCTCATTCTCGCCAAACATCAGGCCTTGTCCGAAGATCGCATCATGGGTGTGGAGACAGGTGGGTGTCCGCACACGGCGATCCGCGAAGACGCTTCAATCAATCTTCAGGCGATTGCCGAGATGAACAGGCGGTTTCCCGATCTGGATATCGTTTTCATCGAATCTGGTGGTGACAATCTTGCAGCAACATTTTCGCCCGATCTCGCGGATCTGACGCTTTACGTAATTTCCGTTTGTCAGGGCGAGGAAATACCGCGCAAAGGCGGACCGGGTATCACGCGGTCCGATTTTCTTGTAATTAACAAGAGCGATCTTGCGCCCTATGTTCATGTGGATCTCGATATCATGAATGGCGATGCTGCGCGGATGCGTGGCAAGCGTCCTTATGGATTTACCGATCTGCATCGCGGCAAGGGCGTGCAGGAGGTTGTGGAGTTCATTCTGGAGCATGGCAATCTTTAGAGCCCCATGCGTCGGCACATGGCGATGAAACTCTTAACCGCCTGCGATGCCTCGCTTTTACGGAAAGCCAGTGCCACGTCGGACGTGGTGGAAATGCCTGCAACATCGATATAGCGAATGCCGGGCAAGCCCACAGCACTCAAGGATTTTGGCGCAAGCGCCACGCCCATCCCGATAGATGCGCGGCTCGCAATTTCAGTGAAATCAAGTGCTTGAGCGCTGATGTTGGGTTCGAAGCCTGCGCTGTGACAGGCTTCTATTGTTGTACCGTGAAAGCCGATATCGGCTGGCTGACGCGGGGTGATGAAGATTTCATCCTTGAGTGACTGAAGCTCGATGGTAGCTTGATGCGCCAGCGGGTGCGTTTCGCTGAGAACTGCAACAAGTGGCTCCTTTCTCACCACAAGACTGGTAAGCCCCGGCAGAAGAAGCGCGGGCCAGCGCACAAAACCCATGTCGAGAAGCCCTTCGGAAATGCGCGTCAATTGCATCCGCAGTTCCATCTCGACCAGATTGACCGAAACGTCGGGATATTCCTGCTTGAACTTGCGAATGGTCTCGAACACCACGCCCGAATAGGCGGCAGAGGCGACATAGCCGATGGAAATCTGACCGATTTCACCACGCCCGGCACGGTTGACCGCAATCATCGTCGCATCGACCTGCATGAGTATTTTGACGGCCTCGCGATAAAGCACTTCGCCTGATTGCGTCAGTTGAACGGCGCGTCGCGAGCGATCAAGAAGCGGCGCACCGAGAATGGTTTCCAGCGCCATGATCTGCTGGCTGAGACCCGGTTGGGCAATGCCAAGTTTTGCAGCTGCCCGTTCAAAGTTCTTCTCCTCAACCAGCGCGCAGAAATAACGCAGATGTCGGAGTTCAAAGGATTTGGACGTAAGGAGCTTGCTGCGCTGTTCCGGCATGGTTGTTTCTTTGAATAATTCAAAACTATGGCGATTTTGATTAACATAACTCAAACTTATGAAAAATACGCCCTTGAATTATTGGATAGATTACGAAAAGATGATTAATGGGGTCCAGTTTAAACCTTGAGGGGATCAAAGTGAAAATCCTGGCCCGAAACCGCCACGCATTATCGGTCGTCATTCTTTCCGGCACAACCTTCGCTGCCATCGTTGCAGCACATGCGCAGGAAACAGCAAGCCCCACCGTGCTTGCACCGATTGTTGTGAATAGCGGTTCGGAAGATCCAACCGCTCCCGTCAAAGGCTATGTTGCCAGAACAAGCATCAGCGCGACCAAGACCGGCACACCGCTGGTTGAAACCCCGCAGTCTATTTCGGTCATTACGGCTGACCAGTTGAAAGCGCAGGATGCGCAAACCCTTGGGCAAGCGCTTGGCTATACGCCGGGTGTGGTTTCCGAACCCTATGGTTCCGACCCGCGCTTTGATTCACCGCTGATCCGTGGTTTTGATGGCCGTCAGGTGCAGTTCTTAAACGGTCTTCGCCTGATGCGCACTGCAGGTGCCTCGGCGGTTGATCCTTATATGCTTGAACGTATCGAAGTGGTGCGCGGACCTGCTTCGGTGATGTTCGGTCAGGGTAATCCCGGTGGCCTGATCAATATGATCAGCAAGCGCCCGACGTTTGAGAAGTTTGGCGAGATCGGTGTTCAGGCTGGCAGCTATGACACCTATGGCACCTATTTCGATTTTGGCGGTCCTGTCGCGGAAAGTGATCAGTTTGCCTATCGCCTGACGGGCATGGTGCGCAAAGCTGGCACACAGACTGACTATCTCGACAATGATCGCTATTTCATCGCGCCCGCTTTCACATGGAAGCCGGATGAAGATACCAAGCTTACCATTCTCACCAGCTTCCAGCATGACAATCCAAGCTCACCTTCGGGCTTGCCTGCACAGCTCACATTGAACGCGACCGATTACAGTCTGCCACGCGACTTCTATGTTGGCGATCCAAGCTATGACGATTCAAGCCGCAATGTCGTCAATCTCGGTTATGAGCTTGAACATCGCATCAACGAAACATGGACCTTCCGGCAGAACGCGCGTTACACCAATCAACGCTGGGATTATACGGCGCTTGGCATGGCATCGACCGGTCTCGCAAAGGACGGCCGCACGATCAACCGCACGGCCACAGTTCAGAACGAACGCCTGAACACGTTCAATATCGATAATAATCTGGTCGCCGAGTTCGATACAGGTCCGGTCGAGCACAAGTTTCTTGTCGGTGTCGACTATCGCTATTTCGACAACAGTGCCGGAACGCAGTTCTGGAGTGCGACCACACTTGATGCCTACAACCCTGTCTATGGTGGGCCGATCAAGTACCTGACCGCGAAGCCGACCGTTAACACGCTTGTCGATTCCCGCATGACGCAGGTCGGTATCTATGCGCAGGACGAGCTGGCCTATGAAAACTGGCGCGCGACTTTCGCTCTGCGTCAGGATTGGGCTTCGACCCGCGGCACCTCGACCAATCGCAATACCAATACACCTCGCCCGCTTGATCAGGATGATGAGAAACTGACCGGTCGTGCGGGCCTTGGTTATGTGTTTGACAACGGCATCGCGCCTTATGTCAGCTATTCGACTTCGTTTGAACCTGTAGCAGTTTCGGCAACCGCAGGTGTATTGCAGCCAACGACCGGCAAGCAGTGGGAAGCAGGCGTAAAATATCAGCCAAATGGCTGGGATGGTTACTTTGCGGCAGCGGTTTATGATCTGCGCCAGCAGAATGTGCCAATCAGCGTTCCGCTGCCGGGCGGAACCGGTTCCACGACTGAACAGATCGGCGAAATTCAGGTTAAGGGGCTTGAGCTTGAAGGTGTGACCAGCCTTGCCCAAGGCCTCGATCTGCGTGCAGCCTACACCTATATGAAGGCCGAAATCGTAAGCGGCAAGGATGACGGAAATCGTCCACCGAACGTGCCGGAACATGCAGCCAGCCTTTGGCTTGATTACACCTTCCAGGAAGGTTCCGTGCTTGAAGGATTTGGCGTCGGTGGCGGCGTGCGTTATCTTGGCCAGCGTTTTGGCGATACAGGGAATACGCTTGATCTTGATGGCGTGACCCTCGCCGATGCTGCAATCCACTATCAGAAGGATCACATCAGGGCGTCGCTCAATATCAAGAATATTGCGGACAAGAAGTATGTCGCAAGTTGCAGTTCTTTCGGATGTAACTATGGTGACGGCAGAACCTATATGAGCAAGCTGACATTTACATGGTAACAGGCCCGCAACGCGGATCGATAGTCTCTGCATCTAAAATCAGCCGCCGGAAAGCCCTTGGCCTTTTGGCGGCTTTGGCTTTGCCGAATGTGGCGCGCGCCAATCCATTTCCGCGTATTGCGGCAATCGATTGGGCCATGCTCGAATGTCTGGTGGCATTGGGTGTCACGCCGATTGCAGCAACAGAGCTGATCCGGTTTCGTGAAGATGCGGTTGAGCCGCAATTGCCTGCTTCGGTTGTCGATCTCGGTCTGCGTGGTTCGCCGAATTTCGAGCTGCTTTATCTGCTCAAGCCTGATCTGATCCTGAGTTCCCCTTTTTATACCCGGCATGAAGAGGCGATGAAATCGATAGCGCCGATCATGTCGTTGCCGTTTTATGTGCGCGGCGAGGGGCCTTATGAGAAGTCGCTGCAAGCTGTAACGGCGCTGGGCGATAAGCTTGAACTCAGCGCCAAAGCATCAAGTGTTATTGAGGCTCAGGCGAAGTTTATTGCCGAGACCAAAGAGACGTTGAAACCTTTTGCATCGCGCCCGACCTACCTCATCAATATTGGTGATGCGCGCCATTTCCGCGCTTTCGGCAATGACAGCATGTTTGGTGACGTGCTGGAACGGCTTGGTCTGCCAAACGCCTGGACGGATCGCTCGCGCTTTACATTTGCGGCCCCCGTTCCGCTGGAAAATCTGGCAGCAAATCCTGATGCGCGCATCATCATTATCTCGGATATTCCAGTTGAATCGCGCAACAGCCTGCGCAACAGCGTGATCTGGCAATCGCTCAAACCTGTCCGTGACGGTCGTGTCTATATGGTGGGTAACATCAATCCCTATGGCGGACTGACCGCCGGATTGCGATTTGCACGGCTTCTGAGCCGGGCGTTGCAGGCAAGCGGCGAGGCATTCCTGTGACCCGTGGTGGACTGATTTCAAGCGCTGTAATCGGCGTTATGATCGCTCTTGGGCTGTTTCTCTGGAACGCCAACGCGTTTTTGCCTTTTGCACAATGGCCTTCGCTGCCGTTTAATCCGCAAAACATGAGCACCGAGCAGGTCATTCTGGCCTATGCGCTGTTTCCGCGTGCTTCCGTTGCGATTTTTGCCGGTGCAGCACTGGGGCTGGCGGGTGCTTTGCTGCAGCGTTTGCTCAACAACCCGATTGCCGATCCATCGACGCTTGGTGTGTCATCGGGCGCGCAGCTGGCAATCGTTACGGCAACGCTGTTCTTCCCGACAGTGCTTGACCAGTTTCGCTGGGCGGTGGCGCTTTCGGGTGCTGGTGTTGCGACCGCAATCGTGTTTCTGCTCGGCTGGCGCAGTCGGCTTGAGCCGGTGACGATGGTCGTGTCCGGTCTTCTGATCGGTGTGACATGCAGTGCGATTTCCGCCGCGATGACGCTATCGCAGGGTCAGTATCTCATGTCGCTTGTGACATGGAATGGCGGTTCGCTGAGCCAGCAGGACTGGTCATCGACAGTCGCCCTTGCTTTGCAATTCCTTGTTTGCCTCATTGCCGCAATCATGCTGAGCCGTCCGCTGACGCTTGCAGGCCTTGGCGATAGCAGCGCGCGCTCGCTGGGTGTTCCGCTGGCATGGCTGCGCGTTGCGGTCGTGGCTGTTGCGGTGGTGCTGAGTGCCGGCGTTGCGGCCAGTGTCGGGCTTGTCAGTTTTATCGGTCTGGCTGCCCCTGCAATCGTCCGTGGCTTCGGGGTCAGAAAGCCGGGTTCAATCCTGCTGGCGTCACCTTTTGCTGGTGCCGTTCTTCTCTGGATCTGCGACGGAGCGGTGCAAGTTTTCGGCGCAAATCTGGGTGAGACTTTCCCGACAGGCGCAGTTACCGCGCTGATCGGCGGGCCTTTGCTGCTCTGGCTCATTCCGCGTGTGCGTTCGACAGGATCGCACCAATCCTCATCTGCACAGGTTTTCAGACGTGCTTCAAATGCCAAACTTGGCTTGATGCTCATCGCTCTGCTGGTCGCAGCTTTTCTCGCTCTTGCGCTTGCGCGCACGCCGGAAGGCTGGTTGCTTCTGACAGGCGACAATCTTCGCGATATCTTGCCTTTGCGCTGGCCGCGCCTTCTGGCAGCCGCTGCCGCAGGGAGTCTGCTTGCAATGGCGGGCGCGGTCCTTCAGCGACTAACCGGCAACCCGCTGGCAAGCCCGGAAGTAATCGGCGTCAGTGGCGGAGCAGGAATAGGCTTTGCTTTAGCACTGACAATTTTCGCCGCACCCAATAATGCGCAATTGCTGCTTTGCGCGTCCTTTGGTGCGCTGATTGCCATGCTGGTTGTGTTGAGCTTTGCGAGCCGCAGAAGGCTGTCATCTGCCCGTTTGCTTCTGGCCGGTATTTCGGTCGGTTCGCTCGCATCTGCCATATTAAGCATCTTCCTCTCGATCGGCGATCAGCGGTCGTGGCAGATTCTTGCCTGGCTCAGCGGGTCATCGGCAACGGCAACGCCGGAAAGTTCGCTTTTCCTTGTCGTGCTGACATTCACAGTGATTGGGCTGGCATTGCTCGCATCCCGCTGGCTGACCATCCTGCCGTTGGGGCAGACGATTCCAGTCTCACTTGGTTTGCCGGTGCGGTCTGCACGGATATTGACGATCCTGCTTGCCGCAATTGCCAGTGCCGCCGCATCGCTTCTCGTCGGCCCTTTGAGTTTCGTGGGGCTGATGGCACCGCATATGACGCGCCGTATGGGCTTTGATCAGGCTCAGTCGCATGTCGTGGCATCAGCCGTGCTGGGCGCGCTTTTGATGGTGATCGCCGATCTTGGTTCGCGCAATGCGACCTTCCCTTATGAGTTACCGCTGGGCCTTTTCTCAGCTTTGGTCGGTGCGCCTTATCTTGCCTGGGCGCTCGCATCGGCCCGGAAATCGTGAACGATTTTCGGAAAGCACGATGCACAGATTTAAATATTCGGAGCGTCCTTTGTGCGTTCTTTGGCCGAAAGGGATAATCTGATGAATACGAACACGCCGCTCTGGATGGATTCTCCGGAGCGATACGGGCTTGTGAGCCGGATTCTACATTGGGCAATGGCCTATATTCTGCTCTGGCAGTTTGTGATGATCCTTTCGTGGAAAATGGTTGGCCCTTCACTGGTGCTTGATGCCATCCGGGTTTTCGGTCCGGCACATGGAACGGTCGGGTTTCTGACGATTGTGTTGGTTGTCGTGCGTGGCATCTGGGCATTCATCAATCGCAATCAGCGCCCGCCGCATCAAGCAGGGTTGATGGGCAAACTGGCGCGCATTGCACATAATGCTTTCTATGTGCTGCTGTTCGCCATTCCGGCTCTGGCACTGTTTCGCGCCTATGGCAGCGGTAAAGGACGCGAGCAATGGGGCATCAATATTGTCCCTGCAACGGGCGAGAAAGTGGAATGGATGATGGCACCCGCAAATGCGCTGCACAGCCTGCTTTCATGGGTTCTGTGCGTGTTGATTGTCGCCCACATACTGGCCGCACTGTTTCATCGCTTGGTTCTTAAAGACGGCATTCTCTCACGCATGGCTGGCCCGATGCGCTCCAATTTCTCACTTTAACGCGCATCCCGAAAACCGTTTCACACTTTTCGGATGCGCTCTAAATCAGAGTTTTGCCGCAAGGAAGTCGATAAAGGCACGGATACGCGCGGCGAGGTGAGGGTGGCCGGGGAAAACCGCATGGATTTTCTCAGGTTCCGCAGGCGACCATGCGGCCAGCACTTCCACCAGTCGCCCGCTTGCCAGATCATCGGCAACAGTATGCTCTCCGGTCTTCATCAGCCCGCCGCCTTCAAGGCAGATGCGTCTTAAGATCGTGCCGTCGCTGCCAAGAAAATTGCCGGAAACCACCTGTCGAATGCTATGGCCCGTTTCAGGATCGGCAAACTCCCATTCGCTCGGCTGGAAATTATAGCGCAGACAATTATGCGTTTTGAGGTCTTCCGGTCTCTGTGGCGTGCCGTGCTCTTCCAGATAAAGAGGAGAGGCAACGACCAGCCGCCGCATCAGCGTGATGGGGCGGGCTTTTAACGCCGAATCCTTCAAGACGCCAGAGCGGATCGCAAGATCGGTTCGCTCCTGCCAGAGATCGATAATGCTGTCGTTTAGGGTAATATCCAGCTCGACCTCCGGATATAGTTTCAGAAATTCAGGCACCAGCGGCATGATGACCGTTGCACCAAAGCCGACCGTCGAACTGACACGCAAAGGGCCGCGCACTGCTGCCTTTGCGCCATCGGTGATGCGCGCCTCCATTTCGGTCAGCCGGTCGAGCAGGCTGCGCGCTTCCGCCAGATAGATTTCACCTTCCGGTGTCGGCGTCAGACTGCGGGTGGACCGCACCAGCAGACGCACCTGCAAGCGATCTTCCAGCCGCGAGACAAGACGGCTGATCGCTGATGGTGTCATGTTGAGCTGACGGGCGGCAGCGGAAAAGCTGCCCGTTGCCACTGCGCGCGCAAAGACTTCCATTTCACCGAAGCGGTTATCCAAAGCATCACCTGTGAATTTGATGAATAGTTATATGCAAGATTATCACTCTTATCATTTGATATCCAGAGAGCGATATGGAGACAAAGTTAAACAACAGGAACTCCTCCCATGCCTGTCGCTCTCATTGCTCTTACGATCGCTGCCTATGCGATCGGGACGACCGAATTTGTGATCGTTGGCTTGCTGCCGACGGTCGCTTCGGATCTGAATATCACTTTGCCGCTCGCCGGATTGATCGTCAGCGTTTATGCGCTTGGCGTCACCTTTGGCGCTCCAATCCTCACGGCCCTGACCGGTCGTCTTGAACGCAAGCCATTGCTGCTCGGCCTGATGGCGCTGTTCATCGCTGGCAACATGGTTGCCGCTTCCGCCCCAAGCTATGAAATCCTCATGGTCGGGCGCGTGCTGTCTGCCTTTGCGCACGGCGTTTTCTTCTCGGTCGGTGCCACCATCGCGGCTGATCTCGTGCCGGAAAACAAACGCGCTTCGGCTATCGCCATGATGTTCATGGGCCTGACAGTTGCAATCGTTACCGGCGTGCCGCTCGGCACATGGATCGGCCAGAACTTTGGCTGGCGTGCAACTTTCTGGGCTGTTTCGGCTATCGGCCTTGTGGCTCTCGTCGGTATTGCAGCACTTCTGCCGCGTGCATTGCCAAAGGCTGAACCAGCATCGCTCATGGATCAGCTGCGTGTTCTGGGCTCCGGTCGCTTGCTGATTGTCTATGGCATGACCGCACTTGGTTATGGTGGCACGTTTGTGGCCTTCACCTATCTCACCCCGATCCTGCAAGATATTACCGGTTTTTCCGCAGATTCCGTCAGCTACATTCTCGTGCTTTATGGCATTGCCATTGCCATCGGCAATATCGTCGGTGGACGCATTTCAAACGCCGATCCGGTGCGTGCGCTGACTGTTCTGTTCCTGTTGCAAGCGATTGTGCTGGTGCTGTTCAGCTTTAGTGCTGTGTCGCCGCTCTTCACGCTGATCACGCTTGCGGCCCTCGGCTTCCTGCAATTCGCAAATGTTCCCGGCCTGCAGCTCTATGTGGTGCAGCTTGCCAAGGAACACCGTCCGGGGGGCTGTCGATGTCGCTTCCGCGTTGAATATTGCAGCGTTCAATCTCGGCATTGCGCTTGGCGCCTGGCTCGGAGGCATGGTGGTCGAAAGCCAGCTCGGTCTCATCTCAACCCCTTGGGTTGGTGCAATTCTCGTCGCGGGTGCTCTTGGCCTCACAGTTTTGAGCGGCGTGCTTGATCGCCGCACTGAAACCCGCGTCGCAACGGCTTGAAAATAAGAGGAATGACTATGCATAACGTAACAACAAATGGTGCCACCATCCCGGCTCTCGGCCTTGGCACTTTCCGTATGCCCGGCGAAGATGTGCTGCGCATTGTTCCCTATGCGCTCAAGGCTGGCTTTCGCCATGTCGATACAGCCCAGATCTATGGCAACGAAGCAGAAGTCGGCGAAGCCATTTTCAACTCTGGCATTCAGCGTGGCGATATCTTCCTCACCACGAAGGTCTGGGTCGATCATTACAAGCACCAAGCTTTTATCAATTCCGTTGATGAAAGCCTTGCCAAGCTGAAGACTGATTATGTCGATCTTCTGCTTCTGCACTGGCCAAATGAAGCCGTGCCGCTTGTCGAGCAGATCGGCGCGCTGAATGAAGTGGCAAAGGCTGGCAAGGTGCGTCACATCGGTGTGTCCAACTTCAACACGGCTCTGATGGCGGAAGCAAAGGCACTGTCTGATCTGCCACTAGTGACGAACCAGATTGAGTATCACCCATATCTGAACCAGCAGGCCGTCATTGAAGCGGCTCACGCTGCAGGCATGTCGATCACCGGCTATTATGCCATGGCTGACGGCAAGGTGTTCGGCGACGCGGTGTTGAAGGACATTGCTGCCGCCCATGGCAAGTCGGTTGCTCAGGTGGTTCTTCGCTGGCTGGTGCAGCAGGATAAGGTGATTGCACTGTCGAAGACCGTCAGCGAAGCGCGGATCAAAGAAAACCTCGCCATCTTCGACTTCGCCTTAAGTGACGCAGAAATGCAGGCAATCCACGCGCTTGCCAAGACAGATGGGCGCATCGTCAGCCCGGACGGACTGGCACTGAAGTGGGACTGAAAACAGAAAGGACGGCGCAAGCCGTCCTTTTTTGCGCATGTTTTATCGCTGTATTTTCATGCCGACATAAATGCTGTTGGCGTGGTACTCGCGATAAGAAATCTGGCTGGTTTGAAACTCATGCCGTAGTCGTGCGTCAATGCCGACAAAGCGGTTGATCCAGTATGTCGCGCCAATCTGGGCGCCGACTGTGTAATCCGTGCCGGTGCCGTCCTTGTTGTCGCGGACATTGAGATCAAGCTTGCCGTTCAGGCTAAGATCGGATCTCACCTGGCGTTTCACTTCGATACTTGCGAAATGCAGAAGCGCCCCGGCGACTCCCGGCGTCGTCGATGTATCGACGGTGGTTTGCGCAAAAAGCTGAACATCAGTGCCGCGCAATGGCGACCAGTTGATGCTCGCAGCCAATGACGGCCCACTAATATCGGAGAGGCGCGCATCATCGCTGTTAACGCGCATGAAGCCAGCCGAGAATTCGCCGTTGAATTTCTCGCCGCGATCAAACATCAGACCGCCGCGCACCGCATATTGTGAGCCGCTGCGCTCATAGCCATTGCTGTCCACGCGATCATCGAACATGCGCTTGCCGAGTTCGACTTCGGCAAAGGGCTTGAGTGCCGGTGAAATGCTGAAGCCGCCGCGCAACGTCACACTGGCATAGGTATTGTCGCGGTCCTTCTGGCTGACCGTGCCCCCGGAAGACAATTCCGCATCGCCATAGATTTCATGCTCGACGCGACCCGTCGCACGGCCAAAAAGCAGGCCGGTGTCGCGTTCGATTCCGAGGCTGCCGTTGATGGTATGAACGAGCGGTCGCTTCAAAGCGTCCGTGACGCCGTTCGGGCTTGATGCGCTTTCACGGCGCAGCTTATAGCCCGCGCCCGCATTCACGGTTGTCTGGTCGCTCAAATCAAAACGCAGATTGCCCTGAACATCGACGCGAGGTTCTGACACGTCCTGCCCGGAGATTGATTTGCTCATCGTGCCGGAAGCATCGATTTTCGCCTGATGGCGTCCCCAATCCGATTCTGCATTGAGGCGGAGAGTTGTTTCCGACAGCACGGCGCTGGAGCCGGTCGAGCTGTTGTCACCATTGGTGGTGGCGCGAATGCCCTGTTCGAGTGTCGGACGCAATACAAACGTGCCCGCACGAATGCCGATTGGCGCGAATGGATCGGCTTCCTGTGTTGCACGGCGACCCTGTTCGGGGAGCGCGGGCAGGTTCTCACGACGCGCGCGACCGGTTTCGTCCTGCTCTTCCGTTGTGGCCGCGCTGACGGGCATATTGTCGGTGGCAAGGAAGCGTGGTGCTTCTTCTTCGGCAATCGTTGCTGCCTGCGCCGGTTCAATGGGCTGAGGCGGTGCGGGAGGCGTGTAGGAATCGTCTGCAAGATTATCCTGTGCAGGCGCATTCGGATTTGCAGGATCAATATCGCGATTGGCGTTCTGTTCTGACGAGGAAATGGGAGGATTACCGTCTTCGTCCAGATCGCCGCGCAGCTGCGTATCCTGCGCAAATGCAATCGAATTGCTGATTGCCAGGGCGACCCCTGCCAGCAACAGGCTTCTCAGCCTGCGGGCAAAAGGCGATGGTCCGCCCGATGGGATATTGGCAAAAAGCATATTGTCTTCAAACCGTTGCAACGTGGTAAGCGAACGGTAAACGGACATGGTTAATTCTTTATTGACGATTGCGTTTTGAGCGTCGTTATTGTGCGTCAACAAATGCTTGGACAAGCAGCAGCGAAGGCGCTAACCGTTGGCGTCATGACAAAGCTCGACACGACACATGAAGCCGCGCCTGCGGAGGATTCGATTGCCTCGGCTCTGCGCACCATCAAGACCGAGAATGCGGGCCTCGTAGCGCTTGAAGATGCGCTGAACAACGGCCTTGCTGCACCATTTGCGGAAGCAGTCAGGACGATCGTTGCCTCGAAGGGCCGTCTCGTGGTGACTGGCGTGGGCAAGAGCGGGCATATTGGCACCAAGCTTGCCGCAACTTTTGCATCGACTGGTACGTCCGCTTTCTTCGTGCATTCGGCGGAAGCCAATCACGGCGATCTCGGCATGATCGGTACGGATGATGTCATTCTCGCAATTTCGTGGTCGGGCGAAACGGCGGAACTCAAGGGCATCGTCAATTATTCGCAGCGCTTCCGCATTCCGCTGATCGCAATTACTGCAGGCGAGGAATCGGCTCTTGGACGTGCCGCGAATGTCGTGTTGTTGCTGCCAAAGGCACAGGAAGCCTGTCCACATGGTCTGGCGCCGACTACATCAACGATGATGCAGTTGGCCATTGGCGATGCACTTGCAATCGCGCTTCTCGAAGCGCGTGGTTTCAGTCCGACAGACTTCAAAACCTTCCATCCGGGCGGTTCGCTCGGTGCAAGTCTCGTCCATGTGCGTGAGATCATGCATAAGGGTGACCGTCTGCCACTGGTCAATGTGGGTACATTGATGCCGGACGCTATGAAGGTGCAGGCGCAGAAGAGTTTTGGCTGTGTGATCGTTGTCGATCAGGACGGTCAGTTGGCAGGCTTTATCTCTGATGGTGATATTTCGCGCAATCTGAGCCGCAATCTTTCAGAGCTGACCGTTGATGACATCATGACGCGGAAGCCAAGGACGATTGATAAGAATTTGCTGGCGAGCGCAGCACTCAGCCTCATCAATGAAAAGCATATCGGCGCGCTGATCGTTGTTGAAGACAACCGCCCAATTGGCCTCGTTCACTTCCACGATCTGCTGCGGATTGGGGTGGCTTGAGGTTAGGGGAATAGGGCAGTAAGGCAGTAGGGCAATATGTTTTTGCTGCGGATTTGATCTGGCCTTGCGGCATTAAACTGCAAGCAGGATCACTATCCTTACTGCCTTACTGCCTTACTGCCTTACTGCCTTACTGCCTTACTGCCTTACTGCCTTACTCTGCCACTTCCATCTCAAGCGTGATCGGGTCAAACGACACGATATGCACCTCAGTACCTGCGGGTAAGTCCGGGCCTTTGATGCGCCATGTTGTATCATTGATACGGATGCGGCCGCGACCGTTGACGATAGGTTCCGCAAGGGTGGCGCGCTGGCCGACGAGCTGGTCGCCGCGACGATTGAGCAAAGGCTCATCCTGACGGTCGCTGGAGCCAAAAACGCGGCGTCCTGCCAGCACGAAAATGACGGCCAGCACCAGAAACAGGACGATCTGCAGCTGCCAGCCAAAGCCCAAGACCGAACCCAGCAGAAAAGCAAAGACGCCGGTTACGAGGGCCGCAAGGCCGAACCAGATGAAGAAGATGCCGGGCGCCAGAATTTCCAGAATGAGCAGGACAAGTCCTAAAACGAACCAGCCCCAGAGCCCAAGTTGTGACAGGAAATTGATGATCATGACGCCCTGCCTGTTTTAGCTGCGAGTGGTAGGAACGCTGCGCGTGCGTGCAGCAGGTGCAGCCGGTGTTGGGTCAACCGGATGGCTGCCATCGCCAAACACCTCCTTGGCAATCGCACCGATACCAGCCAGCGAGCCGATCAGCGAGCTTGCTTCAAGCGGCATCAGAACCACTTTCTGGTTCTTGGCACTGGCGATATTGCCGAGTGCCTCGGTGTATTTCTGCGCAACGAAGTAGTTGAGTGCCTGAACATTACCGTTTGCAACGGCGTCGGAAACCAGCGTCGTTGCCTTGGCTTCAGCTTCTGCAAGGCGTTCGCGCGCTTCAGCTTCGCGCTTGGCGGCTTCCAGTTTGCCTTCCGCTTCGAGGATCTGCGACTGCTTCTGGCCTTCAGCGCGCAAGATCTGCGCATTACGGTCGCCTTCAGCTTCCAGAACCTGCGCACGTTTGTCGCGTTCCGCCTTCATCTGGCGGGCCATCGAGGTGACGATGTCGGCAGGCGGATTGATATCCTTGATTTCAACGCGGGTCATTTTGAGACCCCACGGATGGGCTGCTTCATCGACAACGCGCAGCAGACGATCATTGATCGCGTCGCGGTTGGACAGCAGTTCATCGAGATCCATCGAGCCCATGACGGTACGGATATTGGTCATGGTGAGGTTCAGGATTGCATATTGCAGATTGGCAACCTGATAGGCGGCTTGTGCTGCATTGAGCACCTGATAGAAGGCCACGCCATCGACGCCGACAATGGCGTTATCGCGGGTGATGACTTCCTGCGTTGGAACGTCGAGCACCTGTTCCATCATGTTAAGCCGTGCGCCGATACGGTCGAAGAAAGGCACAATGAGATTGAGGCCCGGCATCAGCGTGCGGGTATAGCGGCCAAAGCGCTCCACTGTGTAGTTGTAGCCCTGCGGCACAGTCTTGATGCCAGCAAAAAGCGTTGCAAGCACAAGTGCGGCTAAAATCAGCAGCGTGATGTCAAAACCAGTCATTATTCAAACCCCTTCAATCAAACCCAACCCTGCAACTCGCGACGGACAAGTGTTTCGATAACCTTCATGCCTTCTTCGCTATCGTTGAGGCATGGTATATGGCTGAAATTCTCGCCGCCAGCCTCATGAAACTCTTCTGCCGCTTCGTGGCCAATTTCATCGACCGTTTCCAGACAATCCACCACAAAGCCCGGATTGAGAACCGCAACGGATTTTATGCCCTGCTTTGCCAGTTCTACAAGAGTTTCGTCGGTGTATGGCTGCAACCATTCTTCCGGTCCGAAACGCGACTGGAAAGTCGAGCGGAACTGCTTGTCGTCCATTCCAAGACGAGCGCGCAAAAGCCGCGAAGTTTCAAGGCATTGTGCGCGATACGGATCGCCCTTGTCGGAATAGCTTTTCGGGATTCCGTGATAAGAAGCGAGGATCACTTCCGGCTTGAAATCAAGCGTTGCCAGATGCTTCTCGATCGACTGCGCGAGCGCCTCGATATAGACAGGCTCCACTTCATAGGAAGGGATCGTGCGGACAGCCGGCATGAAGCGCTTTTTCATCAGCACTTCAAAGAATTTGTCATTTACGGTAGCGGTGGTCGTTGCCGAATATTGCGGATAGAGCGGGAACATCACGATGCGTTCGCAGCCCTGTTTCAGCAGCCGATCCGTCACTTCCTCAATCGAAGGCTGACCATAGCGCATGGCCCAGTCGACGATGACATTCGGATGATCTTTCAGAGAGACCGCAAGCTTCTCACCTTGCGCACGGGTAAAGGTGCGCAGCGGCGATTCATTTTTCTCGCGGTTCCAGATGCGGTCATAGAGTGCGCCAGAGCGCTTCGGGCGCGTGTTGAGCACAATGCCATACAGGATCGGATACCAGAATAGACGCGGCCATTCGATCACGCGGCGATCCGAGAGAAACTCGGCCAGATAACGGCGCATCGGGGCATAGCTAGTGCCGTCCGGCGTGCCGAGATTAACAAGCAAGACACCGACTTTGGGTTGCTTTACAGCATGGCTGGCTGGGGTGGCGATCACTTTATCCGTCTCACTCATATTCCGACTCCTGCTTTGCCGGAAAACTAGAGAAAAAAAGGCAAATTACAATCCTAACAATGACTAAGGCAGTTGAATTGTCTGAAGATTACGGAAGTATCACATAAAAAAACGGCACACGCTAAAAGCGTATGCCGTCTGGAACGGGTAATCAGAAGGTTTTAGCCGCGACGGGTCAGCGAGAAACGCGATCCTGCGGACGAGGTGCAGTTCAGCTGGTTCTGTGCCACGAGAGCGCAGTTTACGCGGGACGACGTTCCACGCACGATCGAGCGCATGTCGATTTCGACAAGCTGTGGTGACTGGTAACGATAGTTACCTTCTGCGAGCTTCTCGTTGGTGTCGGTCGAGCGGGTTTCGAAAATGCCGCCATTGAAGGATGAAACGATACCGTTCGGATCAACCCATGCGCCGTCGATACCGGATGGCGCGCGATTGACGACAGGGACATTGCCACCACCGCCAGGGCCGGTTGCCACACAACCTGCAAGCGCGAGCGATACGATTGCCGTAGAGCCAATGATGCGGAAGCGTTTCATGTCCATTTTCTCCATAAGAGTGTTTCTCGTGTGATGTATGGAAATTTACACGATTACAAGCCCCTTTGACGACGATAGCCAAAATGTTGCGAAACTGCCGCAATCGAAATTGCCCGGCAAAGGCCGGGCAATCCCGTTTGTTTTAGCGCACCAGAATGTTGCGGAATTGCCAAGGGTCTTTGGTGTCGAGGTCTTCGTCGAACAGGACACCACGGCCTTCCAGCGGGTTCCAGTCGGTATAATAGCCTTTGACCGGCCCCAAATATGGCAGCTGCACTTCAAGGCAGCGGCGATAGTCCATTTCGTCGGTTTCGACGATGCCGCTTTCAGGGTTTTCCAAAGCCCAGACCATGCCCGCCAGAACAGAAGACGAAACCTGCAAGCCCGTTGCGTTCTGATAAGGCGCGAGTTTGCGGGCTTCTTCGACGCTCAGCTGCGAGCCATACCAATAGGCGTTTTTGTCGTGACCATAGAGCAGGACGCCCAGCTCATCCGAGCCGTCGAGAATTTCGTCTTCTTCCAGCACATGCTGAACCGCCTGCGCACGTCCGCTGCCGCCAAACATTTCGTCAAGCGAGAGAATGGCGACATTGCTCGGATGATAGGCGTAGTTACAGGTCGGGCGGTATTCGAGCTTGCCCTTCTTGCTGCGCACAGTGAAGAAGTCGGCAATCGAAATTGCTTCATTGTGGGTTACAAGCAGGCCGTACTGCGCGCCATGGGTCGGGCACCAGGTGCGAATGCGGGTATTGCCGCCGGGCTGTTCAAGGAAGATCGCAGCCTTGTTGCCCTTCTTCTGCTTGCGGGCGTTTTTAGGCTTCCAGTTTTCATGAGTGCCCCAGCCGAGTTCGGCAGGCTGCAAGCCTTCAGCAATAAAGCCTTCCACCGACCATGTGTTCCAGAAGGTGTCGAACGGCTTCGGCTCCTTGGCGCGCTGGGTGTCGCGTTCAGCGATATGAACACCCTTCACGCCGGCTTTCTTCATAAGCTTCGCCCAGCCCTGACGGTCATCGGCTGCTGGTTCTTCAAACTCAAGCTTGAGTTCGCCTGCGAGATCAACGAGCGCTTTTTTCACAAACCACGACACCATGCCGGGATTTGCTCCACAGCAGGAAACAGCGGTCGGGCCGCCCGGATTCTTTTTCTTTTCAGCGCGAACGGTTTCGCGCAGCGCATAATTGGTGCGCGAAGCATTGTCTGCTTCGGTGTCAAAATAGAAACCAAGCCATGGCTCGACAACCGTATCAATATAGAGTGCGCCCTGTTCGCGGCTGTAGCGCATCAGATCGAGCGATCCGGTGTCGACCGACAGATTGACGATGAAAGGCTGGCCTTCGCCTTCCTTGATCAGAGGCCCAAGAATCTTCTTGTAATTGTCCTTGGTGATCGCGTCCTTGATGAATCGGATACCCTTGTCATCCAGGATCTTGCGGTTCTTCTCAGATGGATCAATGACGACCAGACGGGATTTGTCGAATTTGAAATGGCGTTCGATCAGTGGCAGGGTACCGCGCCCGATCGAGCCAAAGCCGATCATGATGACAGAGCCGGTAATTTCGCCATAGACTGGCCATTTCGCTTTCGCCATTTTCTTTCTCTCTCCTGCTGTAAAGCTACAGCGTTGCACAATTCCCTATTTTAAGAACTGCTAATTTCGCAACGATAGCACAGGTTCATAGAAAGAAAGAAACGTCACAACCCTATGACATGAATACGTGTTTAACGAATTTATATCGTAACCAGCTGAGCGCGGATCATTCCACGCAATGAATTGCCGACAAGAATGTTGCGCGCGCGGCTAAGATCATCCACCGTCACAACGCCTTCCTGAACCACGCTGTTGTTCAGAAGTTCGCGCCGCAGAACACCATCGAGCAGGCCGCAGGAAAGGGCGGGGGTGACACAGGTAGTGCCGCCAATATCGAGGAAAATCGATGTGATGGTGCCTTCGCACACTTCGTCGCGTTCGTTGAGCAGAATGACTTCATCCACCTCGGCTGACGAATATTCTTCACGGGCCGAAATATAGGCCTGACGCCGCGTGGTCTTGTGGCGCAGCAAGGCATCATCGTGCTTCAGACGCGTTTCTGCCACTGCGATGCGCCAGACAGTCTGTGGCTGCAACGGCTCATAAGGAAAAGCCGCAATCTCGACGAGACCGTCCGGAGCAAGGGTCAGGCGCAGTTTGAGCGGGCTGTCCCCGGCGCTGATCTCGGCGATCTTCTTATGCACCGTTTCCATGTTGTAACGGAAGCCAAGCTCTCTCGCGGAGTTTTCCAGCCGCGCCATATGAAGATCGCAACGCAGGATACCCGAAAGAGGCTCCCAGCGCATGGTCTCGATCAGCTGATAGTCTGGGTCCGCATGGCTGGTCGCTGTCCCGTCGCGAACCGTGCTTTCAGAAGACATTCCTCATACTCCGCTTGCGCTGTGGAATCGAAGACCACACCGCCCCCGACATTGAAGATTGCACGATTTTGCTCAAGAAGCGAGATCGTGCGGATGGCAACATTGAACCGCATACGTCCACCCGGCTCGATCCAGCCAAGCGAGCCGCAATAGATGTCGCGCGGGCCGGTTTCCAGCCTGCGTAGGATTTCCATCGCGCTGATTTTCGGCGCGCCGGTAATGGAACCGCATGGGAAAAGTGCCGCAAAAATCGCGCGCAGCGGCAGATTGTCTTTAAGCTTTGCACGCACGCGGCTGATCATCTGGTGAACGGTTGGATAAGTTTCGACCCGGAAAATTTCAGGCACATCAAGTGATCCGACTTCGCTGACCAGTGAAATGTCATTGCGCAGGAGATCGACAATCATGCGGTTTTCCGCCTGATTTTTGGGATCGTTCATCAAAAACTGGCGGTTCGCCTCATCCTCAAAACGGGTGGCACCGCGCGGCATGGTGCCCTTCATCGGATGGGTTTCGATAAAGCCTTCGCCATCCACTTCAAAGAAGAGTTCGGGCGAACGCGACAGGATGATCGGGCCACCGAGATCGCAATAGGTCGCATAGCGAACGGGCTGACGCTTTGCGAGCGTGTTGAACAGCACGAGCGGATCGCCGTCCCATTCAGCATGAACCGGAAAGGTCAGATTGCCCTGATAGCAATCGCCTTCGCGCAGATGCTGGTGAAGGCGTGCAAACTTCGGCTGGTAATCTTCAAGCGACCATTGGGTGACCGGTTCACGCAGGTAGGTGATGTTGTCATCGCTGCGCGTGTGCAAGGCTTCGTCTGATGGGCCATCGAAGACACCAAAGCATAAAAGGGGGGCTTTGCGATTTTCCGGCAGAAGCTCTTTCAGTTTGGGTTCAAGAAGATAGCCCGCCTCATAGGAGAGGTAGCCTGCAAGCCATTTGCCCGCTTCGTGGGCGCGTTGCATGGCTTCCCATGCTGCTTCGAAGGTATCTGGTGTATCGGCACGGATAATCGAAGACGGAGCCGCGAATAAAACATCGCGGCCCGCCTTGTCATCCCGAAAAAGGATTTGCGGCCTATTCAAACCCCTATTCAAACCCTTGTGGGTCACGAATTTGCTCAGTCTTCCATGGCTTCGAGTTCGTCGATGATACCTTCCACCACCGACAGGCCCTTGCTCCAGAAATCCGGATCAGTTGCATCAAGGCCAAATGGCGCCAGCAGTTCCTTGTGGTGCTTGGTGCCACCCGCTTTCAGCATGTCGAAATACTTCTGCTGGAAGCCTTTTTCCGAGTTCTGGTAGACGGCATAAAGCGAGTTTACCAGACAATCGCCGAAAGCATAGGCATAGACGTAGAACGGCGAATGGATGAAGTGCGGAATATAGGTCCAGAAGGTTTCGTAACCCGGATTGAGATTGACCGCATCGCCAAGGCTTTCGCGTTGCACGTCCATCCAGATTTCGCCGATACGCTCTGATGTCAGTTCGCCTTCGCGGCGCTCGGTGTGAACACGACGCTCGAACTGGTAGAAAGCGATCTGGCGCACGACCGTATTGATCATGTCCTCGGCCTTCTGAGCCAGCATGGCCTTGCGTTCGCGCTTGTTGGTGGTGCGTTCAAGCAGCGAGCGGAACGTGAGCATCTCGCCAAAAACGGAAGCCGTTTCCGCCAGTGTGAGTGGCGTGGATGCCATCAGCGCACCCTGTTCGCCGGCCAGCACCTGATGCACGCCATGGCCAAGCTCGTGCGCAAGTGTCATCACATCGCGCGGCTTGCCCATATAGTTGAGCAGCACATAAGGATGAGCGGAAGGCACGGTTGGATGCGCAAAAGCGCCCGGCGCCTTGCCCGGACGCACCGGCGCGTCAATCCAGTTCTTGTCAAAGAACTTCTTGGCGATTTCGGCCATTTCAGGCGCGAAGTTGCCATAGGCGGAAAGCACGGTTTCGCGCGCCTCATCCCACGAGATCAGCGCCTGCGGTGTTTCCGGCAGCGGCGCATTGCGATCCCAGTTCTCCAGCTTTTCAAGGCCGAGCCACTTGGCTTTCAGCGCATAATAGCGGTGCGAAATACGCGGATAGGCAGCTTCGACGGCACTGCTGAGCGCATCGACAACTTCACGTTCAACGCGATTGGCAAGATGGCGGCTGTCGGCAATGTCCTGAAAACCACGCCAGCGGTCGGAGATTTCCTTGTCCTTGGCCAGCGTATTGGTAATCAGCGTGAAAGTGCGCAGGTTTGCGCTAAAAGTCTTGGCGAGCGCTTCCGATGCCTTTTTGCGCACAGCACCATCTGCATCCTGCAGCATGTTGAGCGTCTGCTCGATGGCCAGTTCTTCGCCATCGATCTCAAAACGCAGGCTCGACATGGTTTCATCAAACAGGCGGTTCCAGGCGCTGTAGCCGGTGATCGACTTTTCGTGGAAAAGCTGTTCCAGTTTGTCGTCAAGCTCATATGGCTTGTCGAGGCGCAAATCTTCCAGCCATGGGCGGTAGTGGCCGATCGAGGGATTGGAGGCCATCGCCTTTTCAAGCACGTCGTCATCAATGCGGTTGATTTCGAGGCTGAAGAAAATCAGCGGCGTGTTGGCGTCAGTCAGCTTCTGCTGCACATCACCGAACAATTTCATGCGCTTGGAATCGGTGGTGTCGCCGTAGTAATAAAGGCCCGCGAAGGAAGCGATGCGGCCCATGAGTTCGCTTAGACCCTCATATTCCTTGATCGCATCAGCAAAATTTCCGCCATTGGCCTTTGCCGCTTCTTCACCGAGTTTGCCCTTCCAGCGGGTTTCAAAATCGGCTGCATCCTTTGCCGCCTTTTCGAGATCAGCTTTCAGTTCAGCGCTCTCGGCAGAGGGGTAGAGGTCAGCCAGGTTCCACTCGGGCAGCTTTCCAAGGTCGGCCTTCGTGGCAGTTCCGGTATCACCGGCTGGCATATGAGGCATAGTGTCGAGCGTGACAGACTTTGAAAAACGGTTCATGGCAAAGGTCATAGCATTCTCCTGTTGCCCTCTTCTCGCATGTCTTTTTCAAGACGCCAAGGGGCAAGGCGCTATCCTGGATCACAGAACTATTCTGAGGATGATGCGTAAATGTGTATGCATGAGGGCTTGCTTTCATAAGGAACGATGCTCCAAATGACGCGCCCGAAATATGACACATACTAGATATTGGGATGTTCCGAGACATATACCACTGGTAGTGAAGCACCCATGAGTACGCGTATTCTTATAGCGGATGATGATCCGATACAACGCCGCAGCCTTGAAACGGCTGTGCTGCGCATGGGGCACAGGACCATCCTTGCAGATGGTGGCACGAGTGCATTCGGTTTCATCAGCACCCGCAAGGACATTGCGCTTATACTTCTCGATCTGACCATGCCAGACATGGATGGCTGCGCCGTCCTTACAAAAATGCGTGAAGCGGGCATTAATATTCCCGTTATCGTGTTGGTGCAGAACGATGACCTCGAAAAAGCCATGCAGGCTATCAGACTGGGCGCCGTCGACTTTATGACCAAGCCCGTCGTGTTCGAGCGAATGCAGGTATCGGTTGCCAATGCTTTCAAACTCGATTCGCTGACACAGGAACTCAAGCGCACGCGTTCCTCGCAGAAATCACATATTCTGCTTTCCGATATGGTGACGAAGAGCCCGGAAATGGAGAAAGTGGCCATGCTGGCGCGACGTGTGACGCCGCTTGATACGCCATTGCTCATCGAAGGCGAAGTCGGCACAGGCAAGGAAACTCTGGCGCGGGCTATCAGCAGTGGTGGAACACGTTGGCAGGGCCCTTTTGTCGCCATCGATTGCCGTTCTCTTGCAAAAAGCAATGCCGACCAACTGCTCTTCGGGCATTCAGGAGCAAGACCAATCAATTCCGTTGAGACGCCAATCCAGATTGCGGGTAAAATCGCAGAGGCGCAGAACGGAACTTTGTTCTTTGATGAGATCAGCGCGCTGCCTTATCGCACGCAGCTTCGTCTCTTTGAACTCATGCAAGCCTCGCAATATGTGACCGCTGGTGAAAGTGCCGATCTTTTGGCCAACACACGCGTCATTGCTTCAAACAGTCATTCCTTGGCCGAGCTTGTGCATATGGGCCGGTTTCATCCCGGGCTTTATCATCTCATTTCATCGTTTTCGATTGAGATGCCGTCGTTGCGAAATCGCATTGAGGATATTCCAATCCTCGCCCATCAGTTTCTGATGCATTTTGCCAGCGAAGAACGGCTGGGGCATATTACGGGCATCACACCCTATGCACTTGAGGGGCTGAAGACCTACGATTGGCCCGGCAATGTTCGGGAACTGAAAAATGCAATTTATCATGCCGTACTTCTGTGCGATGAACATGCGTTAACGGTTCGACATTTCCGACATATGGGTCTCGATACAGGTATTGTTCGTGGACAGTCTACGGACGGTGGAACGTCGCTTCAGAACAGCGAAATATCAAGTTCGGGCGCGATCAGCGGCACGACACGGGACGGCGAAGTTCGTACGCTTGCTGCGACCGAAGAAGAGATGATCCGCTTCGCAATTGCGCATTACGATGGCCAAATCAGTGAAGTAGCGCGCCGTTTAGGCATCGGTCGGACCACGCTGTACCGAAAATTGAAGGAATATGGCATCGATGTGGCGTCAATAGCTGGCAAGGGTCGCGACGACGCAGATGACCATTTTGATGCCCAATCCGGCCGGTTTGCGAGCCGCTAAAACTCTTTAACTTATTGAAATTTAGTAATTTATGAAGCAGTACCTGTTGGTGTTGCCAGAATGTTAGCATCGCGGAAGATTGTTAATAATTTTTTTACCATGACGAAAATAGATGCGTCTGTGTGTCTTTTTTGCCATGGTGTTTCCTCATTTGTTGTTCACTAAGCGTCCATTAACCATTAAATCCGACAATCAGGGCTCACGCATATTCGTTTCTACGATCTCTGATACGGCCCTTAGGGCGGACAACACGGTAAGGCGATATAATTCAATGAGCAGCATATCGACCATTAAAGCGCGCTTTGCGAAAGTCTGGACTGGATTGTCTGCTTCCGTATTTAAGGTTCGTTCTTCTGTTTCCGCCTCTCTGGTTGCAGCGGCGGTCGTGACTGCATTCGCACCGGCGCAAGCATCAGCCGAAACGCGCACGCTCAAGCTTTATTATGTTCACACTGGCGAGAAGGCCGAAATCACCTTCAAGAAGAATGGTCGCTTCCTGCCTGATGGTCTGAAGAAGCTGAACGTCTTCCTGCGTGACTGGCGTCGCAACGAGCCAACCAAGATGGACCCGCGCCTGTTCGATCTGGTTTGGCAGGTTTATCGTTCGACTGGTTCAAATCAGTATATCACTGTTGTTTCCGCCTATCGTTCCCCTGCAACCAATAACATGCTGCGCTCCAAGACCAGCGGTGTGGCCAAGAAGAGCCAGCACACGCTTGGCCGCGCGATGGACTTTTTCATTCCGGGTGTTCCGCTTGCAAAGCTGCGCGCCATCGGTATGCGTTATCAGGTCGGCGGTGTAGGCTATTACCCGCGTTCCGGCTCGCCTTTCACCCATATGGATGTTGGCAATGTCCGCTCCTGGCCACGCATGAGCCGCCGCGAGCTGTTAGCGCTGTTCCCGGATGGTAAGACTGCTCACATTCCAGCCGACGGCAAGCCATTGCCGGGCTATGAGCAGGCGCTTGCGATGATTGAAAGACAGAAAGCCAGTGGCGGCAACGTCATGATGGCCAGCAATTCGGCACCACGTAAGAGCAAGACGCTGTTCGGCGCGCTCTTTGGCGGCGGCGGTGCTGACGAAGAAGAAGATAATGGCGATGTAGCGCCAGCTGCGGCCCGTCCAGCCCGCGCCGTTCCTGCACGTCAGGCTCCGGCACCTGCCGCACCAGTACAGACGCCACAGGCTGAAACCATGGTTGCAGCTTTGCCAGCCCGCGATGCGCCGGTGCCGATGCAGGCGCCACGTCCGGAAGCTGCGGTTGAAGCGCCGCAGGCTGAAGAAGTGCCAATGGCAGCGCTCAATGTGCCAATTCCAGCGCGCAAGCCAGCGACCGCTCCTCAGGATGCAGTAGCCCTTGCTGCCGCTGAACAGACTGGTGACGCAGCAGCTGCGGCCGCGCGTGCCGCGGTTGATGCAAACACGGCTCAAGTTGCTGATGCAGGTGCTTCGCCGCTGATGAACGGTTTCGTTCCAATTCCATCGACACGTCCTCAGCAGGCAGCCGATAGCGTTCAGCTTGCTTCTGCAGCGATCCCTTCTGCGCGGCCTGACCGTCCTCAGGATGCGATTGCCCAGCTCGTTAACAACCCGCAGGACGCGGCTCCAGCTGTCGCAGATGCAAGCGCAAGCGTGCCGCAGCCGGGTGAAACAGCCGCGTTCCCGCTGCCAAAGACTGCCCCACGCGACGATACACAGCTTGCCATGCTTTCCCGCAAGGATGAGATTGGCGAGCTGATCGGACCGCCAGATGACGATTTTGACACGAAGCCTGTAGCCAATGCTGCACCAGAAGCTCCAGCTCCTGCAAAAGCTGCACATGATCGCATTGCTCCGGTGAAGACAGCTTCCGTTGCCAAGCAGGTCAAGGCTCCAACCCGTCAGCAGATTGCTGCTGCAAGTGATGCTGCAGCAACCGGCGTCCGAACGACTGCCAAGGGTGCTCGTCGCGTTGCAAAAGCAAGCGCTCGTCCAGGTGCTGTCGTACAGCCAGCGGCGATGCCAACCTCGACCATTGCAATGTCGACAGATTCTGTTGCGCAGAATGCGCCTGCAACCAATCCGGTTCTGCGCAACGATGCAATGCGTTCGGCACCGGCAATGGTCTATACCGCTGGCTTCCAGCGTGGCGACCTGCCAAGCGACCGCTCAAATAAGTTCAGCGGCAATGCCGTTACCTTCCTGACGGTAGCGAAGTTCACCGAAACGAACTGATCATCCGCGAGATCAAGATAAGAAAAAAGGGGCCGTAAAGGCCCCTTTTTTATAGCATTTCCAGCAAAAGTGCGAAGCGGTTTTGCGTCGGATAATGCGTAAAAACAAATAGTTACAGTGGTTCCAACGATTCATTTCTAACTGGAACCGCTGTAATTGGCTGTTTAACGTTTAGCCCTTCAAGGCTGCGGCTTCCGCGGCAAGCTTGGTGATACCGTCCCAGTCGCCCGCTTCCAGCAGTTCCTTCGGTGCAACCCAGGAGCCACCGACACAGACCACATTTGGCAGCGAAAGATAGGTCTTCGCATTGGCAAGGCTGATGCCGCCGGTCGGGCAGAAGATTGTACCGGCCAGTGGCGAGGACAGGGCTTTCAGGAATGGTGCGCCGCCTGCCTGTTCTGCCGGGAAGAATTTGAGATGCGTGTAGCCTTCTTCGCGAAGGGCGAGCATTTCGCTGGGCGTGATGGCCGCAGGCAGCAGAGGCACATCACTGTCATCAGCTGCAGCGAGAATATACTTCGTCGCGCCTGGGCTTACGATGAAGCGCGAACCGGCCTTGGCTGCTTCCTCATATTGCTTTGCATTGAGAATGGTGCCTGCACCGACGATTGCTTCGGGCACTTCAGATGCGACTGCGCGAATGGCGTCGAGTGCTGCAGCCGTGCGCAGGGTGATTTCGATTGCTGGCAATCCACCCTTGGCCAGCGCGCGTGCCAGCGGAACCGCATGTTCTACCTTGTCAATCAGCAAGACGGGAATGACTGGTTGGCCTTGCAGGACGGGAACGAGAAGATCGGTTTTCTGCGGCATGAGCTTGCTCTTCTGCTTGAGTGTGCGGGTAAAAATCGATTTAAAGTGCATGGCCCTGTTTGTCTACCGCGCACATCAAAACCGATGCGCGGCGCGGCAGCGTTATGCCGCTAGCAATATACGGCCGAGGCTGCGGTTCCAGCGTTCAAAGGCTGCGGCCATGCGGCTATCATATTGATTGCATGCGAAGGCTGGCCCGTTATAGCGGCGTGCGAAATTGCGCCAGTCTTTCTGCTCCAGTGCTGTTTTCAATCCGGCTTTGTCGATGAAATTCAGCATCAGCCTGACCTGTCCACCGACAGAACTGCGTGCTTCCGCCACCAGTTCATCAATGCTGCTATAGCCCAGCCATTCCCAATGGGCGCCCATCACCTGACCAAGTCCCCATGAGGTGGATTCAAGCGCCGCCTTCTTATGGATAGACACGGCCCGCTCAAGCAAAAGCCAGCGTTCGCGCTGGGTCTTCGGATTGCGCACGCGCCCTGCCTCCGGCGCCGATAATCCGGCTTGACGCGCCTGATCACGAATACGGCCTGCAAGCCTCCGGTCGAAATAATGGCCTTCAAAGCGTATTGCCGGTTCTTTTTTGCCATTAATGTCGAAAAGCGCGCGACCGCCACTTTCCACTTCAGCCACTGCCAGAAGCGCTGCCGGATCAATTCCGGCTTGCCTTGCCAATGAGATGATTTCTGCAAAACTTTCTGTATCGAACAACAGGTTTCTCCTCTTGCAAACCGCGTTTATCGAAGCCGGATTTTCGCTCGTCTTGAGAGGAGGGGGATAAATAACTTGAATTTGCCGCGTTCGAGGACTAGTTCGAAGGAAATTTGGAAGAGATCGAACGATGAGCAATCTACCTTTTACTGTTGCTGCCCTTTATTGCTTTGCGCCGCTGCCGCAATATGAAAGCCTGCGCGAGCCGCTGGCCGAACTTTGCTGCACGAATGGCATCAAGGGGACGCTGTTGCTTGCAGCAGAGGGTATTAATGGCACGGTTGCAGGCTCTGCTGAAGCAATCGAAAAGCTCGTAAAATACATTACTGCAGTTCCCGGCCTTGCCAATCCGGAACTCAAATATTCCAATGCGACCGAAATGCCGTTCTATCGCATGAAGGTGCGTTTGAAGCGTGAAATCGTCACCATGGGCGTCGATGGCATTGATCCGCTGAAAAGCGTTGGCACATATATTGCGCCCAAGGATTGGAACGCGCTGATTGCCGATGAAGACACGGTCGTTGTCGATACGCGCAACGATTATGAATATGCCATTGGTACTTTTGAAGGCGCGCTTGATCCGAACACCAAAACATTCCGCGAATTTCCGGAATGGGTGGAGCAGAACCGCGACAAGCTTGAAGGCAAGAAGATTGCCATGTTCTGCACGGGTGGCATCCGTTGTGAGAAGGCAACGGCCTTCGTCAAGGGGCTCGGCTTTGATGATGTTTTCCACCTCAAGGGCGGTATTCTGAAATATCTCGAAGACGTGCCAAAAGAAGAAAGCATGTGGAACGGCGAATGCTTCGTGTTCGATGAACGCGTGGCAATCGGTCATGGTCTGACGGAAAGCGATATCGAGCTTTGCCGCGCCTGCCGTCGTCCGATCACTGCAGAAGACAAGCTTTCGCAGTTCTTCGAGGAAGGCATTTCCTGCGCTGGTTGTTATGACGAACGCACGCCGGAAGATCGCGCACGTTTTGCCGAGCGCGAAAAGCAGGTCAAGCTCGCCAAGCTCCGTGGCTCAAGCCACAAGCACATCGGACGCTAACTTTTTTTGAACGCGCATCTTAGCCCGAAAACCGCTTCACACTTTTCGGGATGCGCTTTGATGATGCGGCCCTTTTTGCCGCATCATTCTTATCAGCACTAGCCAAAGCTAATACTCCCCTTTAAGGTGGCCATGTTTTCGGAACGATATGAATTCGTTACGGAAATTCTGGGCGGCTTTTGGATGGACGCCCGTGTGAAAAGGGTTTGACGGCATCCGGGTCGCGTTTGCCTCCATCATACCCATCATCGCAAGTTGAGCATCTCGACAGGTCTTGATGCTCGAACAAACGGCGGCGGATTTTTTCCGGCGTGTGATGATGTTTGCCCGAAATACGGGCGCCATGGAGGTCGACAATGAAAAAACTTATCGCTGCGTTTCTTATTACGGTTGCAGCCGGTGCTGCATCGGTTGCTCATGCTGCCGAAAAGGTCACGGTCTTTGCTGCAGCCAGCATGAAGGATGTGATCGAGGAAGCCGCCAAGCAGATCAAGGCCAAGGACGGCACGGAAGTTGTGGCTTCCTTTGCTTCGTCTTCGGTTCTGGCAAAACAGATCGAGCAGGGTGCT
This sequence comes from Brucella sp. NBRC 12953, assembly GCF_040369775.1. Taxonomy (NCBI): domain Bacteria; kingdom Pseudomonadati; phylum Pseudomonadota; class Alphaproteobacteria; order Hyphomicrobiales; family Brucellaceae; genus Brucella; species Brucella sp. NBRC 12953. The sequence goes on from NZ_BAABSV010000003.1 coordinate 536,359, forward strand.
CCGGCACAGATTTTCATTTCTGCTGATCTCGATTGGATGGATTATGTCGAGAAAGCCGACCTGATCGACAAGGCATCGCGCAAGGTGATTGCGGGCAACGCGCTGGTGATTGCAACGCAGAAGGAAACGCCGAAGGGTGAAGCCAAGGAATTGCTCAGCGCTGGCCGTTTTGCAATGGGTGATCCGTCGAACGTTCCTGCTGGCAAATATGGCAAGGCAGCGCTTGAAAAGCTCGATATCTGGAAAGACATCGAAAAGAACGCCGTTTTCACCGAAAACGTGCGCGTTGCGCTGCAATATGTGAGCCGCGCCGAAGTGAAGGCTGCAATCGTCTATGCATCGGATCGTGCGGCTGCGCCTGAACTCGTTGAAGCCTATCGCTTCCCGGCTTCGAGCCATGCTCCAATCCTTTATCCTGCAGCACTGATTGCAAAGAACGAAAATGATGCTGCCAAGGCATTCCTTGCGTTCCTTGAAAGCGATGCCGGCCAGGCGATCATCAAGGACAAGGGCTTTGTAGGCGCTGCAGAGGCCGCTCAGTAATGATGGAAGGCAATGTCTGGCAGATTGTTGCTCTGTCGCTCCGGGTTGCCGGGATCGCTATTGTTGTCGCTCTGCCAATTGCCTTTCTTGTTGCGTGGATTCTTGCCCGGTTTAATTTTCCGGGCAAGTCTCTGGTACAGGCTATTGTCACCATGCCGCTGGTTCTGCCGCCGGTGGTGACAGGTTATCTTCTGCTGATCCTGTTTGGATCGCGTGGCGCGCTTGGGGCGCCATTGCAGGAATGGCTTGGCCTTTCCTTTTCCTTCCGCTGGACCGGTGCAGCTCTTGCTGCAGGCGTCATGGCGTTTCCATTGCTTGTTCGCCCTATTCGCCTCTCGATTGAAGGGCTTGATCGTGGGCTTGAGGAAGCGGCGCGCACGCTGGGCGCCAACAGGTTTATTGCTTTTTTCACGGTGATTTTGCCGCCCTTGCTGCCGGGCATTCTGGCGGGTGCGGTGCTTGGCTTTGCCAAGGCGCTGGGCGAGTTCGGCGCGACCATCACCTTTGTTTCCAACATTCCGGGCGAAACGCAAACGCTTTCACTGGCGATCTATGCCCTATTGCAGACGCCAACAGGCGACGCAGAAGCTTTCCGTCTGATTGCGATTTCTGCAGCCATTTCCATTGCTGCCGTGGTGTTGTCTGAATGGTTGCAGCGCAGGCTTGCAGGAGAAGCGAAATGAGCGGTCTTGAAGTTTCCGTCGCTGGCCGCAATGGCAAATTTGCGGTTGAAGCAGATTTTGCCGCCCGTTGGGGCGTTACGGCTCTGTTTGGCCATTCGGGCGCTGGCAAAACAACGCTTCTCAAGATGATTGCCGGAACGCTGCATCCGGAAAGCGGGCGCATCGCAGTCGGTGATTTCACGCTCTTCGATGCCGAAAAGGGTATCAATCTGCCACCTGAAAAACGCCGTATCGGCTATGTGTTTCAGGAAGCGCGGCTGTTTCCGCATATGAGTGTGAAGCGAAACCTCACTTATGCGCGCTGGGCCGGAAAACGCCAGAACAGCCGCAGTTTTGATGAGGTTGTGGCGCTGCTTGGTATCGATCACCTCTTGGATCGTCGTCCGGCAACTCTTTCGGGCGGCGAACGCCAGCGTGTGGCCATTGGTCGTGCGCTTTTGTCTGATCCGGCACTTTTGTTGCTGGATGAGCCGCTGTCCTCTCTGGATCATGCACGCAGGCAGGAGATTTTGCCCTTTATCGAGCGGCTTCGTGATGAAAGCCATGTGCCGATCGTCTATGTCAGCCACGAGATTGACGAGGTTGCGCGGCTTGCCGATGAAATCGTTCTTCTATCGGGCGGCAAGGTGAAAGCCAGTGGCGAAGCTGCCGAGATTTTCCCGCTGATTGATGGGGAAGGCGAGGGCGCTGGTGTGCTGCTTGAAGGCTCGGTTTCAGCTTATGATGAGCGCTACAAACTTGCCGAAATTGATCTTGGCGGGACGACATTCCAGCTCAGCGATGCCGGGCTTAAACAGAACATGCATGTGCGCCTTCGGGTTCGCGCACGCGATGTCTCCATTGCGCGCAAGGCACCAGATGCGATCAGTATCCGCAACGTGCTGCCGGTTTCCATTGTGGCGATTGAAGCGGGAGAAGGGCCGAATGCTCACGTCGCGCTCGACTTTCAGGGGCGGCGTCTGGGTGCGCGACTGACGCGGCGTTCGGTCGATGATCTGGGCCTTGCAGTGGGCGATCAGGTCGTGGCGCTCGTCAAAGCGGTCTCCGTGGATCGTGCTGCAATAAGAGAGAAATGAGGGTGACAATTTTCCTGTTTGCGTAATCCGCCTTTTATGCTCCTGTCTCTATTAGATGGGAGCATTAAATGACTGATTTGCAGAATTGGACACCACGCCCGAAGCCTGAACGCAAAGTGCTGGAAGGCCAGTATGTCAGGCTCGAACCACTGGATGCCGCCCGGCACGGTGACGAGCTGTTTTCGGCCTCTTCCGTTGAAGATGCGGATCAGCGGTTTACCTGGCTGTTCGAAGTTCCGCCTGCAACGCGCGAAGCTTTTGAGCCGTGGCTCGAAAAGGTGTCGGGCAGCGAAGATCCTCTATTCTTTGCGGTCATCGACAAGGCCAGCGGCAAGGTTGCCGGTCGTCAGGCCTTGATGCGTATTGATCCGGCTCATGGTGCCATCGAGATCGGGAACATCTATTGGGGACCGCTCATCTCGCGTAAACCGGCTGCCACCGAAGCGCAGTTCCTGTTCATGCAGTATATTTTTGATGAGCTTGGCTATCGCCGCTATGAGTGGAAGTGCAATGATAAAAACGCGCCGTCCAAGCGCGCAGCGGAACGTTTCGGCTTCCAGTTTGAAGGCATTTTCCGCCAACATATGGTGACAAAGGGCAACAACCGCGACACTGCATGGTTTTCGATCATCGACAGCGAATGGCCAGCGCTGAAACAAGCTTATCAGGCATGGCTTGCGCCGACAAACTTTGATAGTGACGGTCAGCAGATCAGAAGATTAGAGGATTTTCGCATTGGCGGCTGAACCGAAGAAGAGCAATCCGGCAATTGCCGCAGCCATTATCCTGGTTGGTTTTGGCGTGCTTGCCTATTATTTGCCAACGATCATGATCGCGCTTGGCGAACGCTCGCACATCGCAGCGGTTATTTTCGGGATACTCTTCGTACTCAGCTTCTTTGGCATATTCTGGCTGCGTTCGCGCCGCCAGAATAAGGACTAACCTACGAGTGCAGCACTAAGCAGCAGAGCGCCGGTCAGCGCAATAAACAGTGCCGCGCCTACTTCAATCGCCGCCTTCAGGCGACCGGACATGGCGCTGCTGCCTGCAAAGCGCAATGCCGTGTTTTTGGCGGTTACGGCCAGGGTTGCGAGAAATGCCACGGTCAGAAATGTGCCAAAAGCCATCGCGAAGACCGAAAGCAATCCACCAACCAACAGACCATTGAGAAGCGCGAAGGTGAGCACGATCAGCGCGCCGGAGCATGGGCGCAGGCCGACAGAGAAAATCGCCGACCATGCCGTCTTCCAGTTGAAATCGTCGCCGAGCGTCGATGGATCGGCAATATGGGCGTTGCCGCAATCGGCACAGATATCACCCTCACCGATAAAGACGTGATCGGCCGCGGCATTGGCAGGCTTGTAGTTGAGCTTGACCGTGTTGGTGGTGCCGAGCGCACGCGTGCTTTGTGAAACGCTGCCCTGCCAGGCTGGACCGCTGGCCATTGCCGTTTGAGGCGCTGCCGCAAAAAGCGCGCTCGTCGGGGAAGGCTCAGCACTGTCACGCTTCTTGAACAGAAGCGGCAATTTGCGTGCAAGCAACCACAGGCCAAAGAACAGCACCAGCGCGAAACTGGCAATTTCCATGTAGCGCGCCGTCTGGTTCATCGAAATGCCGGTGCCACGCAGCACAAGCCAGGCCAGTCCCACCACAAACACCGCCATGATCGCCTGCAGCAGCGATGAGATGAAAGACAGGAAAATGCCGCGTCTCAATGCCGTTTCATTGGCGATCATGTAAGACGAAATGACCGCCTTGCCATGGCCGGGACCAGCGGCATGGAAAATACCATAAACAAAGGAGAGGCCGATAAGCACTGATGCCTGCCATGGGTCTTCGCGCATGGCTTTGAGCGCGGTTGTCATGGCGAGATAGAAGTTGCGCTGCTGTTCATTCATCCAGAGAATGATATGCGCAAAAGGTCCGGTCGGTTTCATGGCGACTTCATTGGCACCGATGCCCAGAGATGATTGCGCCCAAGCCTGGGCGGCGATCATCACGAGGCTGACTGTGAGAATGAAACGGACCGTTTTCTTCATAAGGCTGATTATCCTTTTTTCTCGCAGTCTATCTCAAGGCGCGTGGCGAAAATCTTCGACATGTCTGTGCCTGCCGGATCGTTGAAAAAGGCTTCGGTCAGTGTGCCCTGATTTTGCGCAAGTGCTTCATCGGGGTTAGGGCGAATGACCTCAGACTTGCAGCCTGCAGGCAGACCTTTAACAACCAGCTCATTATCGCTCACATAGTCGATGGCCGTATAAAAGGTCGGATCGTAAACACCGAAACTGACCTTGTGTCCCGGTTCAAGCTTTAGCGGCTTTTCAGGCTTGCTGGTGAAAACGATCATCAGATGATTATCGGAGAAGTCAGCTGCCAGATCTTTCGGACGAGCCATTTTAACATCCTTGCCATCGGCAAGCACGGTCTGAAAATATTTGAACTCGGCGATGGAGCTGTTGATGACATGGCCAAGGTCGATCAGCTCATTTTTGTCGAGCTGCAAATCGCCATTCTTATCAAACTCCATCAGAACCGTTGATGAAAACACATCATCAAAACGCCAGATATGGGCGAGCTGTTCCACCGTGCCGTCCGGTGCAATTGTCAGTTCCAGCCTTGCATCGGCAAAGACATGCGGGTGCGCGCTCGCGGCCAGAGGCGCAAACACTGTCGCCAGTGTTACGGCAAGGCCAAGGGGGCTTTTCAGCCATGAGCGCAAATCAAGCATATACGGGTTCCGTGAATTCATCTGCAAGGCATAAGGGTGAAGGCGGCAAAAGTAGGACAAGTGACGCAAGCGCCGCCTTTTATACCGCGATCTTTTACAGTTTTGTGTCGCCCTGCATTTCGCGTTCCTTGAACCACTGGGTCAGAAAGTCGACCAGAGCGCGGATTTTGGCTGGCAAATAGCGACGATGCGGATAGACCGCATAGATGCCGCCATCCCTTACGATGAATTCATCGAGGCAGGGAATGAGCCTGCCGCGCTCAATCTCTTCTTCCGCAATAAAGGCTGGAAGCGAGCAAAATCCAAGTCCGGCAATTGCGGCAGTTTTGGTCGCAACCGGACTGTTGACTTCAATGGGGCCATTGACCGTCACCGTCATCATCGAGCCGTCGGTATTGCGGAAATGCCAGTTGTTGCGTGAGCGGGCATTGGTGTCGATGATGCAGGGCTTATCGTGCAGATCTTCCGGGCGTTCGGGCTTGCCAACGCGCGCAATCAGCTCTGGCGCACCGCACAAAACGGAATGGAACGGTGACAGCCTTTTTGCAATGAGCGAGGAATCCTGCAAACGCGTGATGCGGATTGCAAGGTCGAAGCCTTCTTCCACCATATCAACGAAACGATCATCCAGCCGCACGTCGAGCACGATTTCCGGATGGGCAAGACAGAAATCGATCAGCGATTGCCCGATCACCGCATCGGCAAAGGTACGCGGCGCTGAAAGCTTGATGCGTCCGCGCGCGTCTGAACTTGTTTCGCTGACGGCATCCTGAAGCGCGTCGATCTCGCGGATGATCTCGACAGCGCGGTGATAATAGGTGTGTCCGGCTTCTGTCAGCGAGAACTGGCGCGTGGTGCGGTTCAAAAGACGGGCGCCAAGCTCGTCTTCAAGTTCACGCACATATTTGGAAAGCAGCGCCTTGGAGCGTCCGATCTTTCGCGCCGCAGCCGAAAAACCTTCCGCTTCGACCACGTCGATGAATGCGCGCATACGTGTGAGGGTATCCATGGTCTAGTCCTGCTTTTCGAGAATGTTTCGGCCAAGCGCAATAAGCGCCCGGTCGCTGCCGCGTGGGCCAATGAATGAGATGCCAAATGGCGCGCCGTGAACCTGTCCCAGTGGAACAGTAATCTGTGGCAGGCCGGATAGCACGGAAAGGCAAAGCAGCCGCAGAGCCTGTTCACGATAGGCTTGCAGGCTCTCGAATGGTTCGTTTGCGAAAGGTGCTGCACCCGGTACGGTTGGCAGTGCCAGAACCGCGTTGTCACCGATGATTGTTTCCAATTCCTGTGTGAAACGCGCACGGCGTATGCGATGCCGGGCTACTGCTTCGTCGGAGATTTCCGAGCCGTAAGCAAAACGGTCCGCGACGCCGGGGCCAAGCTTGCGATCACCGGATGAAATCCACGCGCCATGCGTGTTCCATGCTTCCCAGCCCTGTATCTGGCGGAAGGTGAGGTAGAGTTCGTCGATTGACAAGGTTGACTGGCTGGCAGCCTTAAGACTTGCAAAATGCGGGCGCACTTTCGCAAACATGGCGCGATAGCTGTCTGTTTCAGGATGATCGAGCAGCAAATGCTCAAGAAGCGGCATATAAAGAAGCTGCGAGAAGCTGAAGTTCTGCTCATCATCGCTGAGCAGAACTTGCCCGACCTTTTCATAAAGCGCGATGTCGCGGGCAAACCAGCCGATTGTGTCGAGCGAGGGCGCAAGCGGCATGATGCCTTCAAGCGGAATGCGCCCATGTGTGGTACGCAGGCCGATCAGCCCGCAGAAGCTGGCAGGCGCGCGGATTGAACCGCCGGTATCAGAGCCGAGCGCTATATCTGCGATTTTTCCGGCGACCGACGCCGCAGAGCCGGATGAAGACCCACCGGTAACGCGGTCGGGCGCTGCGGGATTGATCGGGTAGGGGAAATGCGAATTTTGCCCCATCAAAGAGAAGGCCAGCTCATCGGTCTGCGTTTTGCCGATCACTGTTGCACCCGCTGCGAGCAGCTTCTCGACGGCGGGCGCCGATTTTTCGGCTGCAACTGATTCGGCCAAAATCTGCGGATTGCCGCAGCCTGTTTTCATTCCTGTGACATCATAAATGTCTTTGACTGCCAAAGTTGCGCCCTGAAGAGCGCCATTGACCGAAGGTGCAGGTGCGATTTCAGCTTTTGTGATGAGGGCGTTGAAGGAATCGAGGCTGGTCATTGTTCACGACTTGCTGTCGAAATCAGCATTTATGGTTAAGAAAAGAGAAATTTATACGGTAGATTGTTTCACTAATATTGAACAATGGCAAGCACAGTGAATACGTTGAGACCCCTAAAAATTATTTTCGCTCGACCCTGATTTGTCATTGAATGAACACATGTTTGGGATTATATCGCCCTTGCCCAAAGTCGCACGTGCCTGTGGGTGTCCGCCGATCCTCGAATGGTGAGGAATTCGGTACGGTACCTGGACCTAACCGCTCCAGTTGATCTGTAGGCCAACCGCCAGATCAAGGACATCTTGAAGCAACGACGGTGCGGGCCTTTCTAGTGTCTTTCGGCTGTCCAAAAGCCGGAATTACTGAAGAGGCACACCTTCATTGCCAGAAGTGCGGATGCGGTTCTCCAATTCCAATCCAAGGCAGACAAAGCGGAGTAACGCGGGTTTAGCGTTGTTCCATCGCCGCATGAGTTTTCGCGTGACCTCAGCACCTCCAAAGGCTGGCCTCACCGCGGATGCGCTTATGCTTACTTTGTCTCTTAGAGAATTTTCGGGTCCATGGGGGACCCGGTCTGATTCCCTAAGTGTTTTTTCTGCGCAATTCCGAAAAGGATTGCGCTCTAGATGCGGCCAATCAAGCCGCGCGGGAGAACGACCATGGCAACTCAGCGTATTATTGACTTCCTCAACACCCGCCGCCCAGATGGCCCTTGCCTCGTCGTGGACACTGACGTCGTGCGCGAAAACTATCAGAATTTTGAAAAGGCATTGCCTTACTCGCGCATTTTCTATGCTGTGAAGGCAAATCCTGCACCTGAAGTCCTGCGTCTTCTTGCATCGCTTGGCTCGTGCTTCGATACGGCATCGGTTGCCGAAATCGAAATGGCACTGGAAGCCGGCGCAACGCCAAACCGCATCTCTTATGGCAACACCATCAAGAAGGAGCGCGATGTTGCGCGCGCTTTCGAGCTGGGCATCCGCCTCTTTGCCGTTGATTGCGTTGAAGAAGTCGAAAAGGTTGCGCGCGCAGCTCCTGGCAGCCGCGTGTTCTGCCGCGTTCTGACCGATGGTGAAGGCGCTGAATGGCCTCTGTCGCGCAAGTTCGGTTGCGTGCCTGCCATGGCTATCGACGTGCTGCGTCATGCAAAGTCGCTCGGCCTCGACTCCTACGGTGTGTCGTTCCACGTCGGCTCGCAGCAGACGGACCTCACCGCATGGGATCGCGCTCTTAGCGATGCTGCATCGGTATTCCGCACGCTGGCTGACGAAGGCATCGTCCTTCGCATGGTCAACATGGGCGGCGGCTTCCCAACCCGCTACCTCAAGGATGTACCGACCGCACAGGCTTACGGCATGGCGATCTTCGATGCGCTGTCGAAGCATTTCGGCAACCGCATTCCGGAAACCATCATTGAACCGGGCCGTGGCATGGTTGGCAATGCAGGCGTGATCAAGACCGAAGTGGTTCTGGTTTCGCGCAAGTCGGACAACGACAATGTTCGTTGGGTCTATCTCGACATCGGCAAATTCGGCGGTCTGGCCGAAACCATGGACGAGGCGATCCGCTACCAGATCGTGACTCCACATGATGGTGGCGAAACCGAACCTTGCGTGCTGGCTGGCCCAACCTGCGACAGTGCGGATGTTCTTTATGAAAAGACGCCGTATCCGCTGCCGGTTTCGCTGACCATCGGTGATGAAGTTCTCATCGAAGGCACAGGCGCCTACACCACCACCTATTCGGCGGTGGCGTTCAATGGCTTCGAACCGCTCCGATCCTACGTCATCTAACCGGCCGGGTTAGGTATGATCCCGAAAAGTGGGAACCGGTTTTCGGATTAGATCATACCGTTATAAGTCCGACCGATCCTCTCAATCTGCCCGGCGCTGAAAAGTGCTGGGCAGGATGTGCGGCTGCCCATTTTTAGGGTGCGATGTCATGAACGCAAATCTGGAAATTCAGGAAACTACCGTAGCCGGCCTTTCGCCGCTTTTTGTACCAGCTTTCACCATCGCGGGTGAAGCAGTGGAACACATCATTGCGCGTGAAGCTCTGCTTGATCGCGCGATGGGCGAAGGCCGTCGCAGGAAATCGTCGGAAAAACTGCGCCGTGGTCGTCTGCCCGCGGAAGGTCTGGCTTTTTCGGCGATTGATGACCATGGAATGCTGGCGGGCACTGTTCGGTTGTGGAATGTCCATGCCGGTCTGGATGCGTTCGGCTTTCCGGTTTCAGCTCTGTTGCTCGGCCCGCTTGCAGTCGATCCATCAACTGCCGGTCGCGGTATCGGTTCGGCCTTGATGCAGCACGCAATTGCCGAGGCAAAGCGGCTTGGTCATGGCGCTATTCTGCTGGTCGGTGATCCGGAATATTACAGCCGTTTCGGCTTTACTGCCGAGAAGACCGGTGAACTTGCCATGCCCGGCCCGTTTGAAAAGCGTCGGTTTCTGGCGCTGGAGCTAAAGGTCGGTCATCTCGATGGCGCGCAGGGAATTCTGCGTGCCAGCGGACGTAAAATCTCGCGATCTTAACTGACACGCACCAGCCGTCCGAAGTTGCGGACGGCTGTTATTGCCAGACCCAGCATAAAGCCCGCAATCAGCCCTGCAATTACAATCAGCTTGCGTGTTGATCCGGCCGGATCAAGCGGCGGACGTGCTTCCGAAATCACACGAACATTGGTGGTCGTGATGCCTTCCTGTTCACTCGTTTCACGCGAGCGCAGGAGGAATGCTTCATAGACTGAACGCAACGTCGTTGCTTCGCGCTCCAGCTCGCGCAGCTTCACGCGATCATTGTTGCTATTGGCCTGTTGTGACTTGAGCTGCGCAAGTCGGGCGCTCAGGTCTTTCTCTTGCTGCACGGAACGCGCGACTTCGACCTGCAATGAAGCGCGAATGCGACGCAGTTCCGCATCAATATCATTGAGAACAGTCTGCTTCTGCGATTGAAGCTGAATGAATTGCGGATGGCGTGGGCCAAGCTGGGTGGACGCACCATTGGCGTTCTGGCTCGCCAGTGCATATTGCGCACGCAAGGCTGTCAGTGTGTTGGAACGCAAATCTTCCGGCAGGGTGCCGGAGATCACGCTGCCGGTATTGGCATCGCTAAGCACCTGTACCCGCGCCTGAAGCCGCATGGTTTCCGCGCGCTGATTGGTCAGCTGATCGTTGAGGCGCGACAAATCATTGTCACTGATAAGCTTGCCATCGACATCAACCAGATCGCGTGAGGCGCGATAATCTGCAGCTGCCTTCTCCGCATTCTCGACATTGCCCCGCATATCGGCGAGACGCTTTGAAAGTTCGTCCGCATTGCGGCGAGCCACATCTGACTGAAGCGAATCAAGCTCTGTCTGGAAAACGGAACCAATAAGATTGGCGATTTCAGCCGATTTCTCGGCATTTCGCGTCTTGACCGAAATCGAATAGATGAAGGTCTTGGCATCTCGACCGATGGTCAGACTATCATAGAGATTGTAGAGAACGCGGGTTTCAAGCGCCTGACCGTCACTGGCCGTTTTCGGCCGGAACATGGTTTTCAGCTGCGCGAAGAAACCGGCGACACCCGTAGGTACAAAACTACCATTAAACTCGGGGTCTTTGGTGAGATCTGCTTTATCAATAACTTTGAGAAGTACGCTGCTCGAATCAAGCAGGCGTGCCTGACTTTCAGCGATGGCCAAAGAGGCGTCGGTCGGTAATTGTCCCGGGGTGAGCTCGGTGCCAACAGACCGCACATTACGCGGATCGACGAGAATATCGGTGGAGGCCACAAACATCTGCGGAATGGTCAGCGCATAAAGTGTAGCCACAATGCCGCCGAGCAAGGTCGTGGCCAGTAGCAAGCGACGAGAACCCTTCACCACTTCGATCGCAACACGCGGATCGATCAGCGGTTTCCATTCATTGTCCGGTGCATCACGTCGGGCAGGCAGCGCAGTTTCGCCAGCGGCTGCTTCCTGTACTGGTTCAGAAGGCTGTGGCAGCGCATCTTTCGGTGACTTTTCACGCGCTTCACGCTCGGCAATCTTGCGCTCAAGCTCGGTCTTGATCGCGGCCATGCGACTGCGAAGCTCGGAAACTTCTTTCTCTTCTGCTGCTTTGTTTGCCTGCTGTGAGCGGAAAAGCTCTGCCCGTTCTTCAGGCGTTGCAGGGGGTGTCCAAGGCGGCGCAATGGTCTGAGATTCGTTTTTGGACGCGTCAGATTCTTCGCGGCTCGTCTCGGGCGCGTCTGAAAATGCCAGAAGAGGCTTTTCTTCTCTTCCTTTGTTGCGCTTGTCGTCACCGCTCATCGTCAAAGATGTCCGTACCCCGAAATATCGCTTACTCGCATCGGACTATAGGTTTTTTATGGAGAACAAATGGTTAATTTGCATCGCGATATTCGCGTTAGTGCTTTTTAATTAAGTCTTTTTCGCTAAGTATCGATTTACGGTCGGCATGTACGACTAAACAAGCAACAGGTAATATAAAGACGAGGCCCTTGGGTGATCGCGAAAGCAGTCCAGAAATTATTGGGTAGCCGAGGCGGCATGGTGCGGGATTATTTCTCGCTGTTTTCGGGTTCCGCCGGACGGCTGGTGGTTTCGCTTCTTTATTTCATTGCACTTGCAAACACATTGCCGACAGGTGACTTCGGTATTTTTGCTACTGCATCCGGAACAGGTGTGGTGCTTTCGCGTCTGGTCTCGCTTGGGTTCAGCTCGCCGCTTTATCGCATCTCGACCGTCAAACCTTTGCTTCTGGGAACCTATACGGCGGGCTATCTGGTGGCGGTGCTGTTGTCGCTGCCGCTTTTCGCGCTCTGTTCCTGGATCGTCTATTTCATCTTCTTCAGCCGGGATATTTCATTCCTGCCCTTTGCTGTGGTGGTGGTTGCCGAAGCGTTGTTTTGGCGCTCGACGGAAATGATCATCATCGTCAATAATGGTCTGCGCCGCTTCGGCATCTCAGCGCTTCTGGTGATTTTTGGTACGACCACGCGTGCCATTGCTGCCGTGCTGTTCATGTTTCTGGCAGCTCACCATGATGTCGCCCATTGGGCATGGTGGTATCTGGCTGCAAATGCGGTGGCATTGCTTTTCGCGTTGCGCTTCTATCCGAAAGTGAAACTGCGTTTTGAGCCGCGCCTTTATTTGAGACGCGTTTCCGATTCCATCGCCGTGATGGGGGCGGAACTGCTGTTCTATATCCAGAGCGAACTCGACAAGCTTCTGGTTCTGAGCATTGGCGGGCCGACCACGGCGGGTATCTATGCGATCATTATGCGCCTTGTGGACCTGACGGCACTGCCGATCCGTTCGTTTAATATGATGCTGGTGCAAAAGCTCATGCGCAATCCGAATATGCTGGCGTCGCTGCGCATCAGGGCGGGGCTGGAATTTGCGGTTTTTGCCGTGTCTGTTGCAGGTCTCGGCGCAATGGTGATCTTCCTGCAGTTCTTCCCAACAGCACTTGGTGCAAGTGTGGCGCCGATTGTCGGTCTTCTGCCGCTGGTCCTGCTGGTGCCGGGCTTCCGCAATCTCATCGAGTATCAGACAGAAATTCTTTATGCGCGCGGTCAATCTGGCCTGCGCACTATAAGCATGGTGCTGATGACTGCGGCCAAGGCCTTGTTCGTCTGGCTGCTGCTGCTTTATCACGGCGACAACAACGACTGGATTGCCGGGCTTAACTTCGTCTTTGCCGGCATCTACATCCTCTCGCTGGTTTTCACCTATACCAGCATGAGATTGCCTGCAAAGCGGGTATAAAAAAGCCCGGAGTTTGGTGCTCCGGGCTTTATTCTTCTGAATCCACTAGAGCGCATCCCGAAAAGTGCGAAGCGGTTTTCGGAAAAAGATGCGCGTAGAAACAAATGGATAGAGCATTTCCAATAACTCAATCAAAACAGGAAATGCTCTAGCTCACGCGCCGATGATCCGGCGAATGTCATTCACTGAAAGGCTCAGGAATGACTGCATACCAATGGCAACCTGATGCGGTTCCATCTCGGCAATGAAGGTGCGGAACTCTTCTTCGCTCGGCGGTGGTGCAAACCACTGCATACGACAGAGATCGTGGGTATCGTGGAAATGGCCTGCGCCTTCCAGAACATCATCGACATAATGGCCGTAGATGAAGCATTCCGAGAAGCGGCGGACATTGCCGATTGCGGCAACCCAATGCTGACCAGTGTGCTTTTCGATCCGCTCGCACATGCCGACGACTGAATCTCTGCGCCAGGAAACAAGCTGGCCGATATAATCATTCAGTGCGCTTTTGCCGTTTTTGACGCCAAGCAGTTTTCCGGCATTTTCCGCCCAGACCGGATGCTCCGGCCATTCGGGATTGGCAAGTGCATTGGGCCGATAGAACAGGCGCAACTTATCGCCCTGCCAGAGTGTGCTGCAATCAAAGGGCTTCACGAAAGCAGTGTCTGAATCGGTATAGAGAAGACCGTCTTCTTCCACCTTGCTGGCCAGCGCAATGCGGCGCAACTGCTGCACATGCCAGCCGCGCAATGGCTTGGTTTTGAAAGAAAGCCAGACACGGCGGCGACCGAGATAGGTCGGATCGGGAAATGGGCGAATCCATGAAGGCAGCAAATCGCGCTCGTCGATGACGATGCGGTTTGCACTCTCGATCTGCCGAAAGAGGGCTACATCCTTGCTGTCGACAAGAATGTAATGCTTGGTGAAACCGGTGACATGTTTGTCCATGGTTTCGCACAAGAGCTTGCAGCGCTCAAAGTCCTGATCCCAGCTGGCGGTAACGATTGCTGTCTTCAAGGCTTACCCCCTGAGAGCTTTTCCTTGGCCACGCGCCAGAGGAAAACCGGGTTGCCAACGAGGTAGCGTTTCGCAAGACGGCGTGGTTCCTGCAGCAGACGATGCACCCACTCCATCTTGACTGTGCGGACCCAATGGGGCGCACGCTGCACGCGGCCCGTATGCAGGTCAAACAAGGCACCCACAGCGCTCGCAATGGTGCAATGTTCTGCCGTGATATGCTTGTCGATGAACATTTCCTGCCGGGGAACGCCCATGGCGACCAGCAGAATATCCGGGTGATACTCTTTAAGTTGAGCCAGAATACCGTCGATATCGGCAGGCTTGAAATAACCGTCCGAGATCACGCGGAAATCATGCTGTGGTATCTGTTTCTTGAACAGCTGCGCTGCATCTGCCGCAACGCCGGGACCGCCGCCCAGAAGCGCCACTTTCATCGGCCGCTTGATGTGCTGCATCAGGCCGGGAATGAAGTCCGTGCCGTTGAGATTGGCCGGGAATTTTTCACCGTAGGCGACCTTGCTTGCGATATCGACGCCAATACCATCCGGCAGGATCAGATAATCTTTAAGCGCTGCCATATAGGCCGGGTCTTCATGCGCAATATTGGCGTTGTTGGCATTCAGCCAACCCTGCTTCATGAATTCATGGTTTTCGATCTGCTTCTCAAAATAAGCGAATGAACTGTCCCAGTCGAAACAGACAACTTTGATGCCGAGAATATTTCGATATTCGAGTTTTTCGGATGAACTATTCGTCATATTCAGTCTGCTTTTCCTGTAACGTCCTGAAGTTTCTTTAAGCCTCGGGCGATAGCACTGTCCATGCCTGCGATTTGTGCCTGTTTGAAGGCTTTGCCATCAAGTCTTTGATCGTCACCTTCGTTGATCGCTTTTAGACGTTCAACGATGGCTGCGGCAAATTCTGCAGGCTTGTCGGCGATCGTGCAGTTCGCTGGAATATTGCCAATGCCGCGAACAGAATGCGCGGTTGCGACACTTGGTTTGCCCAACTCGAATGTCTCTATGGTTTTAAGCTGTACGCCTGTGCCAGCACGGCTGATAAGCGGTATCAGCTTGCCGCTTTCGACAAAGGCTGTGGCATCCGGCACTTTGCCGAGAAAATTCACGCCCGGCCATGCTGCAATCAGATCAGCCGGCGTGTTTCCGGCGATGGCGATTGAGACATCCTTTGGCAGAAGCGGCTTTACTTCGCGCAGGAACCATTCAAGGCCAATGCGGTTCGGATGCCATGTCCATGTGCCGATCAACGTAAGATCATATTTGGCTGCTTCTGGCTTTACGGTCTGGCCATTGCCCGGCATAACGAGGGGCAGGGTTGCAAACTTGTCGTTGTTGAGGCCCAGCGCCGGGCCGTCATCTTCCGCAAAAGTGAAGACAAAGCTCGCCTGTTTGCAAAGCCTGTTTTCCAGCTTTTTGAGAATGCGCGCCTCTCGGCCAAACAGGAATTTCTGAACCTTACCTTTGGCATCGGCCGCGTTTTCCTCTGCCGAGCGATACTCGACGTTGTGGGCAACGAAAAGCGATGGCTTGTCCTTAAAAATTCCTTCAAATGCGCCTGGTAGAGTAACGCCATTGAGCACGTAAGCATCGAATTCACCAAGTTCGGTGATCGCATTGTGCAATTCGATTGCCGGGATCACCCGTACCTTTGCCGAGGAAACTGTGAGGCCGGTCAGGAAAGATTTGAGCACCCATCCGATCTTGCGCTTGATGCCCGCACCTTCAGTGCGGACTTCGACTTCGCCGAGTACAATTGTGTCCTTGTCTTCCGCAGCCTTGTGGCCCGGCCATGTAAAGCCCAGAACGGTCACATGCGCGCCAGCACGGCGAAGCCCATCAATAACCGCGGCATTTGCGACTTCATAACCTGTTGAGGCGACTGCATGTGGAACAAGCGATGTCACGAAGACAAGACGAAACGGTTGCAATTCAACTCCTGACGGCTCTTAATGAATGTTTATTCAAGCTAGTGTCTACAGCCATGCGGTGAACTTTTCTTTAAGCGTTTATCAATAGTGGAAAGATAAACATAAAAACCTAAATCCTAGAAATAATCGGATGCTGTGATGCCAGATTTACCGGATCATATTGAAGTAATCGCTAAAACGCCTGGTCTTCCCTATGACGAGATCGACATCGTCGTTTCGCTCCCGACATTCAAGCGGCCAGAGCACCTGATACGCACACTCGACACGCTGAATGCGCAGACAACCAAGCGCAAATGGGCGGTTGTCGTGATCGAGAACGAAACCGAAAAGAAGGAAGGCGCAACCGTTGCCGCTCCGCTTTTCGAAACCGGCAAGTATCGTGGTATGCTGATCGGTGAATCCCACCGCGGCAACTGCAATGCCTATAATGCTGGCTGGTTGACTGCGACGAAGTTTTTCCCGAACTTCAAATATGTCATCGTCATCGATGACGATGAGTTGGCCGATCCGGATTGGATCGAAAACATGGTTGCAACCGCTGAGCGTTACGACGTTAGCCTCGTTGGCGGTCCACAGTATCCGATTTTTGAAAAGCCAAATTCGGAACAGTGGGCAAAGCACCCGGTCTTCCTGCCGCATTATACCAAGACCGGTCCGGTTCCGATCATCTACTCCTCGGGTAATCTGCTGATCGCACGCGCAGTTCTTGAGTCGCACAGCTATCCGTTTATGGATCTCAAGTTCAACTTCACAGGCGGCGGCGATTCTGACTTCCTGTCCCGCTCAATCGCCAAGGGCTTCAAAGTTGCCTGGTGTGCGGAAGGCATTGTGCGCGAAACTATTCCTGCACGCCGCCTGGAAAATGACTGGATCAGATCACGCGGTCTGCGCAACGGCGTTCTTTCGACGCTGATCGAACAGCGCAAGCGCAAGGATGAGCCTTTGGGTCAGGTGCGCGTGTTCCTGAAGAGCCTTGCTCTGCTGGCTTACTCGCCGATCAAGGCAGTCAGAAGAGGTGTTGCTGCTGGCTTTGCACCT
Organism: Brucella sp. NBRC 12953; assembly: GCF_040369775.1. Lineage (NCBI taxonomy): Bacteria > Pseudomonadati > Pseudomonadota > Alphaproteobacteria > Hyphomicrobiales > Brucellaceae > Brucella > Brucella sp. NBRC 12953. The sequence goes on from NZ_BAABSV010000003.1 coordinate 553,352, forward strand.
GTCGGCACCTACTTCATCCATATCGGTCTGGGCCGAGTGATGGCCCATTTTGGATATCTGAATGAGCAGTATCGCAACCCGGACAAGAACTAGTTCAGGTTCGTCCGATCCTATGCGGGTGACGATGCGCCAGATTGCGCTCGTCACCGCGACGGTTATTTTCTGCATTCTGCTGATTTCATTCCGCCCGTTTTCCATGCCCGTCGCACCCGATGGGCCGCAAGCGGGCGACACCGTCAATCAGCTAGGCTTTGGTCTCGTTGGCGCAATAGCACTGGCTGCATTGGCCATGTTTGCTGATCCGCGCAAACTGATGCGGCTGGTCAGTCTTGGCTGGCTGCTCATGTTTGGCTTGTTGTTGGCATCTGCTTTCGTAAGTCCCGATCCGGGAACTGCCATTCGCGGGGTCATGCTGACACTGATCGGTGTTCTGGCAATTGTTGCAGTACTCGCTCTGCCACAAGATGCTGACGGTTATTCCGTGATGCTGCTCACAGTAGCCTCCATCGTCATTGTCATTTCCTATGCGGGTGTTGTGCTGTTACCCAATCTTGGCACACATGGCGTTGATGTAAGCGAGCCACAGAATTCGTTTCTCTGGCGTGGTGTTTTCACACACAAAAACATCGCCGGGCCAGTCATGGCGCTCTTCGCTTTTGGAGGCATCTATTTGTGGCGGCGCGGGTGGCGGGCCAGCGGTGCTGTCATTGCTTTGTTGGCGTTGTTCTTCGTGGCGCATACCGGCTCAAAAACCACGGTTGCTCTGGTTCCCTTCGCTATGCTTCTGGTCATTGGTCCGGGCGTGTTCGGTATCCGTGGACTGGCACCGCTCATGATCCTTGCCATTCAGGTGGTATTTGCGCTGTTTACCATCGGCACTGTTCTGTTCGAGCCGCTGCACCAGATCGTCCTGAAATTCTCCGTTGATCCAACCTTTACCGGACGCACATCAATCTGGGCTTTTGCCGTCGAGGCGCTGCACAGCCGCCCTTGGATCGGCTTTGGCTATGAAAGTTTCTGGGGAACTGATCGCGTCAAGGAAGCAGCCCATCCTTATTATCTCGATTGGGATGTGCGTGGCATCGTGCATGGCCATAATGGCTATCTCGACATCACGCTTTCCATGGGCCTTATCGGTCTGATCTGCGCAGTTTTCGTCATTATCATCATGCCGCTTGTGAACTACATGCGGTGCAGGCCGACACGCGAAAACCTGTTTCTGGCAGATTTCTTTCTGATGTTTGTGTTTTTCGGCACGCTCAACGCGATGCTGGAAAGCTTCTTCTTCCGGCGCATGGACCCGGTCTGGCTCATGCTCATCTTTGCGATTTTTGGCCTGCGCATGACGGCCAAAGTCACCATCCCAAAACGGTCTGTCTAGAGTTGTTCCTGTTGAAAGAGAATCGTAGGAACCGCTCTATCTTTTTGTTTTTACGCATTATCCTAAGCAAAACCGCTTCGCACTTTTGCTGGAAATGCTCTAATCGGAGTTATCCATGAATATTGCGATCATTGGCACGGGCTTCGTCGCCGATTACTACATGACCACGCTGCGCAATTATCCGCAATTGAAGCTGCTCGGTGCCTTTGATCGCTCGGCTGAACGGCTCAAGGTATTTGCAGCACATTATAAGGTGCGCGCCTATGAAAACTTTGAGGCAATTCTTGCCGATAAAGACGTGCAGATCGTTCTCAACCTGACGACGCCGGAAAGCCATTATGCCGTTTCACGCGCGGCTCTTGAGGCGGGCAAGCATGTCTATTCCGAAAAGCCGCTGGCGATGGATTTCAATGATGCCAAAGCGCTGGTTGAGTTTGCAGCGGCAAACAGACTGACACTGGCAGCCGCACCGGCTAATGGTCTGAGTGACGCGCAGAAACTGGTATCACAATCCATAAGCGAGATCGGCACGCCGCGTCTGGTCTATGCAGAAATGGAGGACGGCCCGGTTTTTCGCGATAAATGGGCGACATGGCGCTCGCAATCGGGCGCGCCTTGGCCGGGTCTGCATGAGTTTGAGATTGGTTGCACGCTGGAACATGCAGGTTATGCACTGTCATGGCTCGTGTCGCTTTTTGGCCCCGTTGAAAGTGTGACCGCTTTCTCCTCGATCACCTTCCAGAACAAGGGGCCGGGAACGGAGCATCTGCACATGGCACCGGATTTCTCCGTCGGCTGCCTGCGTTTCAAATCCGGTCTTGTTGCGCGTTTGACGTCCGGCCTTGCAATGCCGAAGGATCGCAGCCTGACAATCGTGGCCGACAAGGGTTCCATCACCGTCGATGATCTTTGGGATAATCGTTCTGCTGTGCGGCTTGAATCGACCACCAGAAAGCGTTCTATCCTGTCACGCGTCTTTGGTCGCGTGGAAGCAAAGCTTGGCAAGACTCTGCCATGGAAACCGGCTGTTGGCAGCAAGCTCGCCTATCCAAAAGGCGATGCGCTAAGCCTGCCGTCATTCCCATCGCAGATCGATTTCATGCGTGGCGTGGTTGATCAGGCGCGCGCCATTGAAACCGGTAAGACGGCCTTTTTCTCCGGTGCGGTGGCCCTGCACATCACCGAAGTAGCCCTCGCGCTCAATAATGCTGGCGAAAACGCTGCACCCTATAAGGTTCAGAGCAGCTTCTAATCAGGTTGCTTACTAAGCACAGTGCTGACGATGTTTGCCACCGCAGCACTGTGTTCAAGCGGCATGATCGGGCTTGAAATCTCGCCGCGTGTCACGGCATCGCGCACGGCTTGCGCCTGAAACTGCAATCCGTTTCCAGCAAAAGCATGGTGTTCAACCGTTCTACCCGGCAAAGGCAGGCGGTTCAGAACCTTGCCAATCAACCCACCCGGTCCTTTCGGACCAAGGGCTGAATTCAGCACATTAGCGGAAAAAATCGTCAGACGCTGTGCTTTCAGAAACGGTGCGTGAATGAGGATCGCGCCGTTTGTGCCTTCAATCAGCATCTGGTTTTGACCATCCCGATCAAAGCCGCATGAGAGCTCAGCTGTGGCATTTGCATATGTCAGCGTGATTTCCGTTCGCATATCGACGCCGCTTTTGGCCTTGGTCCAACGTCCGCTGACAGCGTCTGGCAGGCCGAGAAAACTCAGCGCAATCGAAACCGGATAGACGCCGAGATCGAAGGCAGCACCGCCGCCAAGTGCCGGATTGAAAAACCGGCTTTGCGGATCTTCCGCACGGAAATAGGAGAGGTCCGCTTCGATACGCTTTACCGTCCCGATGCGACCGCTTTTGATATGCTCACGGGTGGCATGAATCGCCGGAAGGAACCGGCTCCACATCGCTTCCATGGCAAAGACATTATGCGCCCTGCTTGCGGATGCAATCTGGTTGGCTCCATCTGCGTCGAGCGTAAGCGGCTTTTCCGTGAGACACGCTTTGCCTGCGGCGATTGCCTGCAATGTCTGCGGCACATGCATGGCATTGGGTGTGGCAATATAAACGGCATCGATATCAGCGCTGTTGAGGAATGCTGCGGCATCATCAAAGGCATTGTCCGCGCCGATGCGGGTTTTGAAGCTTGTCGCACTCTCCATCGAGCGCGAACAAACCGCCGTCACGCGCATGTCGCCGCTTGCCTGAATATCGGCTGCAAAGGCGCTGGCAATCGTGCCTGTACCCCAGATACCCCAGCGAAAATCCTTGCCGTCGCGCTGCTTACTCGTCATGGTTTTACCGCCAACCCCTTCGCGATACCCTTGTCATCCATCTGTTGTATATCGCATGATATGCGGGATTACGACCGGCTTTGCCTGCCGCGTCCTTCTTCATGCGATCAAGGTAAAAATATGGGTGGAATTGTTTTAGCCGTTGCGCGCGACGCCGAGCATCGTTTCTCGAAACAGCTGGTTTCAGAGATAAGCATTGTTGCAGGTCAGGGCGTTGAAGGTGACGCGCATAAGGGTGTTACCGTCAAACATCGTTCGCGCGTAAAGGCCGATCCGACTCAGCCGAATTTGCGTCAGGTCCATCTTATTCAGGCGGAGCTTTTCGATGAGCTCACCGAGAAGGGCTTTGACATTACGCCCGCGCAGCTGGGTGAAAACATTACCACGCGCGGGATCGACCTGCTCGCACTGCCCAAGTCGGCCATCCTCAAAATTGGGTCCGATGTTGTTCTCGAACTCACCGGACTGCGCAATCCATGTTCGCAGATTGAAAGCTTTGAAAAGGGGCTTCTTGGTGCTGTCCTCGATAAAACGGAAGACGGCGAATTGGTGCGCAAAGCAGGCGTCATGTCGATCGTTATTGCGGGCGGAAATGTGCAGGCTGGTGATAATATCGAGATTGAACTGCCACCGCTGCCACATGTGAAACTGGAGCGTGTTTGAGCATTTAAATCGGTTAGTATTTTAGAAAAAGGCCTATCAAATTTGCGTCATATGCCCTAGATCATCCAACAATAGGATACAGACTGTACGCGCTGGCGCTAAATACTGCGACAGCAGCAGCTAAGACAGTCCAGTCTGTCGGCTCTCTATTTCTGTATGACAAGCCAGTTGGCTGTGTTTCAAAAGGGCAAAAAATGGAAAAAGCAGATATCGGAATGGTCGGCCTCGGCGTGATGGGTTCGAACCTTGCGCTGAACATCGCCGAGAAGGGCTACACGGTAGCCGTCTATGACCGCGACGAGCCCGTCCTGCAAGCATTCATCGAAAAAGCTGGCGCGCTGCGTGACAAGATCATCCCTTGCGCCACTTTTGAAGAACTGGCTGACAATATCCGCAAGCCACGTCCAATCATCTTCCTGATCAAGGCTGGCGCACCAGTTGATGCTGAAACCACCCGCCTCAAGGCTTATCTTGAGCAGGGCGACATCATGATCGATGCCGGCAACTCCGACTATCGCGACACGATGCGTCGTTTGAAGGCACTTGGCCCGAACGATCCAACCTTTGTCGGCATGGGTGTATCGGGTGGCGCAGAAGGCGCCCGCAACGGACCATCGATGATGGTTGGCGGCACGCAGGAAGCCTATGATCGCATCGCGCCAATCCTTTTGGCTGCGGCTGCAAAATATAAAGGCGAGCCTTGCTGTGCGCTGGTTGGCCCGGATGGCGCAGGCCATTTCGTGAAGACCGTTCACAACGGTATCGAATATGCCGACATGCAGATGATTGCCGAAATCTACGGCATTCTGCGCGATGGTCTCGGCCTTTCGGCGCCTGCAATCGGTGATGTGTTCGAGAAGTGGAATGCGGGTCCGCTCAATTCCTACCTCATTGAAATCACAGCAAAAGTTCTGAAGGCAACTGATCCTGAAACCGGCAAGGCGATGGTCGATATGATCCTCGATCAAGCTGGACAGAAGGGGACCGGCCGTTGGTCGGCGATTGAAGCACAGATGCTCGGCGTTCCTGCAACCGGCATTGAAGCAGCCGTTGACGCACGCTCGATTTCGTCGCTGAAAGCTGAACGTGAGGCCGCTGAAAAGGCTTATAAGCCTGCACCACGCACGCTTGATATTGCTGATCAGGCGCAGTTCCTTGCTGACCTTGAGCAGGGTCTGCTGGCTGGCAAGATCGTTGCCTATGCACAGGGCTTTGCAGTTCTGGCGGCCGCATCCAAGGAGCACGGCTGGAACATCCCGCTTGCAACCACCGCCCGCATCTGGCGCGAAGGCTGCATCATCCGTTCGCTGTTCCTCGACGATATTGCGCAGGCTTTTGAAGGCCAGGAAATCGAGAACCTTCTGCTGGTTCCTGCCTTTGTTGAACGCATGGGCAAGGCATCGAAGGGGCTTCGCAAGATCGTTGCACAGGCAGCACTTGCAGGTCTGCCGCTTCCCGCACTTGGTTCGGCATTGAGCTACTTCGACAGCTTTACGCAGTCGCAGGGTACGGCCAATGTCATTCAGGGTCAGCGCGACTTCTTTGGCTCGCACGGCTTCAAGCGCATTGACAAGGATGGTGACTTCCACGGTCCATGGGGCAACTAAGAGCTTAAACTTATGGCCCTGAGTGAGGATAATCACAAAAGGGCCATAATCTTGACAGCGCCGGAACACAAGTTTCACAAAAAAGCCGCCCGTTTGGGCGGCTTTTTTGTCATGTCATGTAGCTTAATCGGCTAAGACGAGCAGATCATGCGATGCAAAATGCACCGTCACTTTGTCGCCACGCTGTGGTGGTGGCTGGGTGGGGTCATTGAATGTGTCGAATGACAACTGGTTCTTGCCAAGTGCCACACGCGTACGAATAACCGAACCGAGGAAGTGCACATCTTCGATGGTCGCATCGAGCGAAGTGTCGTGGCTCTTGCGCGCTTCCATGCTGACCGCTTCCGGACGCAGTGCGAGTGTGATCGCCTTGCCCTTCTGGTGATGGCTGAGCTCTTCATTCACCTTGATCATGCGCCCGTCGAGGTCGATGCTGTTCTGGCCCGGCTCGGCAACCGATGCTTCCAGCATGTTGAGCGTGCCAACGAAGGAAGCAACGAAGCGCGATGCAGGACGGTTATAGATGTCGAACGGTGTTCCGATCTGATCAGCCCGGCCTTCATGCATGACGACGATACGATCAGAGATCGACAATGCTTCTTCCTGATCGTGCGTTACGAAAACCGTGGTGATGCCGAGCTTCTGCTGGATCGCACGAATTTCCTGACGCAGCGAGATACGGATCTTCGCATCAAGTGCTGAAAGCGGTTCATCAAGCAGAAGCACCTGCGGCTTGGTTGCAAGCGCACGGGCCAAGGCCACACGCTGCTGCTGGCCACCGGACATCTGATAAGGATAGCGATCCGCAAGATGCTCAAGCTTGATGAGACTGAGCATTTCCTTGACCGTCGCGTCGATTTCGGCCTTCGACTTGCCCGAAACCCGCAGACCGAATGCCACGTTCTGGGCGACGGTCATGTTTGGAAACAGCGCATAGGCCTGAAAGACCATGCCGATATTGCGCTGGTTTGGCTTGAGATCGACAACATCTTTGCCATCAATTTCAATTGCGCCCTGATCGGCACTTTCAAAGCCCGCGATCATGCGCAGAACCGTGGTCTTGCCGCAGCCCGATGGGCCGAGGAAGGAAACGAATTCGCCCTTTTCGACAGCGAGGTTGAAATCGTGGACGACGGTAGTGGCGCCGAAGCTCTTTTTCAGGTGCTTGAGATTAAGAAAAGCCATGAATGTTACCCGGCGGTTGTCTTGAATTTGTTGAGGCGCGAAACGAGCTGCAACATGATGATGCTGAGCCACGTAATACCGAAGGAAATAATCGCCAGCGCGGAAGGTTCATAAGCGCGGTTTGCGCCGACGAGCTGGAGATAAGGACCAAAGGCAGGACGGTTGAGCAAGGATGCCAGCGTGAATTCACCAATGACGATAGCAAAGGTGATGAAAGCACCACTCATGACGCCTGACATCACATTGGGGAAAATCACTTTGAACATGATCCGGCCCCAGCCAGCGCCAAGGCTCTGGGCGGCTTCGGTCAGCGTGCGAACATCAATCGTGCGCATAGCCGTATCGACTGCGCGATACATGTATGGCAGCGATAAAGTCATATAGCCGAACATCAACAACAGATCGGTTGCACGCGTGGACGAGGTGAATGGCAGCCACGACGACGAGTTATAAATGCGCAGATAACCGAACACGATGACGATTGCCGGAATGACTAGCGGCATCAGCGTGATGAACTCGATTAGCGGACGCAGATGCGGCAGACGAAGGCGAACCCAATAGGCGGTCGGCACAACAAGCAGCACACCGAAGATGATCGTCAGGATGCCAAGCAAGATCGAATAGCCGAACGTTGCCTGGAAATTCGGATCGCTGAAAACCACGCGATAGGCGTCGAAGGAATATTCGCCACGACGCATACGCAGCGAAAATTCAAAGGTGCCGATCAGCGGAACGAGGAAGTAGATTGCGCCGATGAAAAAGGCGATCCATGCACCAATCTTCTGGAAGTTGAAGCCCTTTTTCATCGCTGCCACCTTTCGGCACGCATACGCAGCCAGATGTAAAGGAGGTTGGAAAGGCCAGTGATGACGATCATGCCGAGTGCCAGCGCGTAGCCCAGATTCTGGTTATGCAGAACGTCGCCTCTGATCTGCGCATAGAGCAGGATCGGAACGATGTTGAGCGACGAGCCGGTCAGCGCATAGGCGGTTGCAATGGCGCCAAAGGCGTTTGCGAACAGAAGCAGCGTTGTGCCGAGCAGGCTTGGCCAGAGAATCGGAAACGCAACCATGCGCCAATATTGAAGATTGGTCGCGCCCAGGATCGAAGAGGCTTCACGCCATTCTTTCTTCAGGCCGTCCAGAGCAGGCGTCAGAATGAGCACCATCAGCGGAATCTGGAAGAACAGATAGGTGATGGTCAGACCGAAAAAGCTCAGAAGGTTGAAGCCGGTCGAGTACAGATTGAAACCGAACCACTCACGCAACAGGATTGTTACGAAGCCGGTACGGCCAAGAGTCGCGAGAAACGCGAAGGCCAGCGGAACGCCAGCGAAATTCGATGCAACGCCCGAGAAGGTCAGAACTGTTGGGCGCAGCCAGCGTGGCAGATTGCCAAGCACCACAGCCCAGGCCAGAAAGAAGCCGATCAATGCGCCACCGAGCGCCGATGCGAGGCTTACTTTAATCGAAATCCAGTAGGCACTCATAATCTGAGGCTGGAAGAGATCCTGAACATTCTGAAGCGTGAAATTGCCATCGGGGTCCTGAAACGCACCGATGATGAGATACATTGTCGGCCAAAGCAGGAACAGAATGGCAAACAAGAAGAAAGGCGCGACGCCAATCCACGATAGCGGCAACTGACGCTTTCGCACCCCGCTGACCGGTGCGGTTGTTTCGGCTGATGAACTCATGCGTTCTTTCTTTAAGGCATAATCCCGAAGAGCGGTTCGCTTTTTCGGATTTGATTATGCGTGAAGTAAAGAGACAATGATCTCTTTCGGTCCAGATTCAATACAGTGTTTGCCGGGTCTAAAAGTTCAGGAAGCAATGCGACGACCATTTCTGGTCGTCGCATGCCATAACAGGGTGAGTTAAAGCGACTTTTGTGCGTCCAAGAGGGCGTACAGCGCTCTAAATCCGCTTACTGAACGTTTGCGCCAACAACGCTGTCCCAGTTCTTGGTGATTTCTGCCTGAGCGGCTTCAATCTGTTCAAGAGTTGGGAAGATAGCCTTTTCATAGGCTTCTGCTGGTGGCAGCTTGTCGAGCAGTTCCTGTGGGATCTTGCCAGCCTTCGCCATCGCATTGAAGCGGATCGGGTGGCAGTAGCCCTTCAGATAGCCAAGCTGGCCTTCGTCAGAATACAGGTGTTCCATCCACAGCTTTGCAGCGTTTGGATGCGGTGCGTAAGCGCTGATCGCCTGAACGTAAACGCCAGCAACAACACCCGACTTTGGAATTACGGTTTCGATTTCCGGGTTGCCCTTCAGGGTGTCACGGTCTGCGAGAGCGTTGTAATCCCAACGGATGACGATTGGGGTCGAACCCTGTGCCAGCGAAGCGGCCTTGCCGATGACTGGAACGAAGTTACCGTTGGCGTTGAGTTCCTTGTAGAATTCAAGGCCCTTCTTGCCAGCTTCGGCACCTGGTTCTGCACCGCGTGCGATGCCTGCAGCGTGAACGCCGAGGATTGCCTGTGCGGAAACGCGTGGATCACCAGCCAGAGCAACCGAATTTGCGTAATCGCTCTTGAGCAGGTCTTCCCAATCCTGTGGGACGTCCTTAACGATGTCCTTGTTCACTTCGAAACCAAGAACGCCGTAATAATCGCCGTACCAGTAACCTTCAGGGTCCTTGGCGCTGTCTGGAATTTCGTCCCAGGTTGCAACCTTGTAAGGCTGGATCAGGCCGTCTTTCTTGGCGGTGGTGCCGAAAGCAAAGCCAACGTCGATAACGTCAGGAGCCTGTGGGCCCTTGTTGTCCTTGTTTGCCTTGATGGCTTCAATTTCGTCGCCCGAACCAGCATCAGGGTTCAGTTCGTTGACCTTAAGGCCGTACTTGTCTTTGAAGCTCTGGATGATTTCGCCGTAGCCGCACCAGTCGTGTGGCAGCGCGATGGTGGTCAGCTGGCCTTCAGCCTTGGCTGCAGCGATGAGTTCAGCTGATGGTTCAGCAGCAGCAATAGAAACCCCGCCAACAGCGATTGCAGTCGAAAGCGACAGCAGACGCGCAGTAAATGCAAGCATTGTTTGACTCCCCTGTTAAAGTCGGGCGAACGCTCCCGGTCGATTCCAGTGTTCGCGCACTCCCGATAGCCGTCCTAGATGACGGTTGGATGACAGTTTGCTTAATGTCACAAAATGTCAACGACAGAAAGTGAAACACGTTTTCAGGGACTTAGCAATTGATCCATAAGGTTGAACTGCATTTTTATGACAATAAATATGACAAAGGTTTCGTCACTGTCACAATTTAAAAAGACGCTTTTCCCAAAACGACAGGAGTTTGCCTGCGCGCGGCAAATGGCGCGGAGAGCTAATTCAAACGAAAATTTATGAAATACTGGCGAAGCAGATTCGGTTTCGTATGAAATCGAATCTGGGTGCTTTATACCAAAGCTCCATGAGTATGACTCACGGAGCTTTGGTTAAGCCCGAGTGGCGATTGAACTTTTCAAGGCGTGGATAGCGTCAGCATCTTCGCGCCTTGGTATTAGTGACCGCCGCCACCGCCTCCGGCGGCTTGCTTTGGCTTGCGTAACATCACGGCACAAGCTGCGAGCGTGCAGAACATCATCGTGAGAATGAAGAATACGTCGATGAAGGACATGAGTGTTGCCTGCTGGCGCACCATGCCCGACATTTTGGAGATGGCGATGGTCGCACCATCCAGACCGGCCGCATTATACTTCGCAGTCAGGTTCGCCAGCATCTGTTCGGCTTCCGAATTGCCCCAGCGCACATGCTCGGCCAGACGCTCATAATGCATATCGCTGCGACGCGTGAGAATGGTGTTGATCACAGCCAGACCGACAGCACCACCGAGATTTCGGGTCAGGTTGAAGAGACCGGAAGCGTTTTTCAGCAGCGCAGGTGGCAAGGTTCCAAGCGCCAGATTGTTGATCGGCACCATGCAAAGCATCAGCGAACAGCCGCGCAGGATCTGCGGCAGCAGAAGTTCATAGAAATCCCAGTCCGCAGTCAGACCTGTGACCATCCATGTACCGGCAGCAAAGCCAAGGAAGCCGATCATCATCATCAGGCGCGGGTCCATGCGCGTGGACAGGAAGCCTGCGAGCGGTGCAGTGAAGAACATGGCAAGGCCGCTGACAAACAGCGCTTCGCCGATCATCAGGGCGTCGTAGCCGCGTATGCTACTGAGAAACAGCGGATAAAGATAAGTGAGGCCGTAAAGGCCGACACCCATCACGAACGAGAACAGTGAGCCAAAGGCGAAGTTGACATTCTTGAAGGCACGTAAGTCCACAATGGGTTCTTCGGCTGTGAACGCTCTGAAGAAGAAGAGAATGCCGCCTATAACCATTACGCCGCTCAGAATGAAGATTGCTTCATCCTGCAGCCAGTCGTTGCGCGGGCCTTCTTCGAGCACATATTCCATCGAGCCTAAGAAGGCTGCCATACCAGCGAGGCCCCACCAGTCGAATTTGCTCAGAAGCGAGCTGTCGCCTTCGTCGAAGTCGATGAGGTTCCATGCAGCGATTGTGACGAGGATGCCGGGGCCGACATTGACCAGGAACAGCCAGTGCCAGGAAAACGCGTGGCTGAGATAGCCGCCGACGGTCGGGCCGATGGTTGGTGCAAGCGTCGCGACAAGACCGATCATCGGTGAAACGATGGAGCGCTTGGATGGCGGGAAGATCGTGAATGCGGCCGCAAACACGCTCGGGATCATGCCACCGCCGATGAAGCCCTGAATGGCGCGATAGACGATCATCTGATCGATATTGGTGGCAGTCGCGCAGAGCATGGAGGCAAGCGTGAAGCCAGCGGCGGAAACGGTAAACAGCACGCGGGTGGAGACAAGACGTCCGAGGAAGCCTGAAAGCGGAATCATGATGACTTCCGCAATCAGATAGGATGTCTGCACCCAGGAGATTTCGTCGGAGCTGGCGCTGAGGCCTGCCTGAATTTCAGACAGCGATGCAGACACAATCTGGATGTCCAGAATGGCCATGAACATGCCGAACACCATCGCAAGAAAGGCAATCGCCTTCTTGGGATCGATGCGATCTTCTGCGGGAGCCATCGGCCCCATCGTGGTGTTTGCAGCCATGAAGGCGCACTCCGAATAGGAAGAGGAAAGGGGCGCGAAAGCTGTTCGCCGCGCCACCACATATTCTAATGAGCCGTTTTCACGCGCATACCGAAAGCTGTTTCACAATTTTCGGTATGCGCCCTCAAACGCAATCGCTTCTTTAGTTAGCCCTTAATTGGCCTTGTCTTCCGGTGCGGTGCGGGTGTCCACATCGACCGTCACGCTGAGACCTGCACGGATTTTGCCGGAATCGAGCGCGTCCTGTGGGATCATGATACGAACCGGAACACGCTGAACGATCTTGGTGAAGTTACCCGTCGCATTTTCAGGTGGCAGCAGCGAGAACACAGCGCCCGATGCCGGAGCAACCGATGCCACCTTGCCTTCAAAGTAAGGGCCGTCGATAGCATCAACATAGATACGCGCGGTTTCGCCGGTTTTGATGTGGCCGAGCTGCGTTTCCTTGAAGTTGGCATCGATATAGAGCGCGTTCACAGGAACGAGCGCTGCAATCTTCTGGCCAGCCGAAACGAGATCGCCCTTCTTGCCGGAAAGATTGCCGACAACACCGTCAAAAGGTGCGCGCAGGGTGGTGAAGTTGAGGTCGCGTGCAGCCTTGTCGCGGGCGAGCTCCAGCGAACGCATGGTGCTTTCCGCTTCCTTATACTGCGCATTCAGCACTTCGATATTCGCATTTGCCGAAGCGATCTGCGCATTCGAACCGGCAAGCTTTGCCTTGGCCTGATCGAGCGCTGACTGTGCGTTGTCGAGTTCGGACTGTGCAGAGAAGCGCGTATCATGCAGCTTCTGAATTCGGACCATGGTGCTTTCGGCATTCTTCAGAACGGCCTGCGAAGCCTGTTCGTCGGCCTGCGCCTGCTGCAAACTCGCCTTTGAAGCGTCAACCTGCGCATTAATGCGTGCAAGTGTCTGCTTCTGCGTGTTGAGCTTGGCTTCCGCATCGTCAAGCGCGATCTGATAATCGCCAGCATCGAGCTGGAAGATCACATCGCCAGCTTTAACGTGCTGGTTGGCGACAACTGGAATGTTTTCGATATAGCCGGTGACTTTCGGTGCAATCGAAGCAATGTCGCCCTGCACATAAGCGTCGTCCGTTGAAACCATGAAGCGGCCAACGGTCCACCAGTCATAACCATACCAAAGGCCGCCAGCAACAGCGGCAATAAGAATGCCCGGAAGCAGAACGCGCTTTCCGAAGCCTTTTTTCTTGCCGCCCTTTGCGTCAGCAGGTGGGGCGCTGGGTGCTGCCGTATCCGGAGCAGTCTGCGGAGCGGGCCGTTCACCCAAGGGTTCGGCGTTCACTCTGGACTGTTCTCCCTGACCAGCAGGTGTAGGGCCAGCAGGGGTAGGGAATGGACGGATATCAGCCGTATCAACAGACTTGGGGGCGGACATAAGGCAAACTTTCTGTATAACCGCTTCAACGAACCGCTTGGTTCGATGTTGACTTAGAGCAATAAGTTGCCCATATCAAGTGACATCGAACCGCTTGGTTCGAAAAAAATGCGAGTTTTGTACAATGAATCGTGAATACCGCATATGTGAAGGTGCTGATGTTGCTGCAGAAGGCAGCGACACTGACGCGTTCGTGTGCGAACCTGATGCGGAAAGTGGGCGTACACGCCTTGCCGCCGGACAAGATCCAATCAAGCGTCAGCAAATTCTTGAAGGCGCGCAGAACGTCTTTCTGCGTATGGGATTTGACGCTGCCAGCATGAACGATATCACGCGTGAAGCTGGCGTGTCCAAGGGTACGATTTACGTTTACTTCAACAGCAAGGAAGATCTGTTCGTCGCTCTGTGCGAGCATTACCGCATGACGACTTTCAGCAAGATGGTCGCCAAGATCGACAAAGGTTTCTCCACGCGAGAAGAACTGGCTGACTTCGGGGTAACCCTGGTTACACTTATTACATCGACAACGGCGATCCGTGCGCAGCGCATCATTCTTGGGGTCAGTGAACGCAAGCCGGAATTGTCGGCCCGCTTTTATGAACGTGGTCCGAAGCGCAGCCATCTGATCATGGCGGACTTCCTGTCCCGAATGATTGAGGCAGGCGAGCTTGAACCGTTTGACCCGCTGGAAAAGGCCTATCAGCTGACGGACCTGTTTCTGTCTGGTCTCTATCGACCACGCCTTTTTGGCGTCTTGAGTGAACCGCCATCAGAAGAAACTATTATCAAGAATGTCGAAAACGCGCTCGACTTCTTCTTTAGGGCTTACGGAAGTAAATGTCGGAATGTTTCAAAACAGAACATTCCCCCTGAAAGCTAAGAAATAGTTTTGCGGAAATTTCATTGGTAACGTAATTTTCACTTGCAAGAGCCTTTTTTCGACACGGTTCTTGTGTGTAATACATAGCAATCAATTTATTGCGGGTTGCATAGCGGCCCATTTTTTATGTGACTGATAAGTGATTGAAGGCCCGACGAAGCCGATTCGCCACCGATATTTTGTGGCGCCAGATGAAGCTCGTTTCGTGCTTTATTACCAAGGATATTATACAATGACTCTCGACTTGATTCATTTTCCGAATTTTAAAAAGACCTTTTTTGGCACATCTTTTCAGGGCGACACATTGGCGCTTTTAACGCGTATCCGGGATGAAATCGGATGCCGTTATATTATGCATACCTATCGCGGGCGTATGGGTGATTGCACGAAGATAAACTCATCGGATCTGACAGTTGTGATGACGTTTCCTTCCAGCTGGGCGACGCGATACTCGACAAAGAACTATTTTGTCATTGATCCTATTTTTCAGGAGGACGCCCCGTATTTCCGGAATGATACAAGTGGCATCGTCCGTGATCTCAAGGAAGATGCGAATGCTTGCCCTGATATTGCAGAAATGATGCAGGATGCCGAAAAGCACGGCCTTGGTAATGTGTTTATCGCTGTTTCCGCACGCAATACAAACGGCGCGGCCGGCTGTACGTTGTTTTGTTTTGAACGGGGTGAAGACGAAGCGCGTGACCAGTTTATTTCCAAGATGCGCCCGCGCCTGCTAAGTGTTTCCGGCATCATTCACAACACGTTGTGCGGTTGTGAGCAGACAAAGCCTGTAGCATCGCTTCTGACGCCGCGCGAAATCGACTGCTTACGTTGGGCCGCAAACGGCAAGACAGATGGTGAAATTGCTGAAATTCTCAGTATCGCCCGCTGGACAGTCGTGACCTATCTTCAGAATGCGAAGATCAAACTCAATTGTTCGAACCGGACGTCCGCGGTAGCGACGGCGCTTTCACTCGGCATTATCGAAATGCCTGAAGTCGCTCATTTGATGTAATGCTGCAATTGATGACGAATTTTTAACACCGGATGCCACAAGCGTCCGGTGTTTTTGTGCTGGCTGGATCATTGCCAGCAAAAGTGCGAAGCGGTTTTGCGTTGGACAATGCGTAAAAACAAACAGTTACAGCGGTTCCAACGTTTCAGTCTTAACTGGAACCGCTGCAATATAAAATTATGTTTTAAATATAAAGTGTTAGATCAACCTTTGTGCGCCCGGAAGGGCGCGCGGCGCTCTAAGCAGTTTTCCGCAATGGAAGTCGGGCACTGTCGATCGCGTCGATCAGTCGGGTCGTATTCTGCGCAGGGTCATCATCCGGGTTTTCAAATACAATATGGCTGAGCTCAACGCTCGCCGTCTTGCCTGAAAGCGTCAGCCGGAAATAGGCATAAACACCCTTGTTACGGAACTCCATGTCGAGAACGATGGAGGGGGCGCTGAACCAGTCGCAGTGAAATTCGCCACCATGGCCCAGTTCAAGCGTACCAGGGAAGAAATATAGTTCGGTCGCCGAGGCAACAATGTCGGCAATGTTTGCAAACAACTCGCAGCGGATGAAAGCGATATAATCGGCAGGATCAACCAGCCGAAGTTCAGCAACGACTTCGCGGATGTTTTCGGCAATGATTGCCTCGCGTTCGTTTGAGAATTGAAGGCTCTTCATCGTGTCACCGCCGATCGGTAAGAACAGACTGATAATATATTAGAATATTCTAAAGTCATCTGAAAACCTATCATCGTATAGCATGCCGGGCATTGATGACGCGGATCAGTTCGGCGACCGCTTTATAGAATTCAGGTGCGATCATCTGGTCGACATTCACCTGCTTATAGAGGGCGCGTGCCAATTGTACATCCTCAAATACTGGAATGGAATTTGCGGTCGCTATTTCTCTTATCTTGAGCGCGATGAGATCTTGTCCTTTTGCAACAACGATTGGCGCTGCATCTTCATTGGGTCGATAGCGTAGTGCTACAGAAAAATGGGTCGGATTTGCGACAATCAACGTGGCAGTTGGAACTGCGTTGATCATGCGGCGCCGGGCGCGGTCTCGCCCCAGCGAGCGCAGGCGTGCTTTAACCAGTGGATCGCCTTCCGACTGCTTGAGCTCGTCCTTCACTTCCTGCTTGGTCATGCGCAGTTCCTGCTTCCAGTGAATGCGCGACCATGCAAGGTCGAAGCCGGCAATCGCGGTGATCGCGAGAACATTGGCCACCAGAAGCCGCACCAGATTTTCACGCAGAAACTCGGGTAATGCGCTTGGGTCGGTCGCTACCGCTTCGGTGAAGAGATTGTTGCCTTTGAAGAAGACAAAGAACACGATCACACTTGCGGCAATGAATTTCGCCAATGATTTGAGAAACTCGACCTGACCGGCGCGACCGAAAATGCGCGACCAGCCTTTGAGCAGGGAAATGCGCGATGCTTGTGGGCGAATACGCTCACCGATAAATCGCGGTGCATTCTGGAAGGCGGATGCAGCAATGCCCGCAAGTGGAATGATGATGAAGACCGGAATGAGAGCTGCACCGACAGACAGCGCCAGAATGCCAAACAGATGGCTTGCATCTTCTGCGTTGTTAAGGGTCCAATCTTCCGGGCGGTCCATCAGTTCGCGCAAGAAGACAGCCAGTTTGGTTGTTGCGGGTGCCGCGACGAAGACTGCAATCACCAGAAAGGACGCGATACCAGCGAGGATCGGCGTTTCGCGAGAGAAGGGCATGTTGCCCTTGTCCAATGCGTCGCGGATCTTCTTCTCGGTCGCGTCCTCGGTTTTGCTCTCTTTATCGGTATCGTCGGACATATGTCACACGCAAGATTAGAGCGCATCCCGAAAAGTGTGCAACGGTTTTCGGACAAGGATGCGCGTTAAAACAGATGATCAGAGCGCCGATTTGATCCAATCAGATTGGCGCTCTAATTCGGGTCTTCGCCTGAATCGAGGGTGATGATACCGCGCTCTGAAAGATCGATGGCGATGCGTGCAATTGCGCGCCGTGCGTCTGCGATGTTCTGGCTGGTGATGTTGCCTTGTTCGGCTGCCAGTTCGCTTTCGACCATGCGGCGACCGCGCGTGGAAAGCGAGGACAGCACCATTTCCTGAAGCGACGCATCGGCACCCCGCAAAGCGGTTGCGATCTGTTCGGTCTGGACTTCATCAAACAGCAGAAGACGGGCACGCTGCGAGAGGCGTTCAACATCTTCAAAGTTGAAGAGCTTCGCCTTGATGCGCGCGATGTCGTCCTGGCTGAGATCTTTGAGGCTCGACATGAGCTCTTCCATCTCCTGCCGGTCGAGCTGGTTGAAGATGTTGGCGATCTGTCCGTGATGGGCTTTGACTGGGCCTGCATCGCTGCGGCCAAGCAGGTCGCGACGCAATACATCTTCCAGAAGATCGGCTGCAGCTGGCGCAACATTGCCAATATGCAGCGAGCGCTGCACGACGGCACTGCGCAGCTGTGGCGGCAGACCTACAAACATGCGGGCGGCGAGGTCCGACGGCAACTTGGAAACGATATAGGCGATGATCTGTGGATGCTGATCGGCGAGATAGGCCTGCAGGCTCTCGACCGGCAGTCTCGCAAGCTGTACCCAGACGGATTCCTGAACGAGCTGTGGCTGAACGCGCTCTTCAAACACGGCATCGGCTTCGTCTTGTGGCAAGGCTTCGCGCAGCAGGCCTTCAAAGCGCTGTGCCGCTTCTGAAACGGGCGCGCCTTCGGCGAATGAATCTTCGAACTGCTTCACCAGATGTTCAAAGTCGAGCGGAGAAATGGGTTCAAGCGTGCGGGCATGGCCTGCAAGCTTCCGCAAATCTTCGGCGTTGAAGTGTTTGAGCAGCCGT
Organism: Brucella sp. NBRC 12953; assembly: GCF_040369775.1. Classification (NCBI taxonomy): domain Bacteria; kingdom Pseudomonadati; phylum Pseudomonadota; class Alphaproteobacteria; order Hyphomicrobiales; family Brucellaceae; genus Brucella; species Brucella sp. NBRC 12953. Next base: position 571,711 of record NZ_BAABSV010000003.1, read on the forward strand.
GAGGCGGAAGGGCGGCCGATTGCGACGAGGATCGCAGCCGCTTTCTGCGGACCGGAAAGAGTGTCAATCACTCCGCTTACGCTATCATCGAGAGGCTTCTGCGATTCATTATCGGCCATGGTCGATCCGTTACTTACCGATGATTTCGGTGAGGCTGACGCCGAAGCGGGAGGAATCGTCTTCAAGAACGATCACTTCACCGCGCGCAATCACACGTCCATTGACGACGATATCGACCGGATCGCCGATCTGCTTGTCGAGGGTGATAACAGCACCGCGACCAAGCTTCATCAGATTGGCAACAGGCATGGTTGTTCCGCCCAGCACGACCTGCACGTCGACCGGGATGCCCATGATGAGCTCGAGATTGGGCTTCGCTGCGCCTGTCTTTGCAGCGCGCGGCTTATCTTCCTGCAATTCTTCGATTGCCTCGTTGAGCTCATGCTGCATGTCTTCATCCTTGCTTTTCTTGCTCATGCCTGCCCCGCAATTTCAACGGTCGCCTTCTTAACGGCGCGACGTACGAAGACAGGTAGTGCGTTCTTTTCTTTTGGCGCAGGCTCGCTTACGGGAGCGAAAGCCTGCTCCTCAATACGTGCGACTATTGCCGTAACATTGCGTGCCTGACGCACATCACGGGAAAGAGCCTTGCGCACGCGGTTCAGCTCCTCAATCGCTTCGTCCATTTCCCGACGAACGCGGGCGGTTTCAGCGAGACGGGCTTCAAGGCGGACGGTTTCATCTGCAAGATCGGTGCGCTGGTTCTGCAAAGATTTTGCAACGCGCTCCAGACCGTTGGAAGCCGCAGCCACGCGAAGCGTCAGCAGCTTGCCGAGCTTGATCGTCTCATTGGCCTTGCGCCCGACGATGATGAGCGCACCAAGCGAGCCGAGAGCCATCAGCGTGGAAAGTATGTTAGCCAGCAACAAGCTCATCGATGAGATCCTCTTCCTGATTGACCGGATCGCCAACCTTGACTGTAAAGTGAATGCCGGACTTGCCGAGCGTGCATTTGAAAAGCTGCTGATCGCCAGCGCGCAGACGTACCTGTTCCATGGCGTCCATCGGGAGCTTCAGAACCTGACCGATTTCAAGCTTTGAAAGAGCGTCGAGCGTCAGGCTCCCCTGCTGGATGAAGGCTTCAAGCTCAATCCGTGCGCGGCTGACTTCGCTGCGCATTCTTTTGCTCCAGGCAGGATCTGCCTGATCCATCGGACGGCGCAGGAATGCAGCCACGGCATCTTGCATTGGCTTGTGCGTGCTGCGGGGCAGAAGAAGATGCACGGCCCCTGTCTTGCCTGCCGCGACCACATCGATCCGGCAAACGAAGAGGCGCGAACGCTCGAATTCCTCGCTGTTGAACTCAGCCGCGTCTGCGCATTCGCCAGCAGCAAACAGCGCCTGGGCGTTGTTTGAGAAAACCTGATCAAGCGCTGCAGCCATGTGGGATGTCAGCAGGCTCGATATTTTGCGCTCCAGCATGCCGAAAGGGCGTTCCAGATCGAAGCTTCCGAGATTTCCCTGTGCGCCAAACATGGCTTCAATCATGGAAAATACCAGTGTCGCATCGGCGGTTACATAGAGCGTGCAACCCCAGCGATCGGCTTTAAGCGGCGCGATAATCGCAGCCTTGTCCATAATGGCATTGAATGCTGCATCGTCCGCAGCCTCAACCTGGCCTGCTTCCGCATCAAATGCAGCAGCACTGCCCTGTTTGAGACGACCGCAAAAATGGGCGGATGCATCCTTGAACACATGCGCAAGCGACTTCAGATCGTCGCCCGACAATCCTGCGGCCCGCAACAGATTTTCAGCGAGCACGTCGTTTTTGCGGTTCTGGCCCAGAGTGGTCATATCAGGCTGCCTGCTGGATCGGCGTTGTCGCCATGGTTTCCTGCTCAACGACGTCGATGCTTGGACGTTCATAAGCGGAGATCGTCTTGCGGCCGTATTCGACGGCGATCTGCGGCAGCGAACCGTTCATATATGCAAGCAGGGTCTGCTTGACGACGGTGTAAAGACGGTTGTTCTTGTCACGCGTCGACTTGATCTTGGTAGCAATCGGACCAACGACACCATAGGAAAAGAAGATACCTGCGAAAGTACCAACAAGGGCCGCACCAATCAGATGGCCGAGCACTTCCGGGGACTGGTTGAGCGCACCCATCGCTTTAATAACACCAAGAACAGCCGCGACGATGCCGAGGGCAGGCAGCGCTTCGGAAATGCTGACCATCGCCTGATAAGGCTTGAGCTTGTCGCGCGAAAGCGTGTGGATTTCTTCATCCATAAGCGCTTCGATTTCATGCGAACGAACATTGCCAACGATGATGAGGCGGCAATAATCGCAGATGAAGTGGATGAGGTCGTCTTTCTTCAGGATGCTTGGATAGGCCTGAAAGATCGGCGATTCCTTGGGGTTGTCGATATGGACTTCCACCTCGTTGCGCGACTTGGCGCGCAGCTCACGCATCAGGCTATAAAGCAATCCGAGAAGATCGAGATAATCACGCTGCTTGGGCACTGCATTGGTAAAGGCCTCAACGCACGCTTTGCCCGTATCTTTCACAAGTGAAAACGGGTTGGCGATGAAGAATGTGCCAAGGGCTGCGCCCAGAATAATGACGAATTCCCACGGCTGAACAAGCACGCCGACGTGACCGCCCATGGCGATGAAACCGCCGAGCATACAGCCCAGTGTGATGGCGAGGCCGATGAGAATACCCAAAGCGCAAGACTCCCGTTGGTTCGAAGTTATTCTTACACTGTAGGGAATGCGCCTTGCGCGAAGCTTGTCACATGACGCTTCAGCATAATTCCTTAAGCTTAAATCAGTTTAAGGTAAAATTATGCTGCAAATATAAAGTGTTAGAGCGCGTTTGGTCTGATTGGATCAGGGTGGTGCTCAAATCATTTGTTTTAACGCGTCTTGTTCCGAAAACCGTTTCACCCTTTTGCGGATGCGCTCCAAAATGCATCAGCTTCGGACAAGCTTGAGACCGCATAAAGGGTGTGAAAAATCGCAGGGGGTTCTCGCATGGTCAACACGATGATGAGTTATCGGCTGATCGCGTCCGATATGACGCGGTCGTTGCAGCGCGTTTCGAAGGAACCGCTGGTCGAGCGAGAAACCGCCTATTACAAAGAGAATATCGGCAAGGTGAAATCCATTGATGATTTCATGTCCGATACCCGGCTTTATAACTACGCCATGAAAGCATTCGGCCTGGAAGACATGGCCTATGCCAAGGCATTCGTTCGCAAGATCCTGACCGAAGGCGTCAAAGATGATGACGCGATGGCGAACAAGCTGACCGACAAGCGGTATAAAGAATTTGCGACGACATTCGATTTTGCAGGCAAGGGTGAAAAAGCCACCGAAAGCACGGCTGCCCAGCAAGGTGTGATGGATAAATATATCCGTCAGACACTGGAGACCGAGGCTGGCAGCCAGAACGAGGGTGTCCGTCTGGCGCTCTATTTCGAACGCAAGGCATCCACCATTACCAATGCATACGAAATCCTTGGCGATAAGGCTTTGCTGACCGTTATGCAGACAACGTTTGGCTGGCCCTCGGTGATGTCGAATGCTGACATCGACAAGCAGGCCAAGATGATCGAGGCCAAGGTCGATTTCTCGAAAATGTCAGACCCTGACTATGTATCGAAGATGATCTCGCGTTTCACAGCCATGTACGAAATGAACAATCCAACCACGAGCAGCCCGGCATCAATCGCCTCGCTGTTGCTCGGTGGCACGTCGTCGGTCGGCATATCGTCGAGCATTCTGACCACTTTGCAGAACTTCAAGCCGGGCGGACGCTGATCGATGCAGAATAATTCCATCTATGTAGGCCTGTCTTCCCTCGTCACACTTGAACGGCGGATGGATGCCATTGCGCATAATGTGGCAAATATTTCGACGCCGGGCTTTCGCGGCGAAGGCACGAAATTCAATACAATCGTCTCGAACAAGGCCAGCGAAGACGTGAACTTCGCGACAGCAGGCAAGAGCTATATTCGCACAGAAGCAGGCTCAATGCTGGAAACCGGCAATCCTTTTGATGTTGCCGTTAAGGGCGATGCCTGGATGTCGGTCAACACCCCGCAGGGTGTTGTCTATACCCGCGACGGCCGCATGAAGATGATGCCAACCGGCGAACTTGTGTCTGTCACAGGCAATTCGGTTCTGGATGTGGGCGGTGCGCCTATCGTTCTCAATCCGGATGGTGGCGCGCCGAAGATTTCCAGTGACGGTGCGGTCTACCAGAACGGCGCACAGATCGGTGCAATTGGCCTGTTCTCGATCCCAGCAGATGCCGATCTCAGCTATGCAGGCAATTCCGGTGTCGTGCCAAGCAAGCCTGCACAGGCTGTCGTTGACGATATGAGTGTCGGCGTTGTGCAGGGGATGATCGAAGGTTCCAATGTTGATGGCATGACGGAAATGACCCGTCTGATCAGCGTCAGCCGGGCTTTTGAGCAGGTGAATAATCTGCTTTCACAACAGGAAAGCACGGTGGCTGAAGCCATCAGGACGCTGGGCTCCAAAAACGGATGACGCCTGATTTACCGCTCGCGCGGCTCGCCGCCTTTGCACGCCAACAATCGATAGCGCCAAAGTCTCTGACAGGTATTGGCGGTACGGTGAGCGATGTGTCGCGTTCGGCGATTGCGGTACGGGGTCTGTCGCGCAATGCGCGTTTGGGTGATGCGGTCGCTATCCGCGCCGACAGTGGTCAGAGCCTAGCCGAGATCATTCGTGTGGCTGATCATCAGGTGCTGGTGAAGCCGTTCGATGATCGTATAATTCCCTCACTTGGCGCCGCTGTTTTTGAAGAAGGGCCGCTTCGCATTCGACCTGCGCCGGAATGGCGTGGCAGGGTCATCAATGCATTGGGCGAGGCGGTGGATGGAAAAGGCGCATTGCAACCCGGTTTGCGCCCCATGGCATCGGAAAACCTTGCGCCAGCCGCCTTGCGTCGCGCACGCGTGGATCGCGGATTGCGGACCGGCGTCAATGTCATCGATATTTTCACGCCGCTCTGTTTTGGGCAGCGTATCGGCATTTTTGCAGGCTCAGGTGTTGGCAAATCCACCTTGCTCGCCATGATGACCCGCGCTGCCGATTTCGATACCGTCGTTCTGGCGCTGACCGGTGAACGCGGTCGCGAAGTGCGTGAGATGCTCGAAGAAACCATGGCGGGGCATCTCGATAAAACGGTAACGGTGGTTGCGACGGGCGACGAAAGCCCGATGATGCGCCGCCTTGCTCCCAATACTGCAACAGCAATTGCCGAATATTTCCGCGATCTTGGACAGAATGTCCTGCTGATTGTGGATTCCGTCACACGTTTTGCCCATGCTGCGCGCGAGGTGGCTATTGCTGCGGAAGAACCGCCGGTATCGCGGGGTTATCCGCCAAGCGTGTTCAGTCAGTTACCGCGTTTGCTTGAGCGCGCCGGCCCCGGCATTACCGAGGCGGGTGGCAGTATCACGGGCATTTATTCGGTGCTGGTTGATGGCGACGATCACAATGATCCGGTCTCCGATACCATTCGCGGTACGCTCGATGGGCATATTGTTCTTGATCGCGCAATTGCGGCTCAGGGACGTTTTCCGGCGGTCGATATTCCTGCATCGGTTTCACGTCTGGCAAAACATAACTGGACGCCAGAACAGCGCAAACTTGCCACTCAGCTGCGCAGTATGGTTGCCCGTTTTGAAGAGACGCGCGATCTGCGTGCGATTGGCGCCTATCAGAAGGGCAATGACGGATTGCTGGATCAGGCCGTCGATTTTGTTCCGCGTATTTATGATGCGCTGCAGCAGTCGCCCGAGACAGGCCTGTCGGCTGACCCTTATCACGATCTTGCCGCGGCACTGCGCGGGGAAAAACAGGCATGAAGAACATGAAGACGGGTTCGCGCAAAACCATGGAAGAGACCATTCTCGCTGATCTGGCAGCAGAGGTGGAAGCCGCGACTGTGAGCGAAACCAAAAAGCCGCAAAGTCAGGTTGACCGCTATCTCAAGATTGCAGCAATCACACTTGCTGTCGGCTGCGCGATGCTTCCCTTCGTTACCTATTTGCAACGTGTCGATCTGAGCCCGGATAAGAAGGCCGACAGCAAGATTGTTGATCCGCTTGACCGCTCCGAGCAGAAGACCGTGCGTCATTTTCCGTCTTTCCGCCCGAATGATCAGGTCGCCCCGAGTGAGGATATCGACACCACCACGACTGGTTCGGTCATGTCGAACGGCAAAGGCTTGCCGGGAACAGGCGCGGGTAATGGTGGTGAAGGCGGCGAGGGGCAGGCATTGCCGAAGCCGGTATTCGCATTGCGCGAAGTGGTCGGCGGTATGGCGATGATCGAAGATACGTCGGGCTATTGGTTCGTCGAAAAGGGGTCGCTCCTGCCCGACGGCAGCCATCTGGTTTCTATCGGTCGCGGCAATCAGGCCGGTACGTGGAAGCTGACGACATCATCCGGCGATGTGATTGAAATGCGCAGATGAGGCCATGAGCTGGTCTTTATGAAGCTTGCGTCAGTCCGGCTTGCAAACAGTTTGGTTCATTTTTCAGAATCAAAACCACTGCTAATATAAGTATCTGATTTAAATATATTTTATGAGCGTTATCCGCATCTTGGAATGCTCTGCCCTTGCCAAACCTTGCTCCACGCAAGCTTGACGCAAGTTCCGACCTTTAAGTTAACGAACTATAAAGGCGGGATACTCAATGAGCTCCATTCATCTTTTCGATCTGGCTGCAAGGCAGGCGCAGTGGTTGTCGGTACGACAGGCCACGGTTGCGGGCAATGTCGCCAATGCGAATACGCCAGATTTCCGGGCGCGCGACGTTCAGCCCTTCGCTGATGTGCTGGACAAGACCCAGCTCACCATGGCTGCAACAAGTCCGCAGCATCTGGAAGTCGAGGCGAATGGCATCGCAGGCGCCCGGCTGCGCCCGGAGGATATCACCGAGCAGACCCATTCGGGCAATACGGTCGATGTCGAGCGGGAAATGATGAAGGCGGGCGAGATTTCGCGTGAATATTCGCTCAACACCAGCATCGTCAAAGCTTTTCACCGCATGATGCTGTCTGTGGCGAAAGGGTAAGCCATGTCGGATGCCTTGCAAAATACCCTCAAGATTGCAGCGTCGGGGCTTTCGGCTCAGTCGACCCGTTTGCGCATCGTTTCTGAAAACCTCGCCAATGCGCAGGCGACTGCCAAGACTGCCGATGCCGATCCTTACCGCCGCAAGACTGTATCCTTCCGCACGGAAGTCGAGCAGGGCACGGGCGCTGCCGAAGTCCGAGTTGCTGAAGTCGGCAAGGATACCTCGGCCTTTATCGAACAATATGACCCAAGCCATCCAGCAGCGGATGCGCGTGGCTATGTGAAATATCCAAACGTCAACATGGTCGTCGAAATGGCGGACATGCGTGAAGCCAACCGTTCTTACGAAGCCAATTTGCAGGTCGTCAAACAGGCCCGCGAGCTGATTTCAATGACCATCGATCTCCTGAGGAGCACATAATGTACGACTCAATCATGAGTGTTTCGGCGCGCAACGCCCTGTCGCGTCTTTCTGAAACGGTTGCTGAAAAGAGCGTCGGCTCGACCTCGGCTCCGCAGGCTATTCCAACGACGCCCGGCGCGTCCTTCGGGGAAGTGCTGTCGCAGATGACAGATTCCGTTGGTCAGAAGCTGCAGGCAGCGGAAGCCAACTCGATCCAGGGCATCAAAGGCGATGCACCGCTGCGTGATGTGGTCAGTTCCGTCATGGAGGCCGAGCAGTCGCTTCAGACGGCAATCGCGATCCGCGACAAGATCGTGCAGGCCTATCTCGAAATCAGCCGTATGCCGGTCTGAGTGCTCTCACTGAATAAGGACCTGCTATGAAAGCCCTGACGATTGCCGCAACCGGTATGAACGCCCAGCAGCTCAATCTGGAAGTGATTGCCAACAACATCGCCAATATCAATACGACAGGCTTCAAGCGTGCCCGCGCCGAGTTTTCCGATCTTCTCTATCAATCGGAACGGACCGCTGGTGTGCCAAATCAGGCCAATCAGGCAATCGTTCCCGAAGGCGCGCTGGTCGGGCTTGGTGTTCAGACAGCGGCTGTGCGCAATCTGCATATTCAGGGCAGCTTCAATCAAACCGGCAATCCCTATGACGTGGCGCTGACGGGTCGCGGCTGGTTCCAGATCCAGAGCCCAACGGGCGAAACGCTTTACACGCGCGCTGGCGCATTCAACAAGAATGCCGACGGCCAGCTGGTAACGCTCGATGGAAATCCGGTCGAACCTGCGATCACCATTCCACCTGACGCCATTGAGGTCACGGTCACAGAGACCGGTCAGGTCTTTGCCAAGCTGCAGGATCAGGTCAATCAGGTCGATCTCGGTCAGCTGACACTTGCCAACTTCACCAACGAAGCGGGTCTGGAGCCACTGGGCGGCAATCTCTACCGCGAAACGGAAGCTTCTGGCGGCCCGTTGGTCGGCGTCCCGGGTGATCCTGGCTATGGCGCGATCAAGCAGGGTTATCTCGAAGCATCGAACGTCGATCCGGTTAAGGAAATCACTGATCTGATTACAGCACAGCGTGCCTATGAAATGAACTCCAAGGTCATTCAGGCGGCTGACGAAATGGCCGCGACTGTATCGAAGAATCTGCGCTAAAGCATTAGAAATGCTCTCTTTTTGTTTCTACGCACATCTTGGTTCGAAAACCGGTTCCCACTTTTCGGGATGTGCTCCAACGGTGGTGGCGATGAGTTATGCGAAGGCAATTTCCCGGAAAACAAGGCTGGCAGTTACTGCCGGCCTTCTGCTGTCCGCAGTAATGGGGTCTGCGACCACAGGCGTAAGCGCTGCCGACCGCATCGCTTTTGTCGTGCCTTCGGCAACCGTCTATCCCGGTCAGATCGTGAGCGATACCGCACTTCTGGAAAAGCAATTCTTCATCAGCGCACCGGCTGCAAGCCAGTATGTGCTGTCGCAGGATCAGGCGACAGGCAAGGTTGCCCGCAAAACGCTGCTTCCGGGCAAGCCGATCCTCGTATCTGCCCTTGGGGAACCATCGCTGGTCAAGCGTGGTGTTCCAGCTCCGCTGGTATTCACGTCAGGTACGCTTGTCATCACCGCTATGGGCACACCGCTTGAATCGGGTGCTGCTGGCGACTTTATCAAGATCCGTAATATCGACAGTGGGATCATCGTATCAGGCACAGTGCTTGCCGATGGCCGTATTCAGGTGGGGATGCAGTGAGAAAAGCACGCGCAGCCCTGATTGCCCTTCTGGCTATTGCACTGCAGCCTGTTGCTGGCTTTGCGGATGAATCTTCCAAGAACGCGCGCGAGTTTGCATCGGCCGTGGAAGCCGACGCAGACTGGCTTGGTTCAGGTGGCGATCCGTCGAAAATGACTTATGCCGAACTGGGCAGGGGCAGTGCTGTTGCGCGCCTGAAAGACATTGCGACCATTCAGGGCGTGCGTGAAAATCAGCTCGTGGGTTATGGTCTTGTTATTGGCCTGAAAGGCAGCGGCGACAGTCTGCGCAATTCACCTTTCACCGAACAATCCATGCGCGCCATGCTGGATAATCTGGGTATCAGCGCACCGCGCAATTCGACCCGTTCCAAGAACACCGCAGCTGTTATCGTAACCGCCAATCTGCCTGCCTTTGCCGGCACCGGCTCCCGTATTGACGTGACCGTGTCTTCGCTGGGCGATGCAACATCGTTGCAAGGCGGTACGCTGGTGATGACACCACTGATGGGTGCAGATAATCAGGTTTATGCGGTCGCGCAGGGTAACATGATCGTCTCCGGTTTTTCGGCTGAAGGCGATGCTGCAAGCATAACGCAGGGTGTGCCGACGTCGGGCCGTATTCCGAACGGTGCGCTGGTTGAACGCGAAGTTGCGGGCAATTTCGGCAAGGACAGTGAAATGGTCGTCGAACTGCGCGATCCTGATTTCACCACTGCTGTACGTGCCGCCGATACGATCAACGTTTTTGCCAAGCGCCGTTATGGCCGCGGCGTGGCGATTGCACGCGATGCCAAGACCATCCGGCTTCAGCGCCCGAAGAACGTACCTGCCGCTCGCTTTTTGGCTGAGCTGGAAGGTCTGCCAATCACCACGGATGAAGTTGCACGCGTCGTCGTGGACGAACGCACTGGCACGGTCGTCATTGGTGAGAAAGTACGCATTTCAAAAGTGGCGATCAGCCATGGCAGCCTGACCGTGCGCGTGACGGAAACACCGATGGTCGTTCAGCCCGATCCATTCAGCTACGGCGAAACTGAGGTCGAGCCGAATACTGATATTGCGGTCAATCAGGGTGACTCCAAGATCGGTATCCTGACGGGAGCCAATCTTGAGAACCTTGTCAAAGGTCTGAACCAGATCGGCGTTAAGCCAAATGGCATCATTGCCATTCTGCAAGCTATCAAGACTTCCGGTGCCCTTCATGCAGAACTGGTGGTGCAATGATTATGGCTAGAAATGTCATTCGCTTTGGTTCAGTTCTTGCCGTGCTTTTCGGTGCAGGTTGTCCGGCTTTCGCACAGCAGCCGCTTCCACCTGTTCCGGCACCGCAGCAGGCCGAAACGCCCGCCCCATCAACCGCTGCTCAGCAGTTGGCGGCTTCTGCGCCCATAGGCAACCTTGATGAAATTCGCAAATTCTGCGGCAATATCGACGATCAGGCCGCTGATGCCCGCTATTCGCTGCAGGCCAAGCAGCTTGCCGAACTCAAGGCTGACGTTGAAGAGCGTATGCGCGCGCTGGAAGCCAAGCGCAAAGAATATGAGATGTGGCTGAAGCGTCGCGACGAGTTCGTGAACAAGGCACAGGATTCTCTTGTCGATATCATCTCCAAGATGAAGCCTGATGCGGCTGCAGCGCAGATGTCGCTGATCGGCGATGAAGCGGCAGCGGCTTTGATACTCAAGCTCAATCCGCGTGTTTCGAGCATCATCCTCAATGAAATGCCGCCTGAAAAGGCAGCCAAGCTCGCACGGGTCATTGTTGGCTCGCAGCGCACGACCGCAACGCCGCCGCCCACCAGGGAACAGCGCGCGCAGGCGGAAACCGGGAATTCGGTGCAATGACGAAAAGCATGAACAAAGCGCTCTTTGCAGCAGCAACCTTGGTCCTTTTGGCAGGCTGTGCCACACGGCCGGAAGAGATCGGCCGTGCGCCGGACCTTTCGCCGGTGGCGGCCAATCTCGGTGTCCAGAACAATCCGCAATATAGCGGCTATCCTGTCCGCCCAAGCAAGGCATCCTATTCGCTTTGGGATCAGCGTTCGACGAACTTCTTCAAAGACCCACGCGCCGCCGAGCCGGGCGATGTGCTGACGGTTATCATCTCGATCAATGATCGGGCGAACATGGATAACAAGACGGATCGCGAGCGTGTGTCGAAAGGTCTTTACGGCGGCGGCGCTTCGTTCGACACGAGCAGCCTTTCGGGTGCAGGAGCGGGTGGTACCATGGATGCGTCGGTCAATACGCGATCCAACAGCTCCTCCAAGGGCAAAGGCACGATTGAGCGCAGCGAAGATATCCGTCTTCAGGTCGCCGCCATCGTCACCGATACTCTGCCGAACGGTAACATGATTATTCGTGGTTCGCAGGAAGTGCGCGTTAACAACGAGTTGCGCGTGCTCAACGTTGTCGGTGTTGTGCGTCCGCGCGATATTTCAGGCAACAACACCATTTCCTACGACAAGATTGCCGAGGCGCGTATTTCTTACGGTGGACGCGGTCGCCTGAGCGAAATTCAGCAGCCGCCTTACGGCCAGCAGATTCTCGATCAGATTTCTCCGTTCTGAAGTTGAGCAGGTATGAGCGATACGGCAATCGATAAGGACGGCAAGGCAAAAGGCTCTATCGCGGGTCTGTTGGGCGCTGTTGCAGTTCTGACCGCAATCGCTGGCGGTGGCGGATGGTATCTGGGTGGCGTTATCTCCGCTGACCAGCAAGCCGCAGTTAAATCGACGACGAAGGAAGACAAGCCGAAACAGGGTGATTTTGAATCGCGTTCTATTGGAACAATCATTCCCCTGCAGCCGATTGTGACCAATCTTGGCATTCCGCAGACCACATGGGTCCGACTTGAGGCGGCGCTTGTTGCGAAGCCGGGTCGTGAAATTCCGCCTGCAGTTGCAGCAAGTGTGGGCGATGATTTCATGAGCTTCCTGCGGAGCGTCAATCTCATGCAGTTGCAGGGGGCCGCTGGTTTGGCCTATTTGCGTGCCGATCTTGAAGAGCGGGCGCGGATGCGTTCGGAAGGCGCGGTCGACCGCGTTTTCATTTCGACGCTGGTAGTAGAATGAAGAAAATTTTCGCCCTGAGTGGCTTGCTGACGCTGGCCTTTATTTCTGCTGCCCATGCACAAGCCTTGTCGCTGGATAATCTTCTTCCAGCCGGAAGTGGTGCAGCCAGCGGACAGATCGTTCAGCTGTTTGGCCTTCTGACGGTTCTGTCGGTGGCGCCCGGCTTGCTGATCATGGTCACAAGCTTCACGCGTTTTGCCATTGCGTTCTCGCTTTTGCGTTCGGGGCTTGGGCTTCAGACGGCTCCTGCAAGCATGGTGATGATCTCGCTGGCTTTGTTCATGACCTTTTATGTCATGGCACCAGTGTTTGATCGTGCCTGGAACAATGGCGTGCAGCCTCTGATGCGCAACGAGATCACGCAGGACGTGGCATTTCGCGAAATTTCGAACCCGTTTCGCGAATTTATGATGCGCGAAGTGCGCGACAAGGATTTGCGCCTGTTTGAAGATCTAGCAGATCCGGCATTCCGCACGGGTGAAGACGGCATTGTTGATTTCCGTGTGCTGGTTCCGGCCTTCATGATTTCGGAATTGCGTCGTGGTTTCGAAATCGGCTTCCTGATCGTTCTGCCGTTTCTGGTGATCGACCTCGTGGTCGCAACACTGACCATGTCGATGGGTATGATGATGTTGCCGCCGACGGTGATATCGCTGCCGTTCAAGATACTCTTCTTCGTGCTTATCGATGGCTGGAATATTCTGGTTGGAAGCCTGATACGATCATTCTCCTAAGTCGGGTGGTGCGAAATCAATTGCTTGCTAAGCATTTCCAGCAAAAGTGCGAAGCGGTTTTGCGTGGGATAATGCGCAAAAAAGGGGTTAGAGCGGTTCCAACGTTTCAATGTAAACTGGAACCGCTCTACACATTCTGACTAGGTATCACCCCAGAAAATACCGTTCGTTAAAAACGATCGCATTATATTAATATATTCTTAACAATTGGGTTATAGTGCTAGCATCCATAGTAGGTCCCACGCGTTTCGTGGTGACAGGCATGATGCCGCTCTCCTATGCCGGTAATATTCAATCCGGCCTGTCCCTCAGTTTGTTTTCCCAAGGGGCAATTCAATGTCTAGCATTCTTACCAACTCTTCAGCTCTTACCGCTCTTCAGACCCTTTCCTCGACCAACAAGTCGCTGGAAACCACGCAGAACCGTATTTCGACCGGCCTGCGCATCGGTGAAGCTGCTGACAATGCATCTTACTGGTCGATCGCAACCTCGATGAAGTCCGACAACAAGGCCAACTCGGCTGTTCAGGACGCTCTTGGTCTCGGCGCCGGCAAGGTTGACACTGCATACACTGCAATCAACGACATCAAGGACCAGGTTGACAAGATGAAGTCGCTTCTGGTTAGCGCTCAGGGCGCCAGCCAGGAAGACCAGAAGAAGGTCGCGACCGAACTCAAAGCAATCCAGTCGCAGATCAAGTCGTCTGCCAGCAACGCGAACTACGCTGGTTCGAACCTGCTCGTGAACGACGCAGCTGCAACTTCGGACCTTAAGGTTGTTGCATCGTACAACCGTACCGGCACCACTGTAACGATCGACACCGTTGACGTTGCTGCTGCTGACGTACAGGTTTTTGCTGACGCTGCAGGCACCGGCGGTATCGCTGGTGATCTGGTCGCTACTGCTTTCTTCGATCCATCGACTGCAAAGCTTGACGACGCTGCAATCAAGACTGCTCTGGAATCGGTTGAAACCGCTCTGGACAAGCTCACCACCGGTGCAGCTTCGCTCGGTGCTGCAAAGGCACGTATCGACACCCAGAAGAGCTTCATTTCCAAGCTCAGCGACTCGGTTGAAAAGGGCGTTGGTACGCTCGTTGACGCCGACATGAACAAGGAATCGGCTCGTCTGTCGGCTCTGCAGGTTCAGCAGCAGCTGGGCGTTCAGGCTCTCTCGATCGCTAACTCGTCGAGCCAGTCGATCCTGTCGCTGTTCCGCGGCTAATCACTTAGCTGATACAGTTGATACTTTGAGGGGCGTGGAATTTATTCCGCGCCCTTCTTCTTTTCTAAAAAATCGCCTCCTCATTCAAGCCGACACTTTCGCGCAAGCTTCGCGATCTATTTTGTTCGCATCAGGATGGCGGTGGTATCGATGCAGCAGAATTTCCAGCAATTACTCGAACAGCTTAAGGGAACGCTCGGCAAGCTTGGCGCGCGAAAACTTATAGCGCTCGGACTTGTCGGAGCTGCACTGATGGGCGCTATTCTTTATACGAGCGTCTATCTGAGCCGCCCCTCCTATGAGACGCTTTATGTCGGCCTTTCGCGCGATGACGTGAACCGTATGGGTCTGGCGCTCGGTGAAGCTGGCATTGCTTTCGACGTGAAGTCCGACGGTTCATCGATCCTTGTTCCTGTCGGCAAGGCCGAACAGGCGCGTATGTATCTGGCTGAAAAAGGTCTGCCGACGTCCAACAACGCCGGTTACGAGCTTTTCGACAATATGGGCTCGCTTGGCCTGACATCGTTCATGCAGGAAATCACGCATGTTCGCGCACTTGAAGGCGAGATCGCGCGTACCATTCAGGCCATTCGTGGCGTAAAAGCTGCGCGCGTTCACATCGTCATGGCCGAAAAAGGCTCGTTCCGTCGCGGTGATCAAAAGCCGTCTGCCTCGGTTGTGATCCGCGCTGAAGGCGGTTTTGCCGCTGAATCCGCGCAGTCGATCCGCCAGCTGGTTGCTGCCGCTGTGCCATCGCTGGATGCTTCGTCCGTTACGGTTCTCGATACCAATGGTCGTCTGCTCGCATCTGCGGGAGAGGCTGCGAATGGTGCTGCTCTTCTGACCGCGTCGCTTGAACAGCAGGTTGCTGGCAATGTGGATGAGAGCATCCGCAAGGCTCTTGCTCCATATCTCGGTGTTGGTCACTTCCAGAGCAGTGTTCAGGCAACGCTTGATACCGACCGCCGTCAGACCAATGAAACGCAATTCGATCCTGAATCGCGCGTTGAACGTTCTGTTCGTGTTGTGCGTGAAAGCGGAGACTCCCGCAACGCACGTAACGACAATGCCACCGGCGTTGAGCAGAACATTCCGCAGGAAGAAATTCAGAACCGCAACGGCGAAAGCTCGTCTGAAAAGACTGATCGTCGCGAAGAACTGACCAATTACGAAATGAACACCAAGACGGTGTCCACAGTTAGCGATGGCTACACCGTTAAGCGTCTGTCGATTGCGGTCGTCATCGATCAGGCGCGTCTGCTTGAAACGGCTGGCACCACGCCGCCGCCTGCCGATTTTGTCGATCAGCAGATCCTGAAAATCCGCGACCTCGTTGCAACCGCCGCCGGCCTCAATGCCGATCGTGGTGATGTGATCAATGTAACGGCTGTCAATTTCCTCAGCCCTGCGGGCGCAGATATGGAGCCTGTTTCGACGCCGTGGTCCGAGCAGCTGATGCGTCAGAGCGGTTCCTACGTCAATGCACTGGCAATTCTTGCCGCTGTTGCGCTCCTGATCTGGTTTGGTGTCCGTCCTTTGCTCCGCGATCAGAACGCGAAGCCATCCGGAACAGAAGTTGCGCTGCGTGAACCGGGTGATGTCGCTGTGCCAAACTTTGTTGGTGATACACAGCAGGCCATTGCTGGTGAGGGCGCCAAGGCAGTGATCGGTGGACCAGAAGCCTATGCCGATCAGATGAAGACCAGCCTCAGCGATTTGCGTCAGCGTATGCGCATGCCTGCCAAATTGCGCCTCGAACAGATGATCGAGATGGATGAAGAGCGCGTTGCCGCAGTTCTCAAGCAGTGGATCCACGAAACCACCATCAAGCAGGAAGCAGCATCAAACCAGCGATCTGTAATGCCGGAGCTTGAGGCTGCCTGATTATGAGCACGCTCGCACTCAGCCGCTACCTTCCTGATTTCTCGACGCATCGTATCGCCGACGAAGCGGTAGAAATCATTGCGGCCCCCGCACAGCCGCAGCCTTTGTCGGAGCTCTTGCCGCACACCGATCCGCAAATGGCTGAGGTTTCGGAGAAGCCTCCATTTGCAGAGCAGGCGGAAGTTGCAAGCATCATCGCCATTGAAGAGGAAAAGCGGGCTTCATTTGAGGCCGGTCGCGAAGACGGTCACAAGGAAGCAGAAGCTCTTTATGAGGCCGAGAAGGCCAGACTGCTGCGTGAGCATGAAGCGGACATCGAAGCATTGCGTGCGAGTTTCTCTCGTGAGCAGGCCAATCTCCTGGCTGG
This sequence comes from Brucella sp. NBRC 12953, assembly GCF_040369775.1. Classification (NCBI taxonomy): domain Bacteria; kingdom Pseudomonadati; phylum Pseudomonadota; class Alphaproteobacteria; order Hyphomicrobiales; family Brucellaceae; genus Brucella; species Brucella sp. NBRC 12953. Next base: position 588,279 of record NZ_BAABSV010000003.1, read on the forward strand.
TGCTTTGACGGAAGCTGTGAGCGGGCTTGAACAATCCATGTCCGCGCAGATTGCCGAGGTTCTCGCACCGTTGCTGGCAGCCAAAATCGAACAGGACGCGATTGCGGGTTTCGCACAGCGGATCAGCAAGCTGGCTCTGGAAGGCGAAGCACCTGAAATCTTCGGTCCAGCGCATCTGCTTGAGCCGCTCAAGGACCATGCCGACCTTCTGCCGCCTGGATGCCGTTTTACTGAGAACGCGTCCAGCGAACTCTCATTTTCCTTTGGTGATCGTGCGCTTGAAACACGCGTCGCGCCAGTTCTGGAAGAACTAAGGGCTGCTGCCAGATGAGCATCGATCCGGAAACCAAGCGCGAAATCATTATTGTCCGCCGTGGCAAGCACGATGATCATGACGGTCATCATGGCGGCGTCTGGAAGATCGCTTACGCTGACTTCATGACTGCGATGATGGCGTTCTTCCTCGTCATGTGGCTCATCAATGCGGCCAACGAAGAAAGCAAAGCGGCTGTCGCCAGCTACTTCAATCCCGTTAAGCTGATGGATCGTCATTCAAGCCCAAAGGGCGTGCAGGACATTGACGAACAGAACGGCAAAGTTCGCTTTGAGAGCGACAAACAGATTGAAAACAGCACCAAGGTTATCAACGATAGCGCTGCTTCCCCGCCGATCGAGCAGGAAGAAAGCCGCATGTTCCGCGAGCCATATGCGGTCTTATCCGAACTTGCGCATGAAACGGGCGTTCTGCAGAACCAATCCACGAAGGGCGATGGCGGCAGCGCACAGGCTGGCACGCAGACAGGCGCTGATGGCGGCGATGCCTATCGCGATCCGTTCAGCCCTGACTACTGGTCGAGCAAGGCTGCGGAAGAGCTGACGCCGCCGGAAGCTGCCCCTGCAACGCCGCCACAGCAAACAGCGGAAGCAAAAACCGAGGCAAAGCCCGAAGAAGCTGAAAAGCCAGCAGAGAACCAGGAAAAGCTGATTTCTGATTTGAAGAAGGCAGCAGACGGAGACGCATCGACCGATGGCAGCAAGGCGGCAAAGGCTGAGCCTATGCCGGATGTGACAGTCGTCCCGGTCGATGGCGGTGTCATGATCCAGCTGACTGATAAAGTCGATTTCGGCATGTTCACGATTGGCTCCGCCAAGCCGGATGCGCGTGTCGTGCAAATGCTTGAACGCATTGCGCAGGTTATCGCGCGTCAGCCGGGGGAGGTTGTCATCAGCGGTCACACTGACGCCCGACCTTTCAAGAGTGCGACCTATGACAATTGGCGCTTGTCTTCGGCTCGTGCGCAGATGGCCTATTACATGCTGGTGCGTGGCGGGCTGGATGAAAAGCGTGTCCTGCGGGTTGAAGGCTATGCCGACCGCCAGCCAAAGAACGCCGCCGATCCAAATGCCGCCGAAAATCGTCGCATCGATATCTTCCTCAAGTCCAACCCATGAAGAAACTGGTAAAGCGCTCCCTGCTGGCACTTGTTGCAAGCCTTCCGCTGGCAAGCGGAGGAGCGGTTTCCTATGGGCAGACACAAGCAGCAGAAGAGCCACGCAGCTTGCCGGTGCTTGAGCCTTATAAGCTCGTCCGCTCACTGCGCATGTTGCAGGATCAGCTGGTTTCCGGGAAGCCTGAAGCCGTTGTGATGCTCAACAGGCTGCTGATTTTTGTGAGCGCTGATATGGAGCGCGCTCCAAAGGAATTCTGGGACAAGCCTGAGAATATTTATGCGGCAATCATCTATCTGTTTAACGGCGGCAATCCTGATGCCGTGCGAAAGGTGCTTGCTGGTTTTGATGGCGAGACTGTTCCGCAAGAACTCGTCAAAGGCGCGCTTGCCTATGCATCGGGTCAGAATATTGAGGTGGTAAAGCTGTTCTCAGTGCCGCTCTCATCACAGCTGCCAGCCGAGCTGCGCTCTTCCATCGTGCTGGTAACGGCCAGCCAGATGACGGCTTTTGATCCGGCAACGGCACTTCTGCGACTTGATCAGGTGCGGCTCGATAGTCCGGGTACGCTTTTTGAAGAAGCGGCTATTCGTCGTTCGATGCCGATTGCCGCCAAGCTCGGTGACGCAGACAAGATCAGGATGCTATCGCGCAATTACCTTCAGCGCTTCCCTCGTTCGCCCTATATGCGCGATTTCATGAAGCAATTTGTGGATGCAGCGTTGAAACTCAATGATCGCATCGGCAATGCCGAACTGGTCAAGCTGATCGGTACAGCTGATCCGGTCATGCAATATTCGCTTTATCTGCAGATTGCGCGCGGCGCTCTGGTGGATGGGCAGACGGAGCGCGCGCGCTTCATGTCGGCCGAGGCAAGAAAGCTTGCCGATCATCTGAAAGCCGACCCAAGCAGAGCCAATCTTTATGCCGCGGCAAGTGATGTTGCTTCGGATTCCGCCAAAGATGCATTGCGTGAATTGTCTCAGATTTCGCCCGATCGTTTGCAGGAACGCGACAGGCAGCTTCTGCAGGCGGCAGAAGCGGTTGGCTCTGTGGTGACGCGCAAGCCTCCCGTTGAGGGCGCAACAAAGCCTGTCAGAAGCGAAACTGACATTCCGGCAATGCCGATTGCTGACGGTGATGAGGCGCCCGTCGTGCCCAAGGCCCCGGAGACCCCTTCGCCTGCTGCCGGTTGGAAGCCATCCCAGCCTGCAAAGCCGGAAGATGATGTGCAGAAGACCATGGATGATGCGCGGCGCAAGCTTGCGGAAATTGATGCCTTGCTAGGAAAGACTATTCAATGAGCGTAGATCTTTTGCTCACCACTGCTGGAAGACTGGCTTCACTTGCCAAAGGTACAGGCGCCCAACAGGGCGCTGTGGCAAAAGCCAATGGCGAAAATCAGGAACAGTCTGAACCGGCAAAATTGTTTGGCGCATTGCTGGAAAAGTCTCAAAACAAGCTATCGCTTGAAGGCGAGCAGAAGGATGAGACGCAGTCGGAAGATAGCGACAAAGCTGATCGCGATACGCCTGCTCAATCTTCGGTCTATGGTGTGTCGCAGAACCTGCTTGCACTTGCTGCAGGGTTCAATAACCCAAAAGATGAGGATCAGCTTGCTGCGCGCGATAATGCCACCAAGCAGTCGATGAATGTATCGGCGCTGGCCGATGCTGCTGAAGCTGCAGATCCCGCGCTGACGACTGCCGTTGCCGCTGACCTGCCTATGCCTGATGCAGAGCCAAAGAAGGATCAGAAGGAAAACGTTCAGGCAAACAAGCAGACGCAAGCAACAGCAGATTCCAAGGGTGCCGCAAAGCCTGAGAATTTGGCCAGCCACACTCCACCTGCTGCAACGAAAGATCAGCAGACTGACAGCGCCACAGACGGATCTTCTGCATCGCCCAAGCCTGAGCTTACACCTCAATCCAGCAATGCCGCAGAAGCTGATCGTCCAAATGTTCAGCCGCAGCAGCAAGCCGGAAAGTCTGCACCTGTTGCCGATGTAAAAGCGCCTGCACCAGCAGCGCCAACTGCTGCTGCACGTATCGCGGATATCCAAGTCCTCTCTGAACGCAGCTTTGGTACTGTGAAAACTTTGCAGATCAGGCTTGATCCGGTGGAGCTTGGCGCAGTGACTGCTCGTATTCGTCTGGTTGCCGACAGCGTGGAAGTGCATCTGGTGGCTGACAAAGCTCATGCTGCCGAGGCGCTGGCTGCCGATCGCTCAATGATCGAAAAAGCTTTGAAAGTTGCAGGCATTACGGACGACACGAAAATTTCGGTCACGGTGACTGAACGCGGAGCAGTCAGTGCAGTTCAGCACAGCTCCGCAAGCCATAGTGCTGGGCAACAGCAGGCCAGCTCTCAACAGCAAGGCCAGCAGACTTTTGACATGCAAAATGGCTCGGATGGCCGGGGAAATGCGCAGGCGCAGTCTCAGGCGCAATTTATGGGTGGTGAGGGCAGGCAGAATGGCGAATCTGGCCAGGCAGACAGCAATAATGCACGCGCTCGCACATCGACTGAAGCCAATGAGCGCGAAATTTCTGGTCTTTCTGGCGGCCGGAATCGCGGCCTTGTCGTTTAGTTTAGCAGGCGCTAAAGCAGAGAATATTTGCGAACGGGAAATGCATCGAGCGTCCGCCCGCTATGATGTGCCACTCGGTATTCTTTATGCTGTTGGTCTGACCGAAACCGGGCGCAAAAACTCGCTTCAGCCCTATGCGATGAACATTGAAGGAAAGGCAGAGTTTTTCCCATCTCAAGCAGCCGCTTTAAGACGTTTCACCCAAGTACACGCCGAAGGTGCAAAACTGATTGATCTGGGCTGTATGCAGATCAACCACTATTATCATTCCAGCGAATTTCCGTCTGTCGGCGCGATGCTGCAACCAAGCCTCAATGTTGATTATGCTGCGCGCTTCCTAAAGCGTCTGCGTGAGCGCGAAGGCAACTGGACAATGGCAGTCGCGCGTTATCACGCAGGTCCAAATAACGATCCTGCACAGAAGCGATATGTGTGTCGGGTGATGACAAATATGATCGCAACTGGCTTCGGAAATTGGACGCCTCAGGCAAAAAACTTCTGCGCAGGTTGATCGGGAATCCCGCAAAATTGCGGGTTGTAGAGCGATGCCATATACACGCAGTTTTTAGGAGTTCAACCTGTAATTGCATATAGCTAGATAATGTATTTTAGAGAGTAAATTTTTAAGTCCTTGTAAAGAATCGTTAAACTTCGTGAGCGCGTTAACGACTTGTTAAGATTTTCAGACCAAGAGTGCCAGGCCGATGCAATCATGGCGATTCCTCTTAAATTAGATAATACTAAAAAGCCTCCCAATTTATTGCGGGCAACTTTGTGTAATTGCCGCTGACTCCTCCTGCCAGTTACTTCTGTCTTGCTTGGGTTAACATATTGATTCGGAAGGCGGGCCGATGATCGTAGTCGTAGATGAGCGGAATATTGTGACTGAGGGGTACTCCTCTTGGTTCAGCCGAGAAGGCATCACGACAACCGGGTTCACACCATCCGATTTCAATGAATGGGTCGAAAGCGTCCCCCATCAGGATATTATGGCTGTAGAAGCCTTCCTGATTGGCGAGTGCGAGGCTCAGAACGGTCTGCCAGCGCGTATTCGTGAACGCTGCAAGGCGCCAGTTATTGCCGTAAACGACCGCCCGTCACTGGAGCACACTCTGGAGCTTTTTCAATCCGGAGTTGATGATGTCGTCCGCAAGCCAGTTCACGTCCGCGAAATCCTCGCCCGCATCAACGCAATTCGCCGCCGCACAGGTGCTTCGGCTGCATCAGGCAATGATGGAACCGAGCTTGGACCGATCCGCGTTTTCTCCGATGGCCGTGATCCACAGATAAATGGTGTGGATTTCCCGCTGCCGCGTCGCGAGCGCCGGATCCTTGAATATCTAATCGCAAACCGTGGTCGCCGCCTGAATAAGGCGCAGATTTTCAGCGCGATTTACGGCATTTTCGACAGTGAAGTCGAAGAGAATGTGGTCGAAAGCCATATTAGCAAGCTCCGCAAAAAATTGCGTGAAAAGCTTGGTTTTGATCCTGTTGATTCAAAACGTTTTCTTGGATACTCAATCAACATCGATTGAGATTCGTGTCCTTTCTATCGAGCTTTCAAAAGCTCAAATCCAGTAATTCGCGGTTTTTAAAGGTAGTCTTGTCCAGGCAACCCCTGAAACTGATTGTGTCCTCAGTAAAAGCGTAAAAAATCTTAAGGCTACAGTTTCACGCAAGCGTGGCCCGATAGCTTATCTGCGGATTCTCAAATTCTCAGGAGTTGCCAATGAGCCTCTACGGTATGATGCGGACCGGCGTTTCAGGTATGAACGCGCAGGCTAACCGCTTGTCGGCAGTCGCAGATAACATCGCGAATGCAAGCACGGTCGGCTATAAGCGCGCCGATGCGCAGTTCTCATCGCTCGTTCTGCCAAGCACCGCAGGCCAGTATAACTCCGGTAGTGTCGCGACCAATATCCGCTACGGCATTTCGGATCAGGGCGGCATTCGCTCAACAGCTTCCGCGACCGACCTTGCAATCGACGGCAATGGCTATTTCGTCGTCAGCAATGCTGATGGCACACCTTATCTCACGCGCGCAGGTTCGTTTGTGCCGGACCAGTTCGGCAATCTCGTCAATACGGCTGGTTATTACCTGATGGGTTATCCAGCGGATGCTAACGGCAATGTTAACACGGTCGCCAACAGCTTTGACGGTCTGGAACGTGTGAACGTCAAGCAGTCCGATCTTGTTGCAACACCTAGCACGTCCGGCAATTTCACCGTCAACCTGCCTTCGACGGATTCGGTTCCTGCTGCCGGCGAATTCAATCACAAGACATCGCTGATCGCTTACGACAATCTCGGCGGCAAGATCACGCTGGACGTCTATTTTACCAAGACCGCTGACAATACCTGGGATGTTTCGATTAAGAACGCCGCAGATGGTGTTGAAGTCGGCGCAACAACGCTGAACTTCGATGGCACAAACGGGAAGCTGCTTTCTGGCGGTGATGTTGCTGTCGATCTGACAGCCTATAATGGTCAGGCGCTGGACCTTAATCTCGGTTCGTCCAAGCAGCTGGCAAAAGACTATACGATCACTGAAGCTGTTATCAACGGTCAGGCCCCTTCGTCGATCAAGGGCGTTGATATCGGTAAAGACGGTTCGGTCGTTGCTCTTTATGAAAACGGCTCGCAGAAGCTGCTTTACCGTATTCCGCTGGGAACTGTGGCAAGCCCGGACCGCATGTCGGTAATCAGCGGCAACGTGTTCTCGCCAAGTGCAGAATCCGGCAATATCCAGCTCGGCTTCCCTGAAAACGGAGGCATGGGCAAGGTTTCGGCAGGGGCTCTTGAAGAATCCAATGCGGATATCGCGCAAGAGCTGACCGACATGATCGAAGCTCAGCGCAGCTACACCGCCAATTCGAAGGTCTTCCAGACCGGCTCCGAATTGATGGACGTGCTGGTTAACCTGAAAAGATAAATTGATGCGGTTCCGGGGAGGTGGTCAGTCTCCCCGGAATTGCAGTTTTAAAACTGGACTGTTTTCGCAACAAAAACGGTTCGACGTAGGATGGGGATAAGATGTCGCTTAGTTCTGCTCTTCTGACGGCCAAAAGTTCGCTTGCGGCAACGTCCAAGCAGACGTCAGTCGTCTCTCGCAATATTGCGGGGGTCAATGATCCTGATTACTCGCGCCGCACTGCGTCGCTGGCTTCGGGGCCGTATGGTTCGCTTTATGTCAATATAAGCCGATCCGCTGACGAAGCGTTGTTCAACCGCTTTATCCAGTCGAACAGCACGGCATCGTCGTCGTCCATTCTCGCAGGCGGACTTGACCGCCTTTCGTCGCTTTATTCGGCAGATAATTTCTCAGGTTCGCCTTCGGCGTTGATCGGCGATCTTCGCGATGCACTCCAGACTTTTGCTGCCTCGCCATCCAATTCGGCCCTTGGTGATAGCGTCGTTTCAACAGCGCAGTCGCTGGCCAATGCATTGAACGCTGGCACGAAGCAGATCCAGTCTCTGCGTACCGATGCAGATAATGAAATCGCGGACTCCGTTGCCAATATCAACGACGTGTTGTCGAAGTTCGAGAAGATCAACCAGCAGATCGTCAGCGGTACACGCGCTGGCAACGATGTGTCTGATTTTCTTGATCAGCGCGATTCACTGCTGAAGCAGCTTTCCGGCGAACTGGGCATCACAACCATGGTTCGCGGCGATAATGACATGGTCATTTTTGCGGAAAATGGTGTGACGCTGTTTGAAACCACAGCGCGCAAGATCAGCTTCGAATCCTCCGGTGGTCTGGCGGCTGGTGTTGCTGGCAATGCCGTTCTCGTCGATGGTGTCCCGCTTACGCATGATACATTCGATCAGCCTTATGGCACTGGCCGTCTGAGCGGACTTCTGCAGCTGCGCGATCAGATTGCGCCGCAGTATCAGATGCAGCTCGACGAGATCGCTCGCGGTCTGGTGTCGATGTTTGCAGAAACCGACCAGACCGGTGCAGGTCCAAAACTAACAGGCCTTTTCGGCTGGTCAGGTTCGCCTGCCGTTCCAGGTGCGGGTGTGACAGCTGGTCTCGCAGGCACGATCAATGTGTCATCGGCATTTGTTGCAACCGAAGGCGGCAGCTCGCTGCTGTTGCGCGATGGCGGTGCAAATGGCGCGAATTACAAATATAATTCAACCGGCGCCAGTGGCTTTAGCGATCGTCTGCGCGCGTTGAATGAGGCGTTCTCCGAGCCGCTGACTTTCGCTTCTTCGGCAGGTCTCAGCTCAAATGCGAGCCTGATTGATTACAGCGCGTCGTCCATCAGCTGGCTTGAAGGCAAGCGCAAGACTGCGAATGCCAATTTCTCTTATAACCAGACTGTAGCAACCCAGGCCGATCAGGCTCTGTCCAATGCCAACGGTGTCGATATCAACACCGAGATGGCACTGCTTCTCGATCTGGAACATTCCTATCAGGCATCAAGCCGGGTACTGACGACGGTCAACGCCATGCTTGACGAACTTCTTAGAGCGGTGTGAGGCTTATGAAAGCGCAATCTATTTCTACATATGGTGCAGCTTCAGCCCTCAAGGTTCTCGTCGCAAAGACGAAGGCCGAGCTTGCAAAGGCGCAGCAGGAAGCCACCACAGGTACGGTTTTCGATGTTGGTTTGTCTCTTGGTTCCAAGTCTGGACAGACCATATCGCTGCGCAAGGAATATGATCGCCTTACCGTTCTGACCGATATGAACAAGCTGCTGCAGCAGCGCATGACGACGACACAGACTGCGACCACCACCATTATCGAGAGCACGCAGGATTTTCTGGGTGATCTGACGGGCGCAAACAGCACTATTGAAAGTGCGCAGACTGCTGCGAAAACGGCAAAGTCGTTGCTGGATTCAGTAACGGGCCTGCTCAACACCAGCTATAATGGCGAATATATCTTCTCAGGCGTGAACACCGACGTGAAGCCGATTGCTGACTACACGGAAGGCAGCCAGGCACAGAATGCGGTTCGTCAGGCATTTGAAGATCATTTCGGTTTTCCCATGAATGATCCGCAGGTTGCCAATATCACTGGCGATCAAATGAAGACCTTCCTCGAAGGTGATTTTGCCGAGCAGTTCAACGATGCCAACTGGGATGCCAATTGGTCGAATGCTTCCGATACTGTGATCAAGAGCCGTATTTCGCCAACTGAAACGGCTTCGACCTCCATTTCGGCAAATGCTGATGGTTTCCGCAAGACCATCATGTCTGCAGTGATGGTGTCCGAGTTCGCAACGATCGGTCTGAGTAATTCAGCGTTTCAGGCGCTGACAAATCAGGCAATGCAGACCACAACGCAGGCAATTACCGAGACGACGTCTGAACAGACGACGCTGGGTCTGGCTCAGCAGCGCACCAATGCCGCGACAACACGGATTGGGGCACAGCAGAAGATCCTCAATGAATCGGTTCTGGATCTTGAATCGGTCGATCCTTATGAGGCTGCAACACGCGTCAATGCGCTGATGTCGCAGATCGAGACTTCTTATGCGCTGACTGTTCAGCTGCAGAATCTGAGCTTGCTCAACTATTTGAAATAAAACCATTTGAGCGCCATGCGCTCTCTTGGATGCATAAAGGTCGCTTTCAACTATTGGATCGACGCGTTGTGCCTCTAAAGCGGTTCCAGTTAAGAATGAATCGTTGGAACCGCAGCAACTGTTTGTTCTACGCATTATCCGACGCAAAGCCGCAGCGCACTTTTGCTGGAAATGCTCAAATACTGTGGGGCGCTCGCCCGCCCCGAAGAAGAACATCACAAATCGGGCAGCATGATGCGGTTCGTATGGGTGGTGCCGGAAAACGGAGACTACATGTATCAGCTGCGCTACGAAGACGTCATGAATGATGATATGGCGAGCGCCAAGGAACGCGAGCGGATGCTTTTTGATCGCTCGATTGAAATGCTCGCCGCCGCGAAAGCCCATGGTGCCGGATCGCGCGAAGGCATCGATGCTTCCTACTTCACAACCAAGCTGTGGACCACAATCATTGAAGATCTGGGTTCAGAAGAGAATGTGCTTCCAAAAGAACTGAAAGCCGCAATCATTTCGGTTGGAATCTTCATTCTCAAAGAGATCGAGCAAATTCGACAGGGTGAAAGCACCGATTACGACACGCTGATCGAGATTACTCAATCTATCCGTGACGGTCTGTGACATGACGACGAACGGCAAATCAGCGATCCGTCTTTCGCTGCGTGCAGGCGAAAAGATTTATATCAACGGCGCGGTTTTGAAAGCTGACCGCAAGGTTTCGCTGGAGCTTTTGAACGACGCGACATTCCTTCTGGAAAACCATGTTTTGCAGCCGGAAGAGACGACATCCCCGCTGCGTCAGCTCTATTTTGCGGCGCAGATGATCCTGATTGAGCCGGCTCTGAGGGAACAGGCGCGAAACACGTTTGCCCAGATGCTGAAGGGCATGTTTGCGACGTTCAAGGATGCGGAGATCCTCAATGCGCTCAAGCTCGTTGATGAGCTGGTGCATAACGGGCGCGTCTTCGATGCACTGAAAACAATTCGCACGCAATATAAGCGTGAGGCAGAGCTGATGGGTGAAAAAGACCTGTCGGTGTCTGCCATACAAACAGAAAAGCCTATGGGATCGGCCCAAGAATCTAACTCGGTTTTTGGAACCAGATCCGCGTAAAAACAAACAGATAGAGTATTTCCTATGATTCAGTTTCAACAGGAAATGCACTAGAGCGTCCTTTGGGACAAACAGCGCTCTAAGGGGCAAGTCTATGACGACAACATCGACAGTCGGCGCCAACAACACGGCAAATTCGTCATCAAGCAGCAGTTCTGCTGCCGCAAAGGCGAGTGTGGATTACAATTCCTTTTTGAAGCTTCTCGTCACTCAGATGCAGAACCAGGACCCCACACAGCCGATGGATGCGACGCAATATGTCTCGCAGCTTGCGACATTCTCCAATGTCGAACAGGCGGTGCAGATGAACAGCAAGCTCGAAACGCTGATCGCCAATTCCTCGCTTTCGCAGGCTGAAGGCTGGATTGGCCGCACGCTGACCAGTGCTGACGGCACGGTTACGGGTGTGGTCAAGTCTGTCACGATCCAGTCGTCGGGGATGCTTGCTGAACTCGAAGACGGCAAGACGATGCTGATCGGCCAGGGCGTCAAGATCAGTTAAACGATGTCTCCAAAGCCGGGTGCGGGTTTGGAGACAATGGCATGTGCTAAAATCTGGATTGAGACGCAGTTTCGATAGTTCATCTGAACCGAAACCGCGCAAAAGCGCTGTGCGCTGAGGACCTTACCTGTGAACGAAGCTGATGCGCTCGATATCGTCAATTCGGCGATCTGGACCGTGCTTATGGCGAGCGGACCAGCCGTACTTGCGGCGATGCTTGCAGGTATCGGCATCGCGCTTTTTCAGGCTTTGACCCAGATTCAGGAAATGACGCTGACTTTCGTGCCGAAGATCATCGTTATTTTCGTGGTGCTTGCCTTTACTGCACCATTTGTTGGCGCGCAGATCAACTCTTTCACGCTGCTTGCTTATTCGCGCATCGAAAAGGGTTTCTAGAGCGCGTTTCGATCTGATTGGATCAGATCGGCGCCGTAAGCCTTTTTATTTGAAGCATAATCTTATCGATCTTCGTTTCACTCCGATAAGACTTTTGCTCTAACGCAGCCCTCGCGCAAGCTTCGTCGTTTATGTTCCGTCTGACAACAGGAGACGGACGTGCAACAGGCAGCAGCTAAGCCATTGACAAAACGTGGAATTCTGACCGGTAGCGACATGGGTCTTGCTGCCGGTATCGTCATTATTCTGACAGTGCTTTTCCTGCCTGTTCCTGCGGTTGTTCTGGATATCGGCCTCGCTTTCTCAATTGCGTTCTCCGTCCTTATCCTCATGGTTTCGCTCTGGATTCAACGTCCGCTTGATTTCTCGGCCTTCCCGACGGTGCTGCTGATTGCGACCATGATGCGTCTGTCGCTCAATATTGCGACGACGCGCGTGATCCTGACCCATGGTAATGAGGGCTATTTAGCTGCAGGCCATGTTATTCATGGCTTTTCGCAGTTTGTGATGGGCGGTGATTTTGTCATCGGTCTTGTGGTTTTCACAATCCTCATCATCGTCAACTTCCTCGTCATCACCAAGGGTGCGACGCGTATCGCGGAAGTGGGTGCCCGCTTCACGCTCGATGCTATTCCCGGTAAACAGATGGCGATTGACGCCGATCTTTCGTCGGGTCTGATCGACGAAAAGCAGGCACAGCATCGCCGTCGTGAACTGGAAGAGGAAAGCTCGTTCTTCGGTTCGATGGACGGCGCGTCCAAGTTCGTGCGCGGTGATGCGATTGCCGGTTTGATCATTACCGCCGTCAATATTTTCGGCGGGATTATCATTGGCGTTACCCGCCATGGTATGGATATTTCGGAAGCTGCAGACGTCTTCACCAAGCTCTCGGTTGGTGACGGTCTGGTTACGCAGATTCCTGCGCTGATCGTTTCGCTCGCAGCGGGTCTTCTGGTGTCCAAAGGCGGGACCCGCGGTTCCGCTGATCAGGCGATCTTTGGTCAGCTCGGCGCTTACCCCAAGGCGCTTTTGATTGCTGCCTTCCTTCTGTTTGTTCTGGGTATCATGCCCGGCCTTCCGGCTTTCCCGTTCTTCCTGCTTGGTGGTGCAATGGCATTTGTCGGTATTGCCGTGCCACGCCGTCAGGCGCGTCAGCGCGAGGCGGAAGAGGCAGAAGCACAGTCGAAGCAGCGTGATGCAGAAGAGCAGGAACGCAACTCGGTCAAGGCTTCGCTGGAAACCACGCAGATCGAACTTTGCCTGGGCAAGCAGCTTTCCGCACGTCTCATCGCTTCGCAGCAGGAGCTGGCGCACCGCGTCGCCAAGATGCGCAAGAAGTTTGCTCAGGAATATGGTTTCGTCATTCCAGAGATCAAAGTTACTGACGATATTTCGCTGCCGCCAAAGAGCTATCGCATCAAAATTCACGGTACCGCGGTTGCGAGCCATGAATTGCGGGTTGGTGAAATTCTCGTGGTGCTGGGCGAGCGTCCATTGCCATCCATTCCGGGTGAAGAAGTACGGGAACCAGCTTTCGGTATGCGTGCTTATTCCGTGCCGGAGACTTTTGCTTCAGATCTTCGCCGCGACGGCTATATGACTGTCGACAACTTGTCGGTTCTGCTCACCCATCTTAGCGAAATCGTGCGCAACAATCTGGCGCAGCTTCTCTCCTACAAGGATATGCGTATTCTGCTGGACCGCCTTGGTCCGGAATATCGCAAGCTTCTGGAAGATATTTGCCCGGCCAATATTTCCTATTCGGGGCTGCAGGCAGTCTTGAAGCTGCTGCTTGCGGAGCGCGTCTCGATCCGTAATCTGCATCTTATTCTCGAATCCATCGCCGAAATTGCGCCTCTGGTCCGCCGACCTGAGATGATCGTCGAGCATGTTCGGATGCGGATGGCGCAGCAGATATGCGGCGATCTTTCAGACAATGGTGTTCTTAACGTGCTTCGTCTTGGCAATCGTTGGGACCTCGTGTTCCACCAGAGCCTCAAGCGCGACAATAAGGGCGAAATCGTCGAATTTGATATCGACCCGCGCCAGCTTGAGCAGTTCGGCACAGAAGCAACCACAGCGATCCGCAAACATTTCGATAGCGGCGAGCGTTTTGTCCTCGTTTCTTCGCCGGAAGCGCGCCCTTACATTCGCATGATTATCGAGCGGCTGTTTGCAACGCTTCCCGTGCTGTCGCATGTGGAGATTGCGCGTGGTGTCGAAGTGAAATCGCTCGGCGCGATTTCCTGACGGGGGAGTGAACCCGTTGCCCATCACGCAACTGCCGATCAATGAACTTGTCTTCGCGGCCATGCTTGCATTCTGCCGCGTTGGCGCATGTTTGATGCTGATGCCCGGCATTTCAAGCGGACGCATTCCCTTGCAGGTACGATTGTTTATCGCGCTGGCCTGTTCTTTTGCGGTCTTGCCTTTGGTGATCCAGAATATTGCTCCAAGCTTAGATGGCAGCCATCCGCTGGCGATGTTTCGCCTGATGCTCAGCGAAATGTTCATCGGAGGGGTGATCGGAATTCTGTCGCATATCTATTTCTGGGCATTGCAGTTCATGGCCAACATGATGGCAATGGCTGTTGGCTATTCGGGTACCCCGGCAGACGCGATTACAGAAGCAGAACCACAGGCAACGCTTGCGACCATTGTTACTTTCAGTGCGCTATTCCTGTTTTTCGTCACGGATATGCATCTTGAAATTCTACGAGCGCTGCTGAGCTCCTATACGGCTATCCCTGTTGAGGGGCATTTCAGGCCTGATGCTGCGATGATCGACATCAGCGATGCACTTTCTGCAGCATTTCTGGCGACGTTACGCATCGCAGCACCCTTTATCGTGTTTGCGATTCTGGTCAATTTCGCCATCGGTCTTATCAATAAGTTGACGCCGACGATCCCGATCTACTTTGTATCGATGCCCTTCGTGCTGGGCGGCGGTCTTCTGGTTGTTTACTTCATCCTGCCCGAATTGCTGCGTTTTTTCACCAGCGAAGCTGCGACGCAGTTGCGCGATTTGTTCTGAGGATTGCATGGCTCAAATCAATGCCCGTAATCTGAAAAAGCTCATCACCTTGCAGAAGCTCGGCGCTGCACGGCTGGAAGCCTCGCTGGCTGCAACCAGCAACCGCAAGACTGTTCTGGATGAAGAACGTGACGCGCTGATCGCCATGCAGGATCGCCGTTATGACGGCGATGCCTTTACTGTCGATCCATCTCTGCTCATCAAACGCCTGGGGGCGAATGCGCTCGCAACTGAACAGATTGAGCAGCAGCTCGAATCAGAACGCAGCGGCCTTTTGAAAGAACAACGTCGGGTAGAACTTTTGGAAGATCGGCTCGAAACTGTTCGCAATGATGCCGAAAGACGAGAGCTTGCAAGCCTGATTGAAGAGTTTGTTAGCCGGAAAACCACCGCCTCGTAGGGCTATAAGTCGCGATCACAATCGAAAAATAGTAAATAAAATCAGTTAATTGCAATAAATCTGGTGAGTTTGCACCGGCCGCGTTGACCAAGGCTTTGTCATAAAATTGAAACTGATTCGTACCGCAAGCTTCAGTCAAGTTTGACAGATTAATGTGCAATCAAGAGATGAAGAAGGACAAGTTGTATGGCGATTAATCCGCCGTCAGATCTGGTTATGGACGTGGCGCGTGCGGCTGATCCGCAGGCGTATCGCCTTGCGGCAGAGCGTCTGAAATCCATATCGGCAAGCACTGGTCCGGTGGGCGCTGATACGGATACGGGATCAAACTTCGTCAGTTTTTCTGAAAGCCTGGCTTCAGGCGTTCGGTTCAATCCGCAAGGGGCGAACACGGTCAATCCGGCTTATCGGAAGTTTGAAGCTTTCATGCTGCAATCTTTCGTTCAGTCGATGTTTACCAGCGATACGACAGCTACCTTCGGCAAGGGCATCGCAGGCGAATATTGGAAATCGATGATGGCCGAAGCGATGGCGAACAAGATGGCTGATACCGGCGGAGTTGGTATCGCCAAAATGCTTGAAGCGCAGGCAGCGCAAAAGGTGCGCGCGGAAAACTCGTCAACCTTGGCCTTAGGAGGCGTGATCGACGATCTGGGACAGGGAATGAACACAGACGCAGTTTCAAAAGATATCGTTCACGGATTTGAACGGCAGCTCATTCAGAAACAATTGGGAAACAATGAAAGTGGAGATCGCGCTCGTAGCTGATGCTGAACATCAAGCACAGAATCGGGCGGTCAGGACAGCAAACCCTTCCAGAGCCGGACTGGCGAATAAAACCGCGACCTGCTGATACCTACAGCGGCTCCAGTCAAGAATGGATCGTTGGAACCGCTGTAACTGTTTGTTTTTACGCATTATCCGACGCAAAGCCGCTTCGTACTTTTGCTGGAAATGCTATATAATTGAGGAACCCGAAAATGACTGACACAAGCTCCGAAATCAGCCTGCTGCCGCAAGTGGCGGAAGCAGCACTGGAGGCAGACCCGGTTCAGGAACTGGAACAGCAGCCTGTACTATCGCCGGTCGTGCGTGCAATTCAGCGTCTTGAGGACGTCATTGATACTGAAACTCGTCTTCTGCTTGAAGGCGGTCATCCGGATCTTGCTGAGATTAATTCACGCAAGAGCCGTGGCCTGTACGACTTCAACAAGGCAATCAAAAAGGCTGCAAGCCTTGCTGAACCAGCGACGATGAAGGGATTACAGCCATTGCTCGACAGCCTCAAGCAGAAGCTTGAGAAGAATTGCGAAGCGCTGCAGTTGCATCTGCGCGCTGTTGGCGAGCTGGCCGATCTTATTCGCGGTGCGCTTGAAACGCAGGATGCCGACGGCACTTACAGCATGCAGAGCGCGAGGCTCGGTCACGCAAGATGATCCGCACAATCGTAATCGGTCTCTGGATCTGTGCAGTCGCTTTGGGCTCGCTGTTTTTCGCCGTTCGCCAGAATGATGGCTCATCTGGTGAGGTGAAAGCGGAGGCAGGAGGATTCGGCGGGCTCGATTACGTCAAAACGGATGTGATGAGCGTTCCGATCATCTCCAATGGTAGCGTTGCGGGCTATGTCGTGACGCAGCTGGTTTATACGATCGATTCGAATATCCGGAAAAAGATCACGGTTCCGCTCGAATATTTCATCAGTGACGAGATTTTCCGTAAGTTCTACGGCAGCTATTCGGATACGAAAGAAGTCGAGAAAGTAAAGTTCGAGGATGTTCGCGCATCGGTGATCACCGATTTGAATGCACGTTTTCCAGAGCCGGTCATCAAGGACCTGCTCGTCGAGCAGTTCAATTATATTTCCGCTGAAGAAATCCGTGCCATGAATATGCGTGGCGGTGCTGTATCACCGGATACAGCGGGCAAGCAGGCGTCGGCCGAACACTAACTCACAGCATTTCCTGCAAAAGTGCGGAGCGCCTCCGCAGGGAAATCAGTTCGCTGGACCGATTTCTTTTCCTGCTGCGATGCGTTGGATAATGCAATAAAAATAAAGAGTTAGAGAGAATAGTACTTTCCTGCCAGCTGGCTTAGGCGTTCGTCATCCAACGGGGGCAGGGAAGGGTCTACAGTAAACTGGACGCCGACTTCACGTTTTTCACGCCAGACAATCTGCGCCAGAAGTGCGCGCGCATAATGATCGTCAAATAGCCAGAAGCGTTCGGGAAGACTGGGAACTTCGGTGATTCTCAACCGTGCGCCGTGTGGAGCAATATCGCTGAACTGGCATTCGATAATGAACCGACCATCAAGATCGATAACCTTGCCTGATCGCAGCCGCGTACGCTGTCGCTCCTCCTTACGTCGCTCCTGAGACGGCTTGTTGCGTACCATAAATTTCTGCCTGCTGTTCCCCTCGAAGGGAAAATATAGCAGGCATCGCTTTAGTAAGCGTTACCTAAGTTCAATGCTCACCGCATTTTTCACAGCGACCACGCAGTTCCAGCGTGGTTTTGCGTGACTTGAACCCGCTTTGGAGGCTCCAGGCGCTAACGAGATTTTCGATGGCCGGATCTGAAAACTCTGTCACCTGACCGCATTGCTCGCAAATCGCAAAAGCAATCAATCCGTGCTGGTGGCATTGCGGATGAGCACAGGCAACAAAAGCGTTGAGGCTTTCAAGGCGATGCACCATGCCAAATTCGAGCAGCTTTTCGAGCGCCCGATAGACCTGCAGCGGCGCACGGAAACCGTCGTCACGGAGCTGGTCGAGGATTGTATAGGCGCTGAGAGGACCATCCGCCTTGGACAGCACGTTGAAAACGAGCGTCTGATTGCGGGTCAGATCATGCGATGCATGGTTATGATGGTGGTGATGATTGCTCATTGGCCAGCGGTCCGTTTCAGTGATGCCTCCCCTTTATGTAGGGGCAAGAGGCTGAAAATGAAAATAGCAAGTGCGGCAACCACGATTGATGGGCCGGATGGCGTGTCGAACTGGACAGAGCCATATAGCCCGCCAATGACGCCGAGCGCACCAATCACAGATGCGAGAATGGCCATTCTCTCCGGTGTGGAGGAAAAGCGCCGTGCGGTCGCTGCGGGAATGATCAGAAGCGATGTAATCAGCAGAATGCCGACAATCTTCATCGCAATGGCAATCACAATCGCCAGAAGCAGCATGAAGACGATCCGCGAGACGGCAGGGTTCATTCCTTCTGCACGCGCAATGTCCTCGCTGACGGTTGCGGCCAGCAAAGGGCGCCAGAGCCATGCAATGACACCCAGAACGAGAATGCCGCCGCCATAGATGAAGGCAATGTCGATCCGCGAAACTGCAAGCAAATCGCCGAAAAGGAACGAGAGCAGATCGATACGCACCCAGGTCATGAAAGCCACGATCACCAGACCAAGCGACAAGGTCGCATGGGACAGAATGCCGAGCAGGGAATCTGCCGATAACGTATGGCGTCGCTGCAAAAGCAGAAGAATTGCCGAAATCATGACGGAAACGGCAAAAACCCCGATCATCAAATTGATGTCGAAGATAAGAGCAAGTGCTACACCCAGCAGTGCTGAATGGGCCATCGTGTCGCCAAAATAGGCCATGCGGCGCCACACAATGAAACAGCCAAGCGGACCCGT
Organism: Brucella sp. NBRC 12953; assembly: GCF_040369775.1. NCBI lineage: Bacteria > Pseudomonadati > Pseudomonadota > Alphaproteobacteria > Hyphomicrobiales > Brucellaceae > Brucella > Brucella sp. NBRC 12953. The sequence goes on from NZ_BAABSV010000003.1 coordinate 606,946, forward strand.
GGTCAGCGCCAGACCGACACCGGCAATAAGGGCGCGGGTGAAAAAGTCATCAAGCATGTGGCTTCTCCCCGTGATGCCCGTGATTGTTGTGGCCTTCGTGCCCGTTCCCACCGTGATCATGTTCATGATGATCGTGATGATGGCCGTCATCGGCATGACAATGATCGGTTACAGAACCATCGGCATGAAGTACGCGGCCATCGGGCAGGTGGGTATGATCGTGGTGATGTTCATAGACAGCAAGCGGAGCGACCGCTCGGCTGCCGAAAAGTCGCGTATATTCGGGGCTTGAGGTCACATCGCGCGGTGTTCCACTGCAGCAGACATGACCGTTCAGGCAGATTACGCGATCTGTTGCTGCCATCACCAGATGCAGATCGTGTGAAATCAGCAGGACACCGCAACCGGTATCATCGCGCAGTTTTGCAATCAGCTCGTAAAGTGCGGCTTCACCGGAAAAATCGACGCCCTGTACCGGCTCATCCAATACCATAATGTCGGGTTTGCGTGCTAAAGCGCGCGCCATGAGGGCGCGCTGAAACTCGCCACCGGAAAGATTGGCAATCTCGGCTTTAAGGAGATGCGAAATGCCGACCGCCTGAAGGGCATCCGCAATTTCACTTTTGCCGAGGGGGCCAGTCAGTGTCATTAAACGCTCTACCGAGAGCGGCATGGTACGATCAATATTGATCTTCTGCGGCACATAGCCGATGCGAAGGCCGCTTTTATGGGTGATCGCGCCCTCATCGGGTTTCAAAACGCGCAGAGCCATTTTGGCAGTGGTGCTTTTTCCCGCGCCGTTCGGTCCAATCAGCGTAACGATCTCGCCGCGATGGACGGTAAGATCAACATTGCGCACAAGCCATCGCCCGTCGCGATAAACGCCGGCGCCTTTCAGCTCGATCAATGGTTCCCGCTCTGAATGCGCGGGGAGGGCGGTCTTATGGGCCATTCTAATTTGAGCTTTCGCTGCCTTTAACGATGCTTTTGGTAAAATGAATCGTGCGTTCTAAAATTCTTGTCTCAAGAATTAGGGAGAGTATGCCGATTCGGGTCTGTTTGCCTTGGCCGTCTCTCGGCTGTGCACATTTCTCCAAAAAGAGGTTGTATCTCCTTATTGCAGACGTTATAGCATAACGCAAATGACGTAATAAAATAACATATCACTCATCTATGTTGTTCCCCTCGGCGAATTCTTCAAGAGAGACCCATGAAACATCTCCGCTCCCTGCTTATGGCATCTGCATTTATGGCGGTTTTCGGCACAGCGGCATCAGCCGCCGAGCGCGAAGGCGTCGTTGTTTCCATCAAGCCGCTGCATTCGCTTGTCGCAGCAGTTATGCAGGGTGTGGGTGAGCCGAAGCTCATTGTTCAGGGCGCAGGCTCTGAGCATTCCTATAGTCTGAAGCCATCGGATGCCGAAGCCATTGAACATGCCAAGGTGATTTTCTGGGCCGGACCTTCGATGGAAACCTTCCTCGACAAACCTTTCGACACATTGGGCGAGGGTGCCAAGGTTGTTGCACTTGGCGAAGCCGAAGGGCTGACGAAACTCAAATTCCGCGAAGGTGGCCCGTTTGAGGCGCACGATCATGGCGGCGAGGAAGGAGAGCACGCGCATAATAATGAGCATGAGGGCCACAAGCACGAAGCTCATGACCATGCGCATGAAAAGAAGCATGACGACCATAATCACGCCGATGAAGCATCAGAAAAAGCCGATGAGCACCACCATCATGGCGAGTTTGATCTTCACTTCTGGCTTGATCCACAGAACGGCAAGGTTCTTGTCGGTGATATCGCCAAGGTTCTGAGCGAAAACGATCCTGAACATGCCGCGCAATATGAAAAGAATGCTGCTGACTATGCTGACAAGCTCGATGCGCTGACCAAAGATATCAACAGCGAACTCCAGCCGATAAAAGACAAGCCGTTCATTGTCTTCCATGACGCATATCAGTATTTCGAGAATCGCTTTGGCGTGAAGGCTGCAGGCTCGATCACAGTGAGCCCTGAAAAGGCGCCGGGTGCTGGACGCATCAAGGATATTCACGAAAAGATCAAATCACTGGGCGCTGTTTGCGTGTTCTCCGAGCCGCAGTTTGAGCCAAAGCTGGTCAATACGGTTATCGATGGAACGGATGCCAAAACCGGCACGCTTGATCCGCTTGGCGCGGAATTGAAGGACGGCCCGGATCTCTATCCGCAGCTCATTCGCAATCTGGCCGATTCCCTCAAGAATTGTTTGTCGAAGTAGCACTGGTCGCACCCTTGTTCTCGTGGATTGAATTTGACGTTTGATAGCCCGCCGACACTGATGCTGTTTCAAACGTCAAATTCTAAAAATCCACGAGGTTACAATGTTGCTAGTGGTCTTTAAATTCCGACATTTGCTCAACATCGGTATTTGGCGCTTACAAATGTCGGAATTAGACCACTAGGCTGCCCCACCCAGAAGCGACCTGTTGTGGTGCCGGGCTGTCTGTATGGGCGGTCCGGCATCTTCGATAGGCGATGAATGCTTTGTAAAGCCGGGCATTCAAGAACAGGTCGGGATTCTGCAATGTATTGCCGCGACACAAATTCCTGCTCACGCGGGATCATCCGTCGAGTATTTTTCTTATAGGATCTCTCAAAAGGTGGCTTTGCCGCCTCTTTTTAGCCAAACGAATGTAATGATATAACATAAATAGCCAGCAACGCTGCTACTGCAGCGTATCTCACAACCGCCAGCAAAGGAGTTGCCATGAAAAGGCTTCCCGTCACTGTACTCTCCGGCTTTCTCGGTGCAGGCAAGACCACCCTTCTCAATCATGTTCTCAACAATCGCGAGAACCGCCGTGTTGCGGTGATCGTCAATGACATGAGTGAAATCAATATCGATGCGGCCCTTGTGCGCGAGGGTGGGGCCGACCTATCCCGAACCGAGGAACAGCTCGTTGAAATGACCAATGGCTGCATCTGCTGCACTTTGCGGGATGATCTTTTGAAAGAAGTAGCCCAGCTCGCGGCTCAAGATCGTTTCGATTATCTGCTGATCGAATCGACGGGCATATCGGAGCCTCTGCCGGTGGCAGCAACCTTTGAGTTTCGAGATGAAAAGGGCGAAAGCCTGTCCGATCTGGCGCGCCTCGACACGATGGTCACGGTAGTTGATGCAGCCAACCTGCTGAAAGACTATTCTTCAAATGATTTTCTGCGCGACCGCGGTGAATCGCTGGGCGATGAGGATGAGCGCACGCTGGTCGACCTGCTGGTCGAACAGATCGAGTTTGCAGATATCGTGATACTCAACAAGATTTCGACAGCGAGCGCGGAGGAGCGAGACCTTGCGCGCAAGGTGATCCGGTCGCTCAATCCCGATGCCCAAATTGAAGAAGTGGACTTCGGTCAGGTCGGGCTTGATGCGATCCTCAATACAAGACGTTTCGATTTCAATCGCGCCCATGAGCATCCTCTTTGGTATAAGGAGCTTCACGGCTTCAACGATCATGTGCCTGAAACAGAAGAATATGGCGTGCACTCTTTCGTCTATCGTGCTCGTCGTCCCTTCGATCCAGCCCGCTTCCAGGCCTTTATCGATAAGAGCTGGCCGGGTGTTGTCCGCGCCAAGGGTTTTTTCTGGCTGGCGACAAGGCCTGATTATGTAGGAGAACTCAGTCAGGCCGGTGCGCTGGTCCGTACCAACAAACGCGGTCGCTGGTGGTCTGCAGTTCCGCGCAGCTATTGGCCGGCTGAACCGGAATGGCATCGCGCAATGCAACCCTATCTCGATGCAGAATGGGGTGACCGTCGGCAGGAGATCGTCTTTATCGGCGTCGATCCAATGAACAGGGCCGCAATTACCGCCGAGCTTGATGACTGTCTGGTGCCGGAAGAAGTGTTCAAACCGGAAAGCTGGCTACGCCTGAGTGATCCGTTTCCGAGCTGGTCGGTCGCAGCGTAAAAAACTACTCAGCCGACAGCGCGGCGATTTCGGAAGCCCTGCTGTCGGCAAGCGTGCGATGGTCGAGCACATTGGCGATTGCTTCCCGCACGTCGAGCATCATGTGCCGCACTTCACATTCGGTCTCGTCGCAGTCATCGCAAGGCTGGTAGTCGGTCTTGCTGGCGCAGGCGATGGGGGCGAGCGCACCGTCCAATGCCCGGATAATATTGCCAATGTGAATTTCACTGGCGGGACGTGCCAGACAAAAGCCGCCGCCCTTGCCTTTGCGACTCAGCACAAAGCCCGCATTGCGCAGTTCGATGAAGATATTATCGAGAAACTTGCGCGGGATGTGATGCCTTTCGGCAATCTCACTTGCGGAAACTAGCTGCCCATTAGACACACCGGCAAGATGCACCATGGCTTTCAGGCCGTATTTGCCTTTTTTGGTTAGCATAGCATCCCTGCTGCAATGTCCTTCGGACGATCCAATCCCAATGCGTATTCCCAAAAGAATTAGGGAGGAAAGCACCCTGCGGCAAGTTACTTTCGCGTCGCAGTCGCTTGATCTCTGTAGTTTTGTAAGGCCAGAGCCAGAGCGCCTTGCAAACTGTCGCCCTTTGCCGGGGTGTAAAACTCTTTATAGGGTAGCAAATCGAGCGCAGCATAAGATGCCGCCAAACCGCCGGTTATACTGAAACGCCCCAGTGCTTTGATATCTAAGGCGCGCAGGTTCCGCTCGATCATGATGCAGGCATCTGAAACAAGTTTCATGCCAAGAGGGTCGCCCTTTGCTGCAAACTCAAACACCATGGGGGCGAAGGCTGCATAATCAGCGGCAGTTGCCGTGCGGGAGAACTGCGTGATCCGCTTTGCTTCGTCACCAAACTTGCCGAGAGTTTTTCTGGTCAATTCCGTTCCGTCGTTGATCCCATCTGAAACCAGCAATGTCTGCTCCAGAAGATCACGGCCAAGACGGGCTCCGCCTGCATGATCGCTGAGCATAAAGCCGCGCCCGCCAATAACATCGACCGTGTCGCCGGTTCTTTTTACAAATGCCGAGCCGGTTCCGAGAATCGCAATGGCACCGTCGCCATTTCCAAGTGCGCCCTGCAGCGCTGTTACCGTATCAGAAACGATCCTGCTTCTGCCGAACGGCAGTTGCTTATGAGCGGCGGCATGGTCGGTAAGTGAGTTCGCACCGGCAAGGCCAAGTACGGCAACGCTCGTTATATATATAGAAGGAGGCAAGTCGGCCTGAAGACGCGCCTGCTCGGCTGCTTCCTTTATATGCAGGATGGCATTTGCCGTATCCGCTCCTATATTAGCAGGACCGGACATTCCCGTGCCGAGAATGGCTCCGTTTCCATCGGCCAGCACTAAACGGCATCCGCTGCCGCCGCCGTCGATTCCGAAGTAGTAATGCATTGGCTTGTCATTTCATTGTCGTAAAAATGGGAATCAGCCCGCCGCGACGGTTGAAATTCAGTTAAAAGCCACCATATCCCCTGTGGAAAGAAACTTTGTATTTTTTTATGAATGAACGTTGACAGATTTGTTGAGTGGGGTCTATATGGCGCTCACCGAGGGCGGCGATCGTCGCAAGCGACAGAATGGTTCGTCCTTGGAGTTGAGTTAAGCGATTAAGATTTCGGTTTTGATTGTTTGGTTTGGCGGCGTTGGCGAGGTGAAAGCTTTGTTGATGTATTGAGGAAGGAACGGTTGATAAGGCTGTGAATTTCTTGAAAAAAATGGGTTGACACGGTTTGCACTGTGGATTAGATACCCGGCACCGCAGCGACGGAGCGAGACGAGATTGAGAGTTTGGGCCGAAAGGTTCTGATGACTGAGATTGGGTCGCGGAGTTAAGCGGGTGAGTTTTCGACGGTTTTGAGACTGTCTGTTCTTTGACAATTTTATACAGAAGAAAGAGAAACGTGGGCGGCATTGTCTGCTGATGGTTCGGGTAACCGG